>NZ_JBEORH010000004.1:0-545980 GCF_040302165.1 Nocardioides sp. NPDC127503 | reverse complement strand
CCTTAGTGGGGTGTTTGGTTGATGGTTTCTTTGACAATTGATTCTGGCAAACATCCAGTCTTTCGGGATTGGAACATGTCAGTGTCTCCTGTCAGGGCATCTCTTTTTCCGTGACTGCCTTTGGTGGTCATGGTGTTGTTTTTCAACGGAGAGTTTGATCCTGGCTCAGGACGAACGCTGGCGGCGTGCTTAACACATGCAAGTCGAGCGGAAAGGCCCTTCGGGGTACTCGAGCGGCGAACGGGTGAGTAACACGTGAGTAATCTGCCCCAGGCTCTGGGATAGCCACCGGAAACGGTGATTAATACCGGATACGACAACCGATTGCATGATCTGGTTGTGGAAAGTTTTTCGGCCTGGGATGTGCTCGCGGCCTATCAGCTTGTTGGTGAGGTAATGGCTCACCAAGGCTTCGACGGGTAGCCGGCCTGAGAGGGTGACCGGCCACACTGGGACTGAGACACGGCCCAGACTCCTACGGGAGGCAGCAGTGGGGAATATTGGACAATGGGCGGAAGCCTGATCCAGCAACGCCGCGTGAGGGATGACGGCCTTCGGGTTGTAAACCTCTTTCAGCACAGACGAAGCGAAAGTGACGGTATGTGCAGAAGAAGGACCGGCCAACTACGTGCCAGCAGCCGCGGTAATACGTAGGGTCCGAGCGTTGTCCGGAATTATTGGGCGTAAAGGGCTCGTAGGCGGTCTGTCGCGTCGGGAGTGAAAACCAGGTGCTTAACACCTGGCCTGCTTTCGATACGGGCAGACTAGAGGTACTCAGGGGAGAATGGAATTCCTGGTGTAGCGGTGAAATGCGCAGATATCAGGAGGAACACCGGTGGCGAAGGCGGTTCTCTGGGAGTATCCTGACGCTGAGGAGCGAAAGTGTGGGGAGCGAACAGGATTAGATACCCTGGTAGTCCACACCGTAAACGTTGGGCGCTAGGTGTGGGACACATTCCACGTGTTCCGTGCCGCAGCTAACGCATTAAGCGCCCCGCCTGGGGAGTACGGCCGCAAGGCTAAAACTCAAAGGAATTGACGGGGGCCCGCACAAGCGGCGGAGCATGCGGATTAATTCGATGCAACGCGAAGAACCTTACCTGGGTTTGACATACACCGGAAAGCCGTAGAGATACGGCCCCTTTTAGTCGGTGTACAGGTGGTGCATGGCTGTCGTCAGCTCGTGTCGTGAGATGTTGGGTTAAGTCCCGCAACGAGCGCAACCCTCGTCCTATGTTGCCAGCAATTCGGTTGGGGACTCATAGGAGACTGCCGGGGTCAACTCGGAGGAAGGTGGGGATGACGTCAAGTCATCATGCCCCTTATGTCCAGGGCTTCACGCATGCTACAATGGCCGGTACAAAGGGCTGCGATCCCGTGAGGGTGAGCGAATCCCAAAAAGCCGGTCTCAGTTCGGATTGGGGTCTGCAACTCGACCCCATGAAGTCGGAGTCGCTAGTAATCGCAGATCAGCAACGCTGCGGTGAATACGTTCCCGGGCCTTGTACACACCGCCCGTCACGTCACGAAAGTCGGCAACACCCGAAGCCAGTGGCCCAACTCGTAAGAGAGGGAGCTGTCGAAGGTGGGGCTGGCGATTGGGACGAAGTCGTAACAAGGTAGCCGTACCGGAAGGTGCGGCTGGATCACCTCCTTTCTAAGGAGTAAGTGGCCATGAATTCACACAACATTCGGTTGTGTGGTGATGGTGCTACTCGCTAGTGGAATCGTCGATGAACGATCAGTCGGATACGGCTGGTCATCTCAGTACTGTTCACACCTCGGTGTGGGCGTGGAACCTGATGGCTGGTAGTGATGGTTGGTCTTGACACACTGTTGGGCCCTGAGGAATCACACGGGTCTGCTTGAACGCAGATGTTGAGTGGTTGTCTCTGTGCCCCCTTCGCCTGAAGGTGCTCGCTATGAGCACCGGATGGGGTTGTGCGGGCTGGCCGGCGCTGAGTAAGCGTTGGAGTTGATAGTTGGATAGTGGACGCGAGCATCTTGTTTAATAAGAATGCACACACCTTGTAGGCGCTTCAGCCTTTGATGATTCTGTCTTTGGACTGGGGTGTTGGTGTGTGCGTGGTCTTCGTAGCGCAGACAAGCTCGATGATCGCACGTTGGATTGCACGTTGTGTGTGATGCATGTGTGTGGTTGTTGGTTTGTTGTTTTTGTTGAGTGTTTGTGAGAGATAAGCTATGAAGGGCACATGGTGGATGCCTTGGCATCAAGAGCCGAAGAAGGACGTTGGAGCCTGCGATAAGCCCTGGGGAGTTGGCAACCGAGCGTTGATCCGGGGGTGTCCGAATGGGGAAACCCAGCACGAGTCATGTCGTGTTACCCGCGCCTGAATCTATAGGGCGTGTGGAGGGAACGCGGGGAAGTGAAACATCTCAGTACCCGTAGGAAGAGAAAACAATAGTGATTCCGAGAGTAGTGGCGAGCGAAATCGGATGAGGCCAAACCGGTTACCTGTGATAGACGGCAGTTGTTGGGTAGTCGGGGTTGTGGGATATGTCTTTCATCGTCTGCCGGCGGTGAGCTCAGTAAGAAACCAAGCATGAAGGTGAACCAGTTGGGAAGCTGGGCCGTAGCGGGTGATAGCCCCGTAATCGTATGTGTTTGGCTGGGTTGATGTACTTCCCAAGTAGGACGGCACTCGTGGAATGTCGTGTGAATCTGGCGGGACCACCCGCTAAGCCTAAATACTTCTTGATGACCGATAGCGGACCAGTACCGTGAGGGAAAGGTGAAAAGTACCCCTGGCGGGGAGTGAAATAGTACCTGAAACCGTGTGCCTACAATCCGTCAGAGCCCGGCCGGCCTTTTGGCAGTGGGGGTGATGGCGTGCCTTTTGAAGAATGAGCCTGCGAGTTAGCGGTGTGTGGCAAGGTTAACCCGTGTGGGGAAGCCGTAGCGAAAGCGAGTCCTAATAGGGCGATTGAGTCGCGCGCTCTAGACCCGAAGCGAAGTGATCTAGCCATGGGCAGGTTGAAGCGCCGGTAAGACGGCGTGGAGGACCGAACCCACTTCAGTTGAAAATGGAGGGGATGACCTGTGGTTAGGGGTGAAAGGCCAATCAAACTTCGTGATAGCTGGTTCTCCCCGAAATGCATTTAGGTGCAGCGTTGCGTGTTTCTTGCCGGAGGTAGAGCACTGGATAGCCGATGGGCCCGACCAGGTTACTGACGTTAGCCAAACTCCGAATGCCGGTAAGTGAGAGCGCAGCAGTGAGACAGTGGGGGATAAGCTCCATTGTCGAGAGGGAAACAGCCCAGACCATCAGCTAAGGCCCCTAAGCGATAACTAAGTGGAAAAGGATGTGGAGTCGCAGTGACAACCAGGAGGTTGGCTTGGAAGCAGCCACCCTTGAAAGAGTGCGTAATAGCTCACTGGTCAAGTGATTCCGCGCCGACAATGTAGCGGGGCTCAAGTTATCCGCCGAAGCTATGGCACTCCGGTTTTCCGGGGTGGGTAGGGGAGCGTCGTGTAACCAGTGAAGCAGCGGAGTGATCCAGCGGTGGAGGTTACGCGAGTGAGAATGCAGGCATGAGTAGCGAATGATGTGTGAGAAACACATCCGCCGATTGATCAAGGGTTCCAGGGTCAAGCTAATCTGCCCTGGGTAAGTCGGGACCTAAGGCGAGGCCGACAGGCGTAGTCGATGGACAACGGGTTGATATTCCCGTACCGGCGAAATGACGCCCATGATGAGGCGCATGATGCTAACCATCTGAAGCATGCGTGACCGATCCCTTCGGGGTGAGGCGCGTGTGTGGAACATGGGACCCAAGTGTGTAGTAGTCAAGTGATGGGGTGACGCAGGAAGGTAGTCGAACCGGCGCGATGGTTGTCGCCGGCCAAGCAGGTAGGACTGAGTCTAGGCAAATCCGGGCTCTATATGTCTGAGATGTGATGGGGAGCCGTTAGGCGAAGTCGATGATCCTATGCTGTCGAGAAAAACCTCTAGCGAGTCATGAGCCGCCCGTACCCCAAACCGACTCAGGTGATCAGGTAGAGAATACCGAGGCGATCGAGCGAACCATGGTTAAGGAACTCGGCAAAATGCCCCCGTAACTTCGGGAGAAGGGGGGCCCGGATCGTGAACCCACTAGCTGGGGGAAGCGTGAAGGGCCGCAGAGACCAGGCCCAAGCGACTGTTTACTAAAAACACAGGTCCGTGCGAAGTTGTAAGACGATGTATACGGACTGACTCCTGCCCGGTGCTGGAAGGTTAAGAGGACGGGTTAGCCTCACGGCGAAGCTCAGAATTTAAGCCCCAGTAAACGGCGGTGGTAACTATAACCATCCTAAGGTAGCGAAATTCCTTGTCGGGTAAGTTCCGACCTGCACGAATGGAGTAACGACTTGGGCGCTGTCTCAACCGTGGACTCGGCGAAATTGCACTACGAGTAAAGATGCTCGTTACGCGCGGCAGGACGGAAAGACCCCGGGACCTTTACTATAGTTTGGTATTGGTGTTTGGTTCGGCTTGTGTAGGATAGGTGGGAGACTGTGAAGCGCACACGCCAGTGTGTGTGGAGTCAACGTTGAAATACCACTCTGGTCGTACTAGATGTCTAACTTCGGACCATGATCTGGTTCAGGGACAGTGCCTGATGGGTAGTTTAACTGGGGCGGTTGCCTCCTAAAATGTAACGGAGGCGCTCAAAGGTTCCCTCAGCCTGGTTGGCAATCAGGTGGCGAGTGTAAGTGCACAAGGGAGCTTGACTGTGAGACAGACATGTCGAGCAGGGACGAAAGTCGGAACTAGTGATCTGGCCACGGCATGTGGAAGCGTGGTCACTCAACGGATAAAAGGTACCCCGGGGATAACAGGCTGATCTTCCCCAAGAGTCCATATCGACGGGATGGTTTGGCACCTCGATGTCGGCTCGTCGCATCCTGGGGCTGGAGTAGGTCCCAAGGGTTGGGCTGTTCGCCCATTAAAGCGGCACGCGAGCTGGGTTTAGAACGTCGTGAGACAGTTCGGTCCCTATCCGCCGCGCGCGTAGGAAACTTGAGAAAGGCTGTCCCTAGTACGAGAGGACCGGGATGGACGAACCTCTGGTGTGCCAGTTGTACCGCCAGGTGCATGGCTGGTTGGCTACGTTCGGAAGTGATAACCGCTGAACGCATCTAAGCGGGAAGCACGTTTCAAGATGAGGTTTCCCACCCTTTATGGGTTAAGGCCCCCTACAGACTATGGGGTTGATAGGCCGGAGGTGTACAGCAGTGATGCCCAGCCGACCGGTACTAATAGGCCGAGGGCTTATCTTTCATAAACCCTCAACAAAAACAACAAACGAAGACCGTCAAGTCTCGCGTCCACAACCAACTGTTGTAACACAGGTTTGGTCACCCGAGTGGTGATCTCTAGAGTTACGGCGGCCATAGCGAAGGGGAAATACCCGGTCCCATCCCGAACCCGGAAGTCAAGCCCTTCAGCGCCGATGGTACTGCAACCGAGAGGCTGTGGGAGAGTAGGACGCCGCCGGACATATCTTTGCGCAGGGCCACCTCTTCGGAGGTGGCCCTGCTGCTATTTGTAGCCATTTGCGAACATTATGAGGGTCTCTTCGCGCCACGCCCGGTTGACGTGGGCAGCGGTGCGAGGTCCAATGTCATAGTTGCAGTCCGTACCAACAACACCTCGAACAAGGAGTTCCCATGGTCAAGAAGCTGCTCATCGCCGCCGTCGTTGCCGTGGGTCTCGGCGTGGCCATCAAGCTGGTCACCAGCCGCTGATCCAGAGCTTCTCCAGTTGCCCGGTGCCCTCGAGGTGCCGGGCAACTGTCATCTCGACAAGCTCGATACATCGCATTAGGTGCCCTGTGAGGCTTCCTCGTCCGGCGTGACCGAGGCATCAGGATCGATGGGCTCTTCCTTAGGGACGTCGACCTCAGCCAGTGACCGGCGAGCGCCAGGGATGGCGAGGATGCCGGCGACCATGAGGAAGAGCAGCACGCCGGCCAGCACGAGCAGGGACTCGACCGAGAACTGATCTGCGAGCGGGCCGAAGACCACCATGGAGAGTGGCATGGCAACGGACATGACGATCCCGACGATGCCGAAGACGCGGCCCTGCATCTCCGGTTCGACGCGCTCCTGGAGGATCGTGAACGCGGGTGCGCTCAGAGCCGAGAAGGACACCCCGATCAGCAGGCCGAAGACGAAGAAGACCCACATGTTCGTGGAGACGCCGAGGCCGACGACGAACAGTCCAATGAGGACGACAGAGCCGACCATCAACCGCATGCGGTGAACGATCTTGGGCCCGAACGCGGCCATCGCGGCGCCGCCGGCCAGCATGCCGAAGCCCCAGAACAGCTCGTTCGCGGTGAGCTTCCAGACCTCGTCGCCGAAGGTGCGAGTGACCATGAGCGGCGTGAGGTAGGAAGGTGCTCCGACCATCACCATGACCAGCGTGAACAGGACGAGGATCCAACGTACGTGCGCGTGGGTGGAGACGTACTTCAGGCCGGCGCGGAGGTCGCCGAAGTAGGAGACCTTTCCCTGGTCGGGGCGTACGAGACGGGCGACCGGAACGAGAGCTAGCAGGCCGACGCCGATCAGGGCCGTGACTGCGTCGATGAAGAAGACGGCGACGATGTCCATGCTGGCGTAGATCACCGCGGCGAGGGCCGGGGCGAGGAGCGTCATCGCGGACTGAATGGTCTGGAAGGCTCCGTTGATCCGGAGCAGCTGGGATTCGGGCACGATCTGCGGGATCATCGCGGTGACCGCAGGCATCTGGATGCCGGCGAAGACCGAGCGGATGGCCAGGGCGAGATAGATGATCCAGAGATCGTCGATCCCGCTGACCATCAGGCCGGCCAGGATCAGGGTGGCGACCGCGATCGTGGCGTCGGAGCCCATGATCAGGAACTTGCGATGATGCCGGTCGGCCCAGACGCCGCCGAAGATGGACATGAACGCCTGCGGGAGCATCCCGAAGACGAGGCTCAGCATCAGCACGGACCCGGAGCGGGTCTCGATGGTGAGGTGCCACATCACGGCGTACATCACCAGCATCGAGCCGAGCAGGGAGGCAGTTTGGCCGGCGAGGAAGATCGCTGCGTTGCGCCTCCAGCCGGAAAGCTCGTCGGCGGGCATGCCGAACAGCCTTTACCTGGACGCGAAACGCGTCAACCGACTTTGGTCTCCGCGGCTACGCGAGGATCAGCGGTGGGCCGTGGTGGCTCGAGCGGGCGAGCAGGTCTCCGTCGAGGCTGAGTGCGGGGCCGTCGGTGCTGATGTCCCAGCCCGAGGCCGTCTGCGCCGGCGGGACGCCTTCCATGCTGACGTGGGCGATGGGCAGACGACCGCGGGCCTCGGCGACGGCAGCGCGTACGCCGGTGCGTACCTCGACGGGCCAGTACTGCTCGGTGATCGACTGCCAGACCACCGTGAGCACATCGCCATCGTTCGGTTCGGTGAGCTGTTCCTTCAGCCAGGTGTCGGCCGAACCGACGTCGACGGTGGGCGGATCGCCGGCCGCGGCCTGCAGAGCACCGGCGAGGCGGGCGTGACGATCGACCTGGTGCGGCCACACGAACGAGGTCAGGTACTCGCGGCCGGCTGCGGTGGAGACATCGACGGGGGCGAGGTCGCAGCCACGGCGTGCGACGACCTCGAACGGAACCGGACGTACCCCGGCGCTCTGCGTATCGATCGTAAGCGGGCTGTCCGTGGGGCCGTACGCCCAGTCCTCGCCGTGGAAGTGGTAGCGGTCGACGAGCAGGTTGAGCCCGGCCGACGCGCCCGGCTCGAGCAGCCGGATGCGGTGCAGGCCGGTGCGGCGTACGGCCTCGAAGATGCCGATGAGGAGGCACGCGGAGCGGCCGACCTCGTTGGTCTGGGGCGCCACCTCCAGACCTTCACGGAGCTCGTCGACGTGAGCGGCGATCACCTTCTCGAACAGCGGCCAGGCGGTGACGTATGCGTCATTGCCTCCGAGGTTGGGATAGAAGCGCTCGAGCTCGGGAGCGTCGCCACGGAGCACGATGCGGTGCAGCGCGGCCAGGAGGCGCAGCTGGACGGCATCGGCACGGGAGGCGTCGAGGTGATCCCCACAGATCTCAGCCAGGGGGCCACTCGCATCGAGGTCGTCCGCGAATCGGTCGAGCAGCCAGCCGTAGAGGTGCTCCTCGTGGCCGAAGTGGTCGCGGAAGAGCTCGGAGAGGGTCGCCATGGGCACATCCAAGCACTGACGCGCGCTTGCGAGTATAGGTAAGGTAAGCCTTACTTAAAGGGAAATGGAGCTGGCATGGGATTCGACGACGGCCGCAAGCTGAAGGGCGTGTACGCGGCCGAGGTGCTGCACAACAAGCAGGTCACGCCGCACATGGTGCGGCTCACCTTGGGAGGCGATGATCTGCGAAGCTTCCCGCAGCGCGGCTTCGACCAGTGGTTCCGGCTCTTCCTGCCGCGACCGAACGGAGAGGCCACCAACTTCGATGCGGTGCCGGAGAAGCTCGGGACGATCGACTACCTGAAGTACCTGAGGCATGGCGACCGGCCGCCGCTGCGCAACTACACCGTGCGCGAGCACCGGCCCGACCTCGGTGAGATCGACGTCGACTTCGTCGTGCACGGAGATCTCGGTATCGCCGGCCCGTGGGCGCGTACCGCACAGCCCGGGGAGCGGGTCGTACTCATGGACCAGGGCACCGGCTTCGACTTCGCTCCGGACGCTTCGTTCCACCTGCTCGTCGGGGACGAGTCGGCGCTCCCGGCGATCGTCGGGATCCTCCGAGACATGCCACGCGACGCGCGCGGCCTGGCGATCATCGAGATCCCGGACATGGCCGACGTCCAGGACGTCTCCGGGCCCGACGGCGTCGAGTTGCGGTGGCTGCCTCGAGGCGATTCCGCCGCGCAGCCCGGGGCGCTGGCGATCGCCGAGGTGAAGGCGTTCACCCCGGAAGAGCCAGCCACGCTGTCGGCCTACCTCGTCGGCGAGCGGACGATCCCGGCCGAGGGACGGCGCCATCTGGTCTCGGTCGGGGTGCCCAAGGCGCGGGTCACCTTCGTCGGCTACTGGCGGATCGGCAAGGCGCAGGCGTAGAGCCTGGCGCTCGCCGATCCGCCGGGTGCCTGGACCTCAGCGGAGCAGGTCCTGGATGGAGGTGCGGATCTGGTCGAAGGCGAGCCAGGCGAAGAGGAGGGCGCAGATGATGAGGCCGATGTTGGAGACCCACTTGTTGCGCCACTCCGCGGGGGTGTGCCTGGTGTTCAGGAGCCAGAGCAGGGTGACGGCCAGGAACGGCATGAAGAAGGCGCCCAGGACTCCGTAGATGAGGATCAGCCAGGTGGGCTCGTCGGCGAGCAGGAGCCAGATCATCGGGGGGAAGGTGAGCCAGAGGATGTAGGAGCGGTACCAGATGCCGCCGCTCTTGGCCTCGGGCTCGTCCGCCTTTCCGCGAATGGTGCCCATGAAGTCCGCGAACATCAGGCTGACGCCGTTCCAGACGCCGACGAGAGACGACATCGCCGCAGCCCAGAAGCCGATCAGGAAGAGCTTGCCGAACCAGTCGCCGTAGCGGTCGGCGAGCACGTTGGACAGGTCGAGCATGCCCTGGTCGCCGGTGCCGACGGCGATCCTGGCCGAGTAGAGCAGCTCGGCACCCACGATGAGGGTCGCGACCACAAAGATGCCGGTCACGACGTACGCCGTGGTGTTGTCGATCCGCATCACGCGCATGAACTGCGGCGTGCTCCAGCCCTTCTCCCGCAGCCAGTAGCCGTAGGCGGCCAGGGTGATCGTGCCGCCGACGCCGCCGGCGACGGAGAGCACGTTGACCAGGGCGCCTTCCGGGATGGTCGGGGCCAGGCCCTTGAGGAGCTCGGGGATGTTGGGCAGCGTGATGATCGCGGCGGCGACCATGGTGACGAACATGATGCCGACCAGGACCGCGAGGAACTTCTCGAAGAGCCCATAGCGGCCGGCCCACACGATGGCGAGACCGATCAGGCCCGAGACGATGCCCCAGACCTTCACCGACGCGAACGAGAACAGCGCGGTCAGGGCCAGGCCGGTGCCGGCCATCGCCGCGGCACCGTAGATGAAGCCCCAGATCACGATGTAGGGGCCGAAGTAGATCGTCGTCCAGATGCCCAGACGGCGCCAGCCCTGGAAGATCGTCTCGCCGGTCGCCAGGCTGTAGCGCCCGGCACCCTCGACCAGGACCACCTTCAGGACACATCCGACGACGACGGCCCACAGCAGGGCGTAGCCGTACTTGCTGCCTGCGATCAGGGTGGCGACCAGGTCGGCAGCGCCGACACCGGTGGCGGCCACCACGAGGCCGGGCCCCAGGATCCGCCATCGAGGGGCTTCGGCTGTCTCTGTCCTCGCTGCGTGTGACATGGGGGACAGGTATACCCCGTTTTAGGTAAGATCCGCGATCTTTTGCTCAAGGACGGCACGTTCCCGGTCGTTCGTGCACATCCCTGCCGCGCGCTCCAGCTCCTTACGTGCTTCGACGGTTCGGCCCAGCCTGCGCAGCAGCTCTCCGCGTACGGTCGGGAGGAGATGGGTGTGGTCGAGCCGCCCCTTCCCTGTGATCGGGTCGGCGATCCGGTCGACGATCTCCAGGGCTCGCAGCGGTCCGTGGGCCATCGCGACCGCCACGGCCCGGTTGAGGTCGACGATCGGGTTGGGCGCGATGCGGCCCAGGGCCTCGTAGAGAACAATGATCCGCTCCCAGTCGGTGGTCTCGACCGAGTCGGCGATTGCGTGGGTGGCGGCGATCGCGGCCTGGAGCCCATAGGGACCGAGGCCCCGTGGGGTCGCCTGCTCGAGGGCGGCCAGCCCGCGGCGTACGGCGCCTTGGTCCCATCTGGTGCGGTCCTGGTCCTCGAGGAGGACCGGGTCGCCGGCGGCATCGGTGCGCGCCGGGAAGCGGGAGGCGGTCAGTTCCATGAGCGCGAGCAGTCCGTACGCCTCCGGCTCGTCCGGCAGTACGCCGATCAGCACCCGGGTCAGTCTGCGTGCCTCGCGGGCGAGGTCGGTGCGGATCAGGTCCTCGCCGGACGTGGCGGTGGAGCCCTCGGTGAAGATCAGGTAGAGGACGTTGAGCACGCCGGCCAGACGCTGCCGGCGCTCGTCGGGCGAAGGCACCTCGAAAGGCACCTTCGCGGCCGCGATCGTCTTCTTCGCGCGGGTGATCCGGGCCTGGATCGTCGGCACCGGCACCAGGAACGCCCGGGCGATCTCCTCGCTGCTCAGACCGCCGACGACCCTGAGCGTGAGTGCCACCCGGGCCTCCTTGGACAGCACCGGGTGACAGGAGACGAACATCAGCGCGAGGACGTCGTCATCGATCCGTTCGATGTCCAGGTCGTCGGCGTACGCCTCGTCCTGGTCGTGGGCGATCGCCTCGTACTTCTCGCGCTGGACCCCGGCGCGGCGGATCGTGTCGATCGCCCGCCGCTTGGCCGTGGTCATCAGCCAGCCGACCGGGTTGGCGGGCTGACCGTGCTCGGGCCAGGAGACCAGCGCCTCCGCGAGAGCCTCTTGGGCTGCGTCCTCGGCGAGGGCGAAGTCTCCGGTGTAGCGCGCGAGCGCGCCGACGATGCGGGCGGACTCGATACGCCAGATCGCGTCGACGGCGCGCGTCGCGTCACTCATCGGTGTCTCCTCGGGGGGTTCTCGGCCCTCAGAGCTGCCCGGTCTTGGTCCGCCAGTCGAGCTCCTTCTGGATCCACGGGTTGTCCTGCGGAAACTCGTCGATCGTCGGCACCCGGCGGATCTCGACGGCGGACCCGGGAAAGCCGCCGATCCGCTTGGCCCACTCGACCGCCTCCTCCTTGGAGCCGACCGAGATCAGGTAGAAGCCCCCGAAGAGCTCCTTGGTCTCGCCGTAGGGACCGTCGGTGACCACCGGCTCCTCGGCGTCGGCGTAGGTCACGACGGTGTGCTCCTCCGGGTCCAGCCCCTCCATCGCGAGCAGCACGCCCGACTTGATGAGCTCGTCGTTGAGCTTCCCCATCTTCTCGAGCATCTGCTCGAAGGGGATGGCGGACATCGCGGCGTTCTGCTTGTCCTCGTCGATGGTGCGCCAGATCAGCATGTACTTCGGCATCTCGGTTTCTCCTGTGTCGGTCGGGCCGTCTTGCCGGCCCGTTCACCCCTTGGTCGAACGAGGTCTACGCGGGATCGACAACGCTGCCAAGAATATTTTCGGAACCGTGTTCTGCGGGTGGGTAGGTTGGGGACGTGAAGATCTCGCTGTGGCCCAGTCCCGCCGTTCCCACTGCCGACATCCTTGCCGAGGCGCAGGCGGCTGACCAGGCCGGTTGGTACGGCGTCTGGTTCGCCGACCACTACATGCCCAACACCGGCTCCGAGGACATCGACGACGGGCCGCTTCACGAGGTCTGGGGGGTCCTGCCGGCGCTGGCCGCGACCACCGAGAACGTACGCATCGGGCCCCTCGTCTCCCCGACGACGATCCACCACCCGGCGCTGCTCGCGAACCGGTCCGCGACGATCGACCACATCGCCGGCGGGCGGTTCGTGCTCGGCATGGGCGCCGGCTGGCAGATCAACGAGCACAAGGCGTACGGCATCGACCTGCCGAGCGCGAAGGTGCTGGTCGACCGGTTCGAGGAGGCCATCGAGGTCACCAGGTCGCTGCTCGACAAGCCGCGTACGACCTTCGAGGGGACCCACTTCCAGCTCACCGATGCTCCGTGCGAGCCGAAGCCGGTGTCCTCGCCGCTGCCGATCCTGGTCGGCGCCAAGGGCCCGCGGATGCTGCGCGTCGTCGCTCGGTTCGCCGACGAGTGGAACACCTGGGGCACGCCCGAGAGCGCCGGCGCGGTGCGGGCCAAGCTCCTGGAGGCGTGCGAGCAGGTGGGCCGCGACCCCGGGACGATCAAGACGACCACCAACCTCATGCTCGACCTCGACGGGGCGAACCCGGGCTTCGCCCGTACGCAGACCGGCTCGGCAGGCGAGCTGCAGGACCTGATCGGCCGCTATGTCGCGGCCGGGTTCGACGAGTTCATCCTGCCGACGTGGAACCTCGGTGAGACCGGTGCGGAGCGGATCGAGCGGGCGGCACAGCTCAAGGCCGAGGTCCTCGACCCCGCGCTCTAGTTCGCCCGGGCGAGGACCGCGCTGTTGATCACGTCGGTCCCCGGGGCGTCGGTCTCGGGGTTGGCCTCGGCGACCACGTCCAGGCCGGCCAGAGCCTGCGGTCCGACCTGCGGGTAGAGCAGCGTACGCAGTCCCCGGGCGCTCCGCGCCAGGACCAGGCCGCCCGCGGCGAGCGCGGTGACCGCCTTGTCGAGCACCGCGGCCTTGGCGGCATCGTCGGATCCGACCAAGCCGGCGAGGAGCACGAGGTCCGCGGGATGCGGTGGCGTGGCGGCGGAGGCTTCGGCGTGCTCGAAGGTCACGCCGACGGCACCCAGGCGTCCGAACGCGGCGGCGGAGAGCCGGATCGCCTCGGCGTCGTGGTCGACGCAGTGCACCGCGATGCCCTGATCGGCCAGACAGAGCGCGGTCAGCGGGAGCGGCCCCGAGCCGAGGAGCAGGACGTGCCGTGGGACGGTGCCCTGGCGGCGTACGGCCTCCAGCTCCATCTCCACGAGGAGCCGGTAGTTCTCGCGGTAGGGGAAGCGGGCGAACGCCGCGCCAGGGTCGGGGGAGTGCGCGATCCGGTCGGCCCAGACCCGCTCGAGCGCGTGCTCGCCGGCGGACGCGACCGATCGGAAGACGGCCGGTGAACGCGACGGCGGCAGTGCGGCCAGCACGGTCTCGGCCTCCGACTCGGGCACGCTCAGCACCGCGGTCACCAGCCGGTTGAAGAGCGCGTTGACGACGATCCCGGGCTCCAGCGACGGCTGTTCGAGCAGGTCGTCGAGGGTGGAGACAAGACGTTCGTCAATGGCCTCGAACGTTCCCGGATTCACAACCGGTCACCCTTCCACATCGGCGACGGCCGCTGCAGGGTGTTCCGTCAGGAGCCCGCTCCGCGGCACGGAAGCCTCACCCGTATCGCGCGCATCGGCGGCTGCCTTCTGGGACGATGTAGAACTACGCCACTCGGCTCCGACGTATCCCCGTAAGCACGCCTACGGAAGGCGCCGACGAAAGGGAAGAGCCATGAAGTACGTCATCCTGATCCACTCCAACCCGCAGCCGTGGGGTCACCCGACGGGTGACTTCATCCCCGAGTTCCAGTCGCTCCCGCAAGCCTCCAGGGAGAAGCTCAACGCCGCCTTCGAGGGGATCCTGGAGGAGCTCTCGGCCAACGGCGAGCTCCTCGGCGGGCAGGCGCTCGCGGATCCAGCCTCGGCCAAGCTCTACCGCTGGGAGGCCGGCGAGCCGATCGCCACCGACGGCCCCTACTCCGAGGCGAAGGAGCATCTGGCCGGCTTCTTCCTGATCGACGTGGAGTCCCAGGAGCGAGCCGAAGAGGTCGTACGCAGCTTCAGCGGCCCCGGTGAAACGGTCGAGTTGCGGCCGGTGGCAACCTACTGACATGACGGTCACGGGAGTCGAGGACGTGTGGCGGCAGGAGTCCGCCCACGTCCTCGGCGCCCTGCTGCGGGTCCATCCGGACCTCCCCGACTGCGAGGACGCCGCGCAGGAGGCGTTGATCGCAGCCAGCCAGAAGTGGCCGTGCGACGGCCTGCCGGCCGACCCGCGGGCGTGGCTGATCCGGGTGGCTCATCGGCGCCTGATCGACCAGCTGCGCGCGGACTCGGCCCGGACCCGGCGCGAGGTCGCCGACGGGATCGCCCGTCGGCTCGACGACCCGGACCCGGCGGCCGTGGAGATCGGCTCGGCCTACGACGACTCGCTGCGGCTGATGATGATGTGCGCCCATCCCGCGCTGCGCCGCCCCTCGCAGGTGGCGATCACCCTGCGGTGCGTGGGCGGTCTGACGACGTCGGAGATCGCGGCTGCGTACCTGGTTCCGGAGGCGACGATGGGGCAGCGGCTCAGCCGGGCGCGGGCCACGCTGAAGGACGAGGAGTTCTGCTCGCCGGCCCCCGACGAGCTGCCCGAGCGGATCGCCTGCGTGCTCGACGTCTGCCACCTGATCTTCAACGAGGGCCACACCCGCACCAGCGGCCCGGAGCTGCAGGGCATCGAGCTCACCGATGAGGCGATCCGGCTGACCCGGATCGTGCGCGACGTGCTCCCCGAGCACGACGAGGCCACCGGCCTGCTCGCGCTCATGCTGCTGACCCAGGCCCGCTCGTGCGGTCGCGTCGACCACCTCGGCGACCTGATCCCGCTCAAGGACCAGGACCGCTCGCAGTGGGACCAGGAGCTGATCCGCGAAGGTGTGGCGCTGCTGGAGGACGTACTCCCCGAGGGGCCGGTGGGCCGATACCAGCTACAGGCGGCGATCGCCGCGGTCCATGCCGAGGCGGAGTCGTACGAGGCCACCGACTGGCTCCAGATCAATCTGCTCTACGGGATGCTCGCGCAGGTCGCGCCCTCCCCGGCGGTCACGCTCAACCGGGCCGTCGCCGTGGCGATGAGTCTCGGCCCCGAGCACGGGATCGAGATCGTACGCGACCTGCTGGAGCACCCGGCGATGCAGCGGCACCACCGCGCCCATGCCGTGCTTGCGCACCTGCTCGAGCAGTCCGGCGACGTCGCGACGGCTCGGGAGCACTACGTCCTGGCAGCCCGGCTGACCCAGAGCGTGCCGGAGCAGCGCTACCTGAACCGCCGGGTCGAGTCGCTCGACCAGCAGTGATGGCTCAGAGCTGACTGATCACATCTGTAGGGCACCATCGATGACGAGGATGATCCCGAAGATCGCGAACAGCGCGGCGGCGCCGTACTTGATCACGTTCTCGGGGAGCTTGCGGCCCAGGAGCGCGCCGACGCCGATGGCGAGCGCGTCGGCGGCGACCATCCCCACGGTGGAGCCGATCCAGGTGCCGAGCCAGCCCTCCTGAGTGGCCAGGGTGATCGTCGCGAGCATCGTCTTGTCGCCGAGCTCGGCCAGGAAGAACGCGATCCCGACGGCGATGATCGCCATGCCGCGGCTGTTGCGAGCCTTCTTGGCCTCGTCCTCGGTCAGCTCGTCGCCTCGTAGCGTCCATCCGGCGAAGAACAGGAAGGCGATGCCCGCGACGATGGTGATGTAGTGCTGGTGCTCGGCGAAGGCGTCTCCGATGAGCGCGCCGATGGCGACCGAGGCCAGATGGACGATCGCGGTGGCAGCGGTGATCCCGATGATCACGTCTCGCGCGCGGTAACGGGTGGCGAAGGTCATCGCCATGAGCTGGCTCTTGTCGCCGAGCTCGGCAACGAAGATGACCGCGGTCGAGAGCAGGAAGGCGTACACGGGGTTCCTCTCCGGCGCCGGCCGGAGGAATCCCATGAGGGGTTGATCGTCCTTCGACCAGCACCGTCATGTAGATACGGATGCTTGGTCGAAGGTCTCGTCCGCCACTTGGTGGCCGATCGCGCCGGGCCCTGGGGCCAGTGTGTCGACGCGACTGTTGAGGACTACTCCCCTTCGCGACTTCAGTCTAGGCGACGGGCCTGACGCTGTCCCAGCCGGGCGGTCGCGGCCGGTTCGGCGAATTCCGTCATCCGAGATTCGATCCTGGTTAGGCTGACTTCATGGACGAGGCCGAGGTGCGCGCGGTCCTCTTCGACCTGCACGACACGCTCGTCCCGAGCGGCCATCCCGCCGAGCACAACGCGGTGGCCAGGGGGATGGGCGCGGATCTCGGCGTCGACCCCGATGCATTCGCGGCCGCGGTCGCGGACACCTTCGACGAACGCGTACGCGGTCTGATGGCCGATGTGCACCACACCGTGCGCTACCTGGCCCGACGGGTCGGCGGGTCGCCGACCGAGTCCCAGGTGGAGAGCGCGATCACGCGGAGGCTGAACTTCTCGCTCTCCCTGCATGCCGCGACCTGGGCCCTGCCTGCGCTCAAGTCGCTGCGCAAACGAGGGTTCAAGCTCGGCGTCGTCGCCAACTGCGGGGCGGAGACGGTCGCTATCTGGCCGCAGAGCCCGCTCGCGGATCACGTGGACGCCGTCTCGTTCTCCTGCCAGACCGGCGTACGCAAGCCGGACTCGGGTGCCTACCTCGTCGCCGCTGCGGCCCTGGAGGTGCGGACCGGCGAGTGCGTCTACGTCGGTGACGGCGCCGAACACGAGCTCAGCGGGGCCGAGGCGGTCGGGATGAGGGCCGTACGGTTCCGGGCCAGGGCGCTCGAAGAGGCGGGCGAGGCGGTGTATCGAGCTTGTCGAGATGAGATCGCCTCGGACCTCGATCCCGAGTGGAACGGGCCGACGATCAGCGACCTCGGCGAGCTCGTCGGCATGATCGGGATCCCGGTGCCACGCGAAGGGTCCGAATCGCGGACGTTCGTCTCCGGCAATGTGGTGCCGTGGGGTTCGAAGAGATCATCCCGCTGATCTCCGACCGAGGCCGGTCATCGACCCACTGGCGTCTCGAGACGACTGCCCGGTGTGGGTCAGGGTCCCACTCCTGAGGGTCGATGTCAGCCGAATCAGGGATCCGCTGACCATTCGGTCCGCTCCTCGGCACGGTGCCGGACCGCCATCTGAACGGTGTCCGATATCACACCAAACCTGTTACCTGTCTTTTGACAGATTATTCGTCCGTCCGGCTGGCCATGCCTGAGGGCGGATCGCTCCATCAGGCGGCACCGCACGCGGGAAATCGGCAGCAAATGGTCCTTCCCCCCTAGCGAGTTCCGACCGAAAACGGTAAGAATCGATCGACCGACAGGGAAGAATTTCTCCGACTCCGACCCCACATTTCGGACTCAGGTTTCCAACAGTCTTGGTTTGCCCCCGACGCCCTTGACCTACATGCTTACCTGTCAGTCGACAGGTTAATCATGCTTCAAGGAGGACCCGGGTGGCGCTAGCTGCAGACCACAGCACAGACACGGTGCTGAACGCACGGGCAGATGCTCGCGCGCAAGGGGGGCAGGTCAGCGACTGGATGCCGTACCTACCGGCTTCGTCGAGCCCGTACTGTCCGGACGACGTCGACCCGGACACCCTGACGTGGGCCGAGACGGTCGCTCCGGGGAGCTACACCCACAAGGTCCTCGCCCGCGGCACACGGTTCCGGCTCGAGGACCCGACCGGTGAAGCCTGCGCCCACACCCTCGTCTACAACGCGCTCGAACCGACCGAGCGGCTCAACGTCGCCGACACCCAGAAGATCCCGTGGCAGGCCTACCTCGGGGCCGGCCACCCGCTGCTCTCCGGTGACGGCCGGGTGCTCGCCACGATCCTCGCCGACACCTCGGGCCGGCACGACGCGTTCTGCGGCACGAGCACCGCCGCCTGGAACGCGCTGCGTTACGGCACCGCGCTGCCCGAGGGGCCCGCACCCGCCGGCCGCGATCTCTTCGTGAAGGCGGCCGCCAAGCACGGGCTCGGACCTGCCGACGTACCTCCTTCGGTCTCGTTCTTCCAAGGAGTCCGGGTCGCCTCGGACGGGAGCTTCGACTGGATCGGCTCCTCAGGTGCCGGGACGTCGGTCGAGCTTGTGGCCGAGCTGCCCCTGCTCGTGCTGATCGCCAACGTCCCGCACCCGCGCGACCCCCGTCCGGAGTACGTCGTCGGGCCGCTGCGCGTGCACGCCTGGCGTACGCCGGAATCAACCCCCACCACCTCGGCGGACGAGCGTTTCGACGCCTCTCCCGAGGTTCGGCGGGCGTATCTGAACACACTCGACTATGCGGAGGCTCGGGGCCTGTGACTACCACGATCGACAACCCGGTGATGAGGCCTGTGACGACCATTCCCGTCCCTGTGACCACCTATCTGACGCCCGACGGGCAGCTGGTCTCCAGCGTCCCGGTCGGGGCGTCGTACGCCGACGACGACACTCACCTGGAGTGGGGTGACCCGCTGGTGCCGGGTGCCGTCGTGCTGGATGAGCAGGTGGCTCCGCGGGCCTCGTGGTCGGGTGTCGTACGTGCCGGGCAGGTGTTGACGATCGTCGATGTCGGCGGCAACCAGTCGGGTGACTGCCTGCTCTACAACGCGCACCACACCGACGAGCGCTACAGCGCTCCGGACACGCTCGCGTGGCAGGACAACGCCTACATCCGCACCGGGACCGTGCTGCGTAGCAACCTCGGTCGTGCCCTGATGACCGTCGTCGAGAACGAGATCGACCGCCAGGACACCATCGGCGGCGCCTGCTCGCGCGAGTCCAACACGCTGCGCTACGGCCACCACGTGATGTATCACCACGGCTGCCGGGAGAACTTCCTGACCGAGGGTGCCAAGCACGGGCTCGGCATGCGCGACATCGTCTCCAACATCAACTGGTTCATGAACGTGCCCGTCGAGGAGGACGGTGCCCTCGGCATCGTCGACGGCATGTCGGCACCCGGGAAGCGGGTCGCGCTGCGCGCGGAGATCGACACGCTCGTGCTGATTTCGAACTGCCCGCAGATGAACAACCCCTGCAACGACTTCAACCCGACGCCCCTGCGGATGATCGTGTCCGAGCCGGATGTCGATTACGAGGCCCACGCATGACCTCTGGCTCCGAAACCGGACTGTCCTACGACACCGTCCTGGTCGCCAACCGAGGGGAGATCGCCCGCCGGGTGATGCGCACCGCGCGCGAGCTCGGGATGCGTACGGTCGCGGTCTTCTCCGAGGCCGACCGAGCGGCACCACATGTGCGGGAGGCCGACGAGGCCGTCTGTCTGGGCTCCGCGCCCGCACGGGACTCCTACCTCCGTGGCGACCTGATCATCGCAGCAGCCCTGCGCACCGGCGCGGGGCTGCTCCATCCCGGCTACGGCTTCCTCTCCGAGAGCGCGGCCTTCGCCCGTGAGGTGGAGGCGGCGGGGCTTCGGTTCGTCGGCCCGACGCCCGATCAGATCAGCGCGTTCGGCGAGAAGCACTCGGCCCGCCGGCTCGCGGAGAACGCCGGGGTGCCGATGCTGGCCGGCACGGGGTTGCTCTCCGGGCCGGACGAGGCGGCCGAGGAGGCTGCCCGGATCGGGCTGCCGGTGATGGTCAAGGCGACCGGCGGCGGTGGCGGCATCGGGATGACCGCGTGCAGCTCGGAGGAGGACGTCCGGGTCGCGTTCGAGCGGGTCGCCCGGCTCGCCCAGACCAGCTTCGGCACCGCCGGGGTGTTCCTGGAGCACCTGGTGCGGCCCGCCCGCCATGTCGAGGTGCAGGTCTTCGGCGACGGTGAGGGTCAGGTCGCCGTGCTCGGCGACCGTGACTGCTCGCTGCAGCGCCGCAACCAGAAGGTGATCGAGGAGGCGCCCGCGCCGGCGCTGCCCGAGCACGTACGGACCGTCCTGCACGACTCCGCGAGACAGCTCGCCAAGTCGGTCTCCTACCGCTCGGCCGGGACCGTGGAGTTCGTCTACGACCCGGGCCGCGAGCTGATCTCTTTCCTGGAGATGAACACCCGCCTCCAGGTCGAGCACGCGGTCACCGAGCAGGTGATGGGCATCGACATCGTCGAGCTCATGCTGCGCCTCGCCCGCGACGGCGTCACCGCCCTGCCCGACGAGCTCTTCCGCAAGTGCCCCGCACCCAAGGCGTACGCCGTCGAGGCACGCGTCTACGCCGAGGACCCGGCCAAGGACTCGATGCCGTCGTCGGGCCTGGTCACGCGGGCGGTCCTCCCGACCGAAGCTCCTGGCGTCCGGGTGGACTCCTGGATCGAGACCGGGCTCGAGGTCTCGCCCCATTACGACCCGCTGCTCGCCAAGGTGATCGCCACCGGCGCGACCCGCGACGAGGCGCTGGACAGGCTGGGCGACGCGCTCTCCCAGACCCAGGTCGACGGGATCGTCACCAACGTCTCCGCGCTGCGCGCGATGACGACGTACGCCGAGCTCCGCTCGGCCACGCACTCGACCTCGACCTTGGCCGAACGTGCCAAGGATGGCCGCGGTGGGGACCCCGATCCGCGGATCGACGTGCTCGACCCGGGCGTGCTCACGACCATCCAGGACCTTCCCGGCCGGGTGGGCTACTGGCAGGTCGGCGTACCTCCGTCGGGTCCGTTCGACCCCGTCTCCTTCGCCGAGGCCAATCTGGCCGTCGGCAACCACAGGGGTGCCCCGGGCCTCGAGGTCACGGTGCCGCTCGCAACGGGCCGGACGACGGCCGGCGGGCCGACGCTGGTCTTCTCCGATCCCGCCGTCGTCTGTGTGACCGGGGCCCCCATGCCGGTCAGCGTCGACGGCGCCCCTGTCCCGCAGTGGGAGCCGATCGAGCTCCCCGCGGGGGCGACGCTGACGCTGGGTCGTACCGACGGACCGGGACTGCGGACCTACATCGCGGTCCGAGGTGGCCTGGACGTGCCCGACTATCTCGGCAGCGCCTCGACGTTCACGCTCGGCGGGTTCGGCGGGCACGCCGGACGTACTCTCCAGCGCGGTGACGTGCTCCGCCCCGGAACCGCGGTCGACCCGCAGGCACAGCCCGCGGCGACCCCCGAGTCGCGGCGGCCGGCGCTGACCAACAGCTGGGAGATCGGTGTCACCGAGGGCCCGCACGGCGCCCCGGAGTTCTTCAAGCGCTCGGACCTGGACCAGCTCTACTCGGCGAGCTACCGGGTGCACCACAACTCGGCTCGCACCGGCGTACGCCTGATCGGGCCGAAGCCGACCTGGGCACGTGCCGACGGCGGCGAGGCCGGGCTGCATCCCTCGAACATCCACGACACCCCCTACACGGTGGGGTCGCTCGACTTCACCGGCGACACCCCGATCATCCTCGGCCCGGACGGGCCGTCGCTCGGCGGCTTCGTCTGCCCGGCGGTGGTCGCCAGCGGCGAGCTGTGGAAGATCGGGCAGCTGCGGCCCGGTGACACGGTGCGGTTCGTGCCGGTGCGGGAGGGCAAGGCCGCCGGCCTGGTCAACCACCGCGCGTCCCTGACGGTGGTCGGCGGCGCGGGTGGCGACGGCGACGACGGTGTCCTGGGCAGGCTGCCCGAGACGTCGGCGCGGCCGGAGGTCACCTACCGGCGCAGCGGGGACAACTCCCTGCTGGTCGAGTACGGGCCGATGACGCTCGACCTGGGTCTTCGGATGCGGGTGCACGCGCTGCAGTCGGCCCTGGCCGAGCACGCTCCCGCCGGCATCATCGACGTCACTCCGGGGATCCGGTCGCTGCAGGTGCACACCGACTCCTCGCTCCTGCGGGCTGGCCAGGTCGCGGGGCTGCTGCGCGAGCTGGAGGAGGACCTCCCGGCCACCTCCGAGCTGACCGTGCCCTCGCGGCGGGTGCGGCTGCCGCTCTCCTGGGACGACCCGGCGACCCGCGAGGCGATCGAGCGCTACACCGCCGGCGTACGCGACGACGCCCCGTGGGCGCCGTGGAACATCGAGTTCATCCGCCGGATCAACGGGCTCGCCTCGGTCGCGGAGGTCCATCGGACCGTCTTCGACGCGACGTACCTGGTGCTCGGACTGGGCGACGTCTATCTGGGCGCGCCGGTCGCGACGCCGCTGGACCCGCGGCACCGGCTGGTGACGACGAAGTACAACCCGGCACGCACCTGGACGGCGGAGAACTCCGTCGGCATCGGCGGCGCGTACATGTGCATCTACGGGATGGAGGGGCCGGGCGGATATCAGCTCGTCGGACGGACGACGCAGGTCTTCAACCGCTTCCGGAGGTCGACCAGCCCGGGTGGGCTCTTCCACGACGACCCGTGGGCGCTGCGGTTCTTCGACCGGCTCGAGTGGTACCCGGTCTCCGCAGAGGAGCTCCTGGAACTGCGGGCGGAGGTCGACGCGGGGCGTGGCGAGTTCGAGACCGAGGAGGGCACCTTCTCGATCAAGGAGTACGACCGCTTCCTGACCGCCAACGCTGACTCGATCGCAGGTTTCCGTGACCAGCAGTCCGCCGCGTTCGAGGAGGAGCGCGAGCGCTGGATGGCCGCGGGGGAGTTCGACATCTGCGACCGCATCGACGCGCGGGGCGAACCGTCGGAGATCGAGGTGCCGGAGGGGTGCGTGCAGGTGACCGCGCCGTTCACCTCGACCGTCTGGAAGGTCGTCGCGAGCAGCGGCGCGCGGTTGGCCCAGGACGCTCCTCTGATGGTCGTCGAGGCGATGAAGATGGAGGCGAGCGTCCCGGTTCCGGTCGCCGGCGAGGTGGTCGAGGTCTACGTGAAGCCGGGCGAGCAGATCGTCCCGGGACAGGTCATCGCCGCGGTTCGTCCCCTCGACGGGCTCGGCTCTTGATCCACTCACTTCCAGGCGGTGCGGTCGCGCGCGCCACCGAGGCCCTCGACCGCATCGAGGCGTCGGATCGCCCGGAGATCTGGATCTCGCTGCGTACGCGTGCCGACCTGCTCGAGGAGGCGGCCGCGATCGACGCGAAGGTGGCCGGCGGTGAGGTCCTGCCGCTGGCCGGGCGCCTGCTGGCGGTCAAGGACAACATCGACGTCCGCGGCCTGCCGACGACCGCCGGAGCGCCCTCGTTCGCCTACCCGCCTACTGCTGACGCCACCGCCGTCGCCCGGCTGCGGGCGGCCGGAGCGCTGGTCGTGGGGAAGACCAACCTGGACCAGTTCGCGACCGGGCTGGTCGGCACCCGCAGCCCGTACGGAGCGGTCCGCAACGCCTGGGACCCGAGCAGGATCTCGGGCGGATCCTCCTCGGGCTCGGCCGTCGCGGTCGCCCTCGGCCTGGTCGACCTCGCGCTGGGGACCGACACCGCGGGCTCCGGTCGCGTACCGGCGGCGCTCAACGGCATCGTCGGGGTGAAGCCGTCGCGCGGGCTGGTGCCGGTCACCGGTGTCGTGCCTGCCTGCTACACGCTCGACTGCGTCACCGTCTTCGCCCGGGATCTCGGGTCTGCTCGGGCCGCCGCCGAGCTGATGGCCGGTCCCGACCCGTCGGACCCGTTGTCGCGTACGTTGCCGGCGGACGCCGGGCTGCCGCCCGCGCCGAGGGTGGCGGTGCCGACCGGCGAGCATCTCGACGGGCTCGCTCCGGGGTGGGCCGCCGCCTTCCGGGCCGTGGCCGCGCGGCTGGCCGCCGCCGGGATCGAGATCGTCGAGACCGACATCTCGCCGTTGCTCGAGGCCTCCAGGCTGCTCTACGACGGCGCCTTCGTCGCCGAGAGGTACGCCGCGGTGGGCTCCCACCTCGAAGCCAACCGAGACCTCATCGGGACCGACCTGGACCCGACCGTCGCCGCGATCGTGCTCGCCGGGGCATCGGCCAGCGCGGCCGACTGGGCGCGCGACGTGGCCCACCTGGCGCGCCTGGGAGCGGCGGGGAAGGAGGCCCTCGCGGGCTGCTCGGCGTTGCTGACGCCGACGACGACGTGGCATCCGACTCTGGCCGAGGTGGCCGCGGATCCGGTCGGCGCGAATGCCCGCCTGGGCCGCTACACGAACTTCGCGAACCTGCTCGACATGGCGTCGCTCGCGGTCCCGGCCGGCCAGGTCGGCGGGCTGCCCTTCGGCGTGATGCTGACCGGGGCGGCCGGAAGCGACCGCACCGTGGCCGAGCTCGGCCACACCCTGCTCAGTCCCTGTGTCGATCTGTTCGTGGTCGGCGCGCATCTGTCGGGTCAGCCGCTCAACCACCAGTTGGTCGAGGCAGGAGCGACGCTGCTGCGCCCGGTGTCGACCTCGGCCGACTACCGGCTGTTCGCGCTGGAGACGGTGCCGCCCAAGCCCGGACTCGTCCGGGTGAGTGGACCCGAAACCGGCGTGCGGATCGAGGGCGAGCTCTGGCGCGTCCCGGCCGCGGGCTTCGGGACGTTCGTGGGTGGCGTACCTGCTCCGATGGTCATCGGAAAGGTGACGTTGGAGGACGGCTCCTCGGTTTCGGGATTTCTCGTCGAGCCTTTTGCCGTCGAAAAGGCTGCTGATATCTCGGGGCATGGTGGTTGGCGCCGTTACCGGTCTGAGCAGGGCCTTTAACGTTCCGCGTGGATATCGGTTACGGGACCGGGGTCATTCCTCCAGGTGGCACACGACTCTGTTCAGGGGCCTGATCCCGCGTCACACTGGGCAGAATCCGCCAGCATTATCGCCCCGGGAGGATGCTGTGCCGCGCTTATCGGTTCTTTCTGCCATACACTTTGTTGACAGGGAATTCAACCCTCCTGTGGGACTTTCGACTCTGTTCTTTAGGGGAACAAGACTCTTTCGAATCTTCCCCGAAAGTCGGGAGGCCGCTTAGATGGCGTACATGACAACTAGGCGTTCTCGGCCCGGCCGCCCCAGGCATGTGCCCGATTCGGGTACCGCCTCACCCCGTGAACAGATCCTCGATGCCGCTGCGCGACTCTTCGTCTCCCAGGGCTTCGCGGCGACGTCCACGCGCGAGATCGCCGACCAGGTCGGCATCCGTCAGGCCTCTCTCTACTACCACTTCGCCGGCAAGGACGAGATCCTCGTCGAGCTGCTCCGTAAGTCGGTTCGTCCGACCACGGACAAGGTCGACAAGATCCTCAACCAGGTGCCGCCGCTCGATTATGAGACCGCCCTTTATCTGCTGGTTCTCGTCGACGTACGCACGCTTGCCGATGTGCCGCATAACGTCGGCATGCTCTACATGCTGCCGGACGTGACCAACGGCGAGGTCTACAACGAGTTCCGTCAGGAACACGAGCAGCTGGCCGCCGCCTACGCCGATCTCGCCAGCAAGGTGGCCTCGGAGAAGGTGCTCGAGGGTGTCAGCCTGAAGCAGCTGGGCAACATGCTCATCCAGCAGGTCGAAGGCGTCATCAACATGCGAACCGAGATGATCACCGAGGACACGGTCCGGCGGATCACGTGCCCGGAGGCTTGGGCGATCGCTTCCTCGTGCCTGCGGATCTGCGGTGTCAGCCAGGACAAGATCCAAGCTGCCAACGCGGTCGCCGTGGACATGCTCGACGACTTCCTCGAGGACAGGGTTCGCGAGCTCGCCTGACAAGGCAGGCTGACAAGTCGGTAACTGGTGGGTAGGGCTTGCGCGTGTGAGTTGCCCTGTTGAGGCTTGAACGACACACTTTCCGAGCCCGTTGCCCGCTTCCCCACCGCGAGGACCCCACACGTGTGCATTGACCCTTCCGGAGGCCGCTGATGGCCCGGAAGCAGACAGCCATCCTCTCCGTCACCCGCGGGGTCACGACGCTCAACGGCCTGGTGGTGGATCGTCCGTGGGGGGAGGACCCGCACCAGGCAGGTATCCGTGCCGTGCGCGAACAGCTCGCCGGCCCGAGCCGCAAGCCCGTCCAGGTCGTCGCCACCGACGACGAGGCCCGCGTCCGGATGGTCGTCCATCCCGACGGGCAGGTCACCGACGTCGAGACCCTCGAGGTCTTCGGGAGCTACGGCTCGCCCGATGACGTACCCGGCGCGGCCTGGATTCCCGCCGGCGCTGGGCCCATGATCATCCAGGGCATCGTCGAGCCGGACCCCGAACCCGAGCCTGAGCCCGAGCCGTACGTCCCGCCGGTCCTGGCCGTTCCGGCGCCTGTTGCCGAGCCGCCTGAGCCTGCGCCGGAACCCGAGCCTGAGCCTGAGTTCGAGCCGGAGCCCGAGCCTGCGCCGCCGCCGTCACCGCCTCCAGTGCCGCCTCCGGCACCCGAGCCGGAACCCGCGCCTGAGCCTGAGCCTGCGCCGCCGCCGCCGCCAGTGCCAGCGTCTGCGCCGGTGCCTGAGCCAGAAGCCGAACCTGAGTCAGAGGCTGAACCAGCGGCCGGACCAACGGCCGGACCAACGGCCGGACCGCCCGCCAGGCGGGCCGTCGCCGGCCCGTTGGTGCCGCTGCACCACCTGGAATCGACTCCCTACCGGCGGTCACGGATGACCCGTCGCGGCCGGGTGGTGCTGGTCGTCATCGCCATCCTCCTGCTGATCCTGATCTACGAGGTCGTACGCGGTGTCGTGACCGGATCTGACCCGGACTCCTCCGACCAGAAGGAGCCACAGAGCCAGCAGTCGGAGCCGAGCGCGGGGGCCAGCGACGAGGTCACCGAGACGCCCTCGCCGAGCGCTTCGGCGTCGTCGGTCCGCGTCGACCCGACGCCCACCCCAACCCCAACACCCACTCCGACGCCCAAGCCGACCAAGAAGCCGGCGCCCGAGCCGACCAGGACGCTGTCGGTGGAGGCGATCGCGATGACCGAGGCCATCGGGCTGCGGATCGACGCCAGCCGGCTGCCGGTGACGGCCACGATCGCGATGGATCCGTGGGGTGCGCCGGAGCGGTTCACGCGTACGGTCACGATCACCGAGCCCAACCAGCTCGTCGTGGTCAAGCCGGTCGCCTCCGGGCATGCGGAGTGGAGCGTCCGGGTCGAGGGCGCCTCGAAGGTCACCGGCTACACGCACTCGTGGCCCAAGGGCGATCGCGAGTTCGTCAAGCGCTGAATTGCTACCACGGTCGGATGTGGCAGCCTCCGGTGCGGCGTACGCTGCATGAGAACGTGTTCCTGCGCCTCGGAGGTCTCGCATGCCGCTCAAGATCACGCCGCCCGTCGGCACCCGCACGATTGCCGGCCGGACGCTGGGCTGGACGCTGGGCACGGTGGAGCGCACCGCCAAGCAGGGCGTCCGTTGGGCGCTCGGGCACGGGCTGCCGCGTACGGCCATCGTCCGGTCCGCCCGGAAGGGTGACCTCCAGGGCGACCTGATCCTGAGCGGGCCCGGGTCGCACACCTTCGACCTGGTCGACCTGTTCGAGGAGTTCCGTGCGCGTGGGCCGCTCTACCAGGGCGGGTTCAGTCACCTCGCGGTCGACCACGAGGTCATCAAAGAGGTGCTGACCAGCAACGACTTCATCACCGGGTTCTTCGCGCCCGACGAGTCGGGCACCGGTCTGCTGGCGAGGGCGGCGAACTGGTCGGCCAGCGACGTCTTCGCCCCGCTCCAGCCGCCGTCGCTGCTGGCGACCGAGCCGCCGGAGCACGCCCGCTACCGCAAGCTGGTCACCCGTGTCTTCACGGTGCGCGCGGTCGAGAAGCTGCGCGCTCGCACCGAGGAGATCGCCCGAGAGCTGCTCGACGACCTGGAGAAGGAGGCCGCGTCAGGGGCCGACGTCGACCTGGTCACCCGCTACTGCGGGCTGCTGCCGATCACGGTGATCTCCGAGGTGCTCGGCGTCCCCGTCGAGCTGCGCGAGCGCATGCTCGAGCTCGGCAAGGGCGCGGCCCTGAGTCTCGACATCGGGCTGGGCTGGCGCACGTTCCGCGACATGGAGGCCTCCCTGGAGGAGTTCGACACCTGGCTCCGCGGCCACCTCGAGTATCTCGCCGAGCACCCCGGTGACGACCTGCTCAGCCAGCTCGTCGCTCTCCGCGACGATGGTGACCGGCTCAGCGAGCGAGAGCTGCGGGCCATCGCCGGGCTTGTCTTCGCAGCCGGCTTCGAGACCACCGTGAACCTGATCGGCAACGGCATCGCGCTGCTCCACGACAACCCCGCTCAGCTCGAGGTGCTCAAGGCGCAGCCCGACCTGTGGTCGAACGCCTCCGACGAGATCCTGCGGCTCGACCCGCCGGTGCTGCTCACCGGCCGGGTCGCCCGGCGCAACTCCACCATCGCCGGCCAGGCGATCCCGCGCGGCACGATCATCAACACCGTGCTGGCCGCCGCTAACCGCGACCCTGCCGTCTTCACCGACCCGCACACCTTCGACGTCACCCGAGAGAACGCCCGCGACCATCTGTCCTTCTCCAGCGGCCGCCACTTCTGCCTCGGCGCCGCCCTGGCCCGGATGGAGGGCGAGATCGGTCTCCGGCTCCTCTTCGAGCGCTTCCCCGGCCTCGAGCTCGTCGGCGACCGCGAACGCCACCCCACCCGCATCCTCCGCGGCTACTCGCACCTCCCCGCGCGCCTCAGCTGACTCGCGGCTCGACGAGCGGGCGGGTCAGCGCTCGGCGGCGTCGAGGAGTCGCCGGCCGAGGATGGCTACGCAGCGGCGTACCTCGTCGCCCTCGACAACCCGGAAGGGAACGGCGCGGCGGGCGAGCTCCTGGGCGTACCACTCCGGGCTGTTGGTGCTCCCGACGAGACGGCAGTGGCCGTCGTCGATGGGCTCGAGGCGGCCCAGGACGCGCGGAAGATAGCGGTCGATCTGCGCGAACGGGGCGTCGAAGACGACCTCGACCGCATAGGCCCAGCCCTCGCCGAGGTGTTCCTCGACCTCGGTGACGGGGTCGATCTCGGGACGTACGAAGCTGGTTTCCTCGATGTCGACGGCGCCTATCCGGTCGGCGCGAAGCACCCGGCGCGCGTCGGCGGTGTGCGACCAGCAGAGCAGATACCAGCGGGCGTGGCGTACGACGACCGCCCAGGGGTCGACGACCATCTTCCGCTCGTTGCCGTTCTCGGTCGTGTAGGCGATCGTGGTGCGCCGCCGGGAGTCGCAGGCCTGGACCAAGCTGGTGGTGATGTCCGGGTCGGGCGAGACGGCGCTCTGGTCGGGGACGGCCGAGATCGTACGCCGCACCGCGGCCACCGTCTGCGACAGCGACTCGGGCAGCACCCGGCCGATCTTGCCGACCGCGCTCCCGACCGGACCGGTGGCGTCGGCAATGTCGTGGTGGCCGTCGAGCAGGGCCATCACCAGGCCGAGCGCCTCCGCGGTGGTGAAGATCAGCGGCGTACGCATCCCGCGGCCGAGCCGGTAGCCACCGTAGGGACCGCGCTCGGACTCGACCGGGATCCCCGCCTCCCGCAGGATCGCGACATAGCGCCGGGCAGCGCGCTCGGTGACCCGCAGCCTCTCGCCCAGGCGCTCGGCGGTGATGCCGGGGGAGGACTGCAGCAGCTCGAGGGTGAGCAGTGCCCGAGCGGTCGGGCTCTCGTCATGTCCCATCGTGGCGGCTCCCGGAAGTTGTTCGTCCGGATTCACATTAGTCCGTGACTTCAGGCGCGGTGGGTCCCGTACCCTTACCGGCATATGAGACTTCTGCTGATCAGACACGGCCAGACCCCGAGCAACGTCTCGGGGGCGCTTGATACTGCCTTCCCGGGAGCGGGGTTGACCGAGCTCGGACTCTCTCAGGCCGCGGCGGTGCCGGATGCGCTGGCGGGGGAGCGGATCGCGGGTCTGTACGCCTCCCGGCTGCTGCGTACGCAGCTGACCGCCGAGCCGCTCGCCAACCGGCTCGGGATGCCGGTCGTCGTGCAGGAGGGGTTCGAGGAGATCAGCGCCGGCCACCTGGAGATGGCCACCGACAAGGAGTCCGTGACGGCCTATCTCGAGGCGCTCGCAGACTGGATCCGCGGCACGCTCGAGACCCCGGTCCCGGGCGGCGAGGCGGGCCATGAGTTCCTGGCGCGCTACGACGCCGCGGTGCAGGCGGTGGTCAAGCAGCACGAGCCCGATGACACCGTCGCGATCGTCTCCCACGGTGCGGCGATCCGGATGTGGACCGGGCTGCGCACCACGCAGTCGCCCGCCTTCGGCGACGACAACCGGATCCGCAACACCGGCCTCGCGGTCGTCGAGGGCAGCCTGGAGGAGGGCTGGACGACGATCTCCTGGAACAACGACCCTCTGGGCGGTGCGCACCTGATCGGCGACGGCTTTTGATCCTCCGCTCGCTCCTGCTCTTCGCGCTGGCCGCGGTCGCCGAGATCGGTGGCGCCTGGTTGGTCTGGCAGGGGCTGCGGGAGCATCGCGGCTGGCTCTGGGTGGGTGCCGGATTCATCGCGCTCGGCCTCTACGGCGTGGTTGCCACGCTGCAGCCCGATGCCCACTTCGGGCGGATCCTGGCTGCGTACGGCGGTGTCTTCGTCGTCGGCTCGATCGCCTGGGGGATGGCGATGGACGGCTACCGGCCCGACCGCTGGGACATCGCCGGCGCGGCACTGTGCCTGGCCGGGATGGGCGTGATCATGTACGCGCCGCGTGGGTGAGGATGGCGCCATGGCATCCGAGGAAGACTCACCCCGCACCTTCGTCCCGGTCCCGCCGGCGGAGCGGCCACGCCGCACCCGTAGCACCGCTCGTGTGCTCCTGATCGACGACCGCGACCGGATCCTGCTCTTCGCCGACTCCGACCCCGGCATCCCCGGAGCGCGCTGGTGGATCACTCCCGGCGGCGGCATCGATCCGGGCGAGAGCGAGCGCGTCGCCGCGGTGCGTGAGGTCGAGGAGGAGACCGGCCTCCGGATCACCGAGGCCGAGCTGGTCGGCCCGACGATGCGGCGGACCGTGGTGCACGGCTACAGCGACGTCGTCATCGACCAGGAGGACTTCTTCTACGCGTGCTGGGTGCCGGCCTTCGAGGTCTCGACCGCCGGCCACACGGAGGAGGAGCTGCTCACCATGGCCGAGCACCGCTGGTGGACGCGCGCGGAGCTCGCGGTGACCGATGAGGAGATCTGGCCGGCGGTGCTCCTCGACCTCTGGAAGGACGCCGACGTACGCCGCGACGTGCCCGCCTCCGATCCTGCCGACGGCGGATGGGTGGAGGAGTCGACGGTCCCGGCCTGACGCCCTGGCTCTAGAAGCGCCGCAGCCGACCATCCCCCTCGGATGGTCGGCTGCGGTCTTGCGAGATCTGGTCGCTATCCCTCGATACGACGAGATCCCTCGCACGTGCCGTCTGCCCGAGCGTGAATCCCCCGATCCGCTCGTGCGACGACACTCAGTCCGTGGTGCGGCCCCCCGACCGCGCCCTGGCCCTCCCCCTCAGTAGGCCCAGGGCGTCCACCCACAGCATCAGGCTGTGTACGACGGACCGAAGATGTAGGCGCATGATCAGCGGAATGCGCCGAGCGCGACGATGCCGGTGGCTGCCACGGCGGCGACGCCGAACATCGTGGTGCCGACGGCCGGCGGCATCCCGCCGCGGTGCTTGTGCTCGGACGGGTCGGGCTTGCGGAGGCTGCGGACGGCGTCGACGACGTTGTTGCGGAGCGACTCGACGGCGGTCAGGTCACTGCGGTGACGTGCGGTGATCGTGGTGGTAGCCATGGTGTTCCTCTTCTCGGACGGCGCTGGCCGTCCGTTGTCCGGCGGCCTTCACGTGAGAGAAACGGGGTCGTGGCAGGGTCATGACGCGGGTTTTCGCCACTTTGGAGTTACGAAAGATCCACGTCTGAGAAACATTGCGCTCAGCCCGTACGCTGCGCGTCATGACCACGCTGGTGGAGATCGCTCGGGAGTGGGGGCGGATCGGCGTCATCGGGTTCGGCGGTCCGCCCGCCCACATCCGCCTGCTGCGCGAGACCGTCGTCGAGCGTCGCGGCTGGGTGGAGCCGGAGGAGTTCGAGGACGCGATCGCGACCTGCAACCTGCTTCCCGGGCCATCCTCGACACAGCTGGCGATCTTCACCGCCTGGCGGGTCCGTGGAGCGCTCGGCGCGCTGGTCGGCGGGCTCGCTTTCATCCTGCCGGGGCTGGTGCTGATCCTCGCCCTTGCCGCGCTGTTCCTGGGCGACCCGCCCGCGTGGGTGCTGGGCGCTGGTGCCGGGGCCGGTGCGGCGGTCGCCGCGGTCGCGGTCGCGGCCGGCTGGGCGCTGGTGCCGTCCTCCTACGAGCGGACGCCGTCGCGTCCGCGATGGATCCTCTACGCCCTCGTCGGCACCGTCGCCGCCGCGACCACCGGGGCCTGGGTGGTCCTCGTGCTCGTCGGCGCCGGGCTCGTCGAGGTGGCGCTGCGGAGGCCGTGGCGTACGAACTCCTTCCAGTCCGTCCTCACCCTGCCTTTCCTGGCTCAAGGAGCGATCACCGCCGCGGTGGCAGCGCCGCTGGCGTGGACGGCGTTCAAGGTCGGCGCGCTGTCGTACGGCGGCGGGTTCGTGATCATCCCGCTGATGCAGTCCGATGCGGTCGACCGCTACGGCTGGATGAGCGACGCCGAGTTCCTCAACGCGGTCGCGCTCGGGCAGATCACCCCGGGCCCGGTCGTCCACACCGTCGCGGTCGTCGGCTTCGCGGCCGCCGGACTCCTCGGGGCACTGGGCGCCGCCGTGATCGCGTTCGGGCCGTCATTCGTGATGATCATCGCCGGCGGACGGCACTTCGAGGCGCTGCGCTCCTCGCCGCTCGCCCGCGCCTTCCTCGACGGCGCCGGCCCGGCCGCGATCGGTGCCATCCTCGGCTCCGCGGTCCCGCTGGCGCTGGCCACGAGCGAATGGTGGCAGTGGGTGGTGCTGGCTGCCGCCGGCGTACTCCTGCTGCTGCTCAAGCGTGGGGTGGTCCTCACACTGCTGCTCGCGGCAGGGGTCGGCGTCGTCGTCGCTCTTGCCGGTGGGCCGCTGCCGTGAACCGGTTGTCCGGGGGAAGCAGCCCGCACACAGGTCACCCGTCCTGGCGCTCGCTGCGGTGCTCGGCCCACCAGTCAAGGACGTGGGTGACGTACGCCGCCGGGTTCTGCTCCCACACGAAGTGGCCCGCGTCGACGATGTCCAGCTTGGCATTCGGCAGCCGGTCGGCGAGGAACTCGGCGTTGGACGGCGGGATCGAGGTGTCGTCACGACCGGCGATCAGCCGGACCGGGGTGTGGACGTCGGGCAGCCGGTCGCGCAGCGTGACCAGCTCGGTCGGGTAGGACCGTACGTAGGCCATCGACTCCGCGAACCGGGTGCCGTCGTACGAGGCGAGGTAGTCCTCGCGCACGTGCTCCGGCAGCGGCGAGGCGGGGAAGATGTTCTCGAGGACGAACTCGATGATCGACCTCCCGTCCTGGTAGGGCGTCAGGTCGGTCGCGGCGACCCACGTCGTGAGGGGCTCGCCCAGCTCGAGCGGGACCGACGACCCGCCACTGCCGATGAGGATGCTCTGGAACCGCTCGGGGGCAGCGGCCGCCGCGAACAGCGCCGCGCTGGTGCCGATGTCTGGGCCGACGACGTGCACGCGGTCGAGGCCCAGCGTGTCGAGCACCCTGACGAGGAAGTCACCCATGGCGCTCGGCGTGAACAGGTCCGGACGCGACTCGGACCCGCCGAAGCCGGGAAGGTCGACGGCGACGAGGTGGTGCTCGCGCGCCAGCCGCGACCAGATCGGCTCGAAGGCGTACATGCTCTCGGGCCAGGGGCTGAGCAGCAGACCGTGCTCGCCGTTCGGTTCGCTCTCCGCGTAGCGGATCCGGACACCGTCGACGGTGAGGTGGCGCGGGTTGATGGGTGAGGTGGACATGGTGGTCTCCTGAAGGGTGGAAGGTGAGGGGTTGGTTCTCCTTCAGACTGCGGCCCACCCGCGTGCCTCACACCAGGGTCACCCCCGGGTCGGCACCCGGGGGTGCCGACCCGGGGGTGCCGACCCGGGGGTCGGAGTCTCGTCGAGGAAGATGGGTGACAACGGGCGGCCGGTCTGATGGAGTTCGGTCATGAGCGAAGCGATCGAGTGCGACGTCGTGGTGATCGGCCTCGGACCGGGCGGCGAGCACGTCGCCGGGAGCCTGGCCCGCGCGGGCCTACGCGTCGTCGGTGTGGACGAGCGGCTGGTCGGTGGCGAGTGCCCCTACTTCGGCTGCATCCCGACCAAGATGATGGTGCACGCCGCGCAGAAGCTCCGCGACGCGCGTCTGGTCGAGGGGCGTGCGGGCTCCGCCACCGTCACCGCGGACTGGAAGCCGGTCGCCGACCGGATCCGCGACGAGGCGACCGACGACTGGAACGACCAGGTCGCCGTCGACCGGCTGGTCGCCGCGGGCGGCACCTTCGCCCGGGGACGTGGGCGGATCACCGGGCCGCGCACGGTCACGGTCACCGCCGACGACGGCACGGAGACGTCGTACGTCGCGGCGCGGGGCATCGTGCTCAACACCGGCACCTCGCCGGCCGCGCCGCCGGTTCCCGGGCTCGCCGACGCGCCCTACTGGACCAACCGCGACGCCGTCAGGCTGACCGAGCTCCCGGCATCGCTCGCGATCCTGGGTGGTGGGGCGATCGGCTGCGAGCTCGCCCAGGTGTTTGCCACCTTCGGCGTCCGGGTGACGGTCCTCGAGGCGTCCGACCGGCTTCTCCCGCCCGAGGAGCCCGAGGCCTCGGCTGCGATCCAGCGGGCGTTCGAGGACGCCGGGATCACCGTGCTCACGGAGGCCCGCGCCCAGCAGGTCTCCTATGACGGCGCCGAGTTCAGGCTCGACCTCGGCGAGGGTGCGGTCACCGCCGAGCGGCTGCTGGTCGCCGCCGGACGCCGTGCGAACCTGGGCGATCTGGGTTTGGAGCACGTCGGCCTCGACCCGCAGGCCAGGGTCCTCGAGCCGGACGAGCGGATGCGAGTCGCCGATGGTGTGTGGGCCGTCGGCGACATCACCGGCAGGGGCGCCTTCACCCACGTGTCGATGTACCAGGCCGACGTCGTGATCCGTGACCTCACCGGCGTCGACGGGCCGTGGGCGGACTACCGGGCGGTCGGGCGGGTCACCTTCACCGCCCCCGAGGTCGGCTCGGTCGGCCTCTCCGAGGCCGGCGCGCGCGAGCGAGGCATCACGGTGCGTACGGCGACCGGTGACCTCGGCACCCGCGGCTGGATCGCCGAGGACCCGGGACCGATCAAGCTCGTCGCCGACGCCGACCGAGGCGTCCTCGTCGGCGGCACCGTCGTCGGGGCGGCAGGGGGCGAGATCCTCGCCATGGTGGCCACCGCGGTCCACGCCGAGGTCCCGATCGCGACGCTGGCGGACATGCACTTCGCCTACCCGACCGCCCACCGCGGGCTGCAGACCGTGCTTCGCGCCCTGCTCGACTGACCACACCGGGGGGGGGCGACCAGGGATCACCCCTGGTTCGACCGCCCCGGCGAGAGAGCACTCTCGGAGATGTCGGCAATCCCGCCGACCAGAAGAAGGAGTGCGAAGCAATGAACACCACCACTGCAGCCACGGCGCTGAAGCTCGAGGCAGTCGTCATCCCGGTCGCCGACGTGGACCGGTCGAAGAAGTTCTACGACGGTCTGGGCTGGCGCCTCGACGCCGACTTCGAGTTCGACAACGGCTTCCGGGTCGTGCAGTTCACGCCCCCGGGCTCGCCCACGTCGATCCAGTTCGGCACCAGCATCACCACCGCGGAGCCGGGCACGGCCGAGGGGCTCTACCTGGTCGTCTCCGACGTCCAGACGGCGCGCGACGCTCTCGAGGCCCAGGGCGTCGACATCAGCGACGTCTTCCACCCCGACGTCCCCGGCGCCCAGTTCCGGCCGCTCTCCGGTGACGGACGCCTGGCCGGCGCGGCCGACGATCGCGCGAGCTACGGGTCGTTCGCGTCCTTCGCGGACCCGGACGGCAACACCTTCCTGCTCCAGGAGGTCACCACCCGACTCCCCGGGCGGATTGACGCGACCGCGACGTCGTACGCCACGACGAGCGACCTGACGGAGGCCCTCAAGCGGGCGGCGACCGCCCACGGCGAGCACGAGGCCCGCAACGGCGGTGAGTACGACGAAGCCTGGCCCGAGTGGTACGCGGCCTACATGATCGCCGAGTTCCGCGGCGAGCCGCTGCCCGAGTGACCCGCGAACTCGCAGCTCCTCGCCGATCAGGGCGGGTAGCAGGAGGAGTGCGATACCCGCGACGGCGATGGCCCTCAAGCCTTATGGTGGCGAAATGGCCGCACGGACCACCGCCTTTCGCGGTCGTACGAAGGAGCGGGACCGGCTCGACGACGCGCTGCACCGCCTTCGCAACGGTGAGGGCGGTGCCGTCGTGCTGAGAGGTGAGGCCGGCATCGGCAAGACGACCCTGCTGGACTACGTCTCCGACCGCGCGAGCGGGTGCCGGGTCGCGGTGGTGACCGGGACGGAGTCCGAGCTGGAGCTGCCGTTCGCCGCCCTGCACCAGCTCTGCGCCCCGATGTTCGACCTGCTCCCCAAGCTCCCTGGTCCCCAGGAGCAGGCCCTGGAGGTGGCGTTCGGGCATGTCGTGGGACCTGCTCCGGACAAGTTCGTCGTCGGACTGGCGGTCCTCGGTCTCCTGTCGGAGGCGGCGACCGGCCAGCCCGTCCTCTGCGTGGTGGATGACGCCCAGTGGATCGACGAGCCGTCGATCCAGGTCCTCGGCTTCGTGGCCATGCGGCTGGCCGCCGAGTCGGTGCTGCTGGTGTTCGCCGTCCGCGAGCCCGCGGCGGAGCAGTTGCTCGCCGGTATCCCCGCTCTCCACCTCTCCGGGCTCGGGCACGACGAGGCGATCGACCTGCTGGCGTCCGCACTCCCGGGCCATCTCGACAGCCGGGTCCGAGACCGGATCGTCGCCGAGACCCGTGGCAACCCGTTGGCCCTGCTGGAGCTGGCTCAGCGAGGCACTTCCGAGCTGATGGGCGGGTTCGCGTTCCCCGCGATACATCCCGGCAACCTGCACGACCACTACGTTCGCCGCATCTGCGCCCTTCCCGACCCGACCCGCCGGCTCCTTCTCCTCGCCGCGGCCGAACCCACGGGCGACGCCACCGTGCTGTGGCGGGCAGCGCATTCGATGGGACTCACCTCCGCCGACTCGGAGCCGGCCGAGGAGGAGCAGCTCTTCGAGGTCGGAGGGCAGGCCCGCTTCGGCCACCCACTGATGCGCAGCGCGGCCTACGCCGCGGGGACGCCCGAGCAACGACGTGAGGTCAACGCCGCCCTGGCGGCGGCCCTCGACGCCGGGACCGAGCCGGAACGCAGGATCTGGCACCTCGCGGCGGCGACCACCGGGACGGACGACAGGATTGCGGACGCCCTCCACGAGGCCGCCGGCCGCGCCCGCGCCCGCGGGGGAGTGGCGGCAGCAGCGTCCTTCCTGCAGCGCGCCGCATCCCTCACCGCCGATCCTCGGCAACGAGCCGAGCGGACCCTCGCCGCGGCACAGGCCAACCTCGACGCAGGCAGGTACGAAGCGGCGCTCGCGCTCTCCGCCGAGGCGGAGGCCGACGCCGTCGACGACCTCCAGCGTGCCCGCGCCGACCTCGTGCGCGCGCTCACCGGCCGGGCAGCCAAGTCCGGCAGCGACGCTCCCGCGGCGCTTGCCAGGGCCGCCCGACGACTCGAACCCCTCGACCCGCACCTGGCACGCGAGACCTACCTGGATGCATGGGGAGCAGCCCTGGTCGCCGGTGCCCTGGCCGACCCGGACGGTGACCTGGCCGTGGTCTCGCGGGCCGCCTGCTCCGCACCTGCCCCGAGCACGACCACCCCGCGAGATGCGCTCGGCCCCGGCCTGGCCACCCTGGTCTCGGACGGGACGGCAGCGGCGGCACCCGTGCTCCGCGAGGCGGTGACGTCCTACCTCGGTGGAGACGTCCCCGCCGACGTCTTTCTGCGCCGCGGCGTACTGGTCGCCGACGCCGCCCTGTCGCTGTGGGACTTCGAGGCCTGGGACGCCGCGACCAGCCGACACGTCGAGCTGGCCCGCGCGGCCGGTGCGCTCGCGCCGTTGGCCAACGCACTCAACGCCCACCGCGTCGTCGCGCTCTGGCGTGGCGACGTCGACCAGGCCCGCGACCTCGGCCTCGAGGAGCAACGGGTCAAAGAGGTCACCGGGACCCCAACGGGCGTCGTACGGCGAGCTGTTCCTGCTGGCTTACCAGGGCAACGTCATCCATGCGGCGCCGGTCATCGCATCAGCTGCCGTCGAGGCGACTGCCCGTGGCGAAGGCCTCGGTCTGCAGATCACCGAGCGCGCCACGGCGCTGCTCCACCTCGGCCTCGGCCACTATGAGAAGGCGTACGAGGCGGCAGTGCGTGCCGGCGCCGGCAACCTCGGGCCCTTCACGGCCCAGGCCCTGCCCGACCTGGTCGAGGCGGCCGTACGCAGCGGCGCGATGGACGCTGCGACGACAGCGCTGGAGCGGCTGGGGGCCTACGCCGAGGTTCCCGACTCGGACTGGGCGGCCGGGCTGCTCGCGCGCTCGCGGGCCCTGGTCGCGGAGGGCGACGTGGCGGAGCGGTCTTACGTCGAGGCGGTCGAGCGCCTCGAGCGCACCCGTCTGCGCTTCGAGCTGGCCCGCACGCGGCTGCTGTTCGGCGAATGGCTGCGCCGTGAACGACGGCGCGGCGATGCACGCGTCCACCTCAAGGCCGCCTTCGAGGACTTCGCGGCGATGGGAGCCGACGGCTTCGCCGAACGCACTCGACACGAGCTGCTCGCCACCGGCGAGAAGGTCCGCAAACGGACCGCGGACACCCTCAACGACCTCACGGCGCAGGAGAGCCAGATCGCCCACATGGCGCGCGACGGCCGCACCAACCAGCAGATCGGCAGCGAGCTCTACATCAGTGCCCGCACGGTCGAGTGGCACCTGCGCAAGGTCTTCGGCAAGCTCGGGATCACGTCGCGTCGCGAGCTGCGTGACGCCCTCCCGGACCGCTAGGTCGCGCCCGTCACCTGCGCGTCCGCGGCACCGGTGATGTTCCGTGCCTAGAGGTAGAGCCCGCCGGAGGAGTCGCCGTGGTCGTGCTGGCCGTCCTGCTGCGGCCCGCCTTGGCCGGGGGTCGGCTGACCCTCGGGGGAGAGGCTCACGCCCGGCGGCAGGCCCTTGCGGATCTGCTCGAACTGGGCGCGCGCGGCGACCTGCTGGGCGTAGATGGCGGTCTGGATGCCGTGGAAGAGGCCCTCGAGCCAGCCGACCAGCTGCGCCTGCGCGATCCGCAGCTCGCCCTCGGACGGGGTCTGCTGCTCGGCGAACGGCAGCGAGAGCCGCTCCAGCTCCTCGACCAGCTCGGGTGCGAGCCCGGACTCGAGTTCCTTTATCGAGGCCTGGTGGATCTCGCGGAGCCGGTTGCGGGAGGCCTCGTCGAGCGGGGCGGCCTTCACCTCCTCGAGCAGCTGGCGGATCATCGAACCGATCCGCATCACCTTCGCGGGCTGCTCCACGAGGTCGGTCACATCGCGCTCTTCGTCCCCGTCGGCCTCCGGCGCGGTGGCGTCCTTGAGTACGTCGGCGGGCACCGCGATCGGCTGCCCGTCGGGTCCGATGACCACGACTTCCCCGGTCTGCTCCTGCGTCATGCGCTCAACCCTACCTAGCCCGCGGTGGTCAGCAGGATCTTGCCGGTGTGCGTGCCGGACTCCATGAGCCGGTGCGCCTCGGCGGCCTCCGCCAGCGGAAGTACGTCCTGCACGACCGCCTTCACCTCGCCGGCCTCGACCATCGGCCAGATGCGCTCGACGACCTCGGCGCAGATCGTCGCCTTCTGCTCGACCGGGCGGCCGCGGAGGTTGGTGGCGATCACCGCCGCCCGCTTGCGGAGCAGGGCGTTGATGTCGAGTTCGGCCTTGGTGCCGCCCTGCATGCCGATGATGACCAGACGGCCCTCGGGGTTGAGGGCGTCGATGTTGCGGGCGAGGTACTTCGCGCCCATGTTGTCGAGGATGACGTCGGCGCCGCCGTAGACCTTGGCGACCTCGACGAAGTCCTGGTCCTTGTAGTTGATGACCGCCTCGGCGCCGAGCGACTTGGCGAGCTCGGCCTTCTCGGCCGAGCCGACCGTGGTGATCACCCGGGCGCCGATCTGGCTGGCGAGCTGGATCGCCATCGTGCCGATCCCGCCGGCGCCGCCGTGGACCAGGAAGGTCTCGTCGGGAGTCAGGCCGCCGACCATGAACACGTTGGACCACACGGTGGTGGTGACCTCGGGGAGCGCCGCGGCGGTGACCAGGTCGACGCCTTCGGGCACCGGCATGACCTGCCCGGCCGGGACGGCGACCTTCGTCGCGTAGCCGCCGCCGGCCAGGAGCGCGCACACCTCGTCGCCCTCGTGCCACTCCTCGACGCCCTCGCCGACCGCTGAGACGACGCCGCTGCACTCCATCCCGATGATGTCGCTGGCGCCCTTCGGCGGCGGGTAGAAGCCCTGCCGCTGCAGCAGGTCGGCCCGGTTGAGGCCTGCGGCGGCGACGTCGATCACGACCTCACCAGCTGCCGGCTCCGGGTCGGGACGGTCGGTGACGGTGAGGACCTCGGGCCCTCCGGGCTGCTCGGCTACGACGGCTCGCATGCCTCAACACTAGGAGGCTAGAGCGACTTCAGGTCCGTCCAGGTGTCGATGTCGCGGTGCTCGTCGCCCTCCGAGGGGACCTCGACGAGGTCGAGGTCGGCCAGCAGCTTGCGCATTGGCATCCCGTGCTGCCCCTCGTGGTCCGGGCGGACCTCGGCGAGCCGGGCGGTGGAGAGGACCAGGGCCAGCTGCCGGCGCTCGTCGGGCCCGACGAGCACGGCACCGTCGCGACCGAACGCCGCCTCACGAAGCCGCGACAGCGTCCGTGGGCGCAGGAAGGGCATGTCGACGGCGATCACCCCGATGTACGCCCGCGGGGTCAGCAACGCGTCGACCCCGGTCAGCAGTGCGGCGACCGGGCCGCCGAAGCGGGGGTCCTCGCGGACGAAGGTCACCGGGCGCTCGGTGTGCACCGGGTCGCCTACGACGACGACCTCCATCGCGTCGACGACGGCGTCCAGCGCCCAGGCCAGCATCGTGCGACCGCCGAGCTCGATGCCGGACTTGTCGATCCCGTCGAGGCGAGAGCTGCGTCCTCCGGCGAGCAGCACGGCTGCGTACGGCTCCCATTCGTCCCAAGCAGTCACGCGACCACCTCCTTAGCGCGAGCGCCAGAATACGGACGCGGTCGCGTGCAGTTTCGACGGCTCACTCGCTGACGCTCGCTCACACGGCAGACCCTAGTCTGGAGAGGTGACCACCTGGAACAGCCTCCGGATCAGTCTCGTGCAACAGGCCTCGGGGCTCGAGCCCGACGCCAATCGGTCTCTCCTGGCCGAGCTGACTCCCGCCGACAGCGACCTGGTCGTCTTTCCCGAGGTCTTCGCCAGGGACTTCGGCAAGCCTGGATCCGACCTGAGTTCCTTCGCCGAGAGTCAGGATGGGCCGTTCGGGGCCGAGCTGTCCCGGGTGGCCGGGGAGCGTGGGACCACGGTGGTGGCCGGGATGCTCGAGGACAGCGGCAATCCCGGCGGCCGGCCGTTCAACACCCTGCTCGTACGGGGCGGGGCGGAGGCGGCGTACCGGAAGATCCATCTCTACGACTCCTTCGGCTACAAGGAGTCCGATGCTCTGGTCGCGGGTGAGGTCGAGCCGGTGGTGGTCGACATCGACGGGGTGCCGACGGGGCTGATGACCTGTTACGACCTGCGCTTCCCCGAGCTCGCGCGGCGGCTGGTCGACGAGGGTGCCGAGCTGATCGTGCTGCCGGCCGCGTGGGTTGCCGGTCCGCGCAAGGTCGACCATTGGCGCACCCTCGTGCGAGCACGCGCGATCGAGAACACCGTCTTCATCGCGGCGGCCGCCCAGTCGGCCCCTCGTTACTGCGGTCACTCGATGGTCGTCGACCCTCTCGGGGACGTGCTGGCCGAGGCCGGCGAGGGCGACGAGATCGTCTCCGCGACGATCGATCGAGCCGTGCTCGAGGAGGCGCGTCGCACCAACCCCTCCCTGGTCAACCGCAGAATGTGACCCTCGTCAACAACTCCCCGTCACAGCGGTAAACGGATATCGATGACTCGTTAGGTTCACCCCTTCCCCGGTATCCTCGCCTGTTATGGACCGAGCCCCCCGCCGTCGCGCTGACAAGAGCAAGCGTGGCCGTCGTGCAGCCGGTCGCAGCGAACCCACACCCGCCTACGTGGAGCCGACCTCGAGCGAGGCGCTCGCGTATGACCAGTGGGCGGAGGACGACTGGTCCGGCTATCAGGACGCCAGCCAGGACCCCGGCCAGACCTTCGGCGGGCAGAGCAACAGCCAGGGCTGGAGCGAGAACGGCTGGGCCGACGAGACGTGGTACGACGAGCGTCAGGCGCCTCAGGAAGCTCCGCCCACGGGTGGCGGGCGCCGGATCGCCGGGCGTGCCGAGCCGGAGCAGTTCGACGAGCCGAACGGCTATACGGGCAAGCGTGCTGCGCGTACGGCACCGGAGGAGCCTTCCTACGGTGGCTACCCGGCGCCGGAGTTCCGGCCCGAGCCCGAGCCGGCCCTGAGCGGGCCGACCGCGCCGCCGCCGAGTGCGTGGCAGGCGCCGGCCTACTCCACGCCGGTTCCCTACCTCGGGACGACCGGTCTGGCGCAGGCGCCGCAGACGCCGCCCCACGTCCAGCAGCCCGCGTATCAGCCCGACCCCTACCAGTCCGGCCATCTCGAGCCGGTCCACGATCCCGTCGGGCCGTACGACACCGAGGCGTCCGGTCGGCCGACGACCGCCGCCAAGGTGACCTCGTTCCTCGCTCAGCCGCGGGTCCCCGGAGCGGGCGCCGCCCGCGCGGGCCTCGGCATCATCGAGAGCCTGACCGCCGGCACCATCCGGGCGATCTGGCTGGTCGCGCTCGCCGTCGGCGTGCTCGGTCTCGCGGTCAGCGCCTTCGACCTGGGCCCGGAGATCTTCGGCGGCCTCGGCGCCGTCGTCGTCGGCACCGCCTACACCTTCGCGCTGGCTCACCGCACCGGTGGCCGCCCGCTGATCTTCGGCTCCCTGGCAGGGGTTGCCGGACTCGTCGTGGTGCTCGTGGACAACGAGGCGCTGCGTACGGGTGCGGCGGTTCTGGTCGCATCGGTGGCGGCGGTCCTCGCGGTGATGGCCACCGTCCCGTCGCGCCGCTTCCCGAAGACGATCCGGGAGACGTTCATCGCTGTCGGCATCGCCGCGCTCGGAAGCTTCGCCGCGCTCGGCTTCGAGCCGGTGGTGATGGTCTCCCGGTTCGAGTACGCGACGCTGGCCTGCTCGCTCGCGATCGCCTTCTTCGCGGTCTACCGCCTCGGTGCCGGCCTGCACGGCCTCGGTCGGCGCGGTGCGATCATCGTCGGCATCGGCGGCCTGATGCTGGCGCTCACCCTGATCTACGCCGAGATGCTGCGCCGTTACGGCAGCACCGGCCTGTTGGACTCGGTCGACGACATGCAGCGCTGGTGCCGCATCCACATCGGTGGCTACCCGCATCCGATCCAGGCGCTCTTCGGGGTCCCGGCGCTGGTCTGGGGCACCCACATGCGCTCCCGGCGCCGCCAGGGCTGGTGGGTCTGCCTCTTCGGCGTGACGCTCACCGCGCCGGTCGCCAGCACCTTCCTCAACCCCGACGTCGGGCTCGCCGAGGCTGGTCTCTCGGTCGTCTACAGCATCCTCATCGGCCTGGTGATCGCGTTCGTCATCATCCGCATCGACCTCGCGCTCACCGGCTCGACGGCCGCAGGCAGCGGCCGCCGAGCGGCGCGTGAGGCCGACGAGGCCAGCGCTGTCCGCCCCGAGCCCGGCCGCACCCACGCATTGCTCTGAGGCGCTCTCTAGCTAGGGCTACCATGCGGTAACCCATAGGTTCTGGGTATGAACCGCAGAGCCCCCACCACGATCGCTGCCGAGATGGTCGCGAACGTCATGAGCGTCGGAGTGCAGCCCGGGGACAAGGTTGCCGCCGGGGACACCGTGATGCTCCTGGAGTCCATGAAGATGGAGATCCCGGTCCTCGCCGAGGCCCCGGGCACCGTGGTAGCGGTCAAGGTCGCCTCCGGCGACGTCGTCCAGGAGGGCGACGTTCTCGTCGAGTTGAGCGCCTGAGCCTCAGGCGCACTAGACTCGGCCAAGCGCCCACGGGCGCATGGAGGGATGCCGGAGTGGCCGATCGGAACCGCCTTGAAAGCGGTCGTAGGGAGACCTACCGCGGGTTCGAATCCCGCTCCCTCTGCCAGACTTAGACCTCTTGCAGGTGCCGATCCACGTCGATCATCAGCCGCCGCAGCTCGAGGAGGAGATCCTCGAGGTCAGTGCGGTCGAGCACGTCGTCGGCGAGGACGGCGAGCCTGCTCAGCAGCGTGCCGCGGTCGCGGAGCGCGCTGACATCGGTGAGGGCATGCCACTCCTGACCCGTGTCGAGGACCAGCAACGCCTCACGTACGCCCCCGAGGCGCTGTCGCACCGACCAGCGCCAGAGACCGACGTTGGCCCCCGGACGGGGAGCGGCGATAGCGGTATCCAGGGCCCGAAGAGCATCCGACATATTGGGAAGCACACCTGTCATGAGCAGATTGTGACCTAGGTCACGTAAAGGAGCAAGCCGATGCGGCTCTCGGCTCCCGTGTCGGTCACAATGGAGAGCGTGTCATCTGCTGAGCTCACCTACTACCGCCTTGCTCCCACCGTGCAGGCCCGCCTCGTCGGCGCCGCCATGGTTGGCCTGGCGCTCCTGGTCTTCGCCGGCACGGCCGTCGTGATCGCGGCCCGGATCGACTTCGCGTGGCTCTTCATCCCGCTCGTCGTCGGCGTCGCCGTGGTGGTCGGCTTCGGCTGGTGGCTCCGCAACAAGGCGTACGTCCTGCGCGCCAGCGCCCAGGGCTACCGGATCGCGTTCGTGCGAGGTGCCGGTGTGCGCGAGGCCCGCTGGGTCGACATCCAGGAGGCGGTGACCACCATGCCTGGCGGCACACCGTGCCTGGAGTTGCGGCTCAAGAAGGGCGGCGCCACCACGATCCCGGTGACCATCCTCAGCATCGACCGAGAGCAGTTCGTGCGCGAGCTCCAGGTCTATCTGAAGGCCACGATCAAGCCTCTCGACACCGCTGCGGGATCGTCCGACGCACCCTGATTGGTCCCAGGAGGGCGGGTCTTGTAGCCTGTTCGAGCGGTATGGAGGCGTCGCCTAGTCCGGTCTATGGCGCTCGACTGCTAATCGAGTTTGGGGCTTAAACCCCATCGAGGGTTCAAATCCCTCCGCCTCCGCCAGTTTCAATGTGTTTGGCCCCCTTCATGAGGGGGCCAAACTGCATTCTGACCTGCAGTTTTAAGCACTGCAAAAGTCCGTACGCCGGAACTTGGGTTACCCGAAACGCTTCGACCTGCACAATAATCATCCCGTAGGCCTCTCGGCACAGCATCGGCCTCGAGACCAGGAAGGGAAGAACATGAAGTTCGTACGCACTGCGGCGGCTCTCACGCTGGCCTCGGCGGCCACGGTTGCCATCAGCCTCTTCGCTACAACTCCGGCTCAGGCTGACACCAGTTGGGACATCGCTCCGGTACACATCGCCGCGGCGGGATTCTCCGCTAGCGACACGAGCTGGGACTGACTTCCGATCGGGCCGGGGCCTGCTTCACCCCGGCCCGTCCCCGTCGAGGTTCGTGATGTCGACGGCGTCGGTTCGGCCGATTTCGTATCCGAGCTGGAATCGAGTCTCAGCGTCGAACTCATCCTTGAGATCGGCGACGTAGCCGGCGTACGTACGGGGACTGACGCCGAGCCTCTTGGAAGCCGCTGGATCGGAATGGCCTTCGATCAGCATCCGAAGGGTCATCGCGCGCTGCTCGCCGGCAATGTCCTTCATGGTTGAGGAATCGGCAAGATTGAACGGCCGCGCTCGCTCCCAGGCACGTTCGAAGACGTCGACGAGGTAGGCAACGACTGCGGGGTCCCGCACCGCAACCGCGACGTCGACGCCTTCTGGACTCGGGATGATCGCTGTCCGACGGTCGAAGATCAGAATGCGGTTGAAGAACTCGTCCAGCGTTCGGACCTCGCCGCCCACCTCGGTGATCGCAGCGACGTACTCCCTGGTTGAGCTGCTGCGCCTGGCTGCATGCTGGTAGAGGGTGTGCATCCTTACGCCTCGGCGGAGCAACGCCGTGTCCTTACGGATGGTCTCGTCGCGCGACTTCGCGGCGTCTCTCGGCCCCTGTGGTTGCGCGGTGAGGGCTTCGAACTCGCATTCGTCGACGAGGGCGTCGATGAATCCTTGGATCTGAGGACGGTGGATGTAGGTGAACGGTCCCTGCTGGTCGTCCGGGGTCGACCGACGCCAAGCGTTTCGCAGAGCGGTGAAGTCGTTGGCCCACTCTGCCGACTCCTGGAGTAGGCGGATGCCTTCCTGGGTCATAGGCGTGACGACCTGAGCCTGCACGGTCGCCGGGTCAACGGTTACCCAAGTGTCCGGTGCGTCGTCGGGGTTGCGGACGAGCCCCAGTTCTTTGAGAGCGATCAGTGCGTCCTCGAACTCGCCATCTTCGCCGATCCGCGGGTCGGAGGTAGAGATACCGCCCCGCTCCGCGACAAGTTCGAAGAGCTCGATGCCCTTGGCCTCGAGCAGTGCACGCGTCCTGGGCGCGTGTCCGTCGTCATTCACGTTCTTCTCCTCGCCGGACGGCGTGGGTTGACGCTTGCTCACGCTCCACCTCCCCGATGCTGTGGCTAGCGCCAGATCTTCTCACACGTGGCGATTTCTGGTCACGGACCATCTTCCGCTAATCTTCTACACGTTGCTTCGGTAACACTGCGCCTGTAGCTCAACGGATAGAGCATCTGACTACGGATCAGAAGGTTTGGGGTTCGAATCCCTACAGGCGCGCAGCACACGAAGAGCCCCTGACCAGGCGAGAAGTCCGGTGAGGGGCTTTCTTCATTTCCGCAAGGAGATGCGCGTACCGGTCAGGGCCAGGCCGCCTGCTGGGGATCGTTATTACGTCAAGCAACTACCCGCTAGCCTCGTTGGTATGGACGGTCGGCGTGCGGCAGCTGGGGAGGTGCCCCCACTGTCGCCCGAGGAGGAGACTGCCTGGCGGGCGTTGGGGCGGGCAGTTGTGGTGATTCCGCGGGTGCTCGAGTCTGATCTGATGCAGTCGGAGGGCGTGAGTCTCACGGAGTACACCGTGCTGATGAACCTGTCCGAGGCTCCCGAGCGATCGTTGCGCATGAGCGAGCTCGCCAACTACGTATCGATCTCCGTCAGTGGGCTGACCCGCGTCGTGGAGCGGTTGGAGCGTACGGGCTTGGTCGAGCGGGTCCGTTCGACGGCGGACGGTCGCGGCCAGCTGGCGCGCTTGACCCCGGCCGGATTGAAGTGTCTGAAAAGGGCTTGGCCGGTGCATCTGGAGAGTGTCCGTCGTCATGTGATGGATCATCTCCAGGACGTCGATCTGGCCGCGTTCGCTGATGCTCTCGGGGCGATCGCTCAGGCCGAGGTCGGACCGCCGGTTCGTCGCCGCGGTCGCTGACCATCGGCTGTTGGCAGGCCTGAGCCTTCGACACGCTGCTCGTTGGCGCCGTCGTGTGCTCAGTCCTTGTAGACGTTGGCCCGGACGGCCTCACGGATCGGCGTGGTGCCGGTGTTGAGCTCGAGGATCTGTCGTCGGATGCGTGGCTCGAGGAGCAGTTCGGCGAGGGTTTCGGCGACGTCGGCACGGGCGATCTCGCCGTGGGCCTCGGCCGGGCCGAGTGAGATCGTGCCGAGGGCGGGGTCGTCGACCAAGAGCGAGGGGCGGAGGATCACCCAGTCGAGGTCGCTGCGGGTGACCGCGATGTCGGCCTGCTTCTTGACGGCGAAGTAGTACTCGACCTCGTCCGGGTTGTCCCGCTCGCGCCACGACTCGGGGAGGACGGAGACCAGTACGAACCGTCTGATCCCCGCCAGGCGTGCTGCCTCCAGAGCCTTGGTGACGCCGTCGCCATCGATCGCCTTGGTGACCTCGCGGGCGCCGCCGTTGGAGCCTGCGGTGTAGACGATCGCATCGGATCCAGTTGCTGCGCGCGCCAGGTCCGTGGCCGACATCGTGCTCAAATCGCCGAGCGTGGTCTCCATGCCGCGGGCAGCGAGGGCGACTTGCTGTGCCGATTTTCTGACCAGCCCGTGGACCTCGGTCCCGCCCGCGGACAGCTTGTCGGCCAGCAGAGCGCCGATCGCCCCGCTGATGCCGAGAATGAATACCTTCACGTTCCTTGCTTCCTTTCGCCGCCGGCCGCGAGACCCATCAGGTCGGTCAAGAAGTCGACATCGTGTCGAAGGAAACATCTTGCCTGCGCTAGTAGAATACTTGTGCGCACAAACAAATACGCAGGCCACGAGCAAGGACGAGAGATGACAGACATCGACATTGAGGTTGCACCTGCGCCAGAGCGTCTGCGCTACGAAGCGCGTGTGGACGGCACCGTGGTCGGGTTCGCGGAATACATCCTCGCCACCGACCTGATCGTGTTCACCCACACCGAGGTCGACCCGGCCTACGAGGGGAAGGGTGTCGGCTCCGCGATCGCCAGGTTCGCGCTCGACGACGTCCGCGACGGCAGCGAGCGCAAGGTGATGCCGCTGTGCCCGTTCATCAAGGGCTGGATCGCGAACCACCGCGAGTACGTCGCACTCGTGAAGCGTGTGCCCCCGTCGACGGCGAAGGACTGACATGACGCGCAAGACCTACACCGGGCCCGTGCTCGACGTCTCCTTCGACGGTGATGTGTGTCAGCACGCGGCCGAGTGCGTACGTGGGATGCCCGCCGTCTTCGATCCTTCCGCTCGGCCGTGGATCGACCCCACGCACGCCAGTTCGGACGGAACCGCTCAGACCCTGCGAGAGGTGATCGGGCGTTGCCCCTCCGGTGCCCTTCGCGTCGTCGAGCACCCTGACGGGTCGTGGTCAGCATGAACATCACAGTGATCGGCCGCGGCAACATCGGCGGTGGACTGGGCGATCTGTGGGAGCGCGCGGGCCACCAGGTGAGCAGGCTGGGGCGAGCCGGTGGCGACGCCAGCGGCGCCGAAGCCGTTCTGCTCGCCGTCCCAGGAGCCGCGGTAGAGGCAGCGCTGTCATCGGTCGCCGGGCTCGAGGGCAAGACCGTCCTCGACGCCACCAACCTCTACGGCGATGCGCGGCCTCCGGCCGGGTTCTCCTCCAACGCCGAGTACGTCAAGTCCGTCACCGGCGGGACGACGGCCAAGGCGTTCAGCACCAACTTCGCCTCGCTCTTTGGCCGGGTCGCCAGTGCTCGCGTACGACCGAGCAACCTGTGGTCCGGCGACGACGAAGCTCACGACGTCGTCAGCCAGCTCAGCCACGATGCCGGGTTCGAGGCGGTCCGACTGGGCGACTTGAGCATGGCCGCCACTCAAGAGGGCCTCGCTGGCACGCTCTTCGCCATCTCGCAGTCCGGCCTCGGCGAGTTCGTCTACCGCATGGCACCGCCGGAGCAGCTCTGACTCGGCCCCATAATGTCCCGGTGACCCTTCCCCAGACCCTCGGGCGCCTGCGCCAGGTCAAGCCGCTCGGTTCCGGCGGATTCGCCGAGGTGTGGCTCTACCACGACCCGGACCTCGACTCGCCCGTCGCCGTGAAGGTGCTCAGCGCCCAATGGACTCAGGCGGCCGACATCCGGGAGCGGTTCCTGCAGGAGGCGCGGTTCCTCCGGTCGGTGGACTCGCCCCACGTCGTCTCGGTCCATGACATCGGCGAGACTCCGACGGGGGCGCCCTACTTCGTGATGGCGTACGCCGACGCCGGAAGCGTCGCGGAGCTGATCACCCAGCACCCTCAAGGCATGCCGCCGCAGCTGGTGGCCGACCTGGTGGCACAGGCCGCGTCCGGCCTCGACGCACTGCACGTGCGGTCGGTCATCCACCGCGACGTGAAGCCGGCCAACATCCTACTCACCGGCGGGTCGGACGGTCGGCTGCGGGCGATGGTCGCCGACCTCGGGGTGGCCCGCGCGCTCGACCAGCACTCGGAGGTGACCAGGCAGATCGGGACGCCTGCCTATATGGCGCCCGAGCAGTTCGACGAGTCACTGCCGATCGACCATCGCGCCGACGTACGCAGCCTGGGCGCCGTCGCGTGGGCGATGTTCGCGGGGCGCTCGCCCGCGCCGGCGTTGACGGTCGTGTCCCGGGTTCCCGAGCTCGGCACGGTCGCCCCCGTGCCGGCAACGGTGTCCGCGGTGATCATGCGCGCCCTCGAGCCGAGGGCCGAGGACCGCTGGCCGGACGCGGGGAGCTTCGCCGCGGCACTCACCGCCGCGGCTGAGGGGCGGGCGGTCGCCGTACCCCCTCCCTCGGACGCGCAGACCGTGCTCCGTTCGCCGTCCCCAACCCAGCCGCAGCCCCAGCCGCCCGGGCGCCGGCGGCGCAACGCCCTCCTCGTCGCAGCCGCCGTAGCAGCCGCCCTCGTGCTGGGCGGCGCCGCGACCTGGTTCGTGGCACGCGGTCCGGCCGAGAAGCCGGCGAGCGGTGCGGAGACTGCGGCCGGGCAGCCGGTCAGCGGCGCGGAGACTGCGGCCGTCCGGTTCGTCGACGCCCTCCAGCAAGGTGACTGCGAGGCCGCGGGCCTCTACATCCCGGACCTCGGCGACCCGGCCGCCTGGAACTGCACCGATGACGCCAACGGCGGCGACGGCTTCTACTACCACATCCTCGAAGACCTCGACGCCGACGGCGAGCGACGGGTCGAGGACCTCGGGGACGGGCTCTTCCGGGTGGTCTGGGTGGATCAGGGCTACGTCAACATGCAGCGCCAGGAAGACTCCCTGTTCAAGGTGCAGCAGGTCGTCTGCTGCTAGCCCGAGACCCGGGTCACCGCCCCGGGCAGGCTGAGAAGGACGAAGGCACCGGTTGCGGCGAGGGTTCGTAGGGTGTGGAAGATCAGCCACGGCTTCTCGAACGAGGACACGGCGCCGCCGGCCGCCAGGGCGTCGTTCAGCGGCAGGTTCGCCGCGAAGGTGATGACGACGGCGGCGACGGCCAGGCAGGCGGCGGTGATGGCGAGCGGGCTCCGGTGCCATCCGAGGAGGAGCAGGGCCAGGAGCGGGGCGCCCAGGAAGAAGGCCAGGAACACCGGGTTGACGATGACCACGTTGAGCCGGTTCATGACCCGTGCGTAGACCTCGTCCGGCTGGCCGTGCAGCGCCGGCATGAAGGCGACCAGGAACGCGATGTAGATGCCGGCCGTGACGCCGTTGAGCAGCCTCGCGCCGGTGAGTACGACCTCGCTCATGACTGCTCACCCCGGTCGAGATCATCGATGCTTCGAGCAGCGCGGCCAAGGACCGCCTCGACGTCGCTGGTCACGTACGCGTTGCGACCGTCGAGAACCTCCTCGAAGAGGTACGCCAGCCCGGCCGCGTCGGGCGCCGGCAACCCGGCCGCCGTCAGGACCGCGACGTAGTCCTCGGTCGGCATGGAGCGGTACGTCACGGTGGGCCCGCCGATGGCGTGCGCGGCCTCCTCGAAGGTGAGCAGCTGCGGCCCGGTGAGCTCTAGGACCCGGCCGACGTACTCCTTGTCGAGGAGCGTCGCGACGGCGACGTCGGCGATGTCGTCGGCGTCGACGAACGGCTCGGCGACGGTGTGCTCGACCATGGTGAGCGACCCGGCCGCGAGCTCGTCCGCGAACGCACCTTCGGTGAAGTTCTGCAGGAAGAAGGCCGAACGGAGGATCGTCCACTCGGCGCCCGAGGCCATCATGGCCTGCTCGGCTCGCTGGGCACCGTCCTCGCCACGCCCGGAGAGCAGTACGAGCCGGCTGCAGCCCGCGGCGACCGCCTGGGCGGCGAACGCGCCGATGATCTCGTCGGCACCCGGCAGGCCGAGGTCGGGCTGGAAGGTCAGGTAGGCCGACGCGCAGCCGTCGATGGCCTCGGCCCAGGTGGTCTGGTCGTGCCAGTCGAACCGGGGTGTCGAGTGGCGGGTAACGGCACGTACGTCGTGGTCGAGGGTCTGGAGGCGGTGGGCGACGCGCTGGCCGGTCTTGCCGGTGGCGCCGGTGATGAGAGTTGTCATGCCTCTAATCTGGCCCGGAGTGAACGACGATGGAATACGTCCGACTCCAGGCAACATGCGTTATCGTCTCACCATGTCGTCACTCGACCTGCTCATGGACGGTCCGCGGGCCCAGGCCGCCTTCCTGCTGAAGGCGGTCTTCGCCGGGGAGTGGTCGATCACCGCCGAGGACGAGGTGCCACTCACGGTCATCGCGATCGCACGCGGCGAGGCGGTCTTCACCGGCTGCGAGGGACCGCAGGAGGTGGCGGCAGGTGACGTGATCGTCTGCCGCGGGCCGGCGACCTATGTCATCGCCGACACGGCCGATCGCCCCGCCGACATCCGGATCCTGCCCGGCCAGGTCTGTGTCGACCCGAACGGGGCTCTGCTCGCCGAGGAGCTGGCGCTGGGCGTACGCACCTGGGGGAACAGCCGCTCGCCGGAGGCGACCGTGATGCTCATCGGGACCTATGAGCGCGAGACGTCGGTGGGCTCGTTGCTGTTGTCCCGGCTGCCGACCAGCGTGGTGCTGCGCGGCTTCGACACCGCCGTCCTCGACCTCCTGTCGGAGGAGCTGGTGCGTGAGGAGGCCGGGCAGGCGGCCCTGCTCGACCGGCTGCTGGACGTACTCGTGGTCAAAGCCGTGCGTGAGGTGCTCGCGGCTTCCCCAGCCCTTCCTGCTGACGACGCGGTGGCCGCGGTGCTGCGGGCGATGGAACAGCACCCCGAGCTGCCGTGGACGGTCGCCGGCCTCGGTGAGCAGGTCGGTCTCTCGCGTGCCGCTCTGGCCCGGCGCTTCACCGAGCAGGTCGGCGAGCCACCACTGGCGTACCTGACAAGGTGGCGGCTCGCGCTGGCCGCAGACCTGCTGGTCGGCACGGACCTGACCCTGTCGGCGATCGCCGCCCGCGTCGGCTACGCCAACCCGTTCGCGCTCAGCGCCGCCTTCAAGCGTCACCACGGCACCTCGCCGACCTCCTACCGGAGCCGCCACGCCGCCTGAGGCCCCGGCTTACTCCTCGCGAAGGATCTTGGGTGGTCCCGCGGGCGTGGCCTCGCCGCGCTCGACGGCGGCGGTGTGGCTGGCGAGGGCGCTCTCGAGGAGCTCCATGAGAGGGGTCTCTTCGCGTGCGATCTGCAGATACTTCGGGCCGAGGGAGACGATGACGTCGCGCTCGGCGAGGAGGGCGTTGTGGATGCGCTCGCGCTCGGCCGGGTCGGCGGTGTACTCGGAGTCGAGGTAGGCAGCGGCGTGCCGGCGGGCGTTGCCGATGGCGTTCTTCGCGCGGCCGCGCTTGCTGAAGAGCGAGGCGACGATGGTGACGACGAGGACGCCCAGGATGACGGTCAGGGAGAGGCCGGTGCTGATCTCGACCACGTGCACGGGATCGCCGTCGTTGACGAACGGGATGTTGTTCTCGTGGAGCGCGTGCAGGATCAGCTTCACGCCGATGAAGGCGAGGATCGCGGCCAGGCCGTACGACAGGAAGATGAGCCGATCGAGCAGGCCGTCGAGCAGGAAGTAGAGCTGGCGCAGGCCGAGCAGCGAGAACGCGGTCGCGGTGAAGACGAGGTAGACGTTCTGGGTGAGGCCGAAGATCGCCGGGATCGAGTCGAGGGCGAAGAGGATGTCGGTGCCGCCGATGGCCACCATCACCAGCAGCATCGGCGTCAGGATGCGCTTGCCGTTCTCCACCGTGAAGAGCTTGTCGCCGTCGTAGTGCTCACTGACGTGGAACAGCCGCCGGGCCAGGCGGACGACGACGTTCTCCCCGTGTGAGTCGTTGTCGGGCTTCAGCATGTTGCCCGCGGTCATCAGCAGGATCAGGCCGAACAGGTAGAAGACCCAGGCGAAGGTGTTGATCAGCGCCGCGCCCACGAAGATGAACGCGGTGCGGGCGATCAGCGAGAACGTGATCCCGAAGAGGAGCACCTTCTGCTGGTCCTCGCGGGGCACCCGGAAGCTCGTCATGATGATCAGGAAGACGAACAGGTTGTCGACCGAGAGCGCCTTCTCGGTGATGTAGCCGGCGAAGTACTCCCCGCCCATCGTGCCGCCGCCGAAGATCAGCACGCCGACGCCGAACAGGAGCGCGATCGCGACGTAGATCGCCGACCACGTGGCCGACTCCTTCAGCGTTGGGGTGTGGGCCTTGCGTACGTGGAAGATGTAGTCGAACCCGAGCAGGCCGACGATCGCGACGACGGTGACCAGCCACACCCATGTTGGTGCGCCCATAGTGACAAACCCCCTGAGAGTCGACCCGAGAGTGGGATCGGCCTCAGCCTAGGCGGAGGTCCTGGGGATCGACAGCCCATCGATGATCTGGGGGAGCGCGTCTTCGAGAAGCCGGTCGGCGCGGGGGTCCTCGGGGCGGATCGTACGCATCGTGACGCTGTGGAGGAACACGCCCATCATCGTCTGGGCGAGGAGGTCGGTCGGCATCGTGGAGGTGCGGTCGAGGCGGTCCAGGGCGAGGTCGACGACCTCGACGAGCTGCTCGCTGAGCGCGGTGAACGTCGCCGAGCTGATCTCTCGCGCGTCCGCGTCGCGCAGGCTCTGCAGCACCACCTCGCTCTGCAGGACGAACCAGCGATCCTGCAGCGGGCGGATCGCGTCGAAGGCCGCTCCGATCAGTGACCCGCTCGACTCGGCGTCGGTGTGCTCGCCGACGGCGGTGCGTACGGCCTCGATCAGCCTCTCGGACTCCTCCTTGAACGCCTCGAGCAGCACCTCTTCGACGCTGCCGAAGTTGGAGTAGAACGCTCCGCGCGTGTAGCCGGCCGCGCTGACCAGGTCGTCGACGGTGACCCGGCGCGCACCCCGCTCGACGAAGACGTCGACAGCCGCGGACAGCAGCCGGGCGCGGGTGTTCGTACGTCGCCTGGGGGCCTTCACCTCGGTCATGTAGTAATCCTCACATATGCCAACGATACACTTTCGTATTGAATGCGTTAATGTATTGAACGTGTCCTCCTACCTCTACCGACTCGGCCGACAGGTCGCGCGTCACGCCAAGACCGTGCTGGCGCTCTGGCTCCTGCTCGCGGTGCTGCTGGGTGCGCTGACCGTCTCGCTCGGCGGCAAGCTGCAGAACGACTTCACGATCCCCGGCACCGAGTCCCAGCAGGGTCTGGACGCGCTCACGCAGCGCTTCCCCGAGGTCTCCGGGACCTCGGCGCAACTGGTCTTCGTTGCCCCCGAGGGGGTGAAGATCGAGGACCACGGCAAGGAGATCCGGGCGGTGCTCGACGCGGTCGAGAAGGTGGACCACGTCGCGACGGTCACCGACCCGCTCGCGAAGGAGAGCCGGACGGTCAGCGACAACGGCCGGGACGCGCTGGCGACGGTGCAGTTCGACCTCGGTCTCGACGAGCTCCCGGAGGGCGTGACCTCGGATCTGGAAGAAGCTGCGGAACTGCCCGAGGGGTCTTCGCTGGAACTCCACGTCGGCGGGGATGCGTACTCCGTCACCGGGGTGCACGTCAGTGCGACCGAGGGGATAGGGATCCTCATCGCCCTGCTGGTCCTGGCGATCACGTTCGGGTCGCTGCTGGCCGCCGGCCTGCCGATCCTGACCGCGCTGCTCGGGGTGGCGATCGCGATGGCGGGGATCTTCTCGGTCGCCGCGGCCACCACGATCTCGGCCACCACTCCGACCCTCGCGCTGATGATCGGGCTCGCGGTCGGGATCGACTACGCGCTGTTCGTGATCGCCCGGCACCGCAGCCAACTCGCCACCGGTCTCGGGGTGGAGGAGTCGATCGCCCGCGCGGTCGCCACCGCCGGCAGCGCGGTCATCTTCGCGGGTGTCACCGTGATCATCGCGCTGTGCGGCCTCGTGGTCGCGGGCATCCCGTTCCTGGCGGTGATGGGGTACGCAGCGGCCTCGGCCGTCCTGGTCGCGGTGCTCGTCGCGCTCACCGCCGTGCCGGCGCTCCTCGCTCTCGCGGGTGAGCGGTTGCGACCGAAGCCTGGGTCTCGGGCCCACCGGCGTGAGGCTTTCGCGGAGGGGCGGCCTCACGCCACCACCCTCGGGGCACGCTGGGTGCGGCTGGTGACCAAGGTGCCGGTCCTCACCGTCGTGGTCTCGCTGCTGGTGATCGCCGTCCTGGCGATCCCCGCGCGCGATCTCGCGCTGGGGCTCAACGACAACGGCAGCGCCGAGCCGGGAACCAGTCAGCGAGAGACGTACGACCTGATCAGCCGCGACTTCGGGCCGGGCTACAACGCGCCGCTGTTCGTGACCGCGGACATCATCGACACCACCGACCCGATCGGTGTGATGGACGATCTCGGCAAGGCGCTCGGGACGTACGACGGGGTGCAGAAGGTCGCGCTGGCCACGCCGAACCGGACCGCCGACCTCGGGCTCGTGGTGATCTACCCGACCACCGAGAAGAGCGACCCGGCGACCGCTTCGCTGGTCAAGGAGATCCGCGCGGACTCGGCGGACCTGGAGAAGCGGTTCGGGATCGAGGACGTCATGGTCACCGGGCAGACGGCGGTCGCGATCGACGTCAGTACTCGGCTGTCCGGTGCGATCCTGCCGTTCGGGGCCGTCGTCGTCGGGCTGTCGCTGATCCTGCTGACGATCGTCTTCCGCTCGATCGCGGTCCCGCTGAAGGCGACGCTGGGCTACGTGCTGTCGGTGGCGGCCTCGTTCGGGGTGGTCGCCGCGGTCTTCGAATGGGGCTGGGGCGCCGACCTCTTCAACGTCGCCAAGGTCGGCCCGGTGATCGCGTTCTTCCCGATCATTCTGATGGGCGTGCTCTTCGGGCTCGCGATGGACTACGAGGTCTTCCTGGTCTCCCGGATGCGCGAGGACTTCGTCCACACCGGCGACGCGCGGCGCTCCGTGGACACCGGCTTCGCCGCCAGCGCCCGCGTCGTCACCGCCGCGGCGATCATCATGATCGCCGTCTTCGCGGCCTTCGTGCCCAACGGCGACCCGATCGTGAAGCCGATGGCGCTGGGCCTTACCGTCGGGGTGCTCGTGGACGCGTTCCTGGTGCGGATGACGCTGGTGCCGGCGGTGCTCGCCCTGCTCGGGCGGGGTGCCTGGTGGCTGCCGGGCTGGCTGGACCGGCGGCTGCCGGTCCTCGACATCGAGGGTGAGGCGCTCATCCACCACCTCGAGCACGCCGACTACGTCGCCTCGAACGGCGAGGTCGCGGTTCGGGCGCGACAGGTCGAGGTGTCGGGGGCGCTCGCGCCGCTCGATCTTCACCTGCGGCCGGGAGGGCTCGGGATCGTCCACGGGTCCGACCCGGTCGCGCGATCTGCTGCGCTCGCGGCGTTCACCGGCCGGCTGGGCTTCGCCGGGCAGCTGGTGGTGCTCGACCGGTTGCTGCCGGAGGAGGCGGGGGCGGTACGCGCCCGGGCGGCTCTCGTCGGCGACGTCGCGGAGGCGCTCCGGCTCGTGGGGGCTCGGCGCGTGCCGGCGCTGGTCGCCATCGACAGTCCGACCTCTCTCGACAGCGGGCAGCTCGCGGCACTGTCCGCGCTGACCTCGCGAGGCACGACGGTGCTGCTCGGGATGCCGTCGCTGCCCGCGGTGCCGCAGGTCGCGGACGCTCTCGTTCACGCCGCGCCCGCACGCACCTCACCCGATCCTGAGCTCACCGACCCTGCGGCTTCGGTCGCCGACCTGGAGACAGTCCGATGACACGTACGAAATCATTGTGGTCGGGCCGCCGCCTGCTGGCGGCCGCGATCCTGCTGCCGGTCGTCGTGACGGCGCTCGCGCTCGTCGCGCTCAGCGACCGTACCGAGAACCTCGACAAGGTGCCCGCCGCGGTGGTCAACCTCGACAAGCCCGTGACGACGGGGAGCGGGAAGGACAAGCAGACGGTCTACGCCGGCCGGGCGCTGGCCGCGGACCTCGTCTCCTCCTCGGGCTCGTCCGCGAGCCCCACGCTCGGCTGGGAGCTCACAGATGCTGCGGATGCGCGGGAGGGTTATGCGGACGGCACGTACGCCGCGGTGATCACGATCCCCAAGGACCTGTCCAAGACGCTGTCCGGCGTGCAGGGGAGCGATCCCAGCGCCGGCCGGGTGAGCGTGGAAGCATCCGACGCCTCCAGCGAGGTGACCGCCGAGATCGCCCGGCAGGTGGCGCGACAGTCGGCCTCGACCCTGGGACGTACGGTCACGACGACCTACCTCGACGGGGTCCGCGACCAGACCGGGAAGCTCAAGACCAGCCTGGACTCGGCCGCCGACGGTGCCGACCAGCTCGCCGAGGGCACCGCTGCCGCCGACTCCGGCGCCGGGAAGGTCGCCGACGGTGCTCGGTCGCTCAGCTCCGGTGCGTCCGGGGCTGCCGACGGCGCCTCGCAGGTCGCGGGCGGGCTCGACACGCTCGCCGGCGGGACCGCGCGGCTGGAGTCGGGTGCGGGATCGCTGGCCGGGGGAGCGGGCAAGGCGTCCAAGGGCGCGTCCTCGCTGGCTGCCGGAGCCGACGAGCTCAGTGGCGGGCTGAACCAGCTCGAGAGGTCGACCGCAGGGCTCCCGTCGCAGGCCTCGTCGCTCGCGGCCGGCGCATCCCAGGTGTCCGAGGGAGTCGACGGCTACACCCAGCTCGCCAAGGGCTGGGCGCAGGCGTGCGCGAGCGACCCCCTGCTCGCGGCCTCCAAGCCGCAGCTGTGCGGCGCCACCGCCTCGGCGGTCGGCTCCGGTGGCGGGCAGGCTGACCAGCTCGCCGCAGGCGCGGCGCAGGTCGCTTCGGGAGCATCGGCTCTGTCGCAGGCGGCTCCTGAGCTGAGCGGAGGGATCTCGTCGGCGGCGGACGGTGCCGGGAAGGTCGCGTCCGGGGCCTCGCAGGTCGCCGACGCCAACGCCCGCCTCGCCAAGGGTGCGCGTGAGCTCGAGTCCGGCCTCGGGAAGACCAACGACGGTGCCACCGGGCTGGCCTCCGGGGCCGACCAGCTCGCCTCCGGGACCGAGCAGCTCGAGAGCGGTTCGGCTTCTCTGGCCTCTGGGGCCGACGACCTCTCCTCCGGTACGTCCTCGCTGACCGAGGGCGCCGACTCCCTGGCCTCGGGTCTCGACGACGGTGCCTCGCAGATCGCGGTTCCTGGTGAGAAGCAGGCCGAGGTCGTCGCCGACCCGGTGCAGGTCTCGGTCGCTTCGGGTTCCTCGACCTCGGGGGCGACCCGGCTGGCGCCGGCGGTGATCGCGCTGGCGCTGTGGCTCGGTGCGCTCGCGATTTATCTGCTCCATCCGGCCTTCCCTGCCTGGCGGCTGCGGGAGGCGCTCACGGCACGCCGGCTCACCTTCGCTGGCCTGTGGCCGGCGGCTCTCGTCGGGCTGGCGCAGGCGGTGCTCCTCGTGGTCGCCGCTGCGCTTCTCGGGGCTGATCTCGACCAGCCGTTCGCCACGGTCGGGGTCGCGGTGCTCGCCGCGTCGGCGTTCGTCGCGGTCCACCAGGCCGTCGTCGCGCTCGCCGGCCAGCGCCGTGGCTGGCTGATCTCGCTCGCGTTCCTCGCCCTGCAGCTGGTCTCCCTCGGCGGACTGCTGCCGGTCGCCACGGCCTCCGCGCCGTTCGGTGCGCTCGCCGGCATCCTGCCGGTCCCGCTCGCCGCCGAGGCGCTCCGCGGAGTCGCCGTCGCGCAGAGCGGTGCCGCGGTCGCTGCGCCGGTCGGGGGCCTGGTCCTCTGGCTCCTGCTCGCGGTGGCGGTCAGCCTCTTCGCGGCGGGTCGGGCGCAGCGTACGTCTGTCGCGGAGATCCGCGGAGCGGCTGCTGCCTGACGGGGTGCCGCCCATGTAACACGTCGTTCGTAGGACTATCCGGTCGCCGCAACAGGGCGAGAAGTCCTACGAACGACGTGTTACAGCTCGTCGCGTCGGCTCAGAGCGCGGTGTCGTGCAGCACGATGTGATCGTCGAGCGGGGCCCGGCCGACGTCGAGGCGGTTCACCGCGGCGTCGGGGTCAGCGGTGCCGAACGAGATGCCGTAGAGCAGCTTGAGGTCGGCGGGCAGGCCGAGGTGGGCGCGGACGGTGTCGGCGAAGAGGCCGTGCATACCCTGGGGTACGCCGTGGTAGCCGCGGGCGGTGAGGGAGAGCAGGAAGTTCTGGGCGTACATGCCGACGTCGTTGGCCGCGCGTACGACATCGCCGAGCTCCGGCACGAAGAGCAGGGCCACGTGGGGAGCACCGTAGAAGCGGAGGTTCTCGGCGACGGCCTTGGTGCGGCCCTCGGCGTCCTCGCGGGCGATGCCCAGGGCGCCGTAGAGGACCGCCCCGGTCTGCTGGGACCGCTGGACGTGGACGCTGTCGTCGTCACCGTACGTCGTGGTGAAGTCGGGGCTCATCTGGCCGGCCTCGAACGCCTTGAGCATCGCCTCGCTGAGGCGCTCGCGGGCCTCACCGGAGAAGACATGGACCTCCCACGGCTGGGTGTTGCTGTGCGACGGGGCGCGCTGGGCGTCCTCGAGCGCACCGCGGATGTCGTCGGCAGGCACCGGGTCGGGCAGGAAGGCTCGCGCGGAGCGGCGCGAGCGAATCACGTCCGTGAAGGTGTCGACGGCAGTCGTGGTCACAAGAAGTTCCTCTCAGGTCTGCCGAGGCCGGTGGCCTCGATCCACTCCTGACGCAAGACGGAGGGACCCTCCGGTATTCCCTGAGGTGGCGCGAAGGTGGCCGAACACACAGTCCGGGGGCCTACCCGGTTCGGGTGATACCCGGGGGTCGGACGGCGGCCTTTACCGCAGCGCGTCAAAGACTCGAGGTCCGATCTATCTGAGGGGGAAACCCATGATCCGAAAGCTCGTCTGTGCGGTCGCGGCGGGGGTCGCCGCGGCGGCGCTCTGGTCGATGCCGGCCTCGTCTGCGCCATTGCTGCAGCTCTCCGGCGCGATCTTCACCACCGACGTAACCGGCGCGCCCGTCAACCTCAACCACTACGCCGCCAAGCAGGACGTCTATCTCAACGGCGGTCCCGGTATCAACGCGCCCGATGACGCGGCCGGCCTGCCTGCCGGGATCTACGCCTTCCAGGTGACCGATCCCTCCGGCAAGACGCTGCTCTCCACCGATCCGGTCGAATGCCGCCGGGTCCAGGTCGACGACAGTGGCCGCTTCGTCAGCGTCGCGCCGAGCGGCGCCTGCGCTCACGCGACCGGCACCGACGCGGAGGACGGCGGCATCACGGTGCAGTTGTTCCCCTACCTCGACACCCCGAACAACGGTGGCGAGTACAAGGTGTGGCTGACTCCGTACGACGCGCTCGACCCGACCGCTCCGGGCAACCGGCACGGTTTCGTCCCGTCCGACAGCAAGACCGACAACTTCAAGGTCAAGGCACGGGCGATCGTCGAGATCGACACCCGGTTCTCGCGCCACGGTGGACCGTTCATCGATGGTCTGGCTGCCGAGTGGACCGACACCCTGGGTGCTCACAACGTGAAGTACTCCGAATACAACCCGGCTGTCCTCGCGTTCCATGAGGCGCATGTCGAGGCCGCTGAGGCGGGTCTGCACAAGATCACCGTGACCGACCAGGTCGGCTGCGAGATCGACGACGTGCACTACGCCGGTCAGACCTTCCTGCCTGACGCGAACGGCTCGGTCACCGTCCCGATCCAGGTCAAGAAGCACATGAGTGGAGACCACACCTACTGGGTGGACGTGCACTGCGTCTGAGGCGCTGCGTCTGACCCTCTGATCCGGTCACCGCGATCATCAACCTAGCATTTGCTTGGTAGGCGTTCTAGACTGCCGAACATGGCAGTCGAGATCGACTTCAGCGGCAAGGTGGTCGCGGTGACCGGTGGCGCGCGCGGAGTGGGCGCCGGGATCGTCGCGCGGTTCCTCGAGGCCGGCGCGGAGGTCGAGATCTGCGGCCGGAACGCTCTCGACGAGCTGCCTGTGGTGGACGGGCGCAAGCCGGTGTTCTCCCAGGTGGACGTACGGGATCCGGAGCAGGTCGCGGCGTGGATCGCCGCGATCACCTCGCGGCTCGGGCGGCTCGACGTGGTCGTCAACAACGCCGGTGGCGCGCCCTACGCCGACTTCGCAACCGCGTCGCCGCGCTTCCACGAGAAGATCTCGGCGCTCAACTTCCTGGCCACCGCCTACGTCAGCCAGGCGGCGTACGAGGCGTTGAAGGCCTCTCGCGGGTCCATCGTCAACATCAGCTCGATCTCGGCGCGGCGGCCCAGTCCCGGGACCGCGGTCTACGGGGCCGCGAAGGCCGCGGTCGAGAGCCTGACCGGCTCGATCGCGGTCGAGTGGGCTCCGGACGTACGCGTCAACGCTATCTCCTGCGGGCTCGTCGCCACGCCGGGGTCCGAGGACCACTACGGCAGCCCGGAGCAGCGGGCCGCCGTGGCCGCGACCATCCCGCGGGGCGTCTTCGCGACCCCCGAGGAGGTCGGCGACGCCTGCCTCATGCTCGCCTCCCCGCTCGCCGCGCACATCACCGGCGCCGTCCTCGCCGTCGACGGCGGCGGCGAGTGGCCCGCCTTCCTCCAGCACACCCCCAACTCCTGAGGAGAAACCGTGCCCGAAGCAGTCATCGTCTCGGCCGCCCGCTCACCGATCGGCCGCGCCTTCAAGGGATCGCTCAAGGACCTGCGTCCCGACGTGCTGGCCGAGCAGATCGTACGCAGCGCCCTCTCGTCGGTTCCGGAGCTGGACCCGGCGCAGATCGACGACCTGATGATGGGCTGCGCCCAGCCCGCGGGGGAGCAGGGGTACAACATCGGCCGGGTCGTCGGCGTACGTCTGGGTCTGGACGCCGTGCCCGGCACCACGGTCCACCGCTACTGCGCATCGTCGCTGCAGACCACCCGGATGGCCTTCCACGCGATCCGCTCTGGAGAGGGGGACGCGTTCGTCTCCGCCGGGGTGGAGTGCGTGTCCCGCTACGAGCGCGGCAAGGCCGACGGGATGCCGGACACCAAGGCCGAGGAGTTCCTCAAGGCAGGCGAGCGCGGTGCCGCACGGGTGGCCGCCGGTGAGGCCTGGACCGACCCTCGCGAGGCCGGCGACCTGCCCGACTACCACCTAGCGATGGGCGAGACCGCCGAGAACGTCGCCGAGATGTGCGGCGTCACGCGAGAGGCGCAGGACGAGTGGGGCGTACGTTCCCAGAACCGCGCCGAGGCCGCTGCCGCCCGGGGTTTCTGGGAGCGGGACATCACGCCGGTGACGCTGCCGTCCGGCGAGGTCGTCTCCACCGACGACGGGCCGCGGGCCGGGGTCACCCTCGAGAAGGTCGCCGGCCTCAAGCCGGTCTTCCGCGAGGACGGCACCATCACCGCCGGCAACTGCTGTCCGCTGAACGACGGTGCGGCCGCGCTGGTGATCATGAGCGACGTACGCGCCGCGGAGCTCGGCATCACACCGCTGGCCCGGATCGTGTCGACCGGAGTCTCCGGGCTCTCACCCGAGATCATGGGCCTCGGGCCGGTCGACGCCTCCCGCCAGGCGCTCGCTCGCGCCGGGCTCTCCGCCGACGACATCGACCTGGTGGAGATGAACGAGGCCTTCGCCGCCCAGGTGCTCCCCAGCATCGCCCAGATCGGCCTCGACCCCGAGCGGGTCAACGTCAACGGCGGCGCGATCGCCCTCGGCCACCCCTTCGGCTCCACCGGCGCCCGCCTCACGACCACGCTTCTCCACGGTCTGCAGGAGACCGGCGGCCGCTACGGCCTGGAGACCATGTGCGCCGCCGGCGGCCAGGGCATGGCCATGGTCATCGAGCGGCTGAGCTGACCCCGTGGTCGCGGCCTCAGACGTGTAACACGTCGTTCGTAGGACTACTCGCCCTATCCGATAGGGCGAGTAGTCCTACGAACAGCGTGTTACACGACCCCTGCTCGACCAGCGGCGCTCAGACGCTGCGGCGACCGAGGTGGATGACGGCGACGGTGATGCGGCGCTCCTCGACCACGTAGACGATGCGGTAGCGGCCGACGCGGAGTCGGTAGCGGTCCTTGCCCCAGGCGTAGGCGCCGACGTCGCGCGGAGTCTCGGTCAGGGTGTCGACGGTGTCGAAGACCTGGATCAGGCCGATGGGGTCGTCGTCGACGTACGCCCCGGCGGACTGCAACGCCTCGTCGGCCCAGACGACTTGGTAGGTCACCGGTGGGTCACTCGCCGACCGGGCGGTCGAGGCCGAGGGCGCGGCGAGCCTCGGCGTGCGGGGTGTAGCTGACCTCGCCGAGCTCGCGGCGCAGGGAGTAGCGCGCGAGGGCGAGATCGTCCTCGAGATCCTCGATGCGCCGCTCGTGATCGTTGAGGTAGGCGCGGATGGCCTCGCGGGCGATCTCCTGCTTGGACCGGTTCTCCGTCCTGGCGCGGTCGGTCAGCAGCCGGTCGTCGGCCTCACTGAGTCGCAGAGTCATAGCCATGGACCCAGCGTAACCCTAAGTGGTATCACGCGGTATCGTACGCAGGTCGGAACGTCGAGTTTCAGCCTGGGGGAAGTTCAACATGACGCTGACCGCGCTCTATCTGCTCGTCGCACTCGGAGCGGGGCTGGTCGCGATGTTCCTCAAGCTCCCGCCCCTGGTCGGCTTCCTGGCCGCCGGGTTCGGGCTGCATGCCGCGGGCGTCGGCGAGATGGCCGGGCTGCACACGCTGGCCGATCTCGGCGTCACGCTGCTCCTGTTCGGCATCGGCCTCAAGCTCGACGTGCGATCGCTGCTGCGGCCCGACGTGTGGCTGAGCACCTTCGCCCACCTGGGCTTCAGCGTCATCATCGGAGTCGGGATGCTGGCCGGCCTCGCACCGCTCGGGTTCGCGCTCCTCGCCGACGCCGACCTGGGCGAGATGGCGCTGATCGCCTTCGTGCTCTCCTTCTCCTCCACGGTCTTCGCGATCAAGGTGCTCGAGGAGCGTCACGACAACAACACCCTCTACGGCCGGATCGCGATCGGTGTGCTGGTCATGCAGGACATCGTCGCGGTGGTGTTCCTGACCATCTCCAAAGGCCACTGGCCCTCCCCGTGGGTGTTCGCGCTGGTGCTGCTCCTCCCGGGCGCCTGGCTCGCCCACCGGATCTGGGACCGGATCACCTCCGCCGAGCTGACCGCGCTGTTCGGCCTGGCGATCGCGCTCGTGCCGGGCTACTGGCTCTTCGAGGAGGTCGGGCTCAAGGGCGACCTCGGGGCGCTGGTGGTCGGCGTACTCCTCGGGTCGCATGCCAAGGCGCCGGCGCTGGCCAAGCTGCTGTTCAGCACGAAGGAGCTCCTGCTCATCGCGTTCTTCCTGAGCATCGGGCTGACCGGGGTGCCCTCGCTCGAGGACCTGGCGCTGGCCGCCGTACTGCAGCTCCTGCTGCCGCTCCAGGCCGTTGCGTACGTCGTGATCTTCGTGATCATGGGGCTGCGCTACCGCACCGCGACGCTGGCCTCGTTCACGCTGACCAACTACTCCGAGTTCGGGCTGATCGTGATCGTCATCGCCTCGGCGACCGGGTTGGCGTCGGCGCAGTGGCAGACCGTGCTCGCGGTCGCGACGTCACTCTCGTTCCTGGTCGCCGCGGTCTTCAACGCGTACGCCGCGAAGCTCATCAACCTGCTCAACCGGCTGCTGCCGGAGCGGAGGCCAGCCCGGCTCCAGGAGGCGGACCGGCCGATCAACCTCGGTGACGCCAAGGCGCTGGTGGTCGGGATGGGCCGGGTGGGGCGTACGACCTATGAGGAGCTGCGCGACGCCCAGGGCTATCAGGTCCTGGCGGTCGAGCACGACTCGCTGCGGGCAGCCTCGCTCAAGGCGGAGGGGTTCGACGTGGTCGAGGCCGACGCCACCGACCAAGACTTCTGGGAGCGGGTCAAGAAGGGCACCGGCATGGAGCTGGTCGTCCTCACCATGCCCTTCCACGGCGACAACCTCCTCGCCATGGACCTGCTCCGCAAGCTCGGCTTCAGCGGCACCGTGGCCGCCATCGCCCTGCGCCCTGAGGAGCGCGACGAGCTCAAGAAGCGCGGCGCCCACGCCGTCCTGAACCTGTACGCCTCCGCCGGCTCCGACCTCGCCGAGAAGGCGCTCCGGGTCAACCAGGAGCGCCAGCTCTCGGCGTGAGTCAGCCCAGCAGGTTGTAGCCCGACAGCGCGCCCAGGTAGGTGCGGGTCACGCCGGTGCCGGTGCTGTTGCGCTCCAGCGCGTAGATGTAGCTGCCCGACCGCACGATCAGGTCGCCGCCCGAGCCGGCCCGCAGGTCGCGTACGCCGAGCACGGCGTCGTAGCCGGACAGGTTGATCGACAGGGTCTTCGAGGAGACCAGGCCGCCGGGCCCGTTGCTCTCGTGGACGACGGTGCTGGTGCCGTTGACGAAGAGTACGTCGGGGGTGTTGCCGCTGTTCCAGCGCCCGACGCCGACCAGGCGGGTGCCCGAGGCCGATGACTTCATGGTGATCGAGGCGCCGACCTTGGTCGAGCCCTTGCCCGGCCACAGCTTGATCGTGCCGCCGGAGGTGCGGCCCATCAGGTCCGGGTAGCCGTCGCCGGTGACGTCGCCGACCGCGTCGATGACGCTGACCGTGCCGAGGCCGGTGGCGATCGTGACGGGGCTGGCGAACTTGCCGGTGCCGTAGCCCCGGTAGAGGCGTACGGAACCGTCGGACATCTTCGCCAGGAAGTCACCCTTGCCGTCGCGGTTCCAGTCGCCGGCGTTCATCAGTGCCGTCGCGCTCGTCAGCGTGATGCCGCTGTCGACCGGCGCGGCCAGGCTGACCCGACCGCTGTTCGCCTTGACGTAGAGCGTCGAGCCGGACTTCATCACCAGGTCCGGGAGGCTGTTGCCGACGAGGTTGACCGCGCCGACGACGGTGCGGTTGATGTCCGCGTACGGCCCCAACGGCTTGCCGAAGCCCGAGCCGGAGGCCGGGTAGATCCAGCCGCGGTTGGACGAGTCCCGGCCGATCAGGTCGCCGCGGCCGTCGCCGGTGAAGTCGCCGTAGCCGCTGATCTGGGCCAGCGAGGACCAGGACGGGCTCTGGGTCGCGAGCTTGATCGGCGAGCCGAACGTACCGCTGCCGGAGCCCTTGAAGTAGTAGAGCGCCCCGGACTTGCGGCCGATCAGGTCGCGCTTGCCGTCCTTGTTGACGTCGCCGGTCGCGGCGAGCTTGTCGAAGCCGCTCAGCGAGCGCGTGGTGCCCGCCCGGGTGAACCCGCCGGAACCGTTGCCGGCGTAGCGGACCAGGTAGCCCTTCGCGTTCTTGCCGACCAGGTCGTTGGCCGAGGTGCCGCCGATGTTGCCGGTCGCGGTGATCTTGGAGACCCCGGAGAAGGTGCTCTTGCCGAGGTTCTTGAAGACCGCCGCGAAGGTGCCGTCGCCGCGGCCCTTGCGGATGCCGGCCGAGCCGTCGGTGCGGACCTGGATCAGGTCGGCCTTGCCGTCGCCGGTGATGTCCGGGGTGACTACGGCCTCGCGCACGGTGCTGCCGACCGTCGTGGACGTCTTGGTCGAGTTGAACCCGGCGAACCCGCCCGTACGCAGCGTGAAGATCCGGCCGTCGGAGGCCCGTCGTGCCACGAAGTCGGAGTGGCTCGTGCCGGCGATGTGGGACTCCAGGTCGCGGCCGCTCCAGCTCTTCTGGAGGCTGGCGGCGAGCGTACGGATGGCGGGGAGCTTGGCTTGGAGGTTCGCGCCCGGGCAGACGGTTTGACCCGCGTCGCGGTGGCCGTTGATCGCGTGCGGGAAGACCGTCTTGGTGCCGTCGGTCTTGGTCAGCGTCACGTTGGTGGCGTTGGCGGTGACGCCGTGGAGGGACAGTTTCCAGGCGTAGAGAGAGCCGTACGCCTGGATCATCGCGTCCGTGGGCTGGTTCTGCGTCGCGCCCGCGTCGTTGAGACAGCCGGCCGCGACCGTGTCGAAGCAGCCGAGCGCCGAAGCACCGAAGCTGTCGTAGTTGTAGCCACTGGTGTGGGCACCCTCGACCGGCAGCGCGACGCCGCCGTGGCGGCCCTCCCAGATGCGGCCGAACTTGTCGACGAAGAAGTTGTAGCCGACGTCGCGGTAGCCGCGGGTGTTCACGTGGAACTCGTAGATGCCCCGGATGATGCCGGGGACGTCAGTCTCGGTGTAGGCGTTGGTGCCCGCGGCGTGGTGGACGAAACCGCCGTGGATCGTGCGGTAGCTCGGGGCCGTCTGCTCGCGGAGCGTCTCGTCGGCGCCCCACTGCGCACGGCTGTAGATCGTCGGGCTCGAGGTGTAGGTGGACGCAACCAGGTTGAGGTCCGAGTCCTTGCTGCCCTTGTGGACGTTGGTCGCCCGCGGCTTGTCCTTGTCGGTCTCGATATCGGGAAGCTCGGAGACCGTGTCCTTGGGCTTGCCCGGCTCGATCACCGCAAGCTCGAGGTCGCCGGGGACCTCGGCAGCGTCAGGGACGATGATCCGGGTCTGCACCTGGTCGACGTGCCCGGCCAAGAACTCGTCGGTGCCTGGGCGGACACCCTTCGCCTCAGCCGTGCCGGCGTCCGGACCGTGGTCCTCGGTGTCGACCACCATCGGGCTCCACGACGACCACACGTCGTCCTTCAGGGTGCGGATCTCGGGGCGTACGTCGTCGGCGATGGCGCCGGACCAGGTCACGCCGACGACACCGAACCCGGTGACGTCCTGCGGTTCGCTCTTGATGACGTTGCTGCGGGGCTTGTCGACCTTCGTCGCGTGCTCGGTGGCCTTGCCGGTCGAGGTGGTCAGCGCGACCTCCTCGACGTGAGACTCGACCGGGCCGGCGGGAAGGGTGGACGGCTCCCTGTTCGCGGCCTCGAACGCGGCCAGCGGGCCGGACGTGGTCGGCTCGGCGGTGGCGGAGTTCAGCGTCAGGGGGATCGCCACTGCGGCCGCACCGAGAATGAGAGTGGTGCCGGAGATGGACGCGATTTTGGCGCGTCGGGGCATCGAAGCCTCCGTGGGGGAAGTAAAGACGGGCTGAGGAAACCTATACCCCCGCCCCGTGGGGTGTCCCGCCTATTTCGCGGTGTCGCGCAGATCCGTCTTCAGGACCTTGCCGCTGGCGTTGCGCGGAAGGCTGTCGACCAGCACGTACGCCCTTGGCTGCTTGTAGTTGGCCAGGCGGTCCTTGAGCCAGGTCGCGATCGAGTCGGCGCTCAGCTCGTCGCGTACGACGACGAATGCCTTGCCCACCTGACCGAGGCGGGCGTCGGGGACCCCGATGACCGCGGCCTCGACGACGCCGGGGTGGCCGGCGAGGGTGTTCTCGACCTCGGCGGGATAGACGTTGAAGCCACCGACGGTGAACATGTCCTTGATCCGGTCGGTGATCTTCAGGCAGCCGTGCTCGTCGAGGAAGCCGACGTCGCCGGTGTGGAGCCAGCCGTCCTCGTCGATCGCCTCGGCGGTCGCCTCAGGGTTCTCGAAGTAGCCGAGCATGACGTTGTCGCCGCGGATCCAGACCTCGCCGTCCTCGCCCGGCTCCGCGTCCTGGCCGGCGGCGGTGACGGTGCGGATCTCCAGACCCTCGACCGCCGGCCCGACCACCTTGGCCACGTGCTCCGGATCCTCGCCGGGGCGGGTGGTGGTCGCGACCATGCACTCGGTGAGGCCGTACGCCCCCTTGACCTCGTCGATCCCGAGGATGTCGCGCATGTCGGCGAAGAGGCTCTCCGGGACGCTCGCGGCACCGGCGATGGCGAAGCGCAGCGAGGAGAGGTCGTACGCCTTCAGGTCGGGGTGGTTGATGAGCGTGGTGAAGATCGTGGGAGCGCCGGGGAGGACGGTGATCCGCTCGTCCTGGATCAGCTTCAGCGCCTGGCTCGGGTCGTAGGTCGCGATCGGGTAGACCGTCGCGCCCGAGGTGAACGCCGCGATGAAGCCCGCCTTGTAGCCGAAGCCGTGGAAGAACGGGTTGACGATGGCGTAGCGGTCCCGCGGGGTGAGCCCGGCGCCCCGCGCCCAGACGTCGGCGACGCCGATCGTCTGCCGTTGCGCGCTCATCACGCCCTTCGGCTTCCCGGTGGTGCCGGAGGTGAACAGCAGGTCCGCGAGGGTGTCGGGGGTGACCGACGCCTTCGCGTCCTCGAGCCGCTGGTCGGGGATCTCCTCGCCCGTGGCGAGGAACTCCTCCCAGCCTGCGGCGAGGTCGACGATGGTGAGCAGGTGCTCCGGGAGCGGGCCGGCGTCGTGCAGCATCTGGACGTAGTCGGTGCCGAGGAAGCCGTTGACGGTGACCAGCGCGGTGGCGCGGGAACGCTCCAGGATCTCGCGAGCCTCATGGCCCCGATAGCGGGTGTTGAGCGGCACCACGGCCGCCCCGATCGTCTGCGCGCCGAGCACCGCGACCGGGAACTCCCAGCGGTTGGGCGCCCAGATCGCGACCCGGTCGCCGCTGCGTACGCCGCTGGCGAGGAAGGCGCGCGCGGTCCTGTCCGCCGCGTCGGCGAGCTCGACGTAGGTGAGCGTCGTGGGGCCGTCGACGATCGCCGGGTGGTCGGCGTAGGTCTGCTTGGCCTTCTCGATCAGTGCGGGGATCGTGCGCGGGGTCACCCTCGCTAGCGTAGTTGAGCAACTGCTTGTTTGGTAGGCTTCGTCCATGACTGACACGGGGGTTGCGCCGAGAAGGCGGGGGACGGCGTCGGGGTCGTCGAGACGGGCCGAGCTGCTCACGCTGGCTGCCGAGATGTTCGCGACCAAGGGCTTCGCCCAGACGACCGTACGCGACATCGCCGATGCCGCCGGGATCCTGTCCGGCTCGCTCTACCACCACTTCCGCTCCAAGGAAGCGATGCTGACCGAGCTGCTGTCGGGGTTCCTCGACGGGCTCAACGCGCGGTTCACCGAGATCGTCGAGAGCGGGGTCGACCCGCAGGCCGACCTTGACGGACTGATCACCGAGTCGTTCCGGACGATCCACAACGAGCGGCTCGCCGTCGCGCTCTACCAGAACGAGGCGTCCTTCCTGGCGACCGTCGAGGGCTTCGAGTTCGTCGCCGAGCGCTCACGCGACAACGAGGCCCTGTGGATCCGGGTCATCGAGGCTGGCCAGGCCTCGGGCGCCTTCCACGCCTCGCTCGACCCCGCGCTGACCTACCGGTTCATCCGTGACGGCGTCTGGTCCACCGTCTCCTGGTATCGCCCCGGCGGCCGCCACACCCCCGAGACCCTCGCGGAGCAGTATCTGAAGCTGCTCCACGCCGGCATCCTCGCCTGACCTCCGCTGGTCGAGCCGCGAGGCCGCCTGCGGCCGAGCGTGTCGAGACCAACACAGTCCTATCGAGCGCCGACGGGACTGTGTTGGTCTCGACACGGCTTCGTTCGTTCCTCACGAACCCGGCTCGACCGGCGGGCGGGGCCTTACGGGACCTCCTTGTAGCGGAGGCCCTTGGGGTCTTCTGCCTCGATGATCTTCAGCTCGTCCGGGGTGGGTTCGCGGGTGAGGGGCGCGTTGGTCGCGTCGATCGGGAAACCGGTGGCCTCCTGGAGCTCCTCGGGGGTGACGCCGGGGTGGATCGAGGCGACCTTGATCAGGCCCTGCTCGTCGTAGCCGAAGACGGCGAGGTTGGTGACGACGACGCCGAGGTCGTGGAAACGCCCGGCGGTGCCGACGGCACGGTCGTTGCCGACGCCGCTGGCGACGTCGACGCGGTCGACGAAGATCCGGGCGGAGTGCTTGGCGACCCAGTAGTCGACACGGTGATTGACGGTGTTGCCGGGGGCGCCGCGTACGCCGATCAGCTGGCGCTTCGGCTGCCGCCAGTCGCCGATCGAGGAGATGTTCTGGTTGCCGTGGCGGTCGATCTGGCTGGCGCCCATCATCGAGTGCCGGCGGCCGCTGGCGACGATGTCGAAGATGCTGCGGAACGGCACCCAGGCCTCCGGGGTGCCGCCGGCCGCCGCGGTCTTCAGCAGCGGCGGAGCCTCGGCCATCATGAACGCCTCGCCGTCGCTGAGCGCGAGCTCGGGGGTGTGGGTGGCCTTGGCCAGGCGTACGCCGATGGCCGGGACGATCCCGACGGCGTGGGCGAGCACCTCGCCGGAGCCCTTGAAGGCGTCGGAGACTGCGGCTACGCAGATGTCTGCTCGGCTGATCGTTTGCAGGGTCACAGGTAACGCTCCTCGAACTCGGTCCAGTCACCGTCGGAATCCGACTTGGCTGCGGCTGCGTACGTCTTCTGGAACTCTTCGTCGCGGCCGTAGTCCGGCTCGCAGCTGGTGAAGTGGGCGCCGCCCGGGGCCTCGACGACGTGGTTGACGAAGATCCGGGGGACCAGGAGCGTCTGCGGCGGGGCCTTGGCGGTCAGGTCGTCGGTGGAGACGATCTGCTCGACCGACATGATCGTGGTGTCGGCGGCCATCGCGAAGAGATCGTCGAAGTAGGGGTCGGGGCCGAGATACTGCCCGTTGCCGGCCGCGTCGGCGCGGTTGAGATGGATGAGCGAGACGTCGAGGCGAAGCCCGGGGACGGCGACGTACTCCTCGTCGTCGTAGGGCGACTTCACCGTCTTGAGGTCGGGGTTCATCGCCATCACGTCACTGCCGAGGCCTGCGCGGATGGGCTGGAACGACAGCCGGTTGGCGCCCGCCTTGAGGCCGGCGACGAACATGCCCTCGTCGTACTCGCTCGTCTCCGGGATCTCGCCCCGCTCGCGGGCGCGGGTGAAGTTCGGGTCGAGCGGGATCGAGTCGAGGCTGACGAAGCCGTAGACCAGCTTGCGGATCCTCCCGGCACGAGCCAGCAGACCGACGTCGGGGCCGCCGAACGCGACCACGGTCAGGTCGGTGATGTCGCTGCGGAGGATCTCCTTGACCAGCGCCATCGGCTTGCGCCGCGAGCCCCAGCCGCCGATGCCGATGGTCATCCCGGACTCGAGCTTGCTGCTGACCTCGGTGAGGGGCAGCGTCTTGTCGATGGGGGTCTTGTTCACGTGTCTCCTCGGAAGAGCTGAGCGGTGGCGTGGGCGCGCTTGAAGTAGAGGTGGGCGTCGTGCTCCCAGGTGATCGCCACCCCGCCGTGGAGCTGGATCATCTCCGCCGCGACCTGCGAGAACGCATCGGAGCACCAGGTCTTGGCGGTATGGACGAGATGTCGATCTGGGCTCGGCTGGGTGAGCTCCCAGGCCGCCGCCCAGCTCATCGTTCGCGCGGTCTCGACCTGGACCAGCAGGTCGGCGCAGCGGTGCTTGAGAGCCTGGAAGGAGCCGAGCGGGCGGCCGAACTGGTGGCGCTCCTTGAGATAGGCGACCGTACGCTCCAGCGCCTCGCGCGCGGCTCCGGCCTGGAGGGCGGTCATCATGGTGGCGCCGACCGTGGTGACGTACGCCGGATCGACCGTGCCGACGAGGACACCTGCGGCGTCGTCGACGGTGACCGTCGCGAACCTCCAGGTCGGGTCCAGAGCCGGGGCCGGGGCGATCGTGGCCACCGAGGGACCCACGGCATGGACCTGGTCGCCGCGCAGCACGAGAAGGATCTCCGCGCCGGTCACGTCGATGACGAGATCGGATCCGGGAGCGGCCACCGCGGCCGTGGCGCCGCCGGCGATCCGCTCCAGCAGCTCACCGGCCTGTGGGGTGTCGGCGGCGGTGAGGACCTGGGTCGCCAGCAGGGTGCCGACGAATGGAGAGGGCGTGAGCGTGGCACCGAGCTCCTCGAGGACGAGATGCGCCTCGATGTAGGAGCAGCCGACCCCGCCGTACGCCTCGGGGACCGCCAGCGCGGTCACCCCGATCTGCTCGGTGAGCGTCTGCCACAGCGTGGTGTCGTAGCCCTCGGGCGTGCTGATCGCCGCCCGAAGATCCATCGACGCAGCCCGCTTGGCGATCAGCGTGTGCACGGTCGCGACCAGGTCGGACTGCTCCTCGGTGAGCGCGAACCTCATCGGCCCTCCACGAGTGACTCGAGGATCCGCGCACGATGCTCGGCCGGGGTGCCCCAAGCGCCGACCAGCGCGCGCACCTTCAGGATCCACAGGCTCAGGTCGAACTCGCGGGTGTAGCCGATCGCGCCGTGGACCTGGAGCGCGGTGCGTGAGGCGAGGTACGCCGCGTCCCCGGCCGCCACCTTGGCCGCAGAGACGTCTCGCGGGGCGAGCGTCAGGCTCGCGTTGTGCACCAGTGGGGCCGCGAAGTCCAGGGCGACGCGTACGTCCGCGAGCAGGTGCTTGACCGCCTGCTGGCCGCCGATCGGCTTGCCGAACTGGTGGCGTTGTTGGGCGTACGCGACGGTGTCCTGGAGCATCCTTCTGCCGGCTCCGAGGAGCTGGGCGCTGCAGGCCAGAGTTCCGAGATCCAGGGACTGACGTGCGTCGACGGTTGCGATCTGCTCGGTTGGAGTGAGGTCGAAGAGGTGTCGTGTCGCGTCGACGGATTCATGTCGGTCACCAGGCTCAGCGCGGTACAGCGCGGAGGTGGTCGTGAGCGTGAAAGCGTGGTCGGCGACGTCCGCATCGAGCGCCCTGGGCGTCATCGGCTGGACCGCGAGCGTGGCGACGTTCTCGCCCGAGGCGATCCCGGCGAGCACCTTGGCCTCGTCGGCCTGTGTCAGCAGCCCGGGAAGGACGGCGACGGACTCGACCCAGGGGCCAGGAGTCCCGTGATACCCGAGCCGCTCGAACGCGACAGTGAGGTCGACGGGGGATGCACCCGATCCGTCATACTCCTCGGGCACGAGCAGTCCCGCGACCCCCAGTTCCGCAAGGCGCCGCCACAACGACAGTCCGAGTGCGGGGTCCCCATCAGCCCACGAACGAGCCGCGCCCGGAGTGTCGGCTGCCCCCAGCAGATCGTCGAGGGCGTCCGCGAACGCCGTCTGTTCCGGCGTACGTCCGAAACGCATGTGCCCCTCCTTGTTTGGCCGCTGCATAGCGAGGCTACCAAGCAAATGCTTGGTCGTCGAGGAGGTGTCCGAAAAGGATCGGAGCGCCGCCTGCGGGTTGCAGGCGGCGCTCAGACGGCATCGTCAGCGAGGATCGACAAGAACGCGGCGTGAATCCGGTGCGTATCTCGTCGTTCCGGCGTACTTGACGATCCAGTACCCCTTGGCCTGCACCTGGATCGACGTGCGGTACGTCCCGGTCGAGGTGGTGGTGAGCGTGCGCTTCAGCACCGGACCGGCAGAGCCCGCAGGGTCGAAGTAGATCTTCACCGTTGTCCGTGCAAGAGGCCGCCAGCGCGCGCCTACCGAGGTCTTCTTGACGGCCTTCAGGTCGCCGGTGAACGTGACCCGTGTGCCGCGTACGGGCGTCTTGGTGGACGCGTTGATCCTTGCCAAGGTCGCCTGCCTCGTGGTGGTCAGCGCCTCGGACGGGGCGTATGAGGCCGACCCGGGATAGCGGGCGACCCAACGGCCAGGGGTGGTGACGGCGACAGAGTAGGAGTAGGCCCCCGACGAGTTCGTCTTCACGGTCGCTCGGTATCGCGGTCCTGTCGTTCCGGCCGGATCGAAGTAGAGCCTCACGCCCAGGCCGGCGACCAGCCGCCAGGCGGGAGCCCAGGTGGCCGAGGCGAGGTTGACGGCCTTGACCGTGCCGCCGATCCGGTGCCGGACGCTCGTGGTCGAAGCCGGGGGAGTCGCCCGAATGCTGGTCGCCGTCACCTTCTTCACGGTGATCGAGCCGACTGCAGTGCCGTTGAGGCTGATCGCATAGGTCCCCGGCGGAGCCATGCCGTCGATCCAGATCGTTCCTCGGGCGGTGTACTTGTCGATGGTGTGGATGAGGTTCGGGCCGAACCTGTCGCCGAAGCCCACCTTGCGCGGCGAGAAGGACATCTCGACAGTGCCGGACAGCTGCTCCCAGTTCCAGCCGCCGATGTATTCGACATCGATGGGCAGGGCTACCGGCTTGGTGCCTACGGTGACGCTGCTCGGTGTGAAGACACGGGCTTTGACACTGCCCTCTCCGACCTTGATCGTGACGGTCTTCTCCCGATAGCCCGTGCCCGTGTGCACTCGGATGTCCTCGGCCATGGTGGCCGCGATCTCGGTCGCCGAGCCGGCGTACTCGGCGCTGACGACGCCGCTCGATGCCGCCGTGAAGCTCGTGGAGAAGGTGCCTGTGGACGAGGAAGTCACGGTCGCGATCTTGCGCTTCGCCTCGGAGCCGGTGGGGTCGAGGTAGATGTCAACAGCGCGGTCGGCCACCGGCGCGTAGCCGGATCCGTCATCGGTAGCCGTGATCGAGCCGAAGACCTTCACAGTCTTTCCTGACGGAGCGATTCGCGGGGCGACATTCATCTCCATACGTACATCACGCTTGAGCCCGAACTCGACCGCCTGAGGTGCGTCGAGATGGATCTCGTGCTCCTGCCCGTCCTTGGTGATGATGACGTGCTGGTTCAAGGTGAGGGAAAACCGGCCGTCGGTGTTGTAGAGCACGCCACGGGCACGTGTGCGGCTGCTGTTGACGGGAGCCAGTCTCCAGTCCGAGAGAGTCGACGCCTCGCCCGCTCGGGCGATGGAGACCGTCGGCCGCTTGAGCGTCTCGTCCACGAACCGGATGGCCGTGCCGTTGTGCTCGTAATGCACGTCGACGACGACATTCTCCGCCGTTGCGTTCCACCACCCGCTGGCGTTGGCGGTCGCGTCCTGGACGCGGATCCTCGCCGTCACGACGGCGTCGCCGTCGGTGAACTCCCGGGTGACCTCGTTGATGACAGGGGTTGCCTTTGCACGGTCCTGGGATATGGAAACGAGGCCCATACCCGCAGCGAGTGCGAGTACGACGAGACCACTGAGGACACGGGGCGTTCTCAACTTGCCACCGCCTTGCTCGCGGAGGACGCCGCCCAGTTCGTGGATCCGGCGAAGGCGAACGACCAGGTCCCCTTGCCCTTCTTGGGCACGATGACATCGAAGGTTCCGTTTGCCGACACGTAGATGCTGCGCTGCAACGCCTTGGGCCTGGTGCCTGCGGGGTCGAAGGAGATCCGAAGCACCTCGCCGGGGACGGTCTGGGTGTTGCCGTACTCTCCGGGTGCCTGGAGAGTCCCGGAGAACCGGATGGTGGTCCTGGTCGTGGCGGCACTCTCGAGCGCGACCTGGGTCTTGGTCTTCACGCTGAAGGATCCGAGCTTGACGTTGCCGAAGGTGAAGTCGTCGTACGCCGCCCCGCCCTTGTCGAAGTGCGCCCTCACACGGGCGGCTTCCAGGAACACCTCGTACTTCCCAGTGAGAGTCGGGGCCGGGCCACGGTTGGACATCATGGGCACGTTGATCCGCGTCGTGCCGGCTCCAGTCGGTGCGGAGACCTGTGCGGAGGTGGCCCCCGGTCCGTTGCCATCGGTCTGTTCAACCCGCAGTTCCACCGTGTTGCTGGTGAACTCGAGCCGATCAGCCGTCGTCGACCACGTCAGATCGACCGGGACGGTGGTCGACGTCGCATTGCTGAGCGTGGCTGTCGACGGAATCCTGGCCGACACCGTGACCGTCGTGTCCAGCGACTTCGCGGTTTGCTGGTTGGTGCCTATCTGCCAGGTTGCCGCCGGCGTGGAACCGGCTGTGCCGGCCACCAGTACCAAGCCCGCAAGCACGCCGAGAAGGCGCGTGGGGGTGATTCTCATGAAGGCGTTGCTCCGAGTGTGTGCCCGAGCCCGGTACGTCCGGGTGCAGCACGGATGGTGCCATACCCCGACCGGTGTGCAGGGCTGATTCCTTCACGTACGCCACTCGTCTGAGCAACAGTTCGCTAGCCGAGCCGAGGGAGGCCCAAGAGTCGCTCGGCGACGATGTTGCGCTGGATCTGGTTGGTGCCGGCGTAGATCGGACCACCGAGGGAGAACAGATAGCCGTCCGACCAGGGCGAAGGTAGTTCCGCATCCGGGCCGAGAAGGTCGAGCGCGGTCTCGTGGAGGTCCACGTCGAGCTCGGACCAGAAGAGCTTGTTGACCGAACCTTCCGCGCCGACCGAGCCGCCGGCCTCGACCCGCGTCACGGTGTCCCAGGTGTAGAGGCGGTAGGCCTCGGCACGGATCCAAGTGTCGACGACCCGGTCGTTGGCATGGGGCTGCGGGGCGTCGGCGTACAACGAGATCAGCCGCTCCGCAGCCGCCATGAACCGCCCGGGCGACCGCAGGGAGAGGCCGCGTTCGTTGCCCGCTGTCGACATCGCGACCTTCCAGCCGTCACCGACGCCGCCGAGCACGTCCTCGTCGGACACGAAGGCGTCATCGAAGAAGATCTCCGCGAAGCCGGGCGTGCCGTCGAGCTGGTCGATCGGGCGGACGGTGACGCCGTCGGCGTCGAGGGGGAAGAGGAAGTACGTCAGGCCCCGGTGCCGCTCGGCGGAAGGATCCGAGCGGAAGAGACCGAAGCCGCGGTCCGCGAAGGGCGCGCGGCTGCTCCAGGTCTTCTGGCCGTTCAGCCTCCAGCCGCCGTCGACCCGCGTCGCGGTCGCCCGGAGCGAAGCCAGGTCGGACCCCGCCTCCGGCTCCGACCACGCCTGCGCCCAGACGAGCGTGCCGTCGGTCATGTCGCGCAGGTAGCGCTCCTTCTGGGCCTCGGTCCCGTGGCCGAAGATGATCGGCGCGAGCAGCGAGATGCCGTTCTGGCTGATCCGCGTCGGGGCGCCGGCGAGGTAGTACTCCTCCTCGAAGATGACCCACTCGGTGAGTGATGCGTCGCGACCGCCGTACGCCTCGGGCCAGGCGACCACCGACCACCGACCGGCGGCCAGGGTGCGCTCCCACTCGCGGTGCGCAGCGGCGCCCTCGGCGGTGTCCATCGACGGCAGCCGACCGGGGTTGTTGGCGGCGAGCCACTCACGGGCCTCGAGGCGGAACGCCTCCTCGGCCTCGGTGAACTCCAGCATCGCCGTCATGACTTCATCGACCTCGCGTTCATGCCCGCGAGCGAGTCCTTGCCGACCTCGGCGTTGTGCGCGTGAGCGGCGTGGTGGAGGCCGAAGACCGAGTCCATCCCGGCGCGCATGCCCATCAGGTCCTCGGCCTGGTTGACCGCCTTCTTCGCCAGCGCCAGCCCCAGGCGCGGCATCTCGGCGATCCGCCCGGCGAGGGCGAGCGTCTCGGTCTCGAGGTCGTCGCGGCGTACGACATGGTTGACCATGCCCCAGCGCTCGGCCTGCTCGGCGGAGAAGCGGTCGCCGGTGAAGAGCATCTCCTTGGCGGCGCGCGGGTTGGTGACCCACGGGTGGGCGAAGTACTCGACCCCGGGGATGCCCATCTTGACCACCGGGTCGGAGAAGAAGGCGTCGTCGGAGGCGACGATGAAGTCGCAGGACCAGGCCAGCATCAGGCCGCCGGCGATACAGGCTCCCTGCACCATCGCGATCGTCGGCTTCGGGAGTTCGCGCCAACGTCGGCACATGCCGAGGTAGACCTCGGACTCGCGCGCGAAGCGGGAGTCGACGCCCTCCTTGCCGACGTGGTCCCACCACATCACGGCCTTGCGCTCGAAGCTCTCGTCGATGTCCCGGCCCGGCGTACCGATGTCGTGGCCGGCGCAGAAGTGCTTGCCGTTGCCGCCGAGGACGATCACCTTGATCTCGTCATCGTTGGTCGCTCGGGTGAACGCCTCATCGAGCGCGTAGGTCACCTTCGAGTTCTGGGCGTTGCGGTATTCGGGGCGGTTCAGCCGCACCACCGCGACGGGTCCGTGGGTCTCGTACGTCACGACACTGGTCTCGGTTGGAGTGGCGCTCATGCCACAGACGCTACCAAACAAGTGCTTGGTTTGGTAGGTTGTCCGGCATGGACCTGACCTACTCCGCCGAGGACGAGGCCTTCCGCGCCGAGGTGCGCGAGTGGCTGGCCGACCATCTCGTCGGCGAGTGGGCCGCGCTACGCGGCACCGGCGGGAACGGCCGCGACCACGAGTCGTACGAGGGGCGGCTGGCGTGGAATCGCTACCTGGCCGAACACGGCTGGACCTGCCTGGGCTGGCCCGAGGAACACGGCGGGCGCGGCCTGCCGCTGTTCCACCAGGTGATCTTCCACGAGGAGTACGCCCGGGCGGACGCCCCGGTCCGGATCAACCATCTCGGCGAGGAGTTGCTCGGCCCCACCTTGATCGCCCACGGGACCGACGCCCAGAAGGAGCGGTTCCTGCCGAAGATCGTGGCCGTGGATGAGCTGTGGTGCCAGGGCTACTCCGAGCCCGGCGCCGGGTCCGACCTGGCCGGGGTGCGGACCCGCGCTCGGCTGGACGGCGACCGGTGGGTCGTCGACGGGCAGAAGGTCTGGACGTCGAACGCCCACCTGTCCGACTGGTGCTTCGTGGTGTGCCGCACCGAACCGGGATCGTCGCGACATCACGGGCTCTCATATCTGCTCGTGCCGATGGACCAGCCCGGCGTCGACGTACGACCGATCGAGCAGCTCACCGGCACCTCGGAGTTCAACGAGGTCTTCTTCGACGGCGCCGTCACCGACGCGGACCTGGTCGTGGGTGAGCCCGGCGACGGCTGGAAGGTCGCGATGGCGACCCTCGGGTTCGAGCGCGGGGTCTCCACGATCGGCCAACAGGTCGGCTTCGCGCGCGAGCTGGAGATGGTCGAGGAGGCCGCCCGCGCTTCCGGTGTCATCGACGAGCCGGACATCGCTCTGCGCCTGAGCCGGGCCCATGTCGGGCTGGAGGTGCTCCGGCTGCACGCGCTGCGGACACTCTCTGCGTACGACTCCGGCTCTTCCGGTCCCGAGGCGAGCGTCTCCAAGCTGCTGTGGGCGCGGTGGCACCGCGAGCTCGGCGAGCTGGCGATGGACGTCGTCGGACTCGCCGGGCTGACCACTGGCGAGGGCTACGCGCTCGACCGGCTGCAGTCGCTCTACCTCTTCTCCCGCGCCGACACGATCTACGGCGGCTCGGACGAGATCCAACGCAACATCATCGCCGAGCGCGTGCTCGGCCTGCCACGAGAGGCCCGTGCATGAAGCCCGAACAGCCAGCCCCCGCGTACGTCCCCGGCCACTCGCTCCTGGAGGGCCGGGTCGTCGTCGTGACGGCTGCCGCCGGTGCGGGGATCGGGGCCGCGGTGGTGCGGAAGGTGCTCGAGGAGGGCGCGAAGGCGGTCGTCGTCTCCGACACCCACGAGCGCCGGCTCAAGGAGTCGCGCGATGCCCTCGCCGAGGAGTTCGGGCAGGACCGGATCACGGCCGTGACCTGCGATGTCACGCAGGAGGACCAGGTTTCGGCTCTGCTCGACGCCGCGGAGCCGTACGGCGGTGTCGACGTGATGATCAACAACGCCGGGCTCGGCGGGACCGCGTCGGTGCTGGAGATGACCGACGAGCAATGGTCGCGCGTCCTCGACATCACCCTGACCGGGACGTTCCGATGCATCCGCGCGGTCGGGCAGCGGTTCGTGGCCGCCGGGAAGCGCGGCGTGATCGTCAACAACGCCTCCGTGATCGGCTGGCGGGCCCAGGAGGGGCAGGCGCACTACGCCGCGGCCAAGGCCGGGGTGATGGCGCTGACCCGTTCCGCCGCCGCGGACCTGGCGCCGCACGGGATCCGGGTCAACGCGGTCTCGCCGTCGCTGGCGATGCACCCGTTCCTGGAGAAGGTCACCTCGCCCGAGCTGCTCGTCGAGCTCAAGGGCCGCGAGGCGTTCGGCCGTGCCGCCGAGCCGTGGGAGGTCGCCAACGTCATGGTCTTCCTGGCCAGCGACTACTCGTCGTACATGACCGGCGAGGTCGTCTCCGTCTCCAGCCAGCACGCCTGATCGAGAGGGTCACCAGATGTCTGAGGCATTCATCGTGGATGCGGTCCGTACGCCTGTGGGGAAGCGCGGAGGGGCGCTCGCCGGTATCCACCCGGCCGATCTCGGCGCCCACACGTTGGCCGCGCTCGTCGACCGCACCGGGATCGACCCGGGAGCCGTCGACGACGTGATCATGGGCTGCTGCGACACCATCGGTGGGCAGGCCGGCGACGTCGCGCGGACCGCGTGGCTGGTGGCTGGGCTGCCCGACCACGTACCCGGCGTGACCATCGACCGGCAGTGCGGCTCCTCGCAGCAGGCGGTGCACTTCGCGGCTCAGGGAGTGATGTCGGGGACGCAGGACCTGGTGGTCGCGGGTGGGCTGCAGAACATGTCCGCGATCCCGATCTCGGCGGCGATGCTGGTGGGGCAGGAGTACGGATTCACCACCCCGTTCGCCGAGTCGCCCGGCTGGGTGAAGCGCTACGGCGACCAGGAGGTCTCCCAGTTCCGTTCCGCCGAGATGATCGCGGAGAAGTGGGACATCTCGCGGGAGGACATGGAGGCGTACGCGCTCGCCTCGCACCAGCGTGCCAAGGCTGCGATCGCCGAAGGGCGGTTCGACCGGGAGATCGTGCCGGTGGGTGATTTCGACACGGACCAGTGCCCGCGCGAGACATCGCTCGAGAAGATGGCCTCGCTCGAGCCGCTCGCTCCCGGCGGGCGGATCACCGCCGCCGTCGCCTCGCAGATCTGCGACGCGTCCTCGGCACTGCTGGTCGCCTCCGCGCGGGCCGTACGCACTTTCGGCCTGACCCCGCGCGCCCGCATCCACCACCTCTCGGTCCGCGGCGACGACCCGATCTGGATGCTCACCGGCCCCATCGAGGCGACCCGTCACGCCCTGGCCAAGACGGGTCTGACGGTCGACGACATCGACCTGTTCGAGTGCAACGAGGCCTTCGCCTCCGTCGTCCTGGCGTGGATGAAGGAGCTCGACGTCCCGCACTCGAAGGTGAACGTCAACGGCGGCGGGATCGCCCTCGGCCACCCCATCGGCGCCACCGGCGCGCGCCTGATGACCACCCTCCTCAACGAGCTCGAGCGCACCGGCGGCCGCTACGGCCTCCAGACGATGTGCGAGGGCGGCGGCCAGGCCAACGTCACCATCATCGAGCGGCTGTGAGCACGGCTCGCTTCTCGTGTCGTTTCTCGGCGCGCTCGGCGGCGGGAGAGCCGGGGGTGGGGAACCAGCGGTGGATGACCGCGGCCTGCCCGGCGGTCCACAGGCCGCTGATGACCCAGTAGACGAGCAGGGCGAGGGGGACGCTGCTGCCGGCGAGGAGCATGCCGGCGGCTGAGATGACGGGCATGAGCTCCTGCATCCGCACCATCGTCTCGGGCAGGTCGGCGCGCACCATGTTGGGCAGGACCCACAGCCGCTGGCTGAAATAGCTGACCAGCGCCGCGGTCGCGGCGAGACCGAGGGTGATCACCAGGTGCGTGGTGTCGCCGGAGAGGTAGCCGCTGCCGGTGAGCGGGGTGCCCAAGAACGTCGCTGCTCCGAGCGAGCTGACCAGCGAGTCATTCATCGCACCGACCGCGTTGTTCCGGCTGACGTCGGAGAGCAGGTGGTAGAGCGCCAGAAAGATCGGCAGCTGGGCGAAGGCGGCGAGCATGGCGAAGCGGGGTACGCCGTGCTCCTCGTTGATCTTGCGCCGCTCCTCCATCATCGCCATCACGTCGGCCTGGCTGGGGCTCTTGGAGGAGTTCTTCTTGGTGTACTTCTTGGTCAGCGCCTGCAGCTGCGGGCGGGCCCTGGCGGAGGCGTGGGAGTGGCGTACGCCGCGGATGGTGAGCGGGAGGAGGGCGAGTCTGACCAGCACCACGACGGCAGCGATGGCCAGCAGCCAGCTGACGTTGGGGCCGACGAAAGAGAGGACGTGGTGGGCGCCGGCGAGGACGGCCGCGAGCGCATGCGACAAGGGGGCGAGAACGGACATGGGTGTGCTCCTGAGGTGAGTGGGTAGGACTGACGGGCTCGCCGGGTTCGGCGAGTGTCAGGCCTGCTCAGGAGCGCGCGGCCGGCGCGGGGAGCACACCGGGTCGGTGACCCGGGCAGCGAGATGGTGAGGTCCGTCGGATACGTCCGGAGGGACCGTCGAACGTGCCCTGACCAGGGCGAACGAGCTCACGTTGTGGAGCGCTCCGACGGCGACGGCCGCGAGCGCGGTCGAGACCGCGATGGTGAGCAGCGCCTGCTCGGGATCGACGCTCATCAGCGCCGGGAGCATCAGCGTGAAAAGTGCGACGAGCGCGATGCGTACGCGGCTCGTCTCGTTCTTCACGACTCACACTCTACCGATCGAGGTCAACCGGGCCCTCATCTCAGATCGCGTCGCATCAGCACGCGCGGGTGGCCGGCGAGGACCGAGGTGGTGTCGGCGGCCCAGGTGAAGCCGGCCGCCTCGAAGTTCTTGCGGATCCCGGCGTACGCCATCGTCAGGTCGACCTTGGCGCCCTGATTGTCGAGCGGGTAGGCCTCGACGGCGGGAGCGCCGCGGTCGCGTGCGTACGTCACCGCGCCCTCGATCAGGGCGTGCGAGATGCCCTGGCCGCGGTGGCCGGGGCGGACCCGGATGCACCACAGCGACCAGACCGGGAGGTCGTCGACGTGCGGGATCTTCCGGTTGCGGGCGAAGGTGGTGTCGGCGCGCGGGGCGACGGCGGCCCAGCCGACCGGCTCGTCACCCTCGTAGGCCAGCACGCCCAGCGGCCCGGAGGCGAGCAGGTCGCGTACGAACTCTCCTCGCGCCGGCCCGCTCAGCTCGTTGTTGAGCTTCGACGGGATGCGGTAGCTCAGGCACCAGCACACGCTGGCGTCGGGGCGTTTGGGACCGACAAGCGTGCGTACGTCTTCGAACACCGTCGCCGGGCGAACCTCGATGGCCATGGGTCCACCCTGAGCCTCAGGCTCGGGTGGCGTCCAGATGTTTGAGGCGGTCGGCGGCCTGGGCGACGATGCGGTCGACCAGCTCCTCGCAGGTGGGGAGGTCGTCGAGGAGGCCGACGACCTGACCGCTGGAGAGCATCCCGGCGTTCGTGTCGCCCTCGACGAGGCCGGCGCGGAGCAGCATCGGGGTGTTGGCGGCGAGTACGACCTCGGCCCAGGTGCGGTCGCCGCCGTGGACCATCGCGCGGCCGTCCTTGATCAGGGTGCGCCAGGGGAGGCCGGACATGTCCTTGAACTGCCGGGTGCGCTTGAGGGTGCGCAGCAGCTTCGCGGTGAGGCCCTCCTTCTCGAGCGTGTCGATGAACTCGGTGCGGAGCAGGCGATGCGGCATGCCGTCGGCCTTGGTGGTCACGATGGTGCCGTCGAGGCCGAACGACAGGTAGCGCCGTCGGACGTCCTCCGGGACGGCCGAATCGGCGGTGAGCAGGAAGCGCGTGCCCATGCCGATGCCCGCGGCGCCGTAGGCCATGGCCGCGGCGAGCCCGCGGCCGTCGAAGAAGCCGCCCGCGGCGACGACGGGGATGTCGACGGCGTCCAGGACGCTCGGGAGAAGCAGGGTGGTCGGGACGGCGCCGGTGTGGCCGCCGCCCTCGCCGCCCTGGATCATCACCATGTCGGCGCCCCAGCCCGCCACCTTCTTGGCGTGCTTGGCCGCGCCGATCGAGGGCACCACGACGACGTCGTGCTCCTTGAGCTTGCTGATGAGCTCGGGTTTGGGCGCCAACGCGAAACTGGCGACCTTGACGCCGTGGTCGATCAGGAGCCGGCAGCGGTCGGGGGCGTCGGAGGCGTCGGCGCGCAGGTTGACCCCGAACGGCTTTTCGGTGCGTCCCTTGACCTCGACGATCGCCTTCTCGAGCTCATCGAGGGTCATCGTGGCCGAGGCCAGGATGCCGAGCGCGCCCGCGTTGGCGGTGGCGGAGACGAGGCGCGGGCCGGCGACCCAGCCCATCCCGGTCTGGACGATCGGGTGGTCGACCCCGGTGAGGTCGGTCAGCGGCGTACGAAATGTCTGTGCGGTGCTCATCGTCCGTCCTTCACGAAGGCGTCACGGCGCTCGTCGGCCACGCCGGCGAGGTTGAGCTCGTAGGTGAAGCCCTGCTCGAAGCGGTAGGAGGCGTTCACGTCGACCGGGTCGATGCCGTTGAGCGCGGCCTTGGCCGCGCGGATGACCTGCGGGTCCTTCGCGGCGATCTGTCGCGCGACCTCGAGGGCCGCTTCGTCGAGGTCCTCGCGGGGAACGACCTGGTGGACGGAACCGAGCTCGTGGAGGCGCTGGGCGGTGATGGTCTGGGCGGTGAAATAGAGCGTACGCAGCATGTGCTGTGGCACCAGCCGGCTCAGGTGGGTGGCGGCGCCGAGGGCTCCGCGGTCGACCTCGGGTACGCCGAAGAAGGCGTCGTCGCTGGCCACGATCGTGTCCGCATTGCCGACGAGGCCGACGCCTCCGCCGAGACAGAAGCCGTTGACCGCGGCGACGACCGGGACCGGGCACTCGTAGATCGCCTTGAACGCCGCGTAGCAGCCGCGGTTGGCGCCGAGGATGCCCTCGAAGCCCTCGATCTGCTGCATCTCCTTGATGTCGACGCCGGCGTTGAAGCCCTTCCCCTCGGCGCGCAGGATCACGACGCGTGCGCCCTCGTCGGCGGCGGTCGTGACGGCGTCGGCGACCTCGAACCAGCCCTTCACCGGCAGCGCATTCACCGGTGGGTGGTTCATCGTGACGACGGCGATCTGCTCGTCGGTGATCTCGGTGGAGATGCCCATGGTCCGTTCCTAACCTAGCGATTGCTTGGTAGCCTAGCAGTTGCTTGGTTTCTGAACGCAAGACTGGAAAGGGACGCCACCATGGCTCGACTGCTCGAAGGCCGGATCGCGATCGTCACCGGAGCGGGGCGAGGCATCGGCCGGGCGCACGCGCTCGAGCTCGCCCGCCACGGGGCGAAGGTGGTCGTCAACGACTTCGGCGTCTCGCTGGCGGGCGAGGGTACCGGCGAGACGCCCGCGGAGCAGGTGGTCGACGAGATCGTTTCCGCAGGTGGTGAGGCGGTTGCCAATGCCGCCGATGTGGCCGACTTCGCGGAGGCCGAGGCGATGGTGCGGCAGGCCATCGAGACGTACGGAGGTCTGGACATCCTCGTCAACAACGCCGGTTTCGTCCGCGACCGGATGCTCGTCAACACCTCCGAGGAGGAGTGGGACGCGGTCATCCGGGTGCATCTGAAGGGTCACTTCGCGACGTTGCGGCACGCGGGTGCGTACTGGCGGGCGGAGTCCAAGGCGGGCCGGCAGCGGGATGCCCGGGTCATCAACACCTCCTCCGGCGCGGGCCTGCAGGGCTCGATCGGGCAAGGCACCTACTCCGCCGCCAAGGCCGGGATCGCCGGGCTCACCCTGGTCGCCGCCGCCGAGATGTCCCGCTACGGCGTGACCGTCAACGCCATCGCCCCGGTCGCCAAGACTCGGATGACCGAGGGCGCCTTCGACACCTCTGCGATGGCGCTGCCCGAGGACAACAGCCCCATCGTCGCCTGGCTCGCCTCTGGCGACGCCCGCGACATCTCCGGCCGGGTCGTCGAGATCGACGGGTCCACGATCACCGTCGAGAACGGCTGGGCCCACGGCCCCTCCGCCGATGCCGGCGCCCGCTGGGACGCCGCCGACGTCGGCCCGGCCCTCCGCAAGCTCCTCGCCCAGGCGCCGGAGCCGGAGAAGGTCTACGGGGCCTGAGTCGCCGTGCAGGGATACCCGGTTAACAGGGTATTCCTGCACTTCTCAGGCAATGCAACGCCAGAGAAGTGCAGGTTTCACCGGTTAACCGGGTATCCCAACGCCTCAGCCGAGCTCCCCACAGACAGTCGCCGCGATGTCCGCGAGCGGGGAGTCGAGGGGTGCGGCGGTGGGGTCGTCGGAGCGGGTGAGGGCGGCGATGACGATCGGGGCGCCGTCGGGGGTCCAGGTGACGCCGACGTCGTTCCGCGACGCGTAGTCGCCGCCGCCGGTCTTGTCGGCGAGCCGCCAGCCGGCCGGGACCCCGGCGCCGAACCGCGTGACGGTCGACTGGTTGGCCAGCATCCAGGTGGTCAGCTGGTCCCGGTCGGCGCGGTCGAGGGCGTCGCCGAGCACCAGCTTGGTGTAGGTCTGCGCGATCGCCCGCGGTGAGCTGGTGTCGCGCGGGTCGCCCGGGATCGCGCTGTTGAGGTCGGGCTCCCAGCGGTCCAGCCGGGTCACGGTGTCGCCGAGGGACCGGGCGAACCTGGTGATTCCGGCGGGGCCGCCGATGAGGTGGAGCAGCTCGTTGGCGGCAGTGTTGTCGGACCGCGTCATCGTCGCCTCGGCGAGCTGCGCGACGGTCAGGCCGTTGCGGGTCGTGAGCGAGGTGACCGGTGAGTTGACGACGACATCGGCCGCCTCCCAGGTCAGCCGCTGCTGGAGCGTACGCGCGGGGAGATCGCGCAGGATCGAGGCCACGAGCAGCGTCTTGAAGGTCGACAGCATCGGGAAGCGCTCGTCGGCACGGTGCTCGATGACGCGGCCGGTCCGCATGTTCTTGGCCCAGACGCCGAGGTGACGCTGGTGCTTCTGCTCGAGTGCGGCGATCGAGGGGCTGTCGGCGGCGTACGCCACGGAGCTGCTGACTCCGGTCGCGGCGACGGCGACCGCGGTGGCGGCTCCGCCCAGGATGGCGCGGCGGCTGAGGATCGGTGTGGTCATGCCGAGCATCGTGACGCCGACGCCGCGACCGCGTCCAAGGACGATCCGGCATGCACGTATGCATCGCCGACATGGGACGAGGTGGGGGCGATCAGCCATCCTGTACGCGTGGATCTACTGCTTCATCTGCGCGGCTTCGCCGCCGTCGCGGACGAGATGAGCGTCTCCGAGGCCGCCCTCGAGCTCGGCGTCGACCAGCCACTCCTCAGCCGCCGTCTGCGTGCTCTCGAGCGGGAGCTCGGGGTGGAGCTGCTCGACCGCACCCGGCGCCAGATCGCGCTCACTCCGGCAGGCACGGCCCTGCTGCCGCGGGCCAGGCACCTGATCGACCAGGCCGACCATCTGCTGCGCAGCATCCGCCGGCACGACCGGGAGAGCTTCGTGGTCGCGGTGCCGTCCAGCTGCGACCCCGCCCCGCTCGCGCGGCTGGTCGCGCTGCTGGAGGCGGAAGGCGTCGACGTACGCCTCGCGAGCGACAGCGACGAGGCGCCGGAGCCGGCCGCCTGGACGGTCGAGGCGTGCGATCCGGACGCGGCCACATGGCTCACCCCGCTGGGCGCGGCCACCGCTCCCGGGACCGCCGAAGGGCCGGTGTCGCTGAGCTCGTTGCGCCCCCGCCGAGGCGGAGAACGTACGCAGGTGCTGGCCCTCCCTCGAGACCTGGACGATCCCGCCGGCCGGCTGCGACGACTCGCGGACCGGGCCGGCATCGGACCGGCCACCCTGCGCCGTGCCCCGCACCAGCTCGCGGTGGCCGAGACCCTGGCAGGGCGCGCGAGCCTGGTCTGCGCGCGGCACGAGGCGGTGACGTACGGACTGAGCTGGTCCCCGTTCATCGACCAGGTGGCGCGCGGCCACCGGCTGGTCGAGCAGGCCCCGCCACCCGGACCACTGGCGGCCGGCCCCTTGCGGGAGCAGGCGCTCGCCCTGCTCGCCGCGTGCGTCGGCGCACCTGAGGAAGGACGCGGATGAGCCCGCTCGTCGGCAGTGACCGGGGACTGATCGACCTCGCCGAAGCCACCGCAGAGCGCTTCCGCGAGCTCCAGGTCCGGGTCGCGTTCCTCGCCCGCGACATCGACACTGGCCACGAGGTCGGGGTCGGCGTCGACCGGCCGATGCCGCTGGCGTCGGTGGCGAAGGTGCCGCTGGCGCTCGTCGTGGCGGACCGGATCGCCCGCGGCGAGATCGACGGAGCCTCGATGGTGACGCTGACCGCTGCGGAGCGGAGCTATGGGCCGTACGGCATCTCGGCCTTCACCTACGACGCGACCTGCTCGGTCACCGACCTGATGCTGATGATGCTCGGCCTCAGCGACAACGCCGCCGCCGACGCGCTCTTCGACCTGGTCCCACCGCGCGAGGTCGACGAGCAGCTCGCCGAGTGGGGCGTGGAGGGGCTGCGGGTGCGGCACCGGATGCAGCCGATGTACGACTACGCCACCCGCATCGCCGGCCACGACTTCGCCCTCGCCACCCAGCTCGCGGTCGAGGGCCGCCGACCGGGTGGCCGGCACGTCATCGACTCGCTCGACGTCGACCGCGCCACGATCGGCTCGCCCCGCGCCTGCGTCGACCTGCTCGAGCGCGTCTGGCGGGACGAGGTTGCCAAGCCCGAGGCGACCGAGCTGGTCCGGCGGCTGATGGGCAAGCAGGTCTTCACCCATCGGATCGCCGCCGACCTGCTCGCCGACGACATCGAGCTCGCCGGCAAGACCGGCGGGTTCCTCACCCTGCGGCACGAGATCGCCGTCGTCACCCATCCCGGCGGCCGCGTCGCCATCGCCGTACTCACCGACTCCGACCGCACCGCCCGGGTCCAGAACGACGTCGACCTCGCCATCGCCGCCACCGCCCGCGAAGCCGTCGAGGCCCTCGCTACCCGCGGCCCCCGCTGAGGCCAGAAAACCAGTCGGCAACCACCCGGTCGCGGTGGTGGAATTGGCCGGTGCCCCCGCCCGGTTTCATCAGCAACCTCATCCCGCCGACACCGTTGTCGCGGCGGTTGGCGACGCAGTCGCTGCTCTTCGCGGCGGGGGACGGGACGTTCAACACCGCGGCGGCCTTCTACCTCGTCGCGTTCGTCGGCCTGAGCCCGGCGCAGATCGGTGTCGGTCTGACGGTGGCGGGGATCGCGTCGTTCCTCACCGCCTACCCGATGGGCCGGCTGGCCGACTTCATCGGCCCGAAGCGGATCTGGGCGATCAGCGCGCTGATCAGCGCATTGATGTTCGCGACGATGCCGTTCATCCACGGCTTCTGGGCCTACCTGGCGGTCATCGTCGTCTTCGAGGTGGTCAACAACGCAGGCGGCGCCGGCCGGAATGCGTACGTCCTCGATGTGCTGCCCGACAAGGAGCGGGTCGCGACCCAGGCGTTCATGTACTCCAGCCTCAACCTCGGCTTCACCATCGGCGCCCTGATCGCCGGCATCGCGCTCGCGCTGGACACCGACACGGTCCTCAAGTGGGGCGTGCCGTTCTTCGCGTTGGCCATCGGGATCGCCAACTCCGTCTGGATCTCCCGGCTGCCGAGGGCGCCGCACGACGAGCGCCGCGCGGCCGGCGAGGTCACCGAGAAGCTGCCCGGCCCCGGCGCACTGCGCAACGTCGGCTGGCTCCTGGTGACCACCTTCACCGGCACCCTGTGGTCCAACCAGGTGCTGCTGCACACCGTGATCCCGCTGTGGCTGGTCGAATACACCGACTCCCCGCGCTGGCTGCTGGCCTGGCTCTTCGCGACCAACACGGTGCTCTGCATCATCCTCCCGGCCTACACGTCCAAGGGCGTCCGCAACGTACGCGACGCGTTGCGCCGGGTGTGGTGGAGCAGCGCGTTCTTCGTCGCCGCCTGCGCGATCACGCTGGTCACTCACGACACCCGCGGGTTCCTCACGATCTTCCTGGTCTGGCTCGGCCACGTCGCCGTGACTGGCGCCGAGCTGGCCATCGGCTCCGCCTCGTGGGCCTTCCAGGCCGAGCTCATGGACCCCGAGCGACGGGGCGAGTACGAAGGCGTCGCCGGCATCGGCCGCCAGCTCGGCGGCGCCTGGGCCCCGGCCCTGTTCACCTTCCTCGCCATGGGCTGGCACCCCGACTTCTACAGCGGGGCTGGCTGGCTCGTGATCGGCGCGATCGTCGTCGCCGCTGCCGCCGCCATGGGGCCGTCGACGAGGATGGCCGTACGTTTCAAACAGACCCATTTCCCGCACGAGGACGAGCCCGAGCCGGAGCCGGCGGCCGCCTAGCTCGGCCGAGGTCAGCGCAGGATCGCCGCGATCCGTTCGCCGAGGTAGGGCGCGAGGGTGGCGGCGTAGAGCGGCGAGATGTGGAAGCCGTCCTGGTAGACCTGCAGGTTGCCGACGACGGGGGAGCAGGTGTCGGGCTCGCAGAAGTAGTCGGTGAGGTCGACACGATGGGCGTTCGGGGTCAGGCGAGCCGCGCCGGCGGTGCCGTCGTCGCGTACGACCCGATCCCGGTCGCGCGCACAGGTCGACCCCGAGGCGAGGCCGGCGTCGTCGATGCACGGCTGGACCACGCGGGCGAAGCGGGTGGTGCTGCCCTCGAAGATCGGGCTGTCCCGGATCGCGATAACGGGCACGGCTGGGTCCGGCCGGCTCGCCCAGGCCTCCGCGAGACCACGGCTGAGCGCCTCGCCGGGAGTCTCGTCGCCGACGGCCTCGACCGAGACCTGGCTGGAGTGGATGACGACGTACGCATCGATCCCCTCCTCCTCGGAAAGATAGGTCGCGAGCCGCGACTTCCACTCCCGGCACAGCTCGACGGTCGTCCCCGGAGCGCCGACGCGATCGCGCGCGTTCCAGTGGCAGCCGGCGCGGCTGGCGACGTCGATGCGCCACCCGCGCTGCTCGGCGATCTCACGGTAGGCGGGTACGAGCTGGTGGTTGTGCGAGTCGCCGATCGCGAGCAGCCGCCGCGTGTAGCCGCTGGTAGGCCCGAGCGTGCAGACCTTGAACCGCACCGGCCGCTCCTTGTTGGACCAGCAGTCCGATCCGTCGGGCGCCTGGTAGCCGAGGCTGGCATCGAGCAGCCGGTCCGGACCCTCGCAGCCGGCGGTCGCGGGGTCCATGGCGGCGGCGCCGATGCAGCCGGCGTACCTCTTCGCGGCGTCGACGGCGGCCGCCCTGGCCGCGGCGTCCTGGCGCTCCACCGCGGTGGCGCCGGCCATCGTCGTGCCCGCGACGAGCGCGAGCACGACCGGGATGGTCACAAGACGTGTGAGGCCCGCGAAAGACGCCCCGACGCGCGTGACCGGCAGCTCGACGAACCGGTGGGTGAGCCAGGCCAGGACGACCGAGGCCGAGAGCACGACGACCGCGGCGAGGAGCGTGGTCCTGGTGGCGTACGTCCAGCTCAGCCATGCCACCAGCAGCGGCCAGTGCCACAGATAGAGGGGAAAGGAAATGTCCGCGACGAACCGCAGCGGCCTCACCGCGAGGAGCCGCTGCGGTCCCCAGGAGTAGGCCGCGCCGGATCCGATCACGACCAGCAGCGCCCCGCCGACCGGCCACAGCGCCCACGGCCCGGGGAAGAGCGCCGCGCCGTCGAGCACGAACCCCGAGCTCGCGACGAGCACCAGCCCGGCCCAGGCGAGCACCGGGCGGGCGGCCCCCGGCGGGCGGAGACGGTCGAGCCCGAGCGCGAGCAGCGCGCCCACGCCGAGCTCCCAGAAGCGTGCCCCGGTGTGGAAGTAGGCCACCTGCTGGTCGGTGATCCCCAGCCGCCACGCGAAGACGAACGAGGCGACCGTCGCCACCGCCACGACGAGTGCCAGCACGAGCCGCAGCCGGGCCCGCGCCACCCGGCAGATCACCAGCACCACCACCGGCCAGACCAGCAGGAACTGTCCCTGCACCGCCAGCGACCAGAAGTGCTGCAGCGGGCTCGCGCTCGGCCCGGCCGCCCCGTAGGCGAGCTGCGACCGGATCATCTCCCAGTTCAGGACGTACGCCGCCGATGCGGCGATCTCCCGCAGCGTCGAGCTCCACATCGACCGCGGCATGACCGTCACCATCAGCACCGCCGTCCCCGCGAGCACGACCAGCGTGGGAGCCGAGAGCCGCAGGAACGTACGTCCGTAGTGTTCGCCCAGGCGCAGCTCGGACGAGGCGACCCGGCGGACGAGCGACCGGGTCACCAGGAATCCGGTCAGCGCCAGGAAGACGTCGACGCCGCCGGAGACGCGGCCGTTGCCGAAGAGGTGGAAGACCACCACAAGCGCCAGCGCCAGCCCCCGCAGCCCGTGGATCTCAGCGATGCGCGGCGGTCGGGGAGGCTGCGGCATCGGGTCACGCTAGAGCCCGCCGGTGACCCGGGGGAGAAGTGCAGGTTAAGAGCCGAGGACCTGTTCGAGGTAGGGGTTGCCGAAGGTGCGCGACGGGTCGAGCTTGTCGCGCAGCGCGACGAAGTCGCCGAACCGCGGATAGCGTTCGCCCAGGTCAGCGGCGGTGAGCGTGTGCATCTTCCCCCAGTGCGGGCGGCCGCCGGCCTCGCCGGCGATGCGCTCGAAGGTCGCGAAGTACTCCTCGCGCCAGGGTGAGGAGGGCGCCGTGTGGATGGCGATGTAGACGTTCTCGCGCTCGAACCCGGTGGACAGCGGGATGTCGTCGGCGCCGGCCACCCGTACTTCGACCGGGAAGGAGATGTTCCACGACGAAGCCTCGACGGCGCGCTGCAGCGAAGCGAGGACCTCCATGCCGACGGCACGCGGGACGGCGTACTCGCTCTCCACGAACCGCACCTTCCGCTGCGAGGTGAAGACGCGGTAGGAGATGTCGGTGAACTCGCGCGGCGAGAGGGCGGAGGCGGCGAAACGGGCCAGCGGCTTCACCAGACCGGGGACCCGAAGACCGAGACCGACGGTCGCGCCGAACGCCTGGTTGGAGAGGAGCTCGTCGTCGAACCACCCGCGGACCCGGCCCACCGGCGCCAGCGGAGTCTCGGGCAACGGCAGCCGGGTGTTGTGCTTGGTCAGGACCCGGGTGGTGTGCGGGAACCAGTAGAACTCGAAGTGGTCGGTGCCCGACGCGTGCTCCTCGAACGACGCCATCACCTCGGCGAGCTCCCCGTTGCCCTCGCGTGCGTTCAGCGCGTAGAGAGGCTCGGTCTGGAGCGTGACCTCGACGATGATCCCGAGCGCACCGAGCCCCACGCGAGCGAGGTCGAAGACCTCGGGATTCTCTTCAGCCGAGCAGGCGATCACGGAGCCGTCGGCGAGGAGCAGTCGCAGGCCGCGTACCTGGGTCGCCAGGCCGCCGAACCGCGCGCCCGTGCCGTGGGTGCCGGTCGAGATCGCCCCGGAGATCGACTGCTCCTCGATGTCACCGAGGTTGGTCATCGACAGACCGAGCGCCTCGAGCGCGCGGTTGAGGACCTTGAGGCGGGTACCGCCGCGTACCGTCACCAGGCCGGTCGTCGCATCCGCCCGGACGATCCCAGAGAGACGGTCCAGGCTGACCTGGAGGTCGACCGGCGACCCGATCGCGGTGAACGAATGGCCAGCGCCGATCGGCCTGATCCTCCGCCCGGCCTCCGCCGCGGCCACGACGACCGCCGAGAGCTCTGCCTCGTCGCGAGGCAGCACGACCTCGATCGCGCCCGCGTGCTGGTTGCCTGCCCAGTTCTGCCACTCGCTCACGCGGGAAAGGGTGTCGCCTCGGAGCCGCCCGGTCAACGCCTTCGCCCGCATCGAACGGCCCGCGCGGCGGCACAGTTGGTCACCTCCCGTTGACGCGAGCGCCGCGTGGGGCATAGACACTTGCGTCGTGGTCACGACTTCCCACCATCTCTCCGCCCAGCAGCACGAACGGCTCGACCGGGCGACCGCCCGTCTCGACGGACCCGTCGGGGCGGTGGACCTCGCGGCGTTCGACGCCAACGCCGACGACCTCGTACGCCGTGCCGCCGGCACCCCGATCCGAGTGGCCAGCAAGTCCGTACGCTGCCGGGCCCTGATCGACCGGGTGCTCGCTCGCGAGGGATACGAGGGGATCCTGGCCTTCACGCTCTTCGAGGCGCTGTGGCTGGCCGAGACGCACTACGACGTCGTGGTCGGCTACCCGACCGCCGACCGAGCCGCGCTCGCCACCCTCGCGAAGGACGAGGAGAAGCTCGCCCGGGTCACCCTGATGATCGACAGCGCCGAGGGATTGTCGCTGGTCAAGGCCGCGATCGGCACCCCCGTTGCCCCCGTACGCGTGGCCATCGACCTCGACGCCGCGCTGGTCATCGCCCGCCGCATCTGGCTCGGCGCCCGGCGCTCCCCGGTCCGCACCCCCGAGGACGCCGTCGCCCTCGCCCGGATCGTCGCCGAGGACCCGGACTTCCAGCTGGTCGGGCTGATGGCCTACGAGGGCCAGGTCGCCGGCACCGTCGACCGTCCGCTCGGTGGCAACCCGCCCCCGGCCGTCATCAGGAGGATGAAGAAGGCCTCCATCGCCGAGATCACCGAGCGCCGCGGAAAGATCGTCGCCGCCGTACGCTCCCTGACCGACCTCGAGTTCGTCAACGGCGGCGGCACGGGCTCGATCGAGTCCACCCACGCCGACCCCTCGGTGACCGAGATCGCGGCTGGGTCCGGGCTCTACGGCCCGACCCTCTTCGATCGCTACGACGGCTTCACGCCCCACCCCGCGGCGTACTTCGGGCTGAGCGTGGTCCGCCGCCCCGGGCCCGGCATCGTCACCGTCGCCGGTGGTGGCTGGATCGCCTCGGGCCCGCCCGGACTCGACCGCGTGCCGAGCCCGACCTACCCCTTCGGTCTGGAGTACGTCGGCACCGAAGGCGCCGGGGAGGTCCAGACGCCGCTGCGCGGGCATGCCGCCGACCAGCTTGCGATCGGTGACAAGGTCTGGTTCCGACACGCGAAGGCGGGCGAGGTCTGCGAGCGGCTCGACACGCTCCAGCTGATCGAGGGCGACTCGATCATCACCGTCGCGCCGACCTACCGGGGCGAGGGCCAGACCTTCCTGTGACCTGCCGGGTCACTCGCCCAGCAGCTGGAACCAGCTCTCGGTGAGCAGCTCGCACATGCGGTCGTGCTCGACGCCCCAGAACCCGTCCGTCCAGCGCTGGAACAGATAGTCGAGCTGGCCGACCGCGAGTGCGCCGCGCAGCCGCCGGCTGTCGGCGTCGAACCGGTCCGCCTTGTCCAGACCAACGCTGACGTCCTCGATCGTCTCGTCCGTCCAGGAGTCGACGATGCGGGTGAGGTCGGGATCGACGGCCTGGGCGGCCCGGGCGATCGTGACGATCGGACGCACCCCCGGCCACCCGGCTACGGCCCGCCGGATCCAGGCACCGAGCTGCTCGCGGGTGCCGACCGCCACCGCGTCGGCGAGGCCGCCGCGCGAACTCCCCTGTGGGGAGCGGAGCTGGACCAGCTCGTCCTCGAGGCGCTCGGCGATCAAGGCCTTGATGACCTCGGACTTCGAGGGGAAGTAGGCATAGAACGTCACCCGGGTGGTGCCTGCCGCCGAGGCGATCTCGTCGATCGTCGTGGCCGCGTAGCCGCTCGCGACGAACCGGTCCATTGCTGCGTCCAGCAGGAGCTGGCGAGTCATCGCCCTCTGAGCCGCACGGTTGGCCATGGCGTCACGATAAGCGACGCCGGTACCTCCCTGGGGATTTCCAAGTTTTCTCGAAACCCGATGCCCCGAAGATGGGCCCTCGGTAGGTTCTGTCCCGATGGACGATCATGTGACCTGGGCGGACAAGGGCTTCTGGGAGCCGGGAGAAGCCGTCGATCTCACCACGTACGCTGCCTCCGGCCGCAACCTCTTCGACGGCTCGTTCACCTGGCCGGTGATGGTGCTCAAGAAGAGCGCGCTGGAGCACAACATCGCGACCCTCGCGGGCTTCGCGGAGGAGCACGGCCTGCTGCTCGCGCCGCACGGCAAGACCACGATGGCGCCGTCGCTCTACCAGAGACAGCTGGACGCCGGCGCCTGGGCGATCACGGTCGCCTCACCCAGCCAGGCCCTGGTCGCGCGCCATGCCGGCGTACGCCGGGTCCTGGTCGCCAACGAGATCCTCGATCACAGTGCGCTGAGCTGGGTGGCCTCCGAGCGCGCGGCCGACCCGGAGTTCCTTCACCTGCACTGGGTCGACTCGGCGGAGGGCGTCGAGGTAGCGGCCGAGGCGTCGGCCCTGGTCGGCGTCGAGGACCGGCCGCTGGCCGTGCTGATCGACCTGGGCTTTCCGGGCGGGCGCACCGGCTGTCGCTCCGTCCAGGAGGCCGTCGAGCTCGCGCGGGTGGTCGACTCCACGCCTGGCGTACTCCTGGCAGGGGTCGCCGGCTACGAGGGCGGGCTGCGGACGGCGGAGGAGGTCGGCGACTACTTCGACCGCCTCAAGGAGCTCGCCTCGAGGCTGTACACCTTGGGCCTGATCGCCGCCGACGCCATCGTCTCCGCAGGTGGCAGCGCCTTCTTCGACGTGCTCGCCGAGCGCTGGTCCGCCGGCTGGCCGGACGGGATGACGCCTCGCAAGGTGCTGCGCAGCGGGACGTACGTCACCCACGACCACGGGCTCTACGCCGGGAGGACGCCCTACAACCGCATCGAGGGCACCCTGGACCCGGCCATCGAGGTGTGGGCGCAGGTCGTCTCGGCGCCTGAGGAGGGGCTGGTCATCGTCGGCATGGGCAGGCGGGACGCGCCCTATGACAGCGGACTGCCCGTCCCGCTCGCGGTGCGGCGCAACGGCTTCGGCGGCGCGGAGCCGCTCGAGGGCACCGTCGAGAAGCTGGCCGACCAGCACGCCTTCCTGCGCACCGACGCCGGGCTGCGGCCGGGCGACCTGGTCAGCTTCGGGATCTCGCACCCGTGCACGGCGTTCGACAAGTGGCGGCTGATCCCGGTCGTCGACCTCGACTACACCGTGACCGAGCTGGTCCAGACGTACTTCTGAGGACTCAGGCGATGTCGGAGAGTCGTACCCTGACCTGGTAGAACGCGCCGTGGTCGGTGGCCCGGCGGGCCGACGGGCCGGAGTAGACCTGGTAGCGGTCGGGCCGCAGCGACGGGCTGAGGAAGGCCTGGTCGATCGGCGCCCGGCGGGCGGTGGCGCACTTCTCGTGCGTCGCGAGCGGACTCACCAGACCGGTGCCGGGTGAGGTCAGGTCGCACAGGATGTCGTTGCGCTGGTTGAAGTCACCGGCGACGACCATCGGCACCTCGGCGCGGGCGACCGCCTCCTTGACGATCCGAGCGTTGATGTTGCGCCACTGCTTCTGCCTGGGGGCGGACGGCAGGCTCGCCGGGAAGTGCACGGGCAGGACCCCTACGCGCTGGCCGGAGGAACGCTCCTCCAGCACGACCACAGGCGTGCTGACTTGGGCGCCGTGGCGGTAGTACATGGTGACCGTGTCCTTGCTGACCAGCCGGAACACCGAGCGTCGGTAGAAGACCGCGTCGTCGGTGGCGTCGGGCGTGGAGACGAGTGCGTACTCCCGCCCGAACGACTCGAAGGCCTCCCGCTGCGGCGCCTCCACCTCGGCGAGGACGCCGAAGTCGATGAGCGTACGCCGCAGGTGACCCACCACGATCCGCATCCGCGGCACGCCGTCGAGCCGTCCGGCGGCAGCGCCTCCGGGCGCGGTGTGGTGGTCGGCCCAGGCGTTGAGCCAGGCGAAGCGCTGGAAGCCGGGCTGCACCGGTGCGGCCTGGGCGACCTTGACGGTCGGGCCGGCCGAGGCGGTCGTCGGGACCAGGAAGCTCAGGGCGGCGCCGAGGACGCCGCACAACGCGATCGTGGGAACGACGGCGCGCAGGAGCTTGCCCGAGACGAGCTGCTTGGGGGACACGCCTACCGACGGTATGAGTCCGCCATGTGCGCTGAACCAAACGCTTTCGAATACTCAGAAACCTCGGGTGAACTCCGGCGACGGGTCAGGCCGGCGGCCCGATCTCGGCGGTCACGAGGTCCGCGAGGCGCTGGGCGGTGCTGAAGTCGGGAGTGAGGCGGTTCTTGGTGACCGCGAACGAGATCCCGGTGGCCGGGTCGGCGTAGGCATAGCTGCCTCCTCCGCCGGGCCAGCCGAGCGCGGTCGGATCCTCGCCGGCCGTGGCGCCGATGCGGCCCAACGGAAACCCCAGAGCCAGCCGGGCCGGGTTGCCGAAGACCTGGTCGGTGCCCTCGAAGGCGACCGCCGACAGCTCCTCGATCTGGTCCGGGGCGATCAGCCGGCCGTCCAGCATCGCGGCGTACGCGGTCGTGATCCCACGCGCGGTGAAGGTGCCCACCGACGGGACGTCGGCCTGGAGGAGCTGCGGGTCGTTGCCCATCGATGCCCGGGGTCGCCCCTCCCAGGGAGCCAGGATGCCTTCCGGCTCCGGTATTTCGGGTGCCGGCGGCTCGGCGTCCTCGAGCCTGGCGAGCAGGGTGAGCTCGCTCGGCGGGACGCCGAAGTAGAGCTCACCGGTGACCCCGAGGGGTGTGGCGACCCAGTCGTTCAGCAGCTGTCCCATCGGCATCCCGGTGACCCGGCGCGCGATCTCGCCGACCAGGAAGCCGAAGGTGTACGAGTGGTAGCCGGTCCGGGTGCCCGGTCGCCACAGCGGTTCCGCGCCGGCGATCGCCGTGCAGACCCGGGACCAGTCGGCCAGGTCGCCGGGGCCGAGTCCGCCCGGCATCGCGGGCACGCCGACGGTGTGGGTCAGCACGTGCCCCAGCGTCGCCGACTCCTTGCCGCGCACCCCGAACTCCGGCCATACGTCCGCGACCGGGGTGTCATAGCCGACCAGGCCGTTGCCGACCAGGAGGTGGGCGATCAACGCGGTCATCCCCTTGCCGGTGGAGAAGCTGAAGAACAGCGTCTCCGGGCCGATCGGCCGGCCGGTCCCGCTGTCGGCGAGACCGGCGACGGCGTCCACGACCCGGTGGCCGCGGTGGTCGACGGCGACCTGCAGCCCGGTCTCGGTCCCGCTGGCGACGAGCTCGTCCAGGACGTACTGGATCCGGTGCTGGAGGGTCATCGCCGCCTCGTTCGGCCTACAGGTCCATGAAGATCAGGGCACCCGCGATGTCGGCGGTGCCGTAGTGGAGGTAGTCGTCGACCGTCGTCTCCGGTACGCCCTTCTGTGCGGTCACGAAGCCCACGACGACCGCCTTGGAGGAGTCCTTGGCGACCCACTTCCCGATCACATCGTCCGCGATGAGGCTGCCGGTGGGCAGGTCGAAGTCGGTCTCCTTGACCGACTCCGCGGCCGCCGTCGCTTCCGCCTCGCTGTCGAAGACGTAGATCACCCGGAGCATCCGCAGCTTGCCGCCCTCGGCGTCGTGGATCCCCATCGCGGCATAGCCGCAGCCCTTCTTCTCCAGGGCCGCCGACGCAATCGGCCCGCAGTCCGGATAGTCCTGAGCGGCCACGTACGTCGCGTTCATGCTCACGTCGCCGAGCTTGAACTTCCAGTCACCCTCGAACAGGTCCGCGGCCAGCCCGCCGGGAGCAGGGGAGGCCGACGTGCTCGGCGTGGCGGTCACCGTCAGCGGCCCCGGCTTCGCCGTCGGGTCCTCCTCGCCGCGGAGAACGACGATGGCCGCAGTGATGATCACGCCGATGATCAGGATCCCGGCGATCGCCCCGAGCCCGATGACGATGGGCCACGGGTTGTGCGGCTTCTCCGGCGGCGGTGGCCCTTCCGAGCCGAACGAATTTTCGTTCGCCGGCCAGCCAGGCTGGAGGTTCGGCGCAGGAGGCATCGCGCCGTACCCGTCCGGCGGCGGTGGTGGTGTCGGCGTAGTCATCGGACCCCCTGGCCGAGTAAAGATTCACGTAGGAGAAACGTTCCCACGCGGTTCCACGATTCTCTCCTACGCCCCCATCCCCGCTGCTACTTTCTGCGATGCGCCAACGGGTGGGCGCGATCTCGGCCCATCACGCTCCGCACAAAGGATCCCCATGCGTCCTCGATCGACCACGTCCGCCGTCTTCTATGTGAGCCAGTAGATGGAGACCAAGTGGAAGTTCCTCATCGCGGCCGGCGCGGTCCTGGCGATCTGGGTGATCCTCGAGCTGCTCGGTTTCATGGCCGACGTGATCTTCCGGTCATTCCTGCACAGCTATCCGGTGGCGCTGGCGATCGTCGCGCTGGCGGTCGGCTACCTGCTCGGCCGCGACAGCAATCGGTAGCGGCCGGAAGTAGTCCGGGACGTTTCCGCCCCTCTACCCGCAGGTAATAGGCAGAAACGTCCCGGACTACCTCGTTCACGCCCTCCCGATCACGGGGCGACCGGGTAGTGGCTGGAGATCGCGATCCGGTTCCAGGCGTTGATGGAGATCGCGACCCAGGTGAGGGCGGCGATCTGCTTGGCGTCGAGGATGCTCTCGACATCGACCTTCGGGGTGGCAGCGGTGTGCAGGTCGCCGATGCGGGTGATCTGCTCGGCGATGGTGAGCGCGGCCTGCTCCTCGGGGGTGAAGTACTGCGACTCCCACCACGCGGCGACGAGGGCGAGACGGTCGGTGGTCTCGCCGTTCTTGATGGCGTCCTGGGTGTGCATCCGCAGGCAGAAGGCGCAGCCGTTGATCTGGGAGGCGCGGAGCTTGACCAGGTCGACAGTGAGCCGGTCGAGGCCGGCGACGGTGATGGCCTCCTCGACAGCTTCCTCGACGGCCATCTGAGCCTTGTACGCAGCGGGGAACAGCTTGGTCACGTTGACGTTGGCGAGCATCTGGGTCCTTCGGGTCGGGCCCGCCACAGCGCGGGCACTCGTCAGGTTGACGAGGCGGCGGATGCGAATGTGAGGTCGCCACCTCACAATCGCGATGTCTGGCTCGTCACACTGGGTGAACCCCGGAGGAGATGCCACGATGCCTGACATGGACGACCTGGGCGAGGTGATGGTCGAGCGCCGCCGTCTGATCGCGCTCGCCTACCGTCTGCTCGGCACGGTCGAGGAGGCCGAGGACGCGGTCCAGGAGACCTACCTGCGGTGGTACCGCCTCTCCGACGATGAGCGGGCGGCGATCGACAACCCCTCCGGCTGGCTGAGCCGCGTGACCAGCCGGGTCTGCCTCGACGTACTCAAGTCGGCGCGCAGCCGCCGGGAGAGGTACGTCGGCCCCTGGCTGCCCGAGCCCGTCCGCCCGGGCTTCCTCGCCGCCCCCGAGGATCCGGCCGACCGGGCGACCCTGGACGACACGGTGAGCACCGCGCTGCTCGTCGTGCTTGACGCGATGACCCCGGCCGAGCGGGTCGCATTCGTGCTCCACGACATCTTCGCCGTCCCGTTCGGCGACATCGCCGGGGTGGTCGGCCGCTCACCGGCCGCGGTGCGGCAGCTCGCCGCCTCGGCCCGACGCCGGGTCGCCGAGCAGCGCGACGACGTCGCCCCGCTGCCGGAGCACGACGACGTCGTCCGCGCGTTCGTCTCGGCCACCGCCGGCGGCGATCTCGGCCGACTGGTGACGCTGCTGGACCCGTCGGTCACGCTCCGCTCCGACGGCGGCCGGGTCAGCGCGGCCCGCAACCCGATCGCCGGGCCGGAGAAGGTGGCGCGGTTCCTGCTGGGCGTACTCACGAAGCGGCCGGACTGGGCGATCCGGACGGAGGCCACCGCCGACGGCCTCGGTTTCACGTTCGTCGAGGACGGCGCTCACCGCGGGGTCGCCAACCTGCGGGTCGCAGGCGGCCGGGTCACCGACGTCTGGATCGTCCTGAACCCGGACAAGCTCGCCCGCTGGAGCTGATCCCAGGAACGGTCACAGCCACGGCCCGAGCGTCGGCGCGTCCATGAGGTCGTGCGGTCGCCCGGCGAGCCAGGCAGCCACCTCGGGAAGCGGGCCCTCGACACCGATCAGGTCGTCGTCGGAGAGGCCCCGCTTCGTACGGATCTCGTCGGCCAGCGCGAGCAGGAAGTCGTCGGGCAGGTCGGCGAAGGTGATCCCGACGCCGAGATCGACGGCGTGGATGAAGACCTCGCGGGCCCGCATCCACGGGACGTCGCTCGCCTTCCGGGTGACGAGCTGGGCGGTGATCACCCCGTGCTCCCACTGCTCGGGGGTCAGCCGGTCCATGGCCTCGTCGAGCTCTGCCGCGCCGCGGTGATACCAGGCGCGGAGCTCCTCGGCCGGTCGCGTCGCGGCCGCCTCGATGTCGGCGTTGCGCTGCTCCGTGGAGGCGTACATCCGCTTCTCCACGCCCGTCTCGGCCCAGGAGATCAGGTTGCCGAGGGCGTCGGCGTTGGCGGCGACGTGGCCGACCAGGTGCTTGCGGGTCCAGCCCGGCAGCTGCGAGTCACTGTCGAAGGCGGAGCTGTCGAGACCGTCGATGGCGCCGGTCAGCAGGGCGGTGCCCTCGGTGACCCAGCGTCGGGAGTCGTCGAACGTACGCGTCGGGGTGGTGCCGATCAGGACGGACATCGCGTTCAGCCTTTCACGATCGTGTTGGTGAGGGTGCCTGTCCGCTCGGCGGTCGATCTGGGTGCGGTCGGGACGCATCGCCTCGAAGACGTGGCCATTGTCACAGCGCCGCCCCAAGCTCGGTCAATCTCCTGCGGAGGCGAGCGATAGATGCTTGGTTTGGTGTGATCAGGAAGAGGTGGGATGGACAAGCCGCTCAAGACCCGGCCCCCGTATGCGATCACCAGCGTCGACCACGCACTCAAGCTGGCGGCGATCCTCCAGGTCGAAGGCCGCATGACCGTCTCGGAGGCAGCGGCTCGGCTCGACGTCGCTCGCTCCACCGCCCATCGGCTGCTCGCGATGCTGGTCTACCGCGACTTCGCGGTCCAGGACGAGGACAAGGTCTACCGCGCCGGCCCGGTGCTGGAGCTGGCCGCCCACTCCCGCTCGACCGCATCCCGGCTCCGCCAGGTCGCGCTGCCGCATCTGCAGCGCCTGGTCGACCTGCTCGGTGAGTCCGCCAACGTTGCCGTACGCACCGGCGACACCTGCCGGTTCATCGCCTCGGTCGAGTCGCCACAGTCGCTCAAGGTCGGCTCCCGCGAGGGCATGGTCTTCCCCGCCCACCGCACCACCGCCGGCCTCCTGCTCCTGGCCCAGATCTCCGACGACGAGCTCGCGTCGATCTACTCCCGGGAGAGGTACGCCGACCACGTGGCCGATCGCCCGGACATCGAGGCGCTGCGTACCGATCTCGAGCGCGTACGCCGCAACGGCTTCGCCTTCAACGACGGCCGCTCAGAGCGTGGCGTGGTCGCCATCGGCGTCCCCGTCCGTGGCGCCGGGGGCGACGTCGTCGCGGGGATGTCGATCTCCATGCCCAGCGTCCGCTACGACAAGGAATCGCTGCCGAGCGTCGTCGCCACCCTGATGTCCGGCGCAGCGGCTCTGGAGCGTGACCTGATCCACGGGTGATCTGCGTCAAGTTGGTGCCGGTAGCCTCGGGTCGCGAGTTAATCTGGGCCTAATGAGCAACACCCCGCCCTCCAGCGATTCCCGAGAAACGAAACCAACGCGCATCGACTGGATCGCAACCTCCGCAGGCGCCCTCGCTGCCGTCACCTCCGCCCTGCTGCTCTCCACGCTCGGTGCCGTCGGGACCCTCGTCGGCGCGGCGATGGGCAGCGTCGCGGCCACGGTCGGCACCAACCTCTACTCCCAGTGGCTCGCGAAGAGCCACCAGAAGGTGACCAGCGTCCAGGCCCTGGCCCGGTGGCGGGCGGCCGGTCTCGCCAGCGTACGGAGCGGCTCGGAGCCCGCGACAGAGCCGGCGTCGGACTCCGTGGCCGAGGCGGCGGAGATGGCCGAGGACGGCGACGCTGAGCCGATGCCGTCGTGGCAGGAGCGCCTCAAGACTCTGCCCTGGAAGCGGATCGCGCTGCTGTCGCTGGCGATGTTCGTGGTCGTGATCGCCGTGATCACCGTCTTCGAGCTGCTGGCCGGACGCAGCGTCAGCTCGATCACGCGCGGCGGGGATGGCGGTACGACGATCTCCCGGGTGACCGGCGGTGGCTCGGAGAAGGGTGACGAGCCGCGGGGCGAGGATCCGTCGCCGAGCAGCACCGCGTCTCCGGAGGAGTCCGCGAGCACGAGCACCGAGCCCTCGGAGTCGGCCGAGCCGTCGGAGTCGGCCGCGCCGGAGGAGCCGAGCGCCGAGCCGTCGACCTCGACCGGCTCGAGCGCCACGCCGTCGGCGCAGCCGAGCGAGAGCGGCAGCGCCTCGACCCAGCCTTCGCCCACGGTAGGAGCCTCACCCGAAGCAGGGGATCAGGCGACCCCCTGACCGGGTTCACCTGAGCGGGCTCACATCCGGAAGAGGATCTCCGCGCCGAGGTCGGTGTTGCCGTAGGAGGTGTACTCCTTGCCCTGGGCCACGGTGATGCCGTCGCTGGCCGTGACCATGGTGTAGACGACGTACTTGCCGTAGTCCTTCACCTTGAACCAGCCCTGGGTGTAGCTGGGCAGGGAGGCTTCCTTGGGCGGGATCACGTGCTCCGGCTCGATCTTCGTGGCGGCCTTGCCTGCGGCCTCGACGGTGCTGAAGTCGTAGATGAAGTGGGTCATCCGCAGGTTGCCCCGCTGAGCCTTGTAGGAGACCCGGACGGCGTAGTCGCAACCGAGGTCACGGATCGCCGGCTTGAGCGTCGCCTTGCAGCCGGAGTAGTCCTTGCCGCTCAGGTAGCGGGCCTTCAGCGTGACGTCGCCGTAGGTGAACTCCCAGGGGCGCGGGACGTCGGCCTTGGAGAGGTGTTCGGGGCCGATGGTCGAACGCGAGGTGGTGGCGCCGTCGCTCGGGTCGGCCGGGGAGCTGGTGCCGGGCCAGGCGGGCTTGCCGCTGGACTCGCCGCCGACGTCAGTGCTTCCGCCGCCCTGGCTCGCCGAATCGCTCGGTGTCCTGCCGGCCGAGGGCGAGTCGCTCGCCGTCGGCGATCCGGCGGTCGTGGCCGCATCGTCCCCACGGGTGAAGAGGGCGTAGACGACCACCCCGCACACGACCACGAGCCCGAGCGAGACGGCGATCGTCAGCACCTGGCGCAGCGGGCCGCCCTGGGCGGCGCGCTCCTTGCGGGCGTTGAAGGCCGGCCGGTTGCCGCCGATCTCCTCGGAGAGCCCGATCAGGCGCTCGTTGTAGTCGAAAGGGGCAGGCTGCTTCTGCGGCTCCTCGTCAGGCGCGCCCGAACCGGGGGAGCCTGGGGGCGGCGGATACGGCATGGGGTTTGTCTACCATCTATCAACGGTCGCCACGCCGAAGGTTTGGAAGACGGACGAAATACCGCCCGAATCCCCGCTCGTGCAGCGAGATGAACACGGATACCCACCGTACGCGGCCCGCGAGCCGGGCACCTACAACTTGGCAATGCTTACCCAATCCTCTTCTTCGGGCGAGGTGCCGAAAACCCTGCGGAATCGCGTGTTGCTGCATTGCAAGAATCCGAAGAACGAGTCTTTGCAATGCAGATTCTTGGGGAATCGAATGTGGTGCGGGAAAACGGAAAGAACACGAAACTCAGTTACCCGCCCCCGGTAAGCCGCGAAACCCGTGGATTCGGGGGCGGAAGCCCGCAACACGTGGGCCTTTCCCCCAGGAGGAGACGTATGAGGTTCCAACGCACCACCTTCCGTCCCCGCACGATCGCCGCGCTTGCCGCGGGTGTGGGTCTCGCGGCCTCCGCCGCCGTCGCCGTCCCGGCTGCCGCCGCGGACGCCGAGTTCAGCAAGGCCGAGGTCGCGTCGGTCAAGTCGGCTGTCGCCGAGTCCGCTCCGGTCGGCTCGTCGTGGTACACCGACCCGGCCACCAACAAGGTCGTCGTCACCGTCGACGAGACGGTGTCAGCGTCCGAGATCGCCCAGGTCAAGGAGGCTGCCGCCGAGAAGACGAGCCAGGGCGACGAGGCCGTGACGGTCAAGCACACCAAGGGTGAGTTCAGCCCGCTCATCGGCCCCGGCGACGCCATCTACGGCGGCGGCTCCCGCTGCTCGCTCGGCTTCAACGTCAAGGTCGGCGGCGCCGACTACTTCCTGACCGCAGGCCACTGCACCAACAGCGTCTCGACCTGGTACGCCAACTCGTCGAACACGACGCTGCTCGGCTCGACCGCCGGCTCGAGCTTCCCGGGCAACGACTACGGCATCGTCCGCTACAACTCGACCATCTCGAAGTCCGGTGGCTTCACCGCGGGCACCGCTCGCGTCGGCCAGAGCGTCACCCGTGACGGTTCGACCACCGGTGTCCACACCGGCACCGTGACGGCGGTCAACGCCAGCGTCCGCTACGCCGAGGGAACCGTCAGCGGCCTGATCCAGACCAACGTGTGCGCCGAGCCCGGTGACTCCGGCGGCGCGCTCTACTCCGGTTCGACCGCGCTGGGTCTGACCTCCGGCGGCAGCGGCAACTGCTCCACCGGCGGAACGACCTTCTTTCAGCCGGTGACCGAGGCGCTCAGCGTGTACGGCGCCACGATCTACTGATCAAGCGCTGCTGACCAAGCCCGGACTGATCAAGCACAGCTGATCAATCACAGGTACGCCGCGGGGTGAGGTGGTTTGGGCCACTTTGCCCCGCGGCGTACGAATTTTGATCGAACTGCGAAAGTTTTTTGTCGACGACTGGCCGATGAGGTGTCTACAACGACATACTCACAGTGACGTGTTCGGGCACATCGCGGTGGTCGTGCACGTGGCGCGCGCTACCGAAGCGGGCGCCTGGTCGTCCCAGGAGGAACGCATGAGGCTCACCAGGTCACGCAGCCGGCTGCTCGCGGCAGCGGTCGGTCTAGGGCTGGCGGCTACCGCCGCGGCCACGCCGGCGGTCGCCGCGCCCCCCGAGGCGGGGGCCCGCGCAAAGGCGCTGGCCGCCGCCTACGCCGCCGTCGACTCCGCGGTCAACAGATCCGCGCTGTCCGGCATCGCCTGGTACACCGACGAGGCCACCGGCAAGGTGGTCGTGACCGCCGACTCCACCGTCCCCGCCTCCGCGCTGAGCAAGTTGACCCGGACCGTCGGCGCCGATGCCGACGCGATCACGATCAAGCGCGCCAAGGGCGAGTTCAAGCCGTTCATCGGCGCCGGCGACGCCATCTACGGCGAGGGCGTTCGGTGCTCGGTCGGCTTCAACGTACGCAGCGGTGGCACCCATTACTTCCTCACCGCCGGTCACTGCGCCGAAGAGGTGGGGACGTGGTACACCAACTCAGGTCGGACCACCCGGATCGGACCGACGGTGAAGTCGAGCTTCCCGGGCAACGACTACGCGCTGGTGCGTTACGCCAACACCTCGCTGACCCACCAGGGCGGCTACTCCGTCGGTGACGCGCGCGTCGGCCAGCGGGTGACCCGCGACGGCTCGTCCACCGGCGTGCACTCCGGCCGGGTCGAGGCGCTCGACGTCTCGGTCCGCTACCGCGGGTCCGGCACCGTACGCGGCATGATCCAGACCGACATCTGCGCCGAGTCGGGTGACTCCGGCGGCCCGCTCTACGCCGGCTCGACGGCCCTCGGAATCACCTCGGGCGGCTCCGGTGACTGCGACTCGGGCGGCACGACCTTCTTCCAGCCGGTCCGCGAAGCCGTCAACGCCTACGACGTCAACATCTACTGATACGCGGCTCGAACAGGGCGAAGTGGTTCAGACCACTTCGCCCTATTTGGTAACCATTTCCGCCTGGCGGTGAAATTTTCTTCCTCCGCATAGCCGACCGATCGACCCGCCGACATACTCCCGAGAAGGCGTGCTCGGGCACATCGCGGTGGTCGGGCTCTCCTGGCGCCTGCAACCACGCGGGTGCCTGGTCGTTCGTAGGAGGAACACATGAGGTTCACCACGTCCCGCACCCGTCTGGCCGCAGTCTTCGCCGGTCTTGGCCTGGCAGCCACAGCTGCCACCACGCCGGCTGTCGCCGCACCAGACCACAAGGAGTTCAGTCCGAAGGCGCTGGCAGCGGTCAACTCCGCCGTCGACAAGTCAGCCGTGTCCGGCATCGCCTGGTACACCGACGCCGCCACCGGCAAGGTCGTCGTCACCGCCGACTCCACAGTCTCGAAGGCAGAGCTCGCCAAGGTCACCAAGGCCGCCGGTGCCGACGCCGACGCGCTCACGATCAACCGCACCGCCGGCAAGTTCACCACGCTGCTCGGCGCCGGCGACGCGATCTACGGCTCCGGCTACCGCTGCTCGCTGGGGTTCAACGTGCAGAGCGGCAGCAGCTACTACTTCATCACCGCCGGTCACTGCGGTGACGAGGTTCCGACCTGGTACGCCAACTCGGCCCAGTCCACCCTGATCGGGCCGACGGTCTCCTCGAGCTTCCCGGGCAACGACTACGCCCTGGTCCGCTACGACAACCCCTCGCTCTCGCACCCCGGCGGCTTCTCGGTCGCCGATGCGTACGTCGGTGAGAGGGTCACCCGCGACGGCTCCACCACCGGAGTCCACACCGGCACCGTCCAGGCGCTCAACGTCACCGTCCGCTATCAGGGCTCCGGCCGGGTCAGCGGTCTGATCCAGACCAATGTGTGCGCCGAGCCGGGCGACTCCGGCGGCGCGCTCTACGACGGCACCAAGGCCCTCGGCATCACCTCGGGTGGTTCCGGCAACTGCAGGACGGGCGGAACGACCTTCTTCCAGCCTGTTCGTGAGGCCGTCAACGCCTACGGCGTGAGCATCTACTGAGCCGCCCGATCGCTGGTCGAGCCCCGCTGATGGGGCTCGACCAGCGATCGTCTCAGACTGCGACCGGGATGAGTGCCGAGTCGGCGGAGTCCTTGATGAGCCGGGCGTACGCATCGAAGAGCCGCTGCTCGGAGAGGCGCTGCCGGTTGCGGAAGATCCGCTCGAAGTGCTCCTCGCGCTGGGCGAAGGCGGCCTTCCAGGACTCGGCCATCTCGGCCGGGTCGAAGCTCGAGACCAGACGGAGGTCACCGACCATGGCCGGAGCGTCCCCGACCGGCGTGGTCACCGGGACTGCGCCACAGGCCATCCCCTCGAGCAGGCACAGCGGGGCGGCCTCGCCGAAGGCCGAGGTGAGCGTGATCAGGTCGGCGGCGTTGTAGAGCGGCGCCATCTGGCTCTGGATCCCGAGGGCGTGCAGGTTGGTCTCCAGCGCCGGCCACGAGCCGAGCTCCTCGGTGATGAGCTGGGCGAAGGCCGGGTTGTCCGCGGTCATCCCGGCGCCGCACATGACGAGGTGGGCGTCGGGGTGCTCTCGGACGAACCGGCGCGCGGCCCGGACGAAGAGCGGGATGTTCTTCATCTCGTCGAAGCGCGCCGCGATCATCACCACGGGTGCGTCGCCGTCCACCCCGAGCTCGGCCCGCTTGCCGGCCCTCAGTTCGGCATCGGTGCGGAACTTGTAGAGATCGACCCCGTTGGGGAGGACCGGCAGCCGCTCCAGCGGGATCCCGGTCGCCTCGTGGTAGGCCCGCTGGGTCGACTCCGCGCAGCACACTGCCGCGGTCAGCAGCCCGGCGCGGTCGAGGTCGATGAGCTCCTGCACCCCGGCACCCTGGTGCTCCGGGTCGGAGCGGTGCAGGCAGGTGATCAGCGGAGTTCCCGACGTGCCGACCCTGCCCAGCACCGTGAGCGGCTGCTCCTTGAGGGAGAGCACCACGTCGGCCTTCGCCACCGACTGCGCCACGCGCTTGAGCTGGCTGGTGGTGATCGGGCCCGAAGGCGTACGTCTCAATGCCCGCACCGGCACGCCGGCCGAGGTCAGGCGGCGGTAGGAGTTGTCGGAGGAGATCCGCTGCGCGGTGAACTCGCGCTGTACGCGGTCGCTGAGGCTCAGCACGCTGTGTCGCTGAGGCGTGGTGGCGTCGAGCGCGCGGACGACTGCGGTGTGCAGGATCCGGGCGCCACCGGCGAAGAAACCTTCGTACAGGGAGAGGACGGAAGGGCCGTCCTCGAGGTATGTCACGTTGGACATGTCGACCTCACTTTTTCCGCAGGAGGCATCGCCCGAGCGGTGATGGTGGTGGGGCTACGGCAGAGATATGCGGCTTCGTCCGGACGCTAACGCGTCCGCGGGCGCATCCCAAGACATCGTCGTCTCGGGGCGAAGGATTTCACTTGATCGTCATCTTCACGCGCGCATCGTAGGGAGCGACGGAGGATTTATCGAAACCGGCGAGGATCCGGCTTCGATTTACGTTATCTGATGTGGTGTTCGTCACGCTATGCGTTCCTCGACATTGTTCGGTGAACGATTGGCGCGGGTCTCGGACGCGCTGCCGAATAGGGCCCCGAGGGTGGCCGGATCCCGCTACGTTCGGGAAGTATGACGACCGAGGTGACGACGTACCGCTATGTCCGTTTCGCTCTGTGCTGTCTGCTCGCGGGGCTGGCGATCTCGGTGGGCGCCGAGACGATCACGAGCGGGGAGTGGCAGACCTCCATCTCGTCCTACTACTACACGCCTGCGGGCCCGGTCTTCACCGCGGTGCTGTGCTCGCTGGGTGTGTGCCTGGTGGTGCTGCGCGGCTATACCGACGCGGAGGACACCGCGCTCAACCTCGCCGGGCTCTCGGCCCCGATGGTCGGCTTCGTGCCGACCCCGGAGATCGGGCAGGAGATCGACAAGGCCGCCATCGTCAACAACGCCTGGAGCTATCTGGCGGTGATGGCGATCGGCTGGGTGGTCGTGCTGATCTTCGGGCTCCGCAAGCGCGCCGCCGCCGGCGCCTGGCCCTCGCGCTGGGGTGCCATCGGCCTGGTCTCCGTCGCGGCGGCGTGGGTCGTCGGCGTGGGCTGGCTGCTGATCGACCAGGAGACCTTTGCGACCAAGGCGCACGGGCTCGCGGCCCTGTTCACCTTCACGCCGTTTGCACTGGCGGTCGTGCTCAACACCGACTGGGGCGTGCGGAAGGTCGCGCAGGAGGCCGACAAGGCGCGTACGCGGCTGGACAAGACCTACTGGGCGCTGGTCGTGGCGATGGTGGCGCTGCTGGTGGCCGGCATCGTGCTGGGCCTGACCGGCTGGACGTACTGGCTGCTGGCGACCGAGGTCTCGCTGCTGGCCTGCTTCGCGATCTTCTGGATCATCCAGAGCTTCGACCTGATGGACCCGGAGCGCGACGCGCTCACGACGCGCCCGCGAGACCCGCTCACCGGAAGTCGATGAGCAGGTCGTCGTCGCCGTTCTCAGGGTCGGTGATGACGCGGGGGAGGCGTACGGCGGTGTCGGTGCGCTTGGCCAGCGGTACCTGCGGCTCCTCTTCCATCTCGACGACCTCGTGCGCGCCGGTGGTCGAGCCTGTCGAGACCATCTGCGCGTGCGGGAGCACCTGCGTACGCCAGGCACGGCAGTTGTAGGGCAGCTGCATGCCGTCCATGCCGCGGCCATAGTCGTCGTAGAAGGCCAGCACCTCGCGCCGCTTCTGGTCCTGGGCCTCCTGCCGGAGGGTCGCGATGTTGGAGCGCGACTGGGCCAGGTCCTGGATCGAGTGGCGGTCGACGACCTGCCAGTGCCGGAACGTCTGGGCCTCCACGGCGGAGAAGAACCCGGAGTCGTCGAGGATCGGGGTCGGGTCGAAGCCGCCCTCATCTGTCAGCCCAGTCTGCTTGCCGATCAGCTTGCCGAGCTTGCGCACCCACGGGATCCGCTCGTCACGCTCGTTCTGGACCACGGCGAGTCGTCCGTCCGTACGCAGCACCCGCCCGATCTCGGCCAGCGCCTTGGCGTGGTCGAACCAGTGGAATGCCTGGCCCACGACGACCACGTCGTAGAGGCTGTCGCCGGTCGGGATCTGCTCGGCGGTGCCGCTGGTGGCGCGTACGTCCGGGAGCTTCCCGGAGAGGATGTCGAGCATCGCGTCGTCCGGGTCGGTCGCGAAGACGTCGTGGCCGAGGCCGACGAGCACCTCGGTCAGCTTGCCGGTGCCGGCTCCGAGCTCGAGGACCGAGCACGGCTCCTCGCCGACCAGCCACTTCACCGCATCCACCGGATAGGACGGGCGCCCGCGGTCATAGCTGTCCGCCACGCCTCCGAAGGAGCGCGCGGGGTCGGGGTTGGCTGGGTCCGTCATCTCGGTCAGGGTAACGCGCGCAATGGCCATATCCGCCGAGCCCCGCCTGCTGCGCGCCACGATACGGGCGCGCTGGCGGCGTTGACGCCGCTCAACAGACGCCCGGTATGCCCTCGCGGCGTCGCCTTGCCATCACACCCGTCTCGTGACGCTCGCGACGTCGCTGCTCGGCGGATAAGGCCATAAGGTTGACGCGTGAAGGACGATCCGCTTGCCCGGTTGGTGTCGCTCGAAGGTGTGGCCTCGGGGTTCGCCGCAGCTCGTGACGGTATCGACGTGATGCTGCGTGACCGGGGACTGCGGCGTACGTCTCCGGAGACCACCGCCGAGTCGCTGCTGCGCGGTGCACACGCCTCTGCCGTGCTGGAGGGATCCGGCTCTACGTTGGGTGAGGTGCGGGACTCCGGCGGGGACGCGATCGCGCAGGACGCGGTACGGCTCTCGACCGAGCTCCTCTCGCTGGTGCCGGTGGTGAAGCACGCGCCGCTGCAGGCGTTCGCGCGGCTGCACGCGCTGGCGGCCGCGGGGTCGCTGGAGGCGGAGGAGCTGGGCCGTCCGCGGTCGGCCGACTCGGCCGAGCGGTTGCGGCGTCTCTCCGATCTGCTGCTCGCGCCGACGTCCGCGCCGGCGTTGGTCGTGGCGGCGTTCGTACACGCCGATCTGGCGACCGCTGCTCCGTTCGCATCCCACAACGGTCTGGTCGCGCGTGCCGCAGAGCGGCTCATCCTGGTCGCGCGCGGCGTGGACGAGAAGTCGTTGGTCGTGCCTGAGGCCGGCCACCTGGCGCTGCGGGCCGCCTACGAGTCGAACCTGCGCGGCTTCCGCGAGGGGGGCCAGGCGGGAGCGCACTCGTGGCTGCTCTACGCGGCCGAGGCGTTCGCTGCGGGGGCCGAGGCCTCGCCGCTGCGTCTGGACGCGGCCGAGTAGACGAGGGCAAAAGCAGGTGGCACCCGGTGGGTTGTGAGCACCGGGTGCCACCGCTGACACGAGCGTTTCTGGTTACCAAGCGTGCAAGGTCTGGTCACTGCGTCGGGATTTCTCCCCGGCTACAGCACCCCATGAGATGGGTGGATCGCCGCGTGGGTGCCTGTCGCTCGTGTTCGTCTTGTTACACCTCTGTTTCTACGCTGATCGGCGGCCAGATACAAGGCTGGAATTTCTGCAGGATGAGGAGGATCATGTCGCTTCTGCAGAATCGAGTCAGGCGCCGAGGCGACGGCGCTTCGTGCCCGCCCAGATGACGCCGCCGGCGATCGCCACGGCGCCCCCGACGGCCAGTGCAGCCAGGGTCGGCGTGGACGGGCTGAGCACGCGGCTGCGCAGTGCGACCGGTTTGTTGAAGACCAGGATGTCCCAGCCGCGTTCCTTGGCGGCCTTGCGGAGGTCCTTGTCGGGATTGACCGCGAACGCGTGACCGACCTCCTCCAGCATGGGGAGGTCGGTGACGGAGTCGGAGTAGGCGTACGACTGCTCGAGGTCGTAGCCGAAGCGCTCGGCCAGCTGCTGGACCGCGCGGGCCTTCTCCTCGCGGTAGGCGTAGAGCGCGATCTCGCCGGTGTAGCGGCCGTCCTCGATCTTCATCTGGGTGGCGACGACGTGGTCGGCGCCGAGCATCGCGCCGATCGGCTCGACCAGCTCGGTGCCGGAGGCGGAGACGATGATGACGTCGTGGCCCTGGGCGTGGTGCTGCTCGATGAGCTGCACGGCCTCCTCGTAGACGAGCGGGTCGACCACGTTGTGGAGGGTGTCGGCGACGATCTCCTTGACGGTCGCCACGTCCCATCCGGTGACCATCTCGGAGAGCGCCTTGCGCATCTTCTCCATCTGGTCGTGGTCGGCCCCGCCGACGACGTAGACGAACTGCGTGTAGGCCGAGCGGATCATGGCCGCACGGGTGATCAGGCCGCCGGCCTGAAAATGCTTGGAGAACGCAAGCGTGCTCGACCTCGCGATGATCGTCTTGTCGAGGTCGAAGAACGCAGCGATGCGTGTCATGGGCACATCGTAGACGGCTGTTGGGTGGGCCGATCGCCATCCACAGGGCGGGTTCGGGACCGGGTTATCCACAGGCTCCGGATTTGCGGGTGGAATTGTCGGCGTCGCGGCGGATCCTGCTGCCATGACCTCGGAACCTCTCGTCATCACCTCGGACTCGTTGCTCGCCGCTGAGGCGGCTCGTCTGGCCGCCGCCTCGGGCGTCACCGTCGAGGAGTGCACCGACGCCGTCGGCGCCCTGCGCCGATGGCAACGACCACCACTGATCCTCGTCGGCGCCGATCTCCTGGCAGAGGTTGCGTCGCTGCGCCCACCCCGAAGAGACGGGGTGTACGTCGTGGGCTGGGGCTCGACCGGCGAGCCTCTGCTCCGCGCCGCGCTGGAGGTTGGCGCCGAGACGTTGCTCGAGCTGCCGGCGGCCGAGACCGTGGTCGCCGGGCTGCTCGCCGACGTCAGCGACGGTGAGGGTGGCGACGGCATGGTCGTCGGAGTGCTGGCCGGATCGGGCGGTGCCGGTGCGACGACGTACGCCGCGGCCCTGGCCAGCTTGGGAGCCGACCGTGGGTCGACGCTGCTGATCGACGCCGACCGGCTCGGTCCCGGAGCCGGGCGGGTGCTCGGTCTCGATGAGATCCCCGGGGTGACCTGGGGCGATCTCGGGCAGACCGCCGGGCGGCTGGGTGCCCGGGCGCTGCGTGAGGCAGTGCCACACGTCGGGTCGCTGGGTCTGCTGGGCTGGCCTGGTGGCGATGTGGTGCCACCGAAGCCGGAGGTGGTGCGCGAGGTGCTCGCCGCCGCCCGTCGCGGCCATGACCTGGTCGTGGTCGACCTGCCACGCGAGTCGGACGCCGGAGCCGAGGCGCTGCTGACCGGATGCGACGTCGTCCTCGTCGTCGTTCGCGCGAACGTCACTGGCACGGCGTCTGCGGCCCGGCTGATCTCTCGCCTTCCCGAGCGGGATCGGGTGCGGATCGTCGTACGCGGCCGCGCGGCCGAACCGGAGGCCGTCGGGCGTGCGCTCGGGCTCCCGGTGATCGCGTCGATGTCCGACCAGCGCGGGCTCTCGGAGGCCATCGACCTGGGCCTGGGGCCGATCCGGTCGAAGCGGGCGCCGCTGGCTCGTGCTGCTGCCGAGGTGCTGATGCGCTGCCGGGTCCGCCCGGGGGTGATGGCCGCATGATCGGCGCGGTCGACATCGCGCCCCAGGTCGTCGACCTCGTCCGCGACCACCTGGCGCGTACGCCGGGAGAGCTCACCCCGCACCGGGTTCAGGAGGCGCTCCGTGCGGAGGGGCGGATCGTCGGTGATGCGACCGTGCTGGCGGTCTTCGAGATGCTGCGCCGCGACGTGGTCGGCGCGGGGCCGTTGGAGCCGCTGCTGCGGTTGCCGGGGGTGACCGACGTCCTGGTCAACGGGCCCGATCAGGTCTTCATCGACCGCGGAGCCGGCCTGGAGCCCGCTCCGGTCGCGTTTCCTGACGACGATGCGGTTCGGCGACTGGCGCAGCGGCTGGCGGCCGGAGCCGGCCGCCGCCTGGACGATGCCTCGCCCTACGTCGACCTGAGGCTGGGCGACGGCAGCCGGTTTCATGCGGTGCTCGCGCCGCTGGCGCGACCGGGCACGGTGATCTCGTTGCGGGTGCCTTCGGCGCGGGCGTTCACCCTCTCCGAGCTGGAGTCTTCGGGGATGGTCGTTCCCGCGGTGGCCGATCTTCTGCGACGGCTGGTGCTGGCGCGGTCGGCGTTCCTCGTCTCGGGAGGCACCGGCACCGGGAAGACGACTCTCCTGGCGTCTCTCTTGTCGCTGGTGCCACCGGAGGAGCGGCTGGTGCTGGTCGAGGATGCCTCCGAGCTGCGTCCGGACCATCCGCATGTGGTCGGCCTCGAGGCGCGCCCGGCCAACATCGAGGCCGCCGGCGCCGTCGAGCTCCACACGCTGGTCCGCCAGGCGCTCAGGATGCGGCCGGACCGGCTGGTCGTGGGGGAGGTGCGTGGCGCCGAGGTCGTCGACCTCCTCGCCGCGCTGAACACCGGCCACGAGGGTGGCTGCGGCACGCTGCACGCCAACTCCGCCGCCGATGTCCCGGCGCGGGTGGAGGCCCTGGCGCTCGCCGCCGGCCTCGGCAGGGAGGCGGCGCACAGCCAGTTCGCCTCCGGTGTCGACGTGGTCGTGCACCTGCGGCGACGTGATGGCCGCCGAGTGCTGACCGAGATCGCGGTCCCTCTGCGTGGTGCCGATGGGCTGGTCCGGATGGAGACCGTCTTCTCGGTGGCCGCCGATGGCGGCGTGATCGCCGGACCGGCTGCGGATCAGCTCGAGGCGCTGCTGGGAGCCGAGCGGTGAGCGGGCTGAGCCTCGGGCTGGTCGCCTGCCTGGCGGGTGCCGCCGCCGCGCTGATGCTCCGCCCGCGAGCCGCGGTCGGATCACGGTCGACTGCGTGGCGGGTGCCGCGGTGGTCGTTCCTCCTCGTCGCCCTGATCCCCATCGTCTTCCCGGGCAAGGCGGTCGTTGCGGCTGTCTTGCTCGGGATCGCCACCTTCGGTGGTGTCGCCCTGTGGCGGCGCCGCTGCGAACGGATCGAGGCGGGGCGTACGGCCAACCGCGTCGTCGAGGCCTGCGAGCAGATGGCGGCCGAGCTGGCAGCCGGGCACCCGCCCGGTCCGGCGCTGACGCAGCTCGCCACGGAGTGGCCGGTGATCGAGCCGGTCGCCGAGGCGCAGCGGATGGGTTCCGACGTCCCTGCCGCTTGGCGGAAGGTCGCCGAGGTGCCCGGAGCGGGATCGCTCCGCGTGGTCGCCGCTGCCTGGCAGATCGCCCATCAGACCGGGAGCGGTCTGGCGGACGCGCTCGACCGGGTGGCGCTCGACCTGCGGGCAGCGGCCGCTACTCAGCGGGTGGTCGACGGCGAGCTCGGATCGGCCCGCTCCACCGCGCGCCTGATCGCAGGCCTGCCGGTGGCTGCCCTGGCGATGGGCAGCGGCGTCGGTGGCGACCCGCTGGCGTTCCTCTTCGGCTCGCCGGTGGGCCTGGCCTGCCTCGGTCTCGGACTGCTGCTCGGCTGGCTCGGGCTGTGGTGGATCGAGGGCATCGCGCGCGGGGTCGAGGCAACATGAGCATCTGGCTCGCTGCGGTCGCGCTCGGGCTGGCGGCGGCGTTGCTGCCGGCGCCGGCGTCACCGCTTCCCGACAGGGTCGCAGTTGTTGCGGATCGGGGTGATCCCGGCGGCTGGATGATGCGTTGGCGCCCGTTGCTGGCGCTGCTCGCCGCCGGCGCGGTCTACTCCTTCGTCGGCGGCACGGCGGGCGCCGTTCTGGCCGCTCCGGCGGGTGTCGTCTGCTGGCTGGTCATCGGCCGGGTCGAGCCCGCCGAGATCCGCCGTGAGCGGGAGGCTGCGAAGGCCGAGCTGCCTGCCTTGGTCCGCCTGCTCTCCGCCGCACTCTCATCCGGTGCGGCGCCTGCCGAGGCGCTGGTGGCGGTTGCGGCAGCACTGCCCGGGCCGGCAGCCGCCCGACTCCTACCAGCGGCTTCGCGGCTCCGCCTGGGAGCCGATCCGGAGAAGACGTGGCGCACGCTGGTGGACGATCCCGCGCTGGCGCCATTGGGCCGGGCCCTGGCCCGAGCTCAGGCGACCGGCGCCCCGGTCGCCACCACGGTCGAGCGCCTTGCCGACGACCTGACCAGAAATGCCCGCGCCGAGGTCGAGGACCGCGCCCGCGCCGTGGGAGTCAAGGCCGCCGTCCCGCTCGGCATCTGCCTCCTCCCCGCCTTCCTGCTGCTCGGCGTTGTCCCCGTTGTCGGCGGCCTCCTCTCCAACCTCGGCATCTGACGCACCTGCCGAGGCGGCCCCCACCTGCCGAAGCGTCACCCCGGTCGGCCGAGGCGTCGCCTCCGTCGGCTGAGACGTCACCCGCGTCGGCCGAGTTGGCATTCGACTGCCAACTCGGCCGACGTACGTGACGTCTCGGCGGCGTTGTTTCCGCTGATCAGCGGGCCGTTTGTCATCCACAGGGCCGGTTCGGGATCGGGTTGTCCACAGCCGGCGACATGACGGTCGCGAAGGTCGGCGGAGCGGGTCATTGTCGTCCTTGAACGGCCGTACGGACGGCCATCGACCAGTGAGGACCAACCATGGCCAAGGCACATCTTCGGAAGAACGAGAAGGGGATCACGACGGCTGAGTACGCCGTCGGCACGGCGGCAGGTGCAGGGCTCGCCGGCCTGCTCTACAAGCTGCTCACCGGTGGCTTCGGCAACGACCTGCTCAACAGGCTGTTCCAGCACGTCCTCAGTCTGCTCGGGATCTGACCATGGTCCGTGGGCAGCGGGGCGAGCGGAACGAGCGGGGCGCGGCCACCGCGGAGCTGGTGATGGTCATCCCGCTCCTGGTGGCCGTGACCATCGGGCTGGTGTGGTTGCTGTCGGTGGGAGCAGCACAGATCCAGGTGGTCGACGCGGCCCGGGAGACTGCCCGGGCTGTCGCGCGAGGGGACGACAGCGGCGCCGCTGCCGCCCGCGGACGTCGGGTCGGGCCTGCGGGCACGCAGGTGAGTGTCAGCGCCGGTGCCGAGGAGGTCGTCGCCTCCGCCCAAGCCCGGGTGACCGGGCCGGGCGGGATCTTCAGCTGGATGCCGGGAGTGACCGTACGCGGCGAGGCAGTCGCCGCTACCGAAGCGACCCTTCGACAGGCTCAGGACACCGCGCAGGGGGAGCAGTGAGCACGGTCCGGCCGAGCAAGGACGAGCGCGGGTCGGCAGCCCCGTTCGCTGTCGGCGCCATCGGGCTGCTGCTCTTCCTCGGTGCTGCGCTGGGTGTGGTGGGCGCGGTCTTCGTCGCCCACCGCACCGCACAGTCCGCAGCCGACCTGGCCGCGTTGGCGGGGGCCAACGCGCTCCAGGTCTCCGAGGACGCGTGTGCGGCAGCGACGACGATCACCGACCGCAACGGCGCCACCTTGGAGTCGTGCGAGATCGCCGGGGAGGACGTCACCGTCACCGTGCGGGTCGAGGGACCGCGCTGGCTCGGTCAGCCGGGGGATCCGGCCGCCGAGGCGAGGGCCGGCCCGACGGACTTACGATCGGACTAGGCGTCCTCGGACTTGGGCTCGGGCGCGATCTTGGGCTCGGCCTTGGTGTCGGCCTCGGTGTCGGACTTGGTCTCGGCGTCCTGCAGCGTCTTGGCCATGTCCCGCATCTGGCGCTTCTGCTTCATGTACTTCACCTGGTGCTTGCCGCCCCACTTGGTGAGCGAGAACCCGAAGAGGAGAAGGACGCCGGCGACGAGGCCGATCACGAAGATCGTGGTCGAACCGACCGGGAGACCGAGCAGGGTGGCGGTCGGATCGTCGAGATCACCGTTGCCGGTGGTGAAGAGACCCAGAACGATGAGAACTGCGGCAACGACGATCAGCACAAGACCCAAGATCAGCATTTCCCCAGCGTATGCCTATTTCTGCAGCAGCAGCCGCAACAACACGATCGCGCCCTGCTTGTCGAGAGGGTTGTTCTGGTTGCCGCACTTGGGCGACTGCACGCAGGAGGGGCAGCCGTCGTCACACTCGCACGCCTCGATGGTCTCCAGCGTGGCACTGAGCCACTCCCGCGCCGCACGGAACCCGCGCTCGGAGAATCCCGCCCCGCCGGGATGCCCGTCGTAGACGAAGACGGTGAGCATGCCGGTGTCGGGGTGGGACGCGGTGCTGACGCCACCGATGTCCCAGCGGTCGCAGGTCGCGATCAGCGGGAGCAGTCCGATCGAGCAGTGCTCGGCGGCGTGGGCGGCACCCGGGATGTCCGCGCTCTCCAGGCCGGCCGCCTCGAGAGCCGAGGCGGGCACGGTCCACCAGACGGCGGAGGTGCGCAGCGTACGTTCGGGGAGGTCGAGGAGCTCCTCACCCAGCACCTCGCCACTCGGCTGTCGCCGGCGCAGGAAGGAGACGACCTGGTGGGTGACGTCGACGTCGCCGTACGCCAGGCGGCAATCTCCCCACGCGACCTGCTCCCGCTCGGCGACGATCGAGATCTCGGTGATCTCGCGGGCGAAGGTGGAGTAGCCGGGGTCGTCGCGGGAGATGACCGCGACGTTCTCGTCCAGGTCGAGCTCATGCACGAGATAGGTCTCGCCACGGTGGACGTAGACGGCGCCGGCATGCGCGCTCGCGTGTGAGCTCGCCGCGTCGACCGTGCCGACGACCCGGCCGGTATCGGCCTCGATCAGCTGCACCTGAGACCCACCCGAGGAGCGGATGTCGGCGAGGTCGGCCGCGCGGCGGCGGTCGGTCCAGTACCAGCCACGAGGCCGCTTACGCAGCAGTCCCGAGGCGACCAGGTTGTCCAGGATCTCCCTGGCGCCCGGTCCGAAGAGCGGCAGGTCCGGCTCGGTCAGCGGCAGCTCCTGCGCGGCGGCACACAGGTGGGGGCCGACGACGTACGGGTTCGCCGGGTCGAAGACGGTGGCCTCGACCGGCTGACCGAGAAGCGCCTCCGGATGTGTGACGAGATAGGTGTCCAGCGGGTCGTCGCGGGCGACCAGGATGCCGAGCGCGTCGCCGGCGCCCCGCCCTGCTCGGCCGATCTGCTGCCAGAAGGCCGAGCGCCTGCCGGGGTAGCCGGCCAGCACGACGGCGTCCAGGCCACTGATGTCGATGCCGAGCTCGAGCGCGTTCGTCGCCGCCAGTCCCAGCAGCTCGCCGGAGCGGAGCGATGCCTCGATCGCCCGGCGCTCCTCGGGCAGATAGCCACCGCGGTAGGACGCCACCCGCCCGGGCAGCGAGGGGTCGACCTCTTCCAGCTCGGCGGCCGCGGTCAGGGCGACCTGCTCGGCGCCGACCCGGGAGCGTACGAATGCCAGGGTGCGTACGTCCGAGGAGACCAGATCGGCGAGGAGGTCGGCGGTCTCGGCCGAGGCCGCGCGGCGTACGGGAGCGCCGTTCTCGCCCGCGTGCGACGTCAGCGGCGGCTGCCACAGGGCGATCGAGAGCTCCCCGCGGGGCGACGCGTCGGCGGTCACCGGCAGGACCGGAAGGCCGGTGAGCCGCTCGCCGGCGATCGACGGCTCCGCGACGGTCGCCGAGGCGAGGATGAACGTCGGCGATGACCCGTAGAGCGCACAGATGCGCCGCAGCCGCCGCAGCACGTGCGAGACGTGCGCCCCGAAGACGCCGCGGTAGTGGTGGCACTCGTCGATGACGACGTAGCGCAGCGAGCGGAAGTAGGACGTCCACCGCTGATGACCGGGAAGCAGCGATCGGTGGAGCATGTCGGGGTTGGTCAGGATGTACTCGCCGAAGTCGCGTGCCCAGTCTCGCTGCTCGCGGGTGCTGTCACCGTCGTGGGTCACCGCGCGCACGTCGACGCCCAGCTCGCGCAGCCCGGTCAGCTGGTCCTGGGCGAGCGCCTTGGTGGGTGCGAGGTAGAGGACGCCGGCGCCGCGCTCACCACGTGGACCACGTCCGTCTCGGATCGCGGTCAGCGCGGGCAGCTGATAGGCCAGCGACTTCCCGGAGGCGGTGCCGGTCGAGACGATCACGTGGCTGCCCTCGTGGGCGGCCTCGGCGGCCACCGCCTGATGCTGCCAAGGACGCTCGATCCCACGAGCGGCGAAGGCGGCGACCACATCGGCCGAAGCCCACGTCGGCCAGTCGGCGAAGACGGCCTCTCGCGGCGGGACCTGCTCGAGGTGGGCGAGCCGGTCCTCGCGGCCTGGGACGTCCGCGAGCCGGCGTATGAGATCACCGGTCGCTGTCGTCAACACCTATCTATTCTCCCAGAATCCTGGTGGCCGCCACGCTCACGGCCCCGCATCGTGGCCGAGACGTTGCGAGTTTCTTGCGCGCATCCTGGTGAGCCGTGGTTACATTACGATCGACTCCGGGTATCGGACACCAGGCATGCCGACCGGAGCTGGTTGTCTCACGTTCCTTGGCAGGAGAACTTCGAAGTGGATCTGACGCTTGCGACTCGCGAGCTCGACTCGGCCACCATCGTGGCCGTGGGCGGCGAGATCGACGTCTATACCGCGCCGAAGCTGAGGGACAAGATCACCGAGCTCGTCGCCCGCGGTCACTACGACATCGTCGTTGACCTCGAAGCCGTGGAGTTCCTCGACTCGACCGGCCTCGGCGTCCTGGTGGGTGGCCTGAAGAAGGTGCGCCAGCACAACGGCATGCTCCGCCTGGTCTGCACCCAGGAGCGGCTGCTCAAGATCTTCCGGATCACCGGCCTCGCCAAGGTCTTCGACATCCATGCCAGCGCCGAGGGCGCGGCAGCGGGCTGACCCGAGCCCACATTAGGCTCCAGGTGTGAGTGACCTCCCGCACCGGCTCCGTGACGCCCTCCAGCAGGCCGACTTCTCCTACGACTCCGTCGCCGAGCTGCTCGGTCCGACCGCGCACAGCGCACTGAGTCGCAACGAGACGCTGCCGGGCCGGCGGCGCACTCACGGAGGCACTCCGCTGGAGACCCTCATCCGGCTCTTCCTGCTGCAGACGACCGTCCCCCTGGACCTTGCCGAGGCAGCCCTGCCCGGGCTCGTCGACCGGCTCGCCGTCGAGGGGATCCTGGAGCAGTCTGTCGGCGAAGTCGCGGCCCGCCTCGACGTACGTCCGTACGCCACCGATGACACCGCCCTCTGGGTCGTCTCCGACCTCACGCCGGGGCTCGATGGCGGCCCGCAGCGCGTCGGCCCCGAGCACGTGCTCGGGATCAGCCCTGCCTCGACCTCCCTGGCCCAGCTGACCATCCGCGACCAGGTCGGCACCGCGCTCGATCTCGGCACCGGCTGCGGTGTCCAGGCCCTCCACCTCGCCACCCACAGCGACCGGGTGGTCGCGACCGACGTCAACCAGCGAGCCCTATGGATCACCGCGTTCAACGCCGCCCTCAACGACGTGGCGGACCGGATCGACGTACGCGACGGGTCGTTCTTCGAGCCCGTCGCCGGTGAGCGCTTCGACCTGATCGCCACCAACCCGCCGTTCGTGATCAGCCCGGCGACCGGTGAGCGCCTCGTCTACCGCGACTCCGGGCTCCCGGGCGACCGGGTGGTCGAGGACATCGTCAGGGCCGCTCCCGGCATGCTCACCGAGGGCGGCTGGTGTCAGATCCTGGGCAACTGGATCATCTCCGAGGACCAGCCCTGGGACGACCGTCTCGAGGGATGGCTCGGGGACGAGGTCGACGCGTTCGTGGTCCAGCGTGAGGTGCTCGACCCCGCGGCGTACGTCGAGCTCTGGCTCAAGGACTCCGGCCACCACGGCGCCCAGGACTACCTGACCCGCTACGACACCTGGCTGTCCTGGTTCGAGGAGCAGAAGATCGAGGGCGTCGGGTTCGGCTGGATCAACCTGCACCGCACAGACACAGCCAACCCGAAGCGCGAGCTTCTCGAGTGGCCCTACGACGTCGAGCAGCCGATCGCCCCGGCGCTCGCGGCGTGGGGCGAGGCAGCCCGCGTCGAGGTCACCGAGGACTCCACGCTGGTGCTCATCGAGGACATCCAGCAGGAGACCCTCGGCCAGCCCGGCGCCGAGGACCCCAGCACCGTCATCCTGCGCCAGCAGCGTGGCCTGCGCCGCGCGCGCCAGGCGGACACGATCGAGGCGGCCTTCGCGGGCGCGTGCGACGGTGACCTGGCCGTCGGCCAGATCCTCGACGCGCTCGCACAGATCCTCGACCGCGACCCCGCGGTCGTGCGCAGCAGCTATCTGCCGATCGCCCAGGAGCTGGTCAACGAGGGCTTCCTCCGTCCCGCGCAAGGCACGCCTGGTCCCGCAGCCTGATCAGGCGCCTGCGCACGCTCGAGACCAGTAGGTCCGGATAGCCCAGCGGCTCGAGATCGGGAAGGTCGCGCATGCCCCACGGCCGCTGTGTCTGCCACGGCCAGAAGCCACGGAGTGCGGCCGCCAGCTGCTTGCCGTAGGCCGAGGGCGTCGAGTTCACGCCCAGCCGCTCCTTGAGCTCGGTCGCGGTGACCAGGCCGCCCGGCCCGGCGAGCCCGTTGGCGCCCAGGACCGTCCACACGATCCCAGCCGCCACCTGGGCCGGCTGGGTGGGCCGGTCGACGACCAGCGGGTCGATCTCCCACAGCCGCAGCAGCGCCCGCCGCAGCGCGAAGCCCACCTCCGCGACCGGGAAGTCGGCCGCGACCTCGTCGAGCAGCGCGGCAACCGCCTCCAACTGCGTACGTCCCGCCGGATCCTCCACGACCGGCAGGTCCAGCCCGTCCTCGACCAGCGGCGCGGCATCCAGCGCGGTGACCGCCTCGTGGCCGCCGCACAGCGCGGCGAGCCAGTCCAGGGCCACCTCGTGGTCGGGTCGTGGCGGCGTGTCCGGTTCCGCCCAGCGGGGCCGGGTCAGCTCGGCCTCCAGGCGCTCCAGGATCACGTTGGTCCGGGTGAGCAGCTGCGCACACTCGGAGCAGACCAGGTGCTCCGGGGGCGTGGCCAGACCCTCTATGTAGTCGATGTATTCGGCGTCGATCATCAGCAGAGACCTCTCGGTTCGGATTGGTCTCGCCGTCCTCGAAAGCCACCATACGGACGGGCACCGACAGTTTTTGGACATGGCCGGATGAGACACCGATTTCACGCTCCCGCTCCCCAGCGTGCTAGGTATTGTCTTCGCGGCGCCCAAGGCAACACGCCATGTTGTCCGAGAGCTCAGTGCCGCATGAACCGCGGTGACTGGACCCATGCCGGCTGGAGACACGCGCTAACGTGTCTCGCCAGAGCTTGTCAGTGGTGCCAGGCTCTGCTGCAGTGAGATAAGGACGTCAGTGGCACACAAGTTGGTGATCGTCGAGTCCCCGGCGAAGGCTCAGAAGATCGGCGGATACCTCGGACAGGGGTATGTCGTCGAGGCATCCGTCGGGCACATCCGCGACCTTCCGCAGAGCGCGGCAGACACCCCTGCCAAGATCAAGGACAAGCCGTGGGGGCGCTTCGGCGTCGATGTCGACAACGGCTTCACCCCTTACTACGTCGTGCCCAGCGACAAGAAGAAGCAGATCGCCAAGCTCAAGTCGCTCCTCAAGGACGCCGACGAGCTCTACCTCGCCACCGATGAGGACCGCGAGGGTGAGGCGATCGCCTGGCACCTCCTCGACGAGCTGAAGCCGAAGAAGGGCATCCCGGTCAAGCGGATGGTCTTCCACGAGATCACCAAGGCCGCGATCCTGGCCGCCGCCGAGAACCCACGCGAGCTCGACATGGACCTCGTCGAGGCCCAGGAGTCGCGCCGCATCCTCGACCGTCTCTACGGCTACGAGATCTCCCCGGTGCTGTGGAAGAAGGTCATGCCCCGCCTGAGCGCGGGCCGCGTCCAGTCGGTCGCCACCAGGCTCGTCGTCGACCGCGAGCGTGAGCGGATCGCCTTCCGGACCGCCTCGTACTGGGATCTCGCGGGCACCTTCGACGCCGGCTCCGACCACGAGCCGCGGATGTTCCCGGCCCGGATCACCTCCGTCGACGGCAGCCGCGTCGCCCGCGGCACCGACTTCGGCCCCGACGGCCTGCTGAAGAGCGACAAGGTCGTCCACCTCGACCGCACCCGCGCCGAGTCTCTCGTCGCCGGCCTCGAGGGCCAGACCTACGAGGTCCGCTCGGTCGAGTCCAAGCCCTACAAGCGCAGTCCGTACGCCCCCTTCCGCACCACCACGATGCAGCAGGAGGCGAGCCGCAAGCTCGGGATGAGCGCGTCGACCACGATGTCGGTCGCCCAGCGTCTCTACGAGAACGGCTTCATCACCTACATGCGTACCGACTCCACGACCCTGAGCGGAGACGCCGTCAGCGCGGCCCGCGCTCAGGTCCGGGAGCTCTACGGTGCCGAATACCTGCCGGACGCACCCCGGACGTACGCCTCCAAGGTCAAGAACGCCCAGGAGGCCCACGAGGCGATCCGCCCCGCGGGTGACTCGTTCCGCACTCCGGCGCAGACCGGGCTGACCGGCGACCAGTTCCGCCTCTACGAGCTCATCTGGATGCGCACCGTCGCCTCCCAGATGAAGGACGCGGTCGGCAACTCGGTCGCGATCCGCCTCGGCGCCTCGGCGGCCACGGGCGAGGACGTCGTCTTCTCCGCGACCGGGCGCGTGATCACCTTCCACGGCTTCCTGAAGGCGTACGTCGAGGGCACCGACTCCGCCGACCAGACCTCCGACGACCAGCAGACCCGCCTCCCGAACCTCAACGAGGGCGACCGGGTGAACGCCGCGAGCCTCACCTCGGACGGCCACGAGACCAAGCCGCCTGCTCGCTACACCGAGGCGACCCTGGTCCGCGAGCTCGAAGAGCGTGAGATCGGCCGTCCGTCGACCTACGCGAGCATCATCCAGACCATCATCAACCGCGGCTACGTCTTCAAGAAGGGCACCGCGCTGGTTCCCGCCTGGGTCGCGTTCTCGGTGGTCAGGCTGCTCGAGGAGCACTTCCCGCGCCAGATCGACTACCGGTTCACGGCGAGCATGGAGGAGATCCTCGACGAGATCGCCAAGGGCGACAAGGACATGACCACCGAGCTCGGGGAGTTCTACTTCGGCTCCGAGCGGGTCATGGGCCTCAAGCCGCTGGTCGACGGTCTCGGCGACATCGACGCCCGCGAGCTGGCGACCTTCCCGGTCGGCTCTCCGGACGCCGGGGTCAACCTCCGGGTCGGCCGCTACGGTCCCTACATCGAGGGCCCCGGCGACGACGGCACCCCGTTCGCGGTGCGGGCCAACGTCCCCGACGACCTGCCGCCCGACGAGCTCACCCTGGAGAAGGCCAAGGAGCTCTTCGCCAACCCGGCCGGCGAGGAGCTCAACCTCGGCGTCCACCCGGAGACGGGTCTCACCGTCGTCGCGAAGAGCGGCCGGTTCGGTCCTTACGTCACCGAGCAGCTCCCCGAGGACGCGAAGAAGAACGCCAAGCCCCGCACCGCGAGCCTCTTCAAGTCGATGAGCCTGCAGACCATCACGCTCGAGGACGCCGTCAAGCTGCTGACCCTGCCCCGGGTCGTCGGCACCGGCGCCGACGGCGAGGAGATCACCGCCCAGAACGGCCGCTACGGGCCCTACCTGAAGAAGGGCACCGACTCCCGGACCCTGAGCTCGGAGGACCAGCTGCTCACGATCACGCTGGAGGAGGCTGAGCAGATCTACGCCCAGCCGAAGCAGCGCGGCCGTGCCGCCGCCAAGCCGCCGCTCAAGGAGCTCGGCCCCGACCCGGTCTCCGGGCAGCCGATGGTCGTCAAGGACGGTCGCTTCGGTCCCTACGTCACCGACGGTGAATACAACGCCACCCTCCGGGCCGCCGATGACTTGGAGACCCTGACCGCCGAGCGTGCCGCCGAGCTTCTCGCCGACAAGCGCGCCAAGGGCCCGGCGAAGAAGACCACCAAGCGGGCGACGAAGAAGACCGCCAAGAAGACGACCAAGAAGTCCCCGGCGAAGAAGTCGACCGCCAAGAAGACGACCAAGAAGGCCGCGACCAAGAAGTCGTGAGCCGTACGCCGCGGCTCAACTGACAGAACCCCGCCATGGCGGGGTTCTGTCGCTGTCTGGGGTTGGGGCGCGGGGCACTTTCCCGCCATGGCGGGGTTCTGCCGCCGCTCGAGGTCGTAGAGCCCCGCACAATCCCGCCTTGGCGGGAATCTGTCAGCCGAGAGCTCCCTGCAGCTCCAGTGCCAGCCGGTCGCGTTCGGTCTCGGGCAGCCACTGGGTCTCGTCGTCGGTGAGGTAGCCAAACACGTTCGGCCCCTTGAGGCTCGCCGGCTGGTCGGCCATCCTCGGAACCAGGTGCACGTGGAGATGCTCGAAGCCTTCGGCTTCGGAGAACTGCATGACGTACGTCTTCACGCACCCGGTCACGGCACGCAGCGCCCCCGACAGCGAGCCGAGCAGCGTGCCGAGCTCGGCATGTGCCTCGGCGGGCAGCTCGTCGAGAGCGGTGACATGCCGGATCGGCGCGATCACCAGCCAGCCGGGGAGCGTGACGTTGAAGGCGTGGCAGACCCGCCAGTGCTGCGTACGGACGATCGACTCGCGCGGAGGCAGCGACTCGAGGGCGCTGTTGCGGCAGTTGTAGCAGTCCATCGCGAGGTCCCCGTCAGCCGAGCGACCCGACGACCTCGTCGTAGTCCAGCCGGTCGGCGGCGATGTAGAAGAGCCGCGCGCCGGGGGAGACCGGCAGGTCCCAGGGCGGGCTGACCTGGATGCCGTCGACGGTGCGTACGGCCAGGAGCGTGGCGCCGTGCGAGCGGCCGAGGGCGGCCTGCCAGGCACCGACGTCCACGGTCGCGGCCGAAGGGGGCACCGTGAGCGAGTAGGTGCCTTTGCCGCCCGCGGTGGCAAGCTCCTGGTAGACCTCCGCGATGCCGGGGTCGCTGAGCTCCTCGCCGATCAGCTGCGTGTTGTGCCACTGGACGCAGTGGACGGTGGTGTCGACGCGGAAGATGGTGCGCTGCACCCGCAGATCCCGCAGCGCCACGATCGTGTGCACCGCAGGAGCCGCAGTGTTGGCGGCGACGGTGAGCGTGACCGCCTCGTTGTCGTCACGTGCGTCGATCAGCACGCTGTGCGCGCCGGTGAGCCCGGTGCGAGCGAGCACGTCGAGGTCGGTGATGTCGCCACGTACGAACTGAAGGCGGTCCTCCCCGGGCATCGGGTGCTCGGAGAGCTGGTCCTCCCAGGTCGCGAGCACGACCTCCCGTTCGGGCTCGGAGAGCAGTTCTTCCAAGATCCGCTCGGTGCGCCCGGCGGTGTAGCCGAGCAACACGATGTGGTTCTGTCCGCTGAAGCTGATCTCTCCACGCATGCGGCGTCCTTTGGCGTTCTCGATGATTGCTGAGATCCGGCTGAACAAGATGGCGAGGGTGGTGATGGAGCCGAAGACGACGTACGCCCCGACGAGCCGGCCACCGGTGGTCTCCGGGAATAGGTCGCCGTAGCCGACCGTGGTCGCGGTGACCAGGAACCACCACCAGTAGTTGGTGGGGCGCACGATGTCGCTGCCCGGCTGGGCCAGCGCCATCGCGATCCAGCCGGTGACGAAGACGAAGCCGATGATCGCGAGCGGGAGCACCCAGGCGTAGTGCCGCGAGGTGCGCCGGGCCAGTCGAATGAAGAAGAACATCAGTAGCCCACCCAGCCCTTCCGGGCGTAGTCCAGGATCGCCGGATCCAGCAGCGTGGTGACCGAGGTCGGTCGCTCGGCACGGTCCGGCGGGAACGATGTGGCGGCGGCGAGCACGGCGTCGCTGGCGTAGCGCAGCCCGCCCGGCGCTTCGTCGTCGAGAGCGAGCTCAGGGGCCGACCCGTCGCGGGAGGCGAGGACGTAGCCCCAGTTCCCGAAGGAAGGTACGTCCGCCTGGTAGGGCGTGGTCTGCCAGCCGGCCTCGGTGAGGGTGTGACGTACCGACCAGAACGCGTCCGGCGCGAAGAACGGGCTGCCCGACTGCACGACCATCCGCCCGGACGGGGCGAGCAGCCGCGCGATCATGCTGTAGTTCTCGACGGAGTAGAGCTTGGCCAGAGCGGTCGAGTCCGGGTCGGGGAAGTCGGCGATGACCACGTCGAACGGAGCCCCCGAGTAGTCGCGCACCCAGGAGAACGCGTCGTCGGCGACGTACGTCAGCCGGGGGTCCTCCAAGGAACCCGACGTCAGCGACGAGACCGGCTCGAAGGAGCGCGCCAACGACACCACAGCAGGATCGAGATCGACCAGCGTCACCGACGAGACCGACTGATAGCGCAGCACCTCCCGCGCGGCGAGCCCGTCACCGCCACCGAGGATCAGCACCCGCTGGTGCGTCCCGTTCATCGCCGGGTGGACGAGCATCTCGTGGTAGCGGTACTCGTCGAGCGAGGAGAACTGCAGGTCACCGTCGAGGAAGAGGCGTACGTCGTCGAACGCCGGCCCGACCGGAGCGCCGCGGGTCACCACGATCTCCTGATAGTCCGAGCGCTGGGAGTGGATGATCGGGTCGCGGTAGAGCGCCTGCCGGGCGTTGAGCTCGAAGGAGTCGGCCGTCACCGCGGTCATGCCGAGGGCGACCGCGAGGGCGCCGCAGACGGCCGTGACCGCCCCACGTTGCCGGCGCGAGCCGGCCAAGGCGACCCCGACCGTCCAGGCGGCGATCACGTTCAGGGCGGCCGTCGCCACCGTCCCCACCAGCAGCCCCAAGGTCGGCAGCAGCAGGAACGGGAACGCGAGTCCGCCGATGAGCGCCCCGACGTAGTCGACCGCGTTGATGTCGGCGACCGCGTGCGAGGCCTGCTGGCGCCGCAGCCGCTGCAGCAGCTCCATCAGCAGCGGGATCTCGGCACCCACCAGCGCGCCGATCAGGAACGTCACCAGCAGCATCATCGGGGTGTAGAGGTGCAGCCACGCGAACGACGCGTAGAGCGCCGGCACCGAGGCGCCGCCGACCGCGGCCAGCGCGATCTCGACGCCCACGAACGAGCGCAGCGGCCGCGCGATGAGCGGCTTGGCGAGCACCGCGCCGATGCCCATCGCGAACATCGACACCGCGATCACCAGCGACGTCTGCGCGATCGAGTTGCCGAGCAGATAGCTCCCCAGCGTGACCAGTGCGAGCTCGTAGACCAGGCCGCACGCCGCGCAGACGAACACCGCCGCGAGGACGAGCAGACGGGCCGCCCGTCCCTCGGGCAGCGCGGACAACGAGGGGAGAGTCAGGCTCACGTGATCGAGGCCGCCACGATCACGCCGACGGCCAGCTGCACCGCGACGGCGACCCAGATCGCCGGGTCGTCCTTGTCGTCGGTCATCAGCTCGCCGAGCCGGCCCGGGGTGAGCAGGTCGAGGATCACGAACGCGAACGCGAGCAGGGCGATCCCGATGAGGCCGTACGCAGCGGTCTCGGCGAGCCCCTGGAGGGTGTCGGCCTCCGCGGTGTAGATCGAGGTGGCCACGATCGTCGCGATCGCGACGACCGAGGAGCCGAGCAGCAGCGCCGGGTCGCGGCGGTGCTCGACGAAGATCAGCTGCCCCAGCCGGCCCGGCGTCAGCAGGTCGATCACGTAGAAGCCGATCATCAGCAGAACGAGCCCGAGGGCGGCGAAGGCGACGGTGGACAGCAGTCCGCTCACAAGGTCAGTCATCGGTTCATCTCTCCAGTCTGAGGGTGGTCACTTGCCGGATCCGCTGCCGCCGCCGCGGAAGGAGTCGCCGCTGCTGCCGCTACCGCTGTTGCGGCCGTAGTAGCTGTTCCAGCCCCACAGCCCGATCACCGTGGCGTGGTGGCGGTAGCCGCGGTCGTACTCGTAGAGCGTGATCGTCGAACCCGAGGGCGTACGCGGCTCCACGACGACCAGCCAGTCGTCGTCGTAGCGCAGGTAGTGGCTGGATCCTTCGGCCCGGTTCTCGTCCGCGTCGGTGCCGCTGTCGATCTGATTGGCGACCGAGCTCACCGTGCCGTCGTCCTCGAAGACGATCCCGGCCTCGCTGTCGGGGTCGGTGCCGCTGACGTGGTCGAAGTTCTTGCGCAGGTACTTCTCGGGGCTGTTCCCGTCGCCGGACACGGCGATGGCGATGATGATGGCGAGCGCGACGCACGCCGCGACGATCGCCCAGCCGATCAGCTTGCGGTTCGGGCCGCCGGAGCCGCTTGGTTCAGACACTTGTGCCCTCCTCGGGCCGGTAGCTGGTGGTGGTGGCGACGATCTCGCCGGTCTGTGGGTAGGTGTGCCAGGTGTTCCAGACGATCTCCCCGTCGCCGGACCGGTCCAAGGCCAGCGCGGTCACCGCGTGCGGGTCACCCGGGAAGTGCGCGACGACGGCATCCGTACGCCCGCTCAGCCGCTCCACGAGCCGCGACGCCTGCGCCGCGAGCTCCTCGGGTCCCATCTCCTCCACGTGCGAGGCAAGGCGGTAGCCGCCGGCCGCGTGCGCCTCGGGAAGAGGCGCGGCCTCGGCGATCCCGCATGCGATGGTCTCGTGCAGGAGCGGGCGGTCGTGGCGGCGTACGACGACCTGGTGGCTGGCGCCCAGGACGCTCAGCGTCACCGTGAGGCTGCTCCCGAGGTTCACCGTCCGGGAGGCCAGCGGGGTGCAGGGGATCGGTGCGAGGGTCCAGCGCAGGGTGTCGCCGCGTACGTCCGCGAACGGGACGTCGAGAAGCGTCACTCGTCGTCCAGGGTCGCGGGCCGGTCGGTGGAGGGGTAGACGGTCAGCTCGAACGGCTGCAGCACCTCGCCGAGGGAGGGCTCCCAGTTGCTGCCCCACTTCTCGAAGCCGAGCAGCTTGCCGTCGACCGACTTGTAGTCGGCGTACTCGGCCGTGCCCGACGGCGCGGTGCCGGTCGCGCCGGTGGCGGTGAAGGCGGCGGAGCCCTTCTCCTGGAGCCGGTAGGCGACGCCGCCGACGATGATGTCGCGGTCACCGACGGCGCCCTGCTCGATGTCGCCGAGCGGGATCGCGTGCCACAGCGAGACCTCGAAGCTCTCGTCGTCCTCGATGGAGAGCCACTTCTTGCCCTCGGCGTCGTCGAGCATGTGCTCGGTCCAGCGGTAGCCGTGCTCGTCGAAGTCGATCCGTCCGCGGACGAACCAGTTGTGGCCGAGGTATTCGATGACGTCGCCGTTGCGCACCTGGCGCAGCTGGTCGGAGGCGTGCTTGTGCTGGTCGCCGATGAAGTCGTCGGGCTCCTTCTGCGCCGTCGGCTGCTGCCGGCTCTTCCAGAGCAGGTAGGCCGCGACCGCGAGGGCGGCCAGCAGCAGGACGATCAGGACGTAGATCACCGGAGACTCCTTGGTTCAGCGTGAGGACGACCCGAACCTTAACCTGGTGGTGCGAGCTTCGACAGCCTGAATCGCTCCACCCGCGGGCGGCGTACTCAGGTGTTGTCGGTCCCACCCCGTAGGTTTGCCTCGTGAGGTTTCCGGGTGTCTACGCAGAGCACGGCGTCTTCGTCTGTTTCGAGGGCGGCGAGGGGTCGGGCAAGTCGACCCAGTCGCGGCTGCTCCACGAGGCCCTGACCGCCCGCGGCCACCGGGTCCTGCTGACCTTCGAGCCGGGCGACACGGCCGTAGGCAAGGACGTACGCCGCATCGTGCTGTCCCCGGAGACCGGCGACCTCGACGACCGGACCGAGGCGCTCCTGTTCGCCGCCGACAAGGCCGAGCACATCGAGTCGATGGTCCGTCCGGCGCTGGAGCGCGGCGAGGTGGTCATCACCGACCGCTACGTCGACTCGATGCTGGCCTACCAGGGCGCCGGCCGGGTGCTGGACGCCGCGCAGCTCGAGGAGGTCGCGCGGTGGGCGACAGCCGACCTGCGACCCCACCTGACCGTGCTGCTCGATCTCGATCCGACGGCCGGCTTCACCCGGTTCGAGGAGCGCGACCGGATGGAGCAGGAGTCGGTCGAGTTCCACCAGCGGGTGCGATCCGCGTTCGTCGGGCTGGCGGAGCGGAATCCCGATCACTACCTGGTCCTGGACGCCCGCGCTCCGGTCGAGGAGATCCACGCCGCGGTGCTGGCGCGCCTCGAGCCGCTGCTCACCCAGGCGGTGAGCGCATGAACGTCGCCACGACCTCGGTCTGGGACAACCTCGTCGGCCAGCGCCACATCATCTCCACGCTGAAGACCGCCGCGGCCGGCCACGGCATGACCCAGAGCTGGCTCTTCACGGGCCCTCCGGGCTCCGGACGGTCCAACGCCGCCATCGCCTTCGCAGCCGCGCTCCAGTGCCCCAACGGCGGCTGCGGCCAGTGCCACGCCTGCCACACCGTCCTCGCGGGCAGCCACGCCGACGTCAACCTGGTCCGCACCGAGAAGCTGACCCTCGGCGTCGACGAGATCCGCGACCTCGTCCGCCAGGCCGCTTTGAGCCCGGCCGGGAGCCGCTGGCAGATCCTGATCATCGAGGACGCCGACCGGCTCACCGAGCAGGCCAACAACGCGCTGCTCAAAGCCGTCGAGGAGCCCGGCGCCCGCACGGTCTGGATGCTCTGCGCGCCGACGGTCGAGGACGTACTCCCGACCATCCGGTCCAGGTGCCGGCTGGTCACGCTGACCACCCCGTCAGCGCCCGACGTGACCGCCTTCCTCCAGCGCACGCTCGGTGTCGACGAGGCGCGCGCGGCCTACGCGGCGCGCGCGAGCCAGAGCCACATCGGACGGGCCAAGGCGCTGGCCCGCGACGACGACACTCGGCGCCGGCGCGAGCAGGTGGTCGCCTACCCGGCCCGGCTGCACACCCTCGCTGACGCCCTCAGAGCCGCCGGCGAGCTCGCCGCGGTCTCGAAGGAGGAGGCCGACGCGGTCACCGCCGACCTCGACGCCCGGGAGAAGGCCGACCTCGACGCGGGCTACGGAGTGGTCGATCGAGGCCGTCGGCCGCGTGAATACGGTCCCGCGCTGTCCGCGCTCGAGAAGGACCAGAAGCGCCGAGCGACCCGCCGCCACCGCGACGTGATCGACCGCGGGCTGATGGACCTGGTCTCGGTCTATCGAGACGCGATCACGATCGCCGCCGGCGCTCCGGTGACCCTGGTCAACGAGGAGCACCGGCGCGAGATCGAGCAGCTCGTCGCGGCCTCGACCCCCGAGCTCAACCTGCAGCGGATCGGGGCGATCTTCGAAGCCCGCGAGCAGCTGCTGGAGTTCAACGTGCAGCCCCAGTTGGTGCTGGAAGCCATGATGGTGGCGCTGTTGCCGCCCGGAGGAGATCAGTGAAACTCAAAGCAGTGACCGGCGCCGCCGCGCTGACCGCTCTGACCGTGATCACCGCAGGCTGCGGTGCCGACGGCGGCACCCCCGACGCCGACCAGGTGAGTCCGAGCGCGGAGGCGACCGCGGCCCCGAGCGAGGGGTTGCAGACCTTCTACAACCAGAAGCTCGACTGGAAGGAGTGCAACGGCGCCTTCGAGTGCGCGACCCTCGAGGTCCCGCTCGACTACTCCGACCCCACCGGCCGCACCATCGAGGTCTCGGTCATCAAGGACCCGGCCAACAAGGAGAAGATCGGCTCGCTGGCGATCAACCCGGGTGGCCCGGGCGGGTCGGGCATCGAGTACGCCCTCTACAACAACCAGTCCTTCAGCTCCACCGTCCGCGACTCCTACGACATCGTCGGCTTCGACCCGCGCGGTGTCGGTCAGAGCACCCCGGTCGACTGCCTCGACGACGAGACCCTGGACGCCTACGTCGCGGTCGACCCCGACCCCGACACCCCGGCCGAGGAGAAGGCGTACGTCGACACCGGCGTCGAGATGGCCAACGGCTGCGCAGCCCAGAAGGACGGCATCTCCGACCACGTCAGCACCGTCGAGGCGGCCCGGGACATGGACGTACTCCGGGCTGCGCTCGGTGAGGACCAGCTCGACTACTTCGGCGCCTCCTACGGCACCCAGCTCGGCTCGACCTACGCCGAGCTCTACCCCGACCGGGTCGGCCGGTTCGTGCTGGACGGTGCGATCGCCCCCGGGCTGAGCGTCCTCGACGCCAACCTCGCCCAGGCGAAGGGCTTCGAGGTCGCGCTCCGCTCCTACGTCAAGAACTGCGTTGACGAGGGCAGCTGCTTCCTCGGCGACTCCGTCGACGAGGGCGTCGAGCGCGTCCAGAAGCTGATGGCCGACATCGACGCCGAGCCGCTGCCCGCCGGCGACCGCGAGCTGACCGCCGGCAACGCCCTCTACGGCCTGATCACCCCGCTCTACGTCGAGTCCTACTGGCCCTACCTCACCGACGCCCTCCAGGCGGCGTTGAAGGGCGACGGCTCCCAGCTGATGAGCCTTTCGGACAACTACGCGGGCCGTGACCCCGAGGGCGGCTACATCAACAACACGATGGAGGCCAACTGGGCGATCAACTGCCTCGACGACTCCTCCGGCATGAGCCCGGAGGACGTACGCAAGCAGCTGCCCGCCTTCGAGGAGGCCGCCCCCACCTTCGGTGCTGCTCTCGCCTGGATGCTCAACGGCTGCGCCGCGGAGAAGTTCAAGGCCACCGAGCCCGAGCCCGAGATCGACGCCGAGGGCTCCAACCCGATCGTCGTCGTCGGCACCACCCGCGACCCGGCCACCCCCTACGAGTGGGCCGAGGACCTCGCCAAGGCTCTCGACAACGGCGTACTCGTCTCCCGTGACGGCGACGGCCACACCGGCTACATGCAGGGCAACGGCTGCGTCGACGACGCCATCGACGACTACCTCGTCGACGGCAAGGTCCCCGACAACGGCCTGGAGTGCTGACCCCGCTCGCCGAGACGTCACCCACGTAAGCCGAGACGTCAACCACGTCGGCCGAGTCGTCACCCAGGTGACGACTCGGCCGATGACTTCACGGATTTACCCGATGTGGGGTGGGTTCTCGGCGTGTCCGACCGCAGTACGCCTCTGACTCAGAGGATCACTTCTCGGAATTTAACTTCGAGAAGAAGGGTCACTATCCAGTGATCATGAGTCAGCGAATCCGTTCAATGACGAGAGCCTTCGCTGCCACCGCAGTCGCCTCTCTGGCGGTCGCGGTAGCGCCTGTGATTGGTACGCAGTCAGCACACGCTGATACGGCCCCACTGCCGTACATCGGTGGCGCCGCCACACTTACCGTCAACGACGTGACGAAGGCCCAGAACTGTGACCTCTACGGGGTCAAGGGCACGAACATCCCGGTTTCGGTGGACGTCTCGTTCGGCGAGAACTACAGCGACGAGTTCACCAACCCCACTGTCAGCTGGGAGGTCACCGTCTTCGATTCCGACGGAGACGACGTGACCAACTACATCGAGGGTGGTGGCTTCGCCGAAGGATCGGCCGATGGCGACCTCTGTTCGTTGCTTCCGGCCGGAAGCTATCGAGCCGTCGCCTTCGTCTTCACCTCGGACGCGGAGGGCACCTGGACCGACTCGGCCGAGGTCACCGATGCGTTCACGATCCGGGCCGCCCACAGCTACACCCTCTCGGCTAGCCGGTCGGGCACGACGATCAAGTCGCAGGTGAAGGATTACGGCACGCCTGTTGTCGGCAGGTCGGTCGCGATCCAGCGGAAGTCCGGGACCACCTGGAAGACGGTGGCGCACCGCACGACCAGCTCAACTGGCTGGGTCTCCGCGGTCGGCGTACGCGGCGCGACGTACAGGTTCACCTATGGGGGCAAGTACAGCTCCGCGGTTTATGTCCCGAAGATCACCACGTCCGTCGTCAAGGTGTCCGTGAGCAAGTACGGGTCCAAGTCGTATCGCGTCGTCGGAAAGCTGACCGCGGGTGGGAATGCGGTCAAGGGCAAGCGGATCTATCTGCAGAAGAAGTACAGCGGCAGTTGGAGCAACGTGACGTCCTGCGTGACGAACACGTACGGAAAGTGCTCGGTGATCACGACCCCGGCGGCCAGCCGCTACTACCGCTGGAAGTTCCGCGGGGACACCATCAGGAAGGCCGATGTATCCGCGTCGTTCTACCTGAAGAAGCGCGGCACAACCAGCACCGCATCGAGTCTGGACTACACCTACAAGAACGGCGCAACGGTCTACAACGCCACCTCGACCAACGACCTCGACTGCGGCCAGATCCCCGGCTACAAGAAGCCCGTACGCGTCCACGGTTCCGACCCGTGGCGCCTCGACGCCGACAACGACGGCTACGGCTGCGAGTGACCCGGAGCCTTCGTCAAGGCGGTGTCCTGAGCTTGTCGAAGGGTATGTAGGCCGGGGCTCACATCCCCAGCGGAACTCCGCACGGGATGTGAGCCTTCGGCTGCATACCCTGCTGGAGGAACTGCTAGCGCCGGTGGACCGGGTCCGCGATGGCCTGGATCCGCTTGGTGGCCAGCTCGATCATCAACGTGGCGGCGGGGGAGAGGGTGGCGTCGGTGCGATGGACGACGGCGAAGGTGTCGTACGTCCGGGGGCGCAGTGACACCCAGCCGGCCTTCGGTGCCAGCCGGGGGAGCAGCTGTTCGGCTGCTCCCTTGGCGATGACGCTGTCGGCGTAGCCCATCCCCACCAGCTCCACGGCCGTCTCGATGTCCTCGACCTCGACCCGGCTGGGTGGATTGCGGCCGGTCTCGTGGAGCAGGTTGCGGATGGTGACCCGGGTGGGATCCTCCGAGCTCCAGCTCGTGTCGGACATGACCAGCGTGGCCAGCGAGAGCCGGTGCGGGGTGACCGGCGTGGCCAGGTGGGCGGGGTCGGCCGAGATGTAGACGAGCTCGTCGCGAGCCACGGGCGTGACCTTCAGTCCCGGACCGGAGACGCTGCCGACGAGCAGCATCGCCGCCTCGAGCCGTCCGCGCCGCAGGTCGTCCTGGACCTCGGCGGAGTTCTGCCCGATCAGCTCGACTCGTACGCCCGGGTATCGATCGAGCACGTCGGCCACCAGGCCGGCGCCGCCGTAGAGTCGCGCGATCCCGAACATCCCGAACCGGATCGTTCCGGTCTCGAACTGTTTCACCGCCTGCACGGCCTTGCGCGCGTCCTCGGCGGCCGCGACCGAACGCTCCGCGTGCGGCCTCAGCTCGTCGGCCACGCTGGTCGGCACCACCCCGCGCCCGACGCGCAGGAAGAGCTGGACGCCGAGCGTACGCTCCAGGCTTCTGACCTGCTCCGAGATCGACGGCTGCGCATACCCGAGCTCCTCGGCCGCCGCGGTCAGCGAGCCATGCTCGTAGACCGCGAGGAACACGCGGAGCTGGTGCAGCGACAACATAGAGACATCCTATGACTTTCCAAGGAAAGATCGTCTACCTCTATGAATCGTCAGCGGTCATCATTGAATCACCACCCCTGTGTCCGCAGTCGGTGGTTGACCCGCGTTCAGAGAAGAGCAAAGCAACAATGAAGCACGGCGTACGCCGCTTGGGCCGCCTCATCGGCAAGGGCAAGCCCACCCGCATCACCATCGACGAGCACGTCGAGGCGCACCGTTTTAGTGTCGAGCGCGCAGTCTCGGTACACTCATCCGGTCCGCTCAGCCAGGACCGCTTCATGCGGTAACGGATGACGGTGCGCCGCCTTAGCTCAGTCGGCAGAGCGTCTCACTCGTAATGAGAAGGTCGTCGGTTCGATTCCGACAGGCGGCTCCACCAAAACCCTCGTCTGACCAGCCAGAACACGGCAGGAACGGCGGGGGGTTCTTCGTTTTCGTCCACCGCGCCCGTCGGGGAGCAGTGGGCCTGAGTGCTCACGTGAGTTGCCTGACGACTCTTGACGGCAGCGTCAAACCCCTGGTTATGTTAGCGCTCACATTCATGTGATCGCAGTCACACATGAATGGCCCGGCGTTTGTCCAAAGCTGACCCTGGAGCGCAGATGGACCAGTCGAACATGACCCCCCACACCCAGCGCCGGAAGCATCTCGGGCGCACCCTGGCGGCGCTTGCGTCGTTGCCCCTGATTCTGGCCAGCATGGTGGCCACCGCGCCGGCGCAAGGCGCGAGCGACGCAGGGCTCGTAGTCCACTACCCCCTCGACCAGACCACTGGCACCACGGTCGTCGACGAGTCGGGCGCCGGTCGCAACGGCACGCTGGCCGGTGACGCGACCTGGCTCGGCGGTGAGGGGCTGTCCCTCGGTGGCACCAACGGGCACGTCAGGCTGCCGAACGACGTGATGGCCGGCCTGACGTCGATCACCGTCTCGCTCGAGGTGAAGATCGCAGCGGACCAGGCGACGCCGTACTTCATCTGGGGACTCGGCAACACCGGCTCCAACGGCTGGGGCAACGGCTACCTGTTCACGACCGGCAACGCCTACCGGACATCGATCGCCACCGGCAACTGGAGCACCGAGCAGACGGTCACGGCCGGCCGCAACCTGGTCCGCGACACCTGGAAGACGATCAGCTACACGCTCGCCGACGGCACCGCGGTGCTCTACGAGGACGGTGTCGAGGTCGCCCGGCGCACCGGCGTGACCATCACTCCCGGTCAGATCGGCAACGGGGTCACGACCGCGAACTATCTCGGCCGATCCGTCTACAGCGGCGACCGCCATCTCAAGGGACAGCTGCGCGACTTCCGGATGTACGACCGCGCGCTGACGGCAGCAGAGGTCCACGAGATGGGCCACGTCACCGACGAGCAGCGCGTCGAGCGCGACCTCGCCTGGCTCGATCTGGGCGACACGTCCCGCGTCGTCAGTGACCTCTCGGTCCCGAGCAGCGGCCCGAACGGCTCCACCTTCACCTGGGCCTCCTCCGACCCTGCCGTCGTCTCCCCGACCGGTGCCGTCACGCGCCCGCCCTACGGCAGCCCCGACGCCACCGTGACGCTCACCGGCACCGCAGCCCACGGCTCCGCCAGCCGGTCCGAAGACTTCACCATCAACGTGCCGGCCGACATCAGCGACGCGGAGAAGGTCACCCGCGCCGCGGCCGCGCTCAAGGTCTGGGACGCCGACGGGATCCGCGGCAACATCACCCTGCCGACCAAGGGCCTGCACGGAACGACCGTCAGCTGGACGTCCAGCGAGCCCGCCGTCGTGACCCCGACCGGCGAGGTCGACCGGCCGGCGTACGGTGAGAAGGCCGTCCGCCTGGCACTCAATGCCACCGTGAGCCTCGGCAAGGTCAAGGAGAAGCGACAGTTCCGGCTGACGGTCCTGCCGCTACCGAAGAAGGAGCCGCTCGAGGGCTACTCCTTCGCCTACTTCACGGGCGAGGGGACGGCCGACGGCGAGCAGGTCTACCTCGCCGCCAGCAGGGGCAACGACCCGCTCCACTGGGACGAGCTCAACGGCGGCCAACCGGTGCTGCGGTCGCAGCACGGCGACAAGGGCGTACGCGACCCGTTCATCATCCGCTCCCCGGAGGGCGACAAGTTCTACCTGATCGCCACCGACCTGAAGATCCACGGCAACGGGGACTGGGACGCGGCACAGCGCCGCGGAAGCCGCTACATCGAGATCTGGGAGTCCACGGACCTCGTGAACTGGTCCGAGCAGCGACACGTCCGGGTGTCCTCGCCGCAGGCCGGGAACACGTGGGCACCCGAGGCCTATTACGACGAGGGGATCGGCGCGTACGTCGTCTTCTGGGCCTCCAAGCTCTACGACGAGTCCGACCCCGAGCATGCCGGCAACACCCACAACCGGATGGTCTACGTGACCACCAGGGACTTCCGGACCTTCAGCGAGCCCCAGGTGTGGATCGACCCGGGCTACTCGGTGATCGACTCCACCGTCGTCGAGCACGAGGGGACCTACTACCGGTTCACCAAGGACGAGCGGAACAACACCTCCACCACGCCCTGTAGCAAGTTCATCGTCGAGGAGAAGGCCACCTCGCTGCTCGACCTGAACTGGAGCTTCGTCGCCGAGTGCATCGGCAAGGCGACGACCGACAACCCGGGCATCGACCGCGGTGAGGGACCGACGATCTTCAAGTCCAACACCGAGGACAAGTGGTACCTGTTCATCGACGAGTTCGGCGGCCGCGGGTACGTGCCGTTCGAGACCACCGACCTGGACTCGGGATTCTTCCGGATCTCCAGCGACTACCAGCTTCCCAGCCGCCCCCGCCACGGAACCGTTCTGCCGGTGACCGAGGCCGAGCTGGACCGCATCCGCACCGCCTACCGCGTGTTCTGAGGAGACCATCGTGCACAGAATCCGTCTGCTGACCGTCCTGTCCGCCGCCACCGTCCTCGCACTGCCCCTGGCCTACGCCGCGCCCAGCCTCGGCGCGGACCGACGAGCCGCTGCGCCCGAACCCGACTACACGATCACGGCCCACGCCGGTCAGTCCGGACCCGAGATCAGCGACTCGATGTACGGCGTCTTCTTCGAGGACATCAACTACGCGGCCGACGGCGGCCTCTACGCCGAGCTGGTGCGGAACCGGTCCTTCGAGTTCCTCCCGGCCGACAACCGCTCCTACACCGGGATGACCGCCTGGACCCCGCGAGGAGAGGGCGGAGGCAGCGGCACCGCGACCCCCGTCAACGACGGTTCCCGGCTCAACGAGCGCAACCGCACCTATCTGCAGCTATCCCTGGCCAACACCGCCGGTGGGACGTACGGCGTCTCCAACGGAGGCTGGAACAACGGCGTCGCGCTCGAGGCCGGGAAGAGCTACGACTTCTCGGTCTGGGCGCGCTCGGACACCGCCGGCGGTACGCCGCTGACCGTGTCGCTGCGCGACGAGTCCGGCGCCACCTCGTACGCCGATCCGGTCCGAATCCAGGTGAACGGTGACACCTGGAAGAAGTACACCGGCACCTTCACCGCGAACGCCAAGACCGACTCCGCACGCCTGTGGCTGCAGGGGGAGGGCGTCGGCACCCTGCGTCTCGACATGGTCTCGCTGATGCCCGAGGACACCTTCATGGGCCGTGAGAACGGCCTGCGCAAGGACCTCGCCGAGAAGATCGCGGCGCTCGAGCCGGAGTTCGTCCGCTTCCCGGGCGGCTGTCTCGTCAACACCGGCAGCATGTCCGGCTACGACGCCGCCTCCGGATGGCAGCGCGCCCGGTCCTACCAGTGGAAGGACACCGTCGGCCCGGTCGAGGAGCGCGCGACGAACGCCAACTTCTGGGGCTACAACCAGTCCTACGGACTGGGCTACTACGAGTACTTCCAGTTCGCCGAGGACGTCGGGGCGATGCCGCTGCCGGTCGTGCCGGCGCTGGTCACCGGCTGCGGCCAGAACCGAGTCACCGACGACGAGGCCCTGCTGCAGCGCTACATCCAGGACACCCTCGACCTCATCGAGTTCGCCAACGGCCCGGTCGACTCCGAGTGGGGCGCCCTGCGCGCGGAGATGGGGCACCCGGAGCCGTTCGGGCTCACTCATCTCGGCGTCGGCAACGAGGAGAACCTGCCTACGGAGTTCTTCGAGCGGTTCGAGAAGTTCCGCGCGGCCATCGAGGCGCGCTACCCGGACATCACGATCATCAGCAACTCCGGTCCCGACGACCAGGGCGCACTCTTCGACCAGCACTGGGCGCAGAACAGGGCCGCCGGCGTCGACATGGTCGATGAGCACTACTACAACTCCCCGACCTGGTTCCTGCAGAACAACGACCGCTACGACAGCTACGACCGCAACGGGCCGAAGGTCTTCCTCGGCGAGTACGCCTCCCAGGACAACAAGCTCTTCAACGCGTTGTCCGAGGCGGCGTTCATGACCGGTCTCGAGCGCAACGCCGACGTCGTGCAGCTCGCCTCCTATGCCCCGCTGCTGGCCAACATCGATCACGTGCAGTGGCGCCCGGACATGATCTGGTTCGACAACGACCAGTCCTGGAGCTCTGCGAGCTACGAGGTCCAGAAGCTGTTCATGAACAACGTCGGTGACCGGGTCGTACCCAGCGAGGCGACCGGCAAGGTGATCGAGGCCAAGCCCATCACCGGCGCCGTCGGCCTCTCCACCTGGGCCACCTCCGCGGCGTACGACGACGTGTCGGTCACCGCACCCGACGGGACCTCCCTGTTCGCCGACGACTTCGAGGACGGTAACGCCGAGGGCTGGAGCTCCCTGGCCAACAGTGGGACCTGGTCGGTCGTCGACGGCGCCTATACCCAGACCGACGCGACCGCCCAGAACACCCTGGTCAAGGGCTCGGACATCACCGCGAGCGACTACGACATCGAGCTCAAGGCCAAGAAGCTGTCGGGCTCCGAGGGCTTCCTGCTCGCGTTCGGGGTGAAGGACACCAACAACCTCTACTGGTGGAACATCGGCGGCTGGAACAACACCCGCACCGTCGTCGAGAAGGCCACCAACGGCGGCAAGGAGACCCTGGTCGCCCGTGAGGGCCACTCGGTCGAGACCGGACGCACCTACGACGTACGGATCGAGGTCCGCGGCACCCATGTCGGGCTCTTCCTCGACGGCCAGCTCTTCCAGGAGTTCGACGACGACCAGGTCACCGAGCCGTTCGCGCAGGTGGTCACCCGTGACGAGGCGACCGGCGACCTGCTCGTCAAGGTCGTCAACGCCCAGGCCGAGCCGGCGGTGACTCGCCTCGACCTCGGCGTCAAGGTCGCCTCGAGGGCGGAGATGACCGTCATCAGCGGCGACCCGGAGGCCCAGAACACCCGCACGGCGCAGCCCATCAAGCCGGTCACCAGCACCATCCGCGGCGTCGACAGCACCTTCACGCGCACCTTCGCGCCGTACTCCGTGACCTTCATCCGCATCCAGACCCGGTAGGGGAGCACCCATGTCCGATCACCTGAACCACCTCAGTCTCCGGGCCGGCCTCAGCAGGCGCCACCTCCTGCAGGCCGGGGTCGGTCTCGGGGCGGCGGCTGCCGTCGCAGGGTACGCCGTGCCCGCCGCAGCGGCTCCGTCCACGCCGACGCCGAGCGACGCCGAGATCTGGGGAGTGCCGACCCTCAACCCGCTCGTCGAGCGTCGGGCCGACCCGTTCGTCACCCCGCCCGTCGACGGGATGTACTACCTGACCGGCTCCGTACCGGAGTACGACCGTCTGGTGCTCCGCGGGTCGGCGTCGCTGGCCGGCCTCGCCACCGCAGCCGAGTCGGTGATCTGGCGCCGCCCCGCCAGCGGAAAGATGGGCGGCCACATCTGGGCGCCCGAGCTGCACCGCATCGACGGCCGCTGGTACGTCTACTTCGCGGCCGGCGACTCCGACGACGTCTTCCGGATCCGGATGTACGTCATGGAGTCGACGCTCGCCGACCCGCGCGACCCCGCGGGCTGGGGCGCACCACAGCAGATCATCACGCCGTGGCAGAGCTTCGCCCTCGACGCCACCACGTTCGAGCACGCCGGCCGCCGCTACCTGGTCTGGGCGCAGAGCGAGCCCGAGATCGCGGTCAACACCAGCCTCTACATCGCCGAGATGAGCTCCCCGTTCGCGATCAGCACCTTCCCGGCGCGGATCGCGACTCCGACCCGCAGCTGGGAGGTGCAGGGCTTCAAGGTCAACGAGGGGCCTGCCGTGCTGGTCCGCAACGGCCGGGTCTTCATGACGTTCTCGGCCAGCGCCACCGACTCGCGCTACTGCATGGGCCTGCTCACCGCGCCCGCGGACGCCGACCTGCTCGACCCGGCGTCGTGGGTCAAGAGCCCCGATCCGGTGTTCACGACGAACGTGCAGACCGGGCAGTACGGCCCGGGCCACAACTCGTTCACGGTCGCCGAGGACGGCGTGACCGACGTTCTCGTCTACCACGCCCGGGACTACCGCGATATCACCGGCGATCCCCTCTACGACCCGAATCGGCACGCTCGCGTGCAGAAGGTGGTGTGGCACGCGGACGGCACGCCCATGTTCGGGGTCCCGGTCGGGAAGGGCGGGCCGATCGTGCGGCTCAGCCCGCTGGATGCGCCGGGCTCGTTCGTACGCCACTACGAGTACGCCCTCAGGGTGGACCATGCCCCGAAGGATCTCGCCGACAGCCAGTTCCGCTTCGTCCCCGGCCTGGCGGGCGACGGCTCGGAGTCGCTGCAGTCGGTCAACTTCCCCGACCGGTACGTTCGGGTCAGCGGCGGCACGGTCCGGATCGACCCGGGCGAGTCGGGCCCGGCGTACGCAGCTGAGGCCAGCTTCCGCCGGATCCCGGCCAAGGGCGGGATCTCGCTGCAGGTGGCCACGGACCGTGGCGATTACCTCCAGCACGACCGTGGTGCGCTCAGCATCGGCGGCGCCGCGGGACGGCGCTCCAGCACCTTCACCCTGACTTGAGCCGCTGGGTAACGTCGATCTGAGTTGCTACGAGGCACCCGCTGCGAGTTACGGGAGGCGAGAGCAGTGGATTGGGTCCTGGACAACGAGTTCCTCACGCCGGGTGGGACGGTGCGGTGGGCCGTACATGGCACGGGTGATCCAGTCGTCTTCGTGCACGGCACCCCGTACTCGTCCTATCTCTGGCGCGACATCGCTCCAGCGTTGTCACGTCAGCGCACGGTCTACGTCTTCGACCATCTCGGCTACGGCGCCTCGGAGAAGCACGAAGGCCAAGATCTCGGCCTGGCGGCCCAAGCGCAGAACTTCACGCGACTGCTGGACCACTGGGGGCTGTCCAGCCCCAGCGTCGTCGCCCATGACATCGGGGGCGCGATTGCGCTGCGCGCGCTGCTCATCGAAGGCGCCGCCTACCGCGACCTCACTCTCTTCGACGCGGTCAGCGGCGGCGAGTGGGAACGCGGTCTCTTCCGCCTCATCCTGAACCATGCCGACGTCTTCGATCAGCTCCCGTCCTACGCTCACGAAGCGCTGGTCGCGAGCCACCTGAGGAACGCGACGGAGGTCGGCTTCCGTCCCGGTGTCCTGGATGCGTTCCTCGATCCGTGGCGCGGACCGGAAGGACAGGCCGCCTTCTATCGCCAGTACAGCCAGATCAACCAGGCCGACACCGTCGAGTACGAGCCCCTGCTGGCCGAGCTGTCGCTCCCCGTACGCATCATCTGGGGACGTCAGGACCGGATACTTCCGCCCGAGTACGCGCACTGGCTGCACGAACGCGTTCCGCATGCGCAACTGTCGTGGATCGAGGGTGCCGGCCACCTCCTCCAGGAGGACGCGTCGGCCCAGCTCGTGGGCCATCTCTTGGAGACGTCCACAGCCGGCTCGGATGAGAACATCGATTACCAGATGTAGAGGTTTGGCGACGCTCGACGCAGGATGCGTGCTATCACTTCCGAGTGCGGTCCGGGCGCCCGTGTTGCTGGAGTCCCCCCACTCGGTAGCGAGGGCGTCCAGGACCGCACGCCAACCCGTGTTCGAGCGCCGGATTCTTGGCGCGGAGATGTGGTGTGATCGGCAGGATGGGAGATGACGTCCCGAAGCCTGATGATGCGGCATCGTTGCGCCCCCTCCGCGGCGCGGCTGGCAGAATCGTGATCGTGCCGCGGACGCCCACCGATCGACAGCGCCGTCGTGGTGCTGACCTCGAGGAGGCGATTCTCGCGGCGGCGTGGGTCGAGATCGTCGAACACGGATGGTCCTCGTTCAGCGTCCCGCGCGTCGCGGCGCGCGCCGGAGCCGGCAAGGCATCGCTCTACCGGCGGTGGCCCAACAAGGCGACGTTGGTCGCCGCGGCTGCCAAGCGCGAGGGCGGTCGGGTGCCGGGGCCGTTGGACCTGTCGGGCTCGCTAGGCGACAACCTCGAGCTCCTCCTGCTCGGCACGGCGGAGTTTCTGCAAGGGCCGTTCGGGTCGGTTGCCCGGGCGCTGGCGGCGGAGCTTCCGTCCATCCCCGCGGCGGACCGGGTCGTGTTCGACGACACGGAGCCGGTGCGGGTGGCCTTGGCGATCATCGACCACGCCCGCGACCAGGGTGAGATTGGTCCCGGCGCGATCCCGGCGAGCGTCGTCAACGTCGGGCATGCGTTGCTCCTGCAGCGCTTCCTCTTCCATGTGACTCCGCCGAGCGGGCAGGACATCGCCGAGATCGTGCACGCGATCTGGACCCCGGCGATCCATGCGGCCGCCGGCGCGGCCGGATGAGGCCACGCACGTAAGGAACTCGCGTTCACTATTGACCTGATGTGACGCTGGTCATAGCCTGGCCAAAGGTCAATGAATCGTTTCACGAGAGGGACCCCATGCCTCGCTTCCGCACCGACCGGTTCCTGTCCGCCGGACGTATCACCGCTGGTCTCGTCGTGCTCGCTGTCGCAGCAGGGGGCCTGGCCACCGCGGCACCTGCCGCAGCCGCTGGCTCGTCCGCCAACCCCATCACGGACCGCTCGACCGGCCGGGACGGCGATGCCTTCGCCAACCCGTCCCTCGCCAACCGTCCGCTCTACCGGTTCTGGAACACCGGCGGCCTGATGACCGCCGAATCCGTCGAGCAGCAGGCCGAACAGATCCGGTCGTCCGGTGCCGGCGGCTACGAGGCCAATCAGCTCGCCGGTGCTGTCGAGCAGGCTGCGGGCTACGACGCCGCAACCATGGGGTGGGGTACGCAACGATGGACCGAGGCCTGGACGAGCCTCTTCGAGGCCGGGAAGTCCGAAGGTCTCCGGGTTGACGGCATCTACACGCCCGGCTGGTCGGCCGGGACACAGACGGTGGACCCCGACGGCGTGGGGTCGGCCAAGGAGATCAGTTTCGGGCGGCAGCGGGTCGACGCCGGCGCGACCTATAGCGACGCTTTGCCCACGACGTCCTTGCCGTCGGGCGTCACTGAGCGAGTGCTGCAGGGTCTGGTGGCCTACCGGTGCGTCGAGCACTGCGAGACGCCGGCAGGGGAGGAGGCCTCGGTCCCTGTGCTCGACGCCGATACCGCTGTCGATCTCACCGAGGAGGTGGTGGACGGTCGCATCTCGTGGACCGCGCCCAGCTCTCCGGCCGGTGCGACGTACGTGCTCGTCGCCGCCTGGATGCACGGCACCGGTCAGACCGTCGGGCTGGCAAGAACCAAGGACACGACCTACCTCGTCGACCACTTCGACCGGTCGGGATTCCAGTCCGTCGAGGACTACTGGGACGACAACGTACTCACGCCAGAGTTGAGGGCGGCGCTCGAGGCGAGCGGTGGCTCGATGTTCTTCGACTCTCTCGAGCTCAACCGTGACGGTGAACAGGTCCGCTCCTGGACCGGTGACTTCCTCGATGAGTTCCGGCAGCGGCGCGGTTACTCGCTGGTTCCCTATCTGGCCGCGGTCGCCGTCACCGACCCGGTCTTCGATTTCACCGGTGACACCGGCGACCGGATCCGTGAGGACTACAACCAAACGCTCTCGGAGTTGTTCATCGACGACCACCTGAAGCCGTTGAAGGCCTGGGCGAAGGACCTCGGCATGACGGTCCGCGGTCAGGGCTACAGCTCCTACGGCCCCTCGCCGATCGATCAGATGGACACCGCGACACTGCTCGACATCCCCGAGGGCGAGGACCTCTCGTTCACCTCAGGATTCACCCAGGGTCCGCCCAAGTTCATCAACACCCGTGGATCCGACGCGTGGCGCTCACTAGCCAGCGCCGGTGCCCAGACTGGCAAGAACGTCATCTCCACCGAATGTTGCGCGGCCTTCTACAACGGCTCCGTACAGCGGCAACTGACCCTCGCCCACGTCAACCAGCAGTTCTCCGTCGGGGTGAACCAAATCGTCTGGCATGGCTGGGCGGATCAAAGTCCCGGCGCGGCCTCTGCCTGGCCTGGATTCTCGCCGTTCGGGGCGTACGTCTCTGATGTCTATGGTCCGCAGAACCCGACCTTCGAGGACGAGAAGGCAATCAACGCCTACGTGGGACGAATGCAGACCGTGCTGCGCCGCGGAGAGCTGCGCAACGACGTCGCCATCTACCGCGACGACCGTGGCCACAGCGTCTCTGGCTCAACAGGCGACCTCTACTTCGCCGACCAGTCCCTGGCCCGGGCTGGTTACACCTACGGGTTCATGAACAGTGGCCTGATCAACCACCCGTCTTCGACGGTGGCGCACGGCAGGCTCGATCCTGCGGGCCTCGGATACCGGGCGTTCGTCTGGGACGCCACGGCCAACCCCGAGACCAACCCCACCATGGATCTGGCCGATGCCCGGCGTGTCCTCGGATGGGCTGAGGCTGGTCTGCCGGTTGTCATCGTGGGGGACCTCCCGGCGCGTGTCCGTGGTCATCACCCGGACCAGGACGCTGCACTGCGGAAGGTGCAGGCGCAGCTCTTGGACGCCCGCTCGGTGACTCAGGTCGCAACCGAGGCGGACGTGCTCGCGGCGCTGACCCGTTCCGGCGTCGAGCCGGCGGTGTCGTACGCCGACGCGCCTGTGGTCTCGCTGCACCGCCGGACTTCGGACACCGACTACTACTACCTCTTCAACTCCGGTGACCACACCGTCAGCACCACGGCAGAATTAGCGGGGTCGGGCGATCCGTACCTCTATGACGCATGGACCGGCGATGTCACCCGGATGGCGGCCTTCGCCCGGACCTCGAAGGGCGTTCGCGCGTCGGTGACGCTCGGTTCAGGCGACAGCACGGTGGTCGCGGTCACCCGGGGGAATGCCGACACGAAGGCGGCCGGTCCTGGCTGCGCGATCTCGGCGACATCCAGCACGGCCCCGGAAGTCGTACGTTCCGATCGGGCGCCCCTCGCGATCCGAGCCTCGGAGCCGGGCACCTACCGCACCAAGCTCTCGAACGGGAAGGGTGTCCTTCAGGAAATCGAGTCGGTTCCCGCCATCAGCGCGCCGGCATCCTGGAGCCTCGACGTCACCGCCTGGCGAGCAGGGTCCGAGGGGCCGAATGACACCGACAAGGTCGCCCTCGACCGAAGGACCGTGACTCCTGCGTCCAACGGGCGCCTGCCCGACTGGCAGCGCATTGCCGGTCTCGAGAAGGTCTCCGGCACTTCGGTCTACACCAGCCGGATCGTCACAGGACGTAGCTGGTCACGCGATGCGGGCGCGTACCTCGGTCTCGGCACGATCAACGGGCTCGCCACGGTCAGCGTCAACGGTCGACGGCTCCCTGTCATCGACCAGGTCCACGCCGACCGGATCGACATCGGGCCGTTCCTCCGCAAGGGTGCCAATACCGTCACCGTCACCGTCAGCACGCTGATCGGGAACGCGGCGTACGGTCAGAGCGTTGCGTACGGCCTGGTCGGGCCGGTCACGGTCCAACCGTATGTCGATCGCGTCATCGGGGGCTGTGGGTCTGCCGCGCGGTCCGAGCGTGCGGGCGGGGCGAGGTAGTCGGACCAGCTCTAGTGCTCCGATGTCGCTGTGTGGACGGGCTCGGCGGGCCGCGGCCGTGGGTCAGGCTCGATCCGCCGACACGACCTCGACCGGCGGCTCGGCGCGAGGCCCGGTCCACCAGACGACGGTGGTGACCAAGCCGATCACGAGCAACGCGGCGGTCAGCCAGAACGGATAGGTGCGGTCGATCCCCGAGAGCCACCCGGAGATCAAGCCGAACGGGGCGGCGGCGAGCATCACCGCGGTGCGTTGCAGAGCCATCACCCGTGACCGCTCGGCCTCGTCGACGTGGAAGGCGACGAGCGACTCCGAGAGCATGAAGAGCATCCCGGCGCCGAAGCTGTCGAGGAGGAGGCACACCCCGAGAAGCGCGTACGTCACGACGTCGGCGTCACCTTCGGTGGCCGGGATCACAACGAGCACGAGTTGGCCGGCCAGATAGATGCCGAAGCCCCACAAGGTCGCCTGTTTGAGGTCGTGCCCCGAGGTCAGCCGGCGGATGAGGGTGAAGAGGAAGAGCACCGACAGCAGCGAACGCACCATCGGGAAGAACGGCAGGACCGAGTCGGGCACGTGCAGGTGGTGGTTGACCAGAACCTGCCAGAAGGTGGCGTTGACGAGGGTGACAGCCGCGACGAGGGCGGCGATGGCCATCGCGAGCACCGAGCCGCGCGAGTGGCCCAGCAGCCGCGCGGCATCGCGGTAGCCGACGAAGAGCCGCCAGAGGCTCTCGTGCCGGGTCTGCTCCATCCGGATCCGGCCCTGTCGGGTCTCGTGGGAGGCGGCGTACAACAGGATGATCTTGGCCAGCATCACGATCGCGGCGTTGATGAAGAGCACCCGCACCGCGGGCTCCATGCCGAACTGCGCAACCATGAACGCGGCGATCGGTGCGAAGAGCGCGGAGCAGTCGGCCGCGACCCGCACCAAGGAGTAGATGCCGGTGATCTGGTCGCGCTCCGCGTCCTCCACCATCAGGCAGTCCCAGGCGTTCTGCGTGACCTGCAGCGCGCCGTTGAGCAGCGAGGCGGCCAGGAAAGCCCAGAAGTCCTGGGCGAATGCCCAGATCAGACACGGGATCACGAAGGCGATCACGTCGAAGACCGCGTTCGTCAGCCGACGTCCCATCCGGTCGGTGATGATGCCGCCGGCGAGCCCGAAGAACACCTGGGAGATCATCCCGGCGGTCGCGAGCAGGCCGATCTGTGCGTCGTGCAGCCCGAGCGTGAGCATGAAGACGGAGAGGTATGGCAGCACCAGAGCCATCGACAGGCCCCACATCGGCTCGGTCCACACGCATGCGCGCGGGTTGCCACGGAGATGGATCAGGGTGTGCCAGAGGGAGCCGGGGGAGGATGCCACCGGGACAGTGAACCAGGCGTGACATCAAGGATGGAAACGCTTTAGTCGGGCTCCTGCGACGTCCGATTACCGCCAGAACTGGCGGCACGACATCGGTTGAATAGTTCATGAAGCAACCAATTCGAACGATGGGAAGCACATGAAGGTCGCCCTTGTCACCGGAGCCAGCCGCGGGATCGGCGAGGCAACCGCACGCCAGCTGGCCCAGAGCGGCACGCACGTCATCCTGACCGCCCGCCGGCCCGAGACGCTCGAGGCAGAGGTCGAACGGCTCAACCGCGACGGCCACTCGGCCTCTGCACTCCAGCTGGACGTCACCGACCGCGACAGCGTGCAGCGCGCTGCTGACCATGTCGCCGCGACGTACGGACACCTCGATGTGCTGGTCAACAACGCCGGCGTCCTTCCGGAGGCCACCAACCCGGACCCGGCCGAGGTCGTCGACCTCGAGATGTTCCGGATCACCTACGAGACCAACCTGATCGGCGCGGTGGCGGTCCTGGAGGCGTTCCTGCCGCTGGTCCGGAAGAGCGAGGCGGGGCGCATCGTGAACGTGACGACCACGATGGCCTCACTGGCCGACCAGACCAACCCGGAATCGCCCTACTACGGCATGGTCGTGCCCGCCTACCAGTCGTCCAAGGCCGCGCTGAACAACGTGACCATCGCGCTGGCGAAGGCGCTCACCGAGACTCCCGTCAAGGTGACCTCGGTGTGCCCGGGCTTCGTGCAGACCGACCTGACCCCGATCAACCGGGACAACGCACCCACCACGGCGAACCAGGCCGCCGAGGTGGTCGTCCGCGCTGCGACCCTGCCCGACGACGCCCCGTCGGGGACGTTCGTCGACGCGAACGGGCCGGTGCCGTGGTGAGTCCCGCGTGAGTGGCCCGGTCAGCCGGCCGCGATCTCCGCGAGGAGGTCGGCGGCCGGCGCCGGGTGGACGAGCCAGCTGAGGTGGCTCGACTTCAGGGTGTGGACGGCGTACGGGTTGTCCGGGGTGAGGGCGTCGCCCTCGCGGATCAGCCGGTCCTGCATCACCGGCGGCATGCTGACGTCCTCGCTGAGGCGTACGAACGCGCGGGGCACGGTTCCCCAGGTGGCCGCCTGGGCGCGGTCGTCGGGGCCGCCGGCGTCGAGGTTCTCGTCGGGCTGGAAGGTGTTGAGGAACGTACGGAACTCGTCGTCGGTGCCGTCGGCCATGAAGGCGTGCTTGAGGCCGGCGAGGACCTCGGGGGAGGTGGTGCGGAAGTTGCAGCGCAACAGGCCGACGTCGGCGGGGTTCGCTGCGGCCGCGCCGATCAGCGCGGAGGCGTCGAAGGAGGCCATCTCCGGCTCGGCGTTGTACGCAACGGCGTCCAGCTCCACCGGTGCCCAGGCCGAGACGTAGACCATCGAGTCGATCAGGTCCGGGCGGGCGTTGGCGGTCGCGGTCAGGGTGATCCCGCCGCGGCTGTGCGCGACGACGATGACCGGGCCGTGCTCCTTGGCCCGCTCGAGCACCGAGACGAGGTGGGCCACGTTGTCGGCGAGGGTCACGCCCTTGATCCCGCCCGGTGCCGAGGCGAGCTCGGCGAGGTCCTGCGGCGCCTGGTAGGCCGCCGGGAAGGTCGCCTCGAAGCCGTGGCCGGGGAGGTCGACCGCGAGCGAGCGGAACCCGCGCAGCGCCAGCTCGGCCTGCAGTGGTGCGAACGAGAACGAGTTGGCGAAGGCACCGTGGACCAGGACGAAGGTCGGCTCGGGGGAAGACATGGGCGAGACCTTAGCGCCGAGCAGGCAACGGCGGCTGGCCTTTTTATTCGTCGGCCGCGCCACCGAACGGCGCCGACTGCGGCGCCCGGCCCATCGGCGTACCTCCGTAGACGACCGAGCCGTCGGCCCGCTGATAGGTCAGCCACGGCACGGTCTTCGTGAAGCCGACGCCCGGCTTGCTGTAGTCGCACACCCCTTCGGGGAAGGCCGCCTCCATCCGGGTCCACTGCGCATCGGTGAGGCCGAAGGCGTCGTAGTCGTCGGTGCGGCGCAGCGGCTTGAGGTGGCACTTGGCGTTGTCGGAGTAGTTGTTGTCGCCGGCCACGATCCGCGGCGTCGCGAAGTCGGTCTTGACCAGGTCGCTGACCGGTCCGAGCCCGCACACGAGGTCCGATACCGGGTCGACGACGAGGTTGAGCGCAGGGTCCAGGACCGGGTTGACGGCGCCGTTCAGGCCGTCGAGCGCGCCGCCGGTCAGGTCGTCCACGAGCGGGTCCGCGACCGGCAGGAACAGGCCGTCCTCGCTGGAGATGCCCTGGGTCTGGGTGCACCGGTCGTGCAGGTCGCCGGGACGGTCCTGGGCCACCTTGTCCGCCAGCGGTACGTCGCGCTCATCCGCCTCCACCGAGGCAAGCCAGCGGTCCATCGCGAGCAGCGCCTCCTTGGAGTAGCTCGGGTCGCCGATGAGAGGCGTCACGCCGTACCAGATCACCTGGTTGTCCGCGTGCCCCTGCTCCCGGGTCAGCCGGTCGCGCATCGCCCACGCCCACCGTGCGTCGTGCGCGAGACCCGGGTCCGGTCCGCCGTGGTCGATGATCGCCACGTCGGACAGGTTGCTGGCGGTGTTGACCATGCCGCTGCGGTAGGTGTTGGTGAGCGCCATCGGGTCGGCCACCGAGCGCTGCGCCCGCGGCTGGACGTCGATGTCGAGCCCGCCGATCTTCTCGTTGACGTCGACGAAGTGCTCCGGGGTGATCGCCCCGGAACGGAGCGCCTCGAGGCCGTACTGCACACCGGTGTTGTCCAGCGGCGAGCCCGCGAAGCCACGCCCGATCTGCTTCTCCTGGGGCGTCCACACGCTCTCGGACCGCGGGCCGAAGACGTTGATCGCACCGTCGATGATCGAGCAGCGTACGCCGCCGGGATTGGTCTTCGCGTCGTACCGCTCCTGGTCGCTGACTCCGGCGCACGGGTGCGTCGGCATGACCGCCTGCTTGAACAGTCCCTCGTCGGCGGTGACCGCGTTGAGCGGCAGCAGGTGGCCCTCGACCGCAGCCCACTGCAGCGGGTTCCAGAACTTGCCGTCGGTGAGCCGCTCGGAGCTCTCGAAGTACTTGCGGAGCAGGTGGTAGTCGGAGAACTGCAGGCCCGGCGAGAGCGAGTCGGGGTAGGAGCAGGTCACGACCAGGCCCTGGTAGATCCCGGGGTACGCGTTCGCGATCGTCTGCTGGGCGATCGAGCCGCCGGAACAGCCGCTGCCGATGGTGTAGCGCAGGTCGCCGTACGTCTCGACGAGATGCTCCTTGGCCATCATCAGCGACTCGGCCTCGCTGGTCACGTTGCAGTTGTGGCCGGTGTTGGCCAGCGCGGTCGAGAGCATCGCGAAGCCGCGGCCGAGCGCGACGGTCGGGCTGTCGCCGAGGGCGTCCGCGACGACCGGGATGCCCAGGTTGAACGTGCCGGCGTAGTCGGCGGTCGGCGCGGTCCCCGTCTCGTGGTCAACCCCGCAGCTGCCGCCGTGCGGGATGAAGAGCTTGTTGTTCCACTGCTGCTGCGGGCGCCAGCGCTGCCACGGCTTGCCCGGCTGCCAGAGCACGGCGATCCGGTACTGGTCGCGGTTCTGGTAGCCGGTCTCCACACGTACGACGAACGGCACCGTCACGCCCTCGTCGGTGGTCGTGGTGGCGACGTCGCGGGGCGCGTTCGCGGGATCGTAGGGCTGGAGGCCGTCGAGCAGCGGGTTGGTGGACCGGTAGAGCCAGCTGATCGTCGGCTCCTGGTTGCACTGCTCGTCCGTCGCGGTCGGCTGGCAGCGCCACGGCTGCAGCTGGGGTCCCGAGAAGATCGGCCCGCCGCGCGGGTGGTTGGTGATCGTGAGCCAGGCGCCGCGACCGTCAGGCAGGCGGGCGGTCAGCTCGTTGGTCCCGACCCGCAGGCCGCGTACGACGCCCTCGATCTCGCCGTTGGGCCGCTCGGCGAAGGCCGCGGTGACGTCGTGGTCGCCCTTGCGGCTCGAGGTGTGGCGGGTGTCGTCGAGCCAGACCCGCAGGTCGTCGGGGTCGGCCCCGTCGGGGAGCGTGATCCGCACCAGGGCGTTGTCGTCGAAGACCAGGTCGGCCCGGTTGGAGAGCGTCTCCAAGACGATGTCCTCGGCCGGAGCGGGCGCCGCCGAGGCCGGCGCCACAGCGAGCAGCATGCTCGCGACGAGAGCGGACACCGTCGCGATCGAGAGGGGCAGGGCGCGAGCGGGCATGGCGTGCCTTTCCGAGAGCTGCGCACGTCCCACGAGTAGACGCTCGCCGTGACAGGAGAATGCCCCCTGCCACGGCGAGCGTCAAGGACGCCTCAGCCGGCGACCGCCTCCCCGCGGGCGACCATGCCGGCCTCGTCGGAGAGCTTGACCTCCTTGAGGAACAGCGCGAGCGCGAGGCCGAGGAGGACCAGCGGCACGAGGTACCAGAACGCGGGCGCGAGCGCCTCGGTGAAGGCGTCGACGACCCAGGTGTGGAGCGGCTCGGGCAGCTGCTCGACTGCTGCCGGGGTCAGGCTCCCACCGGAGAACCCGGCACCGTCGGCGGGCATCATCCCGGAGGAGGCCATCTTCTCGGCCAGGCCACCGAAGTTGTCGGTCAGTCGCGTGGTGAACACGGTCGTGAACAGCGCCGTACCGACGGTCGCACCGATCTCCCGGAAGAAGTTGTTCGCCGAGGTCGCGGTGCCGAGCTCGTGCGGGTCGACGGCGTTCTGGACGGCGAGCACGATGGTCTGCATGACCAGGCCCATCCCGGCGCCGAGCACGAAGATCATCAGCCCGAAGACGACCATCGACATGTCGCCGGTGATCGTGGTCAGCCAGGCGATCCCGGCCGCGGTGATGAGCAGACCGGCGATCGGGAAGATCTTGTAGCGGCCCGTCTTCGAGATCGCGATGCCCGAGCCGATCGCGGTCAGCATCATGCCGGCCATCATCGGCAGCATCAGCAGCCCGGAGCTCGTGATCGAGGCACCGGTCGACATCTGCAGGAACGTCGGCAGCATCGCCATCGCCGAGAACATGCCCATCCCGAGCACCAGGCCGATCAGCGTGGTCACGGTGAAGGTGGGGTTCTTGAAGAGGCGCAGCGGGATCAGCGGCTCCGGCGCGAGGGTCTCGGTGACGATGAAGGCGGCCACCGAGGCCAGGGTGCCGACGAGCACGCCGAGCAGCTGCGGCGAGGACCAGTCGTAGCCGTCGTGGCCGAGCGACTCCCACGAGGTCAGCAGCACGATGCCGCAGGTGGAGAGCACCATGAACATGATCCCCAGCCAGTCGACCGGGCGTCCGGAGCGGTGCGAGGGCAGCCGCAGGGCGAACCAGGCCACGGCGAACGCGATGATGCCGATCGGTACGTTGATCCAGAAGGTCCAGCGCCAGCCCGGCCCGTCGGTGAGCCAGCCACCGAGGAGCGGCCCGATGACCGCGGAGATTCCGAAGAGGGCGCCCATCGGGCCCATGTACTTGCCGCGCTCGGAGGCCGGCACGATGTCGGCGATGATCGCCTGGGACAGGATCATCAGCCCGCCACCGCCGAGCCCCTGGAGACCACGGGCGGCGACCAGCTCGGGGAACGTCTGCGCCATGCCGCCGAAGAGCGAGCCGAGCGTGAACAGCGCGACGGCGACCAGGAACGGCCAGCGGCGACCCCAGAGGTCACCGAACTTGCCGTACAGCGGCATCACGATCGCGATCGCCATGATGTAGGAGGTGATCACCCACCCCTGGTGCTCGACCCCGTCGAGCTCCCCGACGATCGTCGGCATCGCCGTGCTCACGATCGTCTGGTCGAGCGAGGAGAGGAACATCGAGGCCATCAGGGCGCCGAAGATCAGCCAGATCGTACGCGGCGTCAGCACGACCAACGGCTTGTCGGGCGCGTCGGGCGCGACCGTTTGACTCATGGGGTTGGACCTTCCAGGCAGGAGTTGAACAGGCAGGAGTTGAAGAGGTGGTGACACACGGGTCCCGTGTGACGTGAGAAGTCCCGAGAGGTGTGGCTAGTCGTCGAGGAGCAGGCGGAGCTGGGCGACGGCCTCGGGCAGATGCGCCGCTGCATCGCCCTCGTAGCCCGACCGCGCCCAGGCGAGTGCGCTCGCTCGCATCAGCAGGCCGGCGACCATCCCGATGGTGTCGTCGTCGACGGGGGAGGGCCGTGCCGTACGTCGCTCGGCGAGCAGCGCCTCGAGCTCACCGACGACGCGCTGGTGCCAGGCGATGTGTCGCTGCACGAGGCGGGGTTCGGAGATCATCAGCCGCATCGCCCGCTCGCCCTGCTCGATGTTGGGAGCGGCATTCCTGAGGAATCCCGCCACCAGCGCCTCCAGGTCGGTCATCAGCCGCCCCGACGGCCCGCCGGAGACGAACTCCGCGCGCACCTCGGCATCGAGCTCGATCTCCTGGATGCCGAGAACCGCGTCGTCCTTGGAGTCGAAGTAGTTGAAAAACGTACGCGTCGACAACCCCGCCGCGGCGCTGATCTCCTCCACGGTGACGTCATCGAGCCCACGCTCGCCGACCAGTCGCTGAGCAGCCTCGATCAGCGCCAGCCGACGCTCTCGCTTCTGACGCGCGCGGGCGTTCGACGGCGGGGCAGAGGTGGGCACGCCACTATTTTTGCAGTGAGTGCAAGTTGCAGTCAATGCAATTAGCGTCACACGGCTCCGGGCTGGGCAAGCCGCGTCAACGCGGTGGGTGAACGCGGTTGAGAAAGTCGCGCACCACCGGGGCGACCTCGTCGAGATGGGTCTCCAGCAACCAGTGCCCGCCGTCGAACAGGTGTAGTTCCGCGTCTGGGAGGTCACGGTGGTAGGCGCGGGCGGAACTTTCAGGCATGTACCCATCGTGCGGTCCCCACACGATCAGCGTCGGAGGCTGATGCTCGCGGAGGTAGGCCTGTTGCCGCTCGAACCGCGGCAACGTGCTGGGCTGGTCCTCCAGCAGCCGGACCAGGTTCGCGATCCGCTCCGGAGTACCCATCAGTGACCAGTGCAGAGTCCACAGGTCCGGTGGGATTCGATCGGCCACGTGGTCGGGAAGTTCGCCGACGAACTCATCGCGGAATCCCTCCAGGCTGACGTGGGCGGCGATGCCGCGGCGGGACTCGGCCCCCGGGTTGGCCCAGAGCTCTCGCAGCCCGTCGTACTTCGGTCCGAACTCATCTTCGTAGATGTCGCCGTTCTGGATGATCAGGCAGGCAACCCGCTCCGGTTCGCGCATCGCGAGCCGGAGCCCGAACTGAGAGCCGTAGTCGTGCAACCAGATCGCATAGCGGTCCAGTTCCAGTGTGTTGACGAAGTCGTACAGGAAGTCGGCGTAGGCGTCGAACGTGTAGCCGAACTCCTCTGGTGCGGGTGTGGCGCTGTAGCCGAACCCGGGCAGATCGGGAGCGATCAGCCTCCATCGGTCGCCCAGTGCGGCGAGCAGGTGCCGGTAGACGAACGACGAACCCGGGTAGCCATGCGGGAGCAGTAGCACCGGCGCGTCATCGGCGCCGGCCTCCCGGTAGAAGGTCTGGATGGCGCCGACTTGGGTGGTGCGATGCCTCATGGCGTACCCGATCCTCTCAGGACTGTCAGGGATCGGGACTCAGCGAACATGGTCAGCAGCGGCACGCTGGGCCAGTACCCGCATTCAAGGGACCTGACCCGGCGGCGGATTCACGCGGTCGGGTTCAGGCGCCCGCGGCGGTTTGATGGAGGGTGCGGATCTCCTCGGTGAGCTCCGGGACGGGGCCGACGACCTCGACAAGAGGCGCGACCTCCTGGATCGGCAGCGCTCGCACCGGCGACTCACCGGCGCCCCAGCCGGCCCGCCACTTCGACAGCTGCTCGGAGGAGGCGATGTAGACGATCCGTCCGACCCCTGACCAGCCGTGCGCCGCTGAGCACATCGGGCAGTGCTCGCCGGAGGTGTAGACCGTCGCCCCGGCCCGGGTCGCCGGGTCGAGGTGGATCGCCGCCCAGCGGGCGAGCTCGATCTCCGGATGCGCGGTCGGGTCGCCGGTCGAGTGCTCCCGGTTGCGGCCCTCCTGGAGCGCGTTGCCGGCGCTGTCGGCCAGGACGGATCCGAACGGGCCGTCGCCGTCCGCCAGCGCCTCGGCCGCCAGTTCGAGGCAGCGTCGCAGGTGGGCCATGTCGGTCTGGGTGAGGTCGGTGTTCACCGTTCCAGTCTGCTGTCCCGGGCGGCGTACGTCGCTTGATTTCGCGACGGTCAGCCGGCCTCGATCACTGCGCAGGCGATGCGGTCGCCGGCGTCGCCGGTCTTGGTGGTGTCCTCGTCCGGGCCCTCGGGGGCGTAGCGCTCCGGGACGTTGGCGTAGTTGTCCCGGCCGGCGTGGATCATGACCGCGCTGCCGTCCGCGTCCCGGAGGTCGTCGAGCGTGAACGGGCCGGTGAACTCCAGGCTGGCGGTGCCGTCCTCGTTCACGAGGAGCGCGGGCAGGTCGCCGAGATGCTCGCCGTGGGCGCTGTCGTCGGGGTTGAGGTGACCACCCGCGGAGAGGAAGTCGCCAGTCTTGGACGGGTCGTCCGGCGCCGCGCTGTCGGCCTCGCACTTGCCGATCGTGTGCACGTGGAAGCCGTGGTAGCCGGCCGACAGGCCGCTCACCCGAACGTTGATCTGGGTGGCCCCGTCGTCCTCCTCGATCTCGACGGTCCCGACCTTCTTCCCGTCGGGATCGGCGAGCTTCGCGCTCACCTCGTTGCGATCATCGGGGTCAGCATCTGCCCCCTCCCCGCAGGCGGCGAGAGTGAGCAGGCCACAGGCAGCGATGGCAGCGGCCGTTGCACGACGGGACATGGGATACCTCCACGAGAACGGGATCCGGTCACCTCCACCGTACTTTCCCTAGAGCCCGAGCTTCGCGAGACCGCGCGTGATCCGCGAGTCGGTCGAGATGACCGGCGACCCCTTCGCGACCCAGGCCTCGCCGTCGAAGTAGCGCGTCACGATGTGCTCGCTGATCCGGGTGACCATCGCCTGCATGGTGAGGGTCGGGTTGGGGCCGCCCACCGAGTTGGGGAGCGCGGAGTTGTCGGCGACGAAGAGCCTCTTCACCGCCCGGGTCTCTCCGCTGTGGTCGACCACCGAGTCGTTCTCCGAGTCACCCATCCGCATCGTCGAGTGGACGTGCAAAGGAAGCGCGGGGAAGTCCACCCGGTAGACCTTCTTCGCCCCGGCGCCCTTCAACAGCTTGGCGGCCTCGCGGGCGAGGAACTCACGGTTGCGCTGGCTGCGAGGCGTCCGGTGCCGGTTGGCGAAGGTGACCTTCGGGATCGGGCCGTTCTCGTCGGCCGGCAGCGCGGACAGTGTGACCCGGTTGACCGGGGAGACGTCGTCGTCGACGATGCTGACGACGTTGAGGATGTTGTCGAGGCCGTGCCCGAGCACGTCCATCAGCTCGGGCCCGATCAGCCGGCCGGTGGGGCCGTCCCAGGGGCCGGTCATTCCGCGGCCGTTGGTGTACTGGCCCCGGATCCCGCTGTCGGAGAAGGTCATCGTGAACGCCTCGATGCCCGGCATCAGGCCGACGTTCATGTTCATCCCGTAGCCCGGGTAGTCGGTACGCGCCGCGGAGGCCGGGCCCTTGGAGCTGCCGACGTTCTCGTCGAAGAGGCCGAAGGTCCAGTCCAGGTAGTGGTCGGTGAAGCCTCGGCCGACCCAGTCGTTGGGGTTGGGCAGCTCGCTGTTGAACCAGAGCCGTGGGTTCTCCACGGCGCCGCCGGACATCACGACGACCTTTGCGTCCTCGGTCTGCACCATGCCGGTCGGGTTGTCGAGCCAGGTCACTCCGGTGGCGGTCAGCTCACCGCCGACCTGCTCCGTACGGATCTTGGTGACCGTCGCGTCGGTGACCAGCTCGACGGCCTTGCCGCCCTCTGCCCAGGCCCCGGCGGTGAGCGCCATCGGCATGTAGCTGTTGTCCGTCGAGCGCTTCGCGGCCAGGTTGCGGGGCGCGTCGGCGGGGCTCGCGCATCCCTGGAAGCAGTGCCCGCAGAACGTGCAGCCCGTCGCCTGCGGATACTTCAGCAGGTTGGCGTCCTTCGTCCTGCCGGCGGTGCCGCCCGGTTGGAGGATCGCGTTCTCCTGGGGCCGGTAGGACGCCTCGAGCGTCGTCTTCGTCTTCTGGACCGGAAGGCCGAGGGTCTCGCAGCCTCGCAGGTAGACCGACTCCTTGGTGCCGACGGCCGCCGTCTGCACGGGCAGCGTCGTCTCCACCCATTCGAAGTACGGCACCAGGTCGGCGTAGGAGAACGGGAAGAGGTGGTCGACGTCGTAGAGAGCGGCGTCGGGGCCGTCGTACCCGGCGAAGACCCCGGGATAGGCCCGCGGGCTGTTGCCGAAGTAGTGCTGGGTCGTCCCGCCGACGCCGGAGACCTGCCACAAGAAGGAGTTCTGCGGCAGCTCGCGGTAGGCCGCCGGCTTGGAGCGGTCCTCCTGGCCGACCCGGAGGTAGCCGGTCAGCGGGTTGTTGGCGTCGTTCTCGAGCCGGCTCCACTGCTCGCGTGGTTTGGCGTGCCGCGGCCCACCCTCGATCACGAGTACGTCGAGCCCCTGGGCGGCGAGCTCCTTAGCGGCGACTGCGCCTCCGCCGCCGGCTCCGATGATGATCACGTCGCGCATCAGCGGGCGCTCACTTTCTGTCGTCCCTGGTAGTAGCCCTTGAACTCGTTCCAGCCCTCCATGCTCCCTGGGTCGTACTTCGCCAGATCCCATCCGACGGGGCGCCTGGAGACGGTCAGGCCGGCGGCGTCGAAGGTCGACCACTCGCAGAAGGTGCCGAAGGCGGAGAACTCCAGGAGGGCACCGGCGATGAACCGCATGATGCCGGACGTCGTGCCCTTCAGGGGCTCGGGCAGCTCGGCGTCGATCGAGCCGACGAGCTGCGGGTCGGCCAGCTCGAGAAGCTCGAAGACCTCCGCCTTCTTCGCGAAGGACAACCGGGAGAACGGCGAGAGGTGCGGTCCGGCCGCCGATCCGGGATCGACCCGCACCGCCTGGGAGTTGAGCAGCAGCGCGATCACCACGGACAGCGGGAGGGCCGCGTCGTTGCGGAGCAGCACCTTGACGGCGTCGTCGAGGTCGGCGAGCAGGCTGTTGGTCACCAGCGGGAGGCCGTTCGGCACCACGATCGGCACGTCGGCGAGCCCGTTGGCGAGCGCCCGGCCGACCGCCGTCGCGACCTGGTCCGGCAGCGGTACGTAGTTGTCGAGCGACTCGATCAGGAAGTCGGGAGTCTTCGCCTCCATCGCGCCGGGCTCCTGGCGCGGCGTCCCCTGAGTCCTGGAGTAGGCGTCGGGCCCGGGTGCGACGAAGACGGCGAGGCCGTTGATCGTGTCCCGGGCGATCTCGGCCAACAGCTTGGCGACCACCTCGACCAGCGGATCGGCCTGGGATCCGCTGGTCACGGCCCTCGCGGCGCCGGGCACCACGGTGCCTGCGGCTGCCAGGGCTCCCAGCACCCCGACACGGGTCAGGAAGAAGCGACGATCGATTTGTGGTGTCCCCATGACACATACCTCCGAGCTCGATGCGCGTCTCACGGTGCCATCGGGCCCGGGCCGGCGGCATCAGCGACACGCACAGAGTTGGCGGAGCCAAACTGTGCTGCGGCACAGTCGGGCTTGCCTGATTCAGGAGGCGAGCAGCGCCAGTCGGAGCATCAGCTGGTCGCGTCCGTCGTCGAGGCGGCAGCCGGTCAGCTCTTCGATCTGCTTGAGGCGATAGACCACCGTGTTGCGGTGGCAGTGCATCTCGGTCGCCGTCTCCGAGGTGGACCGGTTGTTGGCGAACCAGCGGTCCAGGGTGTCGAGGAGCGACTCCTGCTTGTCGAGAGGGACGGTGAGCAGGTCACCCAGGGCGCGGGACCGGATCCGGTCAGCGATCGGACGGTTCGCGGCGACCAGCACCTCGGGAAGTCTCTCGTCGAGAATGGCGACACCGGGCTCGTCGGCAGGCAGGCTGGCCAGGACCAGCTCCGCCATCCGGAACTCGGTGAGCACGTCGGCCAGGCCGACCGTCTCCTGAGAGACGCCCGCCCAACCGTCGACGATCGCCGACAACCGTTCTACGAGCTGCGCGATCGTCGCCTGTCCGAGATCGACGAGCCCGATCTCGCGGTCCGCACGCAGGCGCCACTCGGACCGGAATCCGGTGGCGGCCAGCGCCGCCCCCGGCGAAGGTGGCGGCCCGGTCGTCGAGGCGCGGTGCCGGATCACCACGACCGCGATCCTCGTCTCCGAGGTCAGGCCCAGGATTCGCATCGCCTCGGCGGCGAAGCCGGGGTCCGCGGCGCGTCCCTCGAGCAGGCTGTCGAGGATCGCCTGCCTGCGCTCGATGTCGCGCCGCGTGGCCTCGAGCTGCCGCGTCCGGTACTCGTCGGCGACGGCCGTCGACATCGAGTCGATGAGCTGCATGACCTGCACGGCGCTGTCCAGGAGCTCGTCCAGCAGCTCCGGCGCCCGCGAGCGCGCCTCGTCGAGAAGCGCGGCCCAGATCACCTCGGTGCCGAGGCGGTAGGCGTGCAGCAGCGATTCGAGCGGGAAGCCGGCGTCCGCCCGGCGTCGCGCGGTGGTCTGAGCGGCGTCGAAGACGTTCACCCCCGGCGGCACCTGGTCGGCCAGTGACTGGAGCGAGCGCAGCATGTTGTCGCGACAGGACCTCAGCAGCTCCTCCGCTGCGATCAGGTCGGTGGCCGCGTAGCGCTCGTCCTTGGCGTACAGGGTGTCCCGCAGTGCCGTGCCGAGCTCCTCGGCACGCGGCAGCAGGCGCTCCGCGAGTGCACGGGTGATCGCCGAGGACTCGGGGACGGGCGACGGTGATGAATCCGCGGAGCGCTGGTCGGGCATGTGCTGGAGGCTATCAACGCGGCGCCCGGGACCACTTGGCCGTTTGTGCACTCAGCACAGGGTCATATGGCCGCCGTCACAGCCGCTCAGCAGCCGTCGCGGAGCAGACCGGGCTGACGTCCGACGGAGACCTCGATGAACTCGATCTTCGCGTCCCGGGTGTTGCCGGAGAGCAGGAAGCCGATCCAGCGGTCGCCGTCCTTGACGACCCAGGTGGTCTGGCCGTAGTCGTTGGTCTGCTGGGCGCCTGTCCCGTAGATGTCCTTGAGGACCATCAGGGTGTCGCCGATCGTGACGCCGCGAGCGGTCTCCAGGACGGGCTTGCTCATCCCGAACGAGGCGATCTCGCCCTGGTGGTCGTAGATGACGTCGACGCCGTCGCCGACCTGGTCGGCCCACTTCCAGTGCTTGCCCTCGCAGATCTCCTCGCGCGCGGTGTCGCGGGTCATCCAGCCCTGCTGCACGAGCGAACGTACGTTGCCCTCGGCCTTGATCCGCCCGAAGGCTCCGGGAGCCAGCGGGCCGCCCCAGTCGAGGTTCGGCGTCGGAGTGGCGGTGATCGGGACCTCCGACGGGGCCGGTGTCGGCGTGGGGGTCGCGGGCGGCTCGGAGGACGGAGCTGAGGAAGGGGCCGAGGAGGAGGGGGCGGCGGAGGGCGACCCGGCCGACGGGGCCGACTCGCTCCCGCACCCGGCGAGGCCGAGCAGTCCGATCACTGCGGTCGCCGCGAGCGCGGTACGGAGCTGGATGCGGGATGTGGACATGGTGGACTCCTCGTCGGTCGTACGCCCCGAGCGGGCGTCCTGCCGATCTAGACGGTCCACGGCCCGTCCCGGTTGCAGCCGGGACGGGCCGATTCCCCGCGCCTAGGCCGAGGCCATGTCGGGAACGGTCCGCGCAGCCTGACCGGTTCGCAGGAAGAGCAGCGCGACGGCGGAGATCGCGACCACGACGGCAGCGCCGACGTACAGGTTGACCGGCGTCCATGAGGCGTCGAGCAGGCGCCCGGCGAGCATCGGCGACAGGATCGCCCCGATACGGCCGATGCCGATCGCCCAGCCCATGCCGGTGCTGCGGATCTCGGTGCCGTAGACGGCCGGGGTGATCGTGTAGAGGCCGGCGATGCAGCCGTTGATGAGCGCTCCGACGAGCACGCCGATGATCAGCGCGACGGTGAGCAGTGCCGTACTGGTGATGAAGACGACCATCGTCAGGGCCGAGAGCACCGTGAAGCCGATCAGGACCAGGCGGCTGTCCAGCCGGGAGGCGACGAGGCCGTAGAGGACCGAGCCGGCGGTGCCGCCGAGCGCCAGCATCATGCCGGCGGTGACCGCGTCCGCCTCGGCCATCCCGGAGGTCACCAGCAGCTGCGGGGTCCAGCTGTTGACGAAGTAGAAGCCGAACATCGTGGCCAGGAACGCCACCCAGATGAGCAGGGTCGAGCGGCGCAGGTCGGCGCTCAGCAGTACGCCGGGGTTGCCGCTGCGGTGCCGGGTCGTCGGCCGCGGCGCGGCCTCCAGCGCGTCCGAGGTGATCGCAGGCTGGCCGAGCCGGCCGAGGATCCGGTTGATCCGCTCGACGGCCTGCCGCGGCCGACGCTGGACCAGGAAGTCGACCGACTCGGGCAGCAGCACGACGAGGAGAATCAGTGCGATCCCGGTCGCGACGCCGCCGGCGACGAAGACGCTGCGCCAGCCGAGGTCGGCCAGCATGCCGCGCGCGGCCACGCCGCCCAGGGTGGCGCCGATGCCGTATCCCGCCGTGTAGAGGCCGATCGCCAGGCCGCGCCAGCGTGCCGAGGCGTACTCGCTCGCGATCACGTTGGTGCTGGCCAGGATGCCGCCGACCCCGAGCCCGGTGACGACGCGGGCGAGCCCGAGCAGGACGGCGGACGGAGCGACGGCGGAGAGCAGCATGCCGAGGGTCGCCAGGCCGACGCTGATCAGGATCAGCGGCCGGCGTCCGATGACGTCGGCGACCGGAGCCAGCGCCAGCGAGCCGACAGCCATGCCGACGAGGCCGGCGCTCAGCAGTACGCCGAGCTCCGAGCCGCTCAGCGCGAACTCCTCGGTCAGCGAGGAGGCGGTGAAGGCCATCGCCATCACGTCGAATCCGTCCAGACAGTTCAGCAGGACGCAGAGGGCGACGACCATCCACTGGTAGGGAGTCATCGCGGCGGCGTCGATGCGCGCACGAAGGTTCATCTCGGGTCTCTTTCGGGGTGGGGGTTCACGGAAGGTGGAGGGTCACGGCGGCGGGTTCGGAGGCTTCGCCGGGCTCGCCGCGAGCGGCACGGGCGACGCAGAGACACAAGGACGCGTACGTCTCCTTCTGCTGTTGGCTCAGGAACACGTCGCGGTGGTCGATGCGGCCGCTGACGTCGAGGACCTTGACCTGGCAGATCCCGCACTCGCCCTTGCGGCAGTCCCACATCACGTCGACGCCGGCGTCCTCGAGCGCGTCGAGCATCGAGCTGTCCTTGCCGACGCGGACGGAGCGGTCGAACTGGGGGAGGTGCACGACGAAGTCCTCCGCCGCCCAGGCGCCGCTGCTGCCGAAGGTCTCGAACCGCAGGTTGGGCTCGGGCAGCTCGTGGGTCGCCCAGGCGCGGCGGATCGCGTCCATCAGCCGGATCGGCCCGCACATGTACATCTCGGTCCGCGCCGCAGCCGGGGAGCCGGCGATCTCGCCGACCAGCGCCTCCACGTCGAGGCGTACGTCCTCGTCGTCGACGAACACCCGTACGCGATCGCCGTGCACCTCGACGAGCTCGTCCAGGTGGGCCATGACGGCGCGGCGCCGGCCGGCCAGGACGAGCGTGTAGTCGGCGCCGCGGCGGCGCAGGGTGTCGGCCATCGCGACCAGCGCGGTGACGCCGATGCCGCCGGCGACCAGGACGTAGCGGTCGGCACCGACCCCGAGCGGGAAGCTCTGGACCGGACCGGTCATCTCGACGACGTCGCCGGCCTCGAGGCCGTGCATGTGGCGGGACCCGCCGCGTGAGCTCGGGGCCAGCTGCACGCCGAGAGTGAGCCGGCGGCCGCCGTCCTCGGAGCGTACGACGGAGTAGGACCGCTTGCGGACGTGCCCGTCGAGGTCGAGCCGGAGGTCGATGTGGGTGCCGGGTGCGGCGTGGACGGGACGGTCGGGGCAGAGCACGATGCGGCGTACGCCCTCGGCGAGCTCGCCGGTCTCCTCCACGCGGCCCTGCTGCCACCAGGTCTGGGTGTTGACTGCCATCGTCGCCGCCTACTTCGCCGCGGCGGCGGGAAGACCCTCCGCCTGCAGCATGCGGTCCAGGATCCGGCGTACCCACATCCCGCCGGCGTCGATGTTGAGGCTGTAGAACTCGTGGTCCGGGTTGGCGTCGATCGCGCGCTGCTGGGCGGCCAGCATCTCCTCGTCCTCGCCGAAGACGCCGTGCACGCCTTGGCGCAGCTGGGTCGTGATCGTCTGGCTCTCCAGGCGGTAGTTGCGCATGAAGGCCCAGAAGTAGTGGGACGTGCGCGCGGTCTCGGGGGTGATCGTGTTCATCACGAAGCCGTTGACGCCCTGGCTGCGGTCGCCCTCGGGGGCGCCGGTGCCGGCCTTGGCGACGCCGACGTCGATGCGGATCGTCGAGGGTGCCTCGAAGTGGATGATCTGCCAGCGGTCGACCTTCCCGGTGAAGCCGGGGAACCTGTCGCGCATGTTCTTCAGCCAGAACGGGGGCGCGTCGATGTCGCGCATCCAGCGGGTCACGGTGACGCCGCGGTCGGTATGGCTCACCTCGAACTCAGCCTCGGAGAGCTCGTCCTGCCCGATGCTCGAGCTGTGCACGAACTCCTCGTGGGTGAGGTCCATCAGGTTGTCGAGCACCAGCTGGTAGTTGCAGGGCGCGTAGATCGTCTCGCCGTCACCGGCCCACTCCGGGGAGTCCATCTGATGCATGTCGGGCACGGCGGCGGGGTCGGCGAGGTCGGGGTCGCCCACCCAGACCCAGACGTAGCGATAGCGCTCGACGACCGGGTAGGACGGGACGATCGCGCTCGGGTTGATCGTCTCCTGGGCCGGCATGCTCGTGCAGCGGCCGGCGGAGTTGTAGCGCAGCCCGTGGTAGGGGCACTGGATCTCGTCGCCGAGCACCTTGCCCTTCGACAGCGGCGCCAGCCGGTGCCAGCAGGCGTCGGCCAGGGCGACGGCACGACCGTCGCTGTTGCGCCACAGGGCCAGCGGGCGGCCGGCGACGGTGCGGGCGAGCGGCTGCTTCGCGGTCACCTCGTGGTCCCAGGCCGCGACGTACCAGGCGTTGCGGGGGAAGTTGAAGATCTTGCTGGCTGCGGTGACCGGCGGCGATTCCAGGATGGTCATGGGTGAACTCCCTATGGAGATAGGTGTTGTGCTCGTCACAAACTACCTATCTCTATAGTTAGTGGCAAGAGGCGGGTACGCTCGCCGCCACAGTCATTGCGTGGAGAGGGGGTCACGATGTCGCTGAGGTTCGCGCTGCTCGCGCTGCTCACGTCACGCCCGATGACCGGCTACGACGTCTCCAAGCAGTTCAGCCAGTCGGTGGCCCACGTCTGGCACGCGCCCGACTCGCAGATCTACCCGGAGCTGAACCGGATGGAGCGCGACGGCCTGCTCGAGTCCGCGGTCGTGCCGTGGGGCAAGAAGGGCACCAAGAAGGAGTACGCCGTCACGGAGGCCGGGGTTGAGGCCTTCCGGGAGTGGATGGACTCGCCCATCGAGATCCGCCGGCAGCGGGAGCCCGCCTACCTCAAGGCGGCCTACCTGGAGTGGGCCGAGCCCGGCGCCGCGCGTGCCGAGCTGGAGCAGTTCCGCGACCACTGGACCGAGCACCTGGCGATGCTCGAGGCCACCCGCGCCACGCTCGTCGACCGCAGCCACCCCACGCTGGCCCGACGCCTCGAGCACTACGACGCGAGCCAGTGGGAGCGGATCGTGCGCTACAAGATCTTCGCCTACGACGGACTGATCGACCAGGCCCGCGCTGCCCTCAACTGGGCCGAGCGCGGCCTCGCGCTCGTCGACGAGCTCGAGGGCGCGCCGGTCGACTGAGTCACGCTGGGGTCACGCCGGCAGACGTACGTGGAACCGGCAGCCGGTTGCCGCCGGAAGGTTCTCCACCCAGACTCGGCCGCGGTGTGCGTCGACGAGTCCCTTGACGATTGCGAGGCCGAAACCGGCGCCCTGGCCGCTGGTGCCGTCGGCGCCCTCAGGTGCGGTCGGCGTGCGTGCGGAGCTGCCCTGCCAGCCGAGATCGAAGACCCGCTCCATGTCGCCGGGATCCAGGCCACCACAGCCGTCGCTGACGCTGAGGTCGACGCTGCGTACGTCTCCGGGGGCCAGCCGGCAGTGCACCTCCACCGTGCCGTCAGCGGGGGTGTGGCGGATGGCGTTCATCAGCAGGTTGGAGACGACGCGGGACAGGCTGGCCGGGTCGGCGGTGATCTCGAGGCCGTCCTCGACCTGGCCACCCAGGCGGATCCGCCGCTCTCTGGCGACCGGATCGGCCCCAGCCAACGCCTCGCTGACCAGGTCGCCGAGGAGGACCGGCTCCGGCGTCAGGGTGAGCGCGCCGGCCTGGATCCGGGAGAGCTCGAAGAGGTCGTCGACGAGCCGGGCCAGACGCTCGACCTCGACGCGGATGCGCTGGTGGTAGCGGTGCGGATCGGCCGCGATCCCGTCCTCGAGCGCCTCGGCCATCGCCCGCAGCCCGGCGAGCGGCGTACGCAGGTCGTGGGCGACCCAGGAGATCAGCTCGCGGCGGGACTCCTCGAGCCGGGCCTCCCGCGCGCTCGCCTCCTCGAGCCGCCGCTGGGTCTCGGCGAGCTCGGCCGACAGCGACCGGAGCTCTCGGGGTCCGCTCTCCGAGGGTTGCTGATGGCTTCCGAGCGCCATCTCCCGGGCCTGCCGCTGGACCGCGCCCGACCAGCGCACCATCGCGGAACCGATGACGAACGCCACGAGGATCGCCACCACCACGGCGATCGAGGTGACCACGGTGATGACCAGCAGGTCGTGGCCGGAGAGGAACATGAGCCAGGCGACGGCGAGTACGCCCCCGAAGACCGTCAGCACGGCGACCGTAGCGGCCAGAGTGAGCTGCCAGCGGATCGACCAGCGTCGCGTCAGCCAGGCGACCAAGAGCCCGACCAGGCCGACGGCGAGACCGGCATCCGCGGCGACGAGCGAGATCAGGACGGCATCGGCGATCTTCATGCGTCCACCTCCACGGGCTCCCAGCGGTAGCCGACGCCCCAGACCGTGACCAGACGCTCCGGCCGGGTCGGGTCGGACTCGATCTTCTCCCGCAGCCGGCGTACGTGGACCGTGACCGTCGAGCGGTCACCGATCGTCCAACCCCAGACGTGCTCGAGGAGGTCCTCGCGGGTGAAGGCCTTGCCAGGGTGGGCGATCAGGTAGCGGAGCAGGTCGAACTCGCGGGTGGTCAACGACAGCTCAGCCCCGGCGTCGGTCGCCACCCGTCGGTCGGCGTCGACCACCAGGGAGCCGTCGGAGACCACGCCGCCCTCGCCGGAGTGACCGGTGCGCTTGAGCACCGAGTCGACGCGCAGCACCAGCTCCCGTGGGCTGAACGGCTTGCCGACGTAGTCGTCGGCGCCGAGCTCGAGCCCCATGATCCGGTCGGCCTCGCTGCCGAGCGCGGTGAGCATGATGATCGGCACCTCGCTCGCCTGCCGCAGGCGACGGCACACCTCCAGCCCGTCGATGCCGGGCAGCATCAGGTCGAGGATGACGATGTCGGCCGGTCGCTCGCTCATCGCGCGCAGAGCCTGCTCGCCGTCCCCGGCCTCGACGACGTCGTGCGAGCCCGCGCGCAGGTAGGACGCCAGCACCTCGCGAACGGTGAGGTCGTCGTCGACCACGAGCACACGTGCCATGGGTCCTACTCCTCCTCGACGTTCGCCCGGGCGGGCTGTCGTGAGCGTAGTTCGCCGAGCGCGACGGCGACACCGGCACACACGCACAGGATCGCGAAGACCAGCAGCCCTTGGGTGTAGTCGCGGTCCAGCAGCGTCGGGTTGTCCGGCTTCGCGCCGAACCGGCCCAGGACCGGGATCGCGACCAGGACCGTCGGCCCGAGCAGCACCAGCACCACCACCGCGCCCCGGGCGACCGCCCGCGGTAGCAGCCGGCCGCCGAACCAGCCGAGCCCGAGCACCGCCGGTGCCAGGATCCCGTCGTGGATCACGACCGCCGCCGCCAGCCAGATCACGACCTCGACGATCTGGCCGAGGTCCTGCCGGCTCACCAGCAGCCAGGCTCCGTACGCCATCCCGACCGTCCCGAGCAGGATCAGCCCTCCGCGGATCGCTCTCATCAGAGCACCTCGATCCGGGAGACCCACTTGGTCTGCATGACCCCGGGACGGTCGGGCGCGATCAGCCGGACCGGGTAGCCGTGGTCCATCGAGAGCGTCTCTCCGTCGAGCATCAGTGCCATCAGGGTCCGATCGTCGTCGGCGAAGTTCGGCGGGAGCACGGTGTCGGCCGAGGCGCTGAACGTCTGGATGGACCGGACTCGCACCTCGCGCCCGCGCGGGGCGCCGACCAGGTCGAGCAGGTCGCGGAGGCGTACGCCGCCCCACTCGCCCGAGGCGCTCCATCCCTCCACGCAGGCGATCGGGAGGGTGTGGGTGCGCTGCTCCATGGCGACCAGGTCGTCCCGGGTCAGCGATCGGGTCGTGGTGCCGTGGACGAGCTCGAGCCGGTAGGCGGAACTGCTCGCCTCGGCCACGACGCCGGCTGAGTGGGCCGTCCGGTTGATCGGGATGCCCTGCTTCCGCGACCGTGGGGACAGGGCCGCGATCCGGCCGACGCCGGGGATGGTTCCGGCGGTGTAGAGGAAGGCGGCCGCCAGCGCCGAGGTGCCCGCCAGGACCAGCACGCCGCGCCTGCTGACCGGCCCCGGCCGGCGCGCGTTCGGCCGGTCGTGAGCGGTGTCGTCGATGTCCCCGGTCAGGGCGTCGCGTACGACCGGCAGCTTCACCGCGATGTGCACGAGCAGCGCTCCGACGGCGACGAAGGCGAGCGCGTAGTGGGTGCTGCGGAAGCTGAACCCCCAGGGATACCACTGCGCGACGTTGAGCAGACCGGTCGTGAGCTGGACCAGCGAGGTGCTGACCAGGACGGCGATCGAGCCTCGCTCCAGGGCCGTCGGCAGTGCCTCGCGCACCTGCCGCGGCATCGGCTGGAAGAGTTTGGGGAAGACGACCCACAGCTTGATCAGCAGAAGCGGGATCGCGGCGGTGCCGGCGGCGACGTGCAGGCCCTGGGTGAGCTGGTAGAGCCGCGACGGGCTGGCTGGGAGCGGCACCGGCTGATGGTCGACCTGGGCGTAATGGCTGATCAGGCCGGTCACGAGCGCGACTATGAAGCAGATCCCGAGCCAGAGCCCGACCCGCGCGGCGACCGCCGCGCTGCGCAGGCGCGAGGTGAAGGAGTCCTCCGAGGGGATTCTCATGCGGCGTCCTCAACGAGTACGGCGACCCAGCGGTCGCCGGCGGGGGTGAAAGGGGCCGGGACCGACCGGCGGGGCTGAGACCGGCGATGCGGCAGCGGCTCGAGCCGCCTGACCGCAAGCCCGACCTCTGCGGCTATCGATCCGACCGCGTCGGCGCCGACGACCGCCCACGGGAACTGCGAGGAGCCGCCGCAGCGACAGACCAGCTCCGCGAGCAGCGGGCCGCTCGGCGTCCCGGGCGGGTGCACCTCGGCGACCACCCGGCCACCGGGGACGAGCAGCCGGCGTACGCGGGCGAGGAGGGCGAGCGGGTCCCCGCCGATGCCGAGGTTGCCGTCGGCGAGCAGAGCGGTCGTCCACCAGCCCTCGCCGGGCAGCGGGTCGAAGAGGTCGCGACAGACGGCGCGCCCGCCGCGGGCCTCGGTCTGGGCAACGGCCTCGGGCACGACGTCGACGCCGAGCGACGGCAGACCCCGGGCGGCCAACGCGGCGGTCATCCTGCCGGGTCCGCAGCCGAGATCGAGCGTCGGTCCGGCGCAGTAGGAGAGCAGGTCGAGGTCCGCGGCGTCGGCGGTGCGGGTCCAGTCCTCGACCGGAAGTCGCGAGGCCATGCCATCGACGCTCACCACCCGGCACTCCTCGCTGGCGAAGGCGTGCGCGAACGCCGACTCGGCCGCTACCGCGGTCATCGGGCGACCCGCGCGATCTCGGCCGCGACCACCGCGAAGCGGGTGTGCGGGGCCTTCGCGGCTACGGGGGCGACGTCGGCGAGGTGGTCGACGTCGCGCAGCCGCTCACCGGCGGCGACCCGAAGGCCGAGTCCTTCGAGGGCGGAGCGGGTGGCTGCGTACGTCTCGGGGGTGGACATGGGTACGTCACGCAGCGCGGTGGCCGCCGACGGGTCGCGGAGCGCCAGGGCCCACCAGCCGCCGTCCTCGGCGGGAGCGAGCACGGCGTCGGCCGCGTCCAGCCCGTCGGCCACGGCGAGCAGGCCGGCGGGGGTGACCTGCGGGGTGTCCATGCCGATCTGCACCACCGGTCCGGAGACATCGGCGTGGGCGTTCGCGAGGCGTTCGCCGAGGCCGTCGCCGCGTTGCGGGGCGATGGTCCAACCGGTGAGGGCGGTCCGGATCTCGTCGCCTCGGAGCGCCTCGGCGAGGTCGCCGGAGAGGGCGAGCCGGCACCGCTCCGGTCCCACCGCCCGCGTGCACGCCTCGATCGTGTCGAGCAGCGCGGCCGCTGCGACGGCGGTGGCCGCTGCCTCGCCGACGTCGGCCGCGAGTCGGGTCTTCACCAGGCCCGGCACCGGTGCCTTGGCCACGAGAAGGAGCGTCGGTGCCGTCACGAGAGCACCCGCCAGAAGTCGTACGCCGCCCGCAGGCTGCCCCGCACGGAGCCGGAGACCTTCGAGCGGGTGCCGGCGGTCCGGGGGTGGTAGTCGACGTCCTCCTCGTGCACCCGCCAGCCGGCCCGGGCCGCGCGATCGAGGAGCTCGACCGGATAGCCGGAGCGCCGGTCCTCCACGCCGAGCTCGAGCAGCGCCTCCCGGCGGGCCGCGCGCAGCGGGGCGATGTCACGTACCTGCAGGCCGGTGCGCCGCCGCAGCGCGGCCAGGACAAGCCGGTTGCCAACCCGGGCGTGCCATGGCTGGGCGCCGGGAGTCACCGGCCTGCGGCAGCCCAGCGCCAGGTCGGCCTCATCGCGCCTGATCGTCTCGACCAGGGGCAGCGCGGCCGCGGGATCGAAGGAGCCGTCGCCGTCCATCACCACGACATAGGGCGCGGTCGCGGCCATCAGCCCGGCGTGCACCGCCGCCCCGTATCCCGGCCGCGACTCCGAGACCACCCGCGCCCCCTGCGCGCGGGCGACGTCGGCGGTGCCGTCCGTCGAGCCGTTGTCGACGACGATCACGGAGAGTCCCGCCGGCACGCGCGGCAGCAGCTCGCGCAGGGCGGCGGCCTCGTCGCGGCACGGCAGTACAAGGTCGATGTCTGGGTCTGCGTCTGAGCTGGGCTCGGGGCTGGTCTCGGCCATGCGAACGACTCTAGGAACGCGCCGCCGCCGATGGGGCCCGCAGATCTTACGGTCCGATGACGGGGCCCGTGCGTCGGCGGCCATCGAGCCGTCGCGGACCTACGCTCGCAGTCGTGAACTCCTCAGCTCACCGCGCCGCCATGGTGGGGCTCGCCGTCACGGTCGTGCTCATCGTGACGGCCGTCGTCGTGCCGCCCCTGCTCGACTGGCAGGTGTGGCCGCGCGTGCACCTCAACCACGGCACGTTCCCTCCGCTCCACGGATATCCGCAGGTCAAGGTGGGTATCGGCACGATTCCCGCGGTTCTGCTCGCGCTCGCGTCGCTGCGCTGGGCCGACCCGATGGCGAGACGGCTGCCGTGGCGGCGCTTGCTCCTGGTCGCGTACGCCGCCGGGCTGGTCTGGCTGCTGGCGCTGGCGCTGGTGGACGGCCCCGAGGGCATCTCGCGGGTGCTGGGGAACCGGACGGAGTACCTCCAGACGGCCAGGGCGGTCGACGACGTCCCGGGGCTGCTGCGGGAGTACGTCTCCCGGATCCCTTACGACGCCCCGGAGGGGAACTGGCCGGTCCACATCGCCGGGCACCCGCCCGGGATGGTGCTCTTCTTCGTGCTCCTGGTGAAGGTCGGTCTCGGTGGAGACCTCGCCGCGGGCCTGGTCGTCATCGCGCTCGCCGCGACCCTGCCGCTGGCGGTCATGACGACGGTCCGGGTCCTCGGTGCAGAGGAGGCGGCACGAGCGGCGGCGCCGTACCTGGTCCTGTCGCCGAGTGCGGTGTTCCTGGCCGTCTCGGCCGATGCGGTGATGGCGGTCGCGGTCGCCTGGGGGATGTGCTGCCTGGCCCTGGCCTCGCCGACCCGGGAGCCAGTTGGAGGAGGCAGCCGCTGGCCCTGGGCGGTCCTGGCCGGCCTGATCCTCGGCTACGTCGTGATGATGTCGTACGGCCTCCCGCTCACCGGGGTCCTCGCCTTGGCCGTGCTCTGGCTCGGTCGAAACTGGTGGGCGCTGCCGGTCGCGGCGGCGTCGGCGCTCGCGGTCGTCCTCACCTTCGCCGCCGGCGGTTTCGCTTGGTGGGAGGCGTATCCCGTGCTGGTCGATCGCTACTGGGACGGGCTGGCCAGCCAGCGTCCGGGCGCCTACTGGACCTGGGGAAACCTGGCCGCACTCGCGATCAGCGCCGGGCCGCTCGTCGGCGCGGGGCTCGGGGCCACCTGGGCAGCGCGCCGCGAGCAGGCCGACCGGGTGATCGTCGTGCTGGTCGCGGCCGCGGTGATCATGATCGCCCTCGCCGACGCCTCCCAGATGAGCCGGGCGGAGGTGGAGCGGATCTGGCTGCCGTTCATGCCCTGGCTCACCCTCGGCTGCGCCCTTCTGCCCGAGCGCTGGCGACGGCCGGGTCTGGCACTGCAGCTCCTGACCGCGCTGCTCGTCCAGCACCTGCTCTATACGAGCTGGTGACTAGGACCGCAGCGGCGCGGTGGCGAAAGCCGGCAGACCGACCTCCGGCAGCACCTCGGCACGGAAGCCGAGCTCCTTCTCCGCGAGCTCCGGGGAGGCGACGACATGGCGTACGTCCCCGATCCGGTAGCGCCCGGTGACCACCGGCGCCATCTCCGACTGGGTTCCGCGCGCGACCAACGACGCCACCTCGCTGATCGTGACTGGATGCCCGGACGCGACGTTGTAGGCCGCCAGCTCCCCGCGTGACCGCTCGGCGGTCGCCTCCAGCGCCGCCAGGTTGGCCCGGGCGACGTCGTCGACGTGGACGAAGTCGCGCTGCTGGCCGCCGTCCTCGAACACCTGCGGCGCCTCGCCGCGTTCGAGGGAGGACCGGAAGATGGCGGCGACCCCGGAGTAGGGCGTGTCCGCGGGCATGTGTGGCCCGTAGACGTTGTGGTAGCGCAGCGCGATCGCGGTCGCGTCGGCCTGACGGGCCCACGCGGAGGCGTAGTGCTCCTGGGCGACCTTGCTGGCTGCGTACGAGCTGCGCGGGTCCAGCCGGGCCGACTCGGCCACCGCCGCCCAAGTCAGTGCGCCGCCGCAGAGGTCGCAGTGGTTCTCGAAGTCGCCGGAGTCGAGCGCGGCCCGCGAGCGTGGCGGCGGGACCCGGTCACCGTGGGTCTCGCAGACATAGCGGCCCTCGCCGTAGACGACCATCGAGGAGGCGAGCACCAGCCGGGAGACCCCGTGCGCGCTCATCGCGGCCAGGAGCGCGGCGGTGCCGAGGTCGTTGTGGGCGGCGTACAGCGGGAGATCGGCCACAGTCACCCCGGCACCGACGACCGCGGCCTGGTGGCAGACCGCGTCGATGCCGTCCAGCAGGTCGCCCCAGCCGCCGGCGTCGCGTACGTCGAGCAGGTTCGTCCCGGACGGCGCCTCGGCCGCCTCGCCGTGGGCCATCGGCAACAGCACGTCGACGCGTACGACCTCGTGACCGGCATCCTCCAGCACCCGGCCGATCGCGGTGCCGATGAAACCGGCCGACCCGGTCAGCAGGACCCTCATGGGATCTCGTAGGCGAGGGTCTTGCCCTCGGCCCAGGTCGAGCAGGAGCATCCGGCCGGGTCGGGCAGGCCCTCGATCGTGTCGGCGAGGATGGTCCGCATCCGCTCCAGGTTGGCCGCGAAGAGCGCGTAGACATCGTCCTCGTCGACGCCCTCGCCCTCGGCCGCACCCGCGTCCATGTCGGTGACCAGGCACAACGGCGCGTAACACATCCGCAGCTCCCGGGCGAGCGCCGCCTCCGGGGCGCCGGTCATCCCGACCAGCGTCCAGCCCTGAGCGGCATGGTGGATCGACTCCGCGCGGGTCGAGAACCGCGGACCCTCGATCACGATGAGCGTGCCGCCGACCTTCACGGACGGGTCGGAGGCTGCGTACGCCTTGGCGATCCGCGCGCAGTAGGGATCGGCGAGAGGTACGTGGGTGGCGCCGCTCTCCACGTAGCTGGGGATCCGGCGCCAGGTGCGGTCGACGAGCTGGTCGGGCGTGACCAGGTCACCGGTCGCCACGGCATCGGCCCGGAGACCGCCGACGGCGCTGGGGGAGAGCACCTGGGTCACGCCGAGCGACCTCAACGCCCAGAGGTTGGCCCGGTAGGGGATGGCGTGCGGCGGGTACTCGTGCGCGCGGCCGTGGCGGGGCACGAAGGCCACCGACCGGCCGGCGACGGTGCCCACCGTGACCGGCGCGGAGGGGTCGCCATAAGGGGTCTCGACGGCCACCTCCTCGGCATCGGTCAAGAACTCGTAGAGCCCGGTCCCGCCGATGACCCCGACCTCGGCGCGGGGTGCCTGTCCGCTGTCCAGCACAGTCATGCCTTCACTGTGCCAGCGCTGACCCCGGGGCGACAGGGCCCGGCCCATCCGTCATCGTTCGGTAATACCTGCGGTGGGTCGGATCGATGTCGGTGGTCGCGGGCACAATCCGATGCCGTGGGAAGACGTACGTCGCTGGGAGCGCTGGTCGTCCTGCTGGCGGTCGCCGGCTGGGCGGTCTCGTTCTGGCTGCCCGAGGAGGCGCCGGCGTCCCGACGTACGCCGCCGGTGGCGACCGCGGAGCCTTCACCGGGGCCGGTCGACGTGTCCGGGGCGCGCCGTGATCTCGCGGCGTTGGCGACGGTCGCGAGGCGACCGGAGGGGCCGGCTGCCTACGTCCGCTCGTCGTTCGGCGGGAGCTGGGCGGACACCGACGGCAACGGATGCAACCAGCGCGACGACGTGCTCCTGCGCGACGCCGTCGAGGTGCGGACCCGGCCGCAGGGCAGGTGCGACCACGACGTGCTCGCCGGGACGTGGGTCGACCCCTACACCGGCAGACGCCTGGTCTTCACTGACCTGAAGGAGCCCGGGCAGGCCCAGGCGATCCAGATCGACCACGTCGTTCCGCTCTCGGAGGCCTGGCGCTCCGGCGCGGGCGGCTGGTCCCCGGACCGGCGCCGTGTCTTCGCCAACGACCTGGGCAACCTGCTCGCCGTCGACGGCCCGACCAACATGAGCAAGAGCGACGACGACCCGGCGGCCTGGCGTCCGCGGAAGGGGTTCCAGTGTGCGTACGCGGCCCGCTGGATCGAGACCAAGACGCGCTGGTCGCTCGCCGTCGACGACAGCGAGCGACGGACACTCGGGGAGATGCTCGGCTACTGCTGAGCGGCCTGAGGGTCAGACCGCCCGGCGATAGATGGCCATCGCGCGGTCGTACGCCTCCCACGCCCGCCAGGACTCCAGCGCCCGCTCGCCCTGGGGCTTGAGGCCGTTGACCTTGTGATAGGACTCGCCGCTCTCGTACTGCGACTCCCGGCCCGTCACCAGCGAGAGCAGCATCGGCAGCACGCTCTCGTCGGTGACCGTGATCGTGCCGACCTGGAAGGTCTGCCGCACCCACTCGGCCCGCCGTTCCGAGCCCAGAACGAGCACCACGGGCAGCTGCGAGACCCGGGCGATCGCGTCCAGGATCGGCCCGAGGCCGTCCGGAACCCAGCGCTCACCTGACGGCGGGGTCGGTGCCTTCGGGATGCTCATGGTCGAGTACGCCGGGACCTGGCCGGTCAGCGGGCCGGCGATCTTCTCGACGGTCGTCGTGGTCGCCTCCGGAGCGACACCCGGTGTGACACTCGGAGCGATATCCGCGGCGACATCTGGGGTGAGCTGGTCAGCCGGCTTCTCCGCTGCCCTCCGGCGTGGCCTGATCGCGGGGATCTTCGAGGTGAAGTTGAAGCTGCCGGTGCGGGTGGAGTCGATGTGCCGCCCGGGGGCCGGCTCGGGCGCCCGGCCGAGGGTCGAGGTCGGCGCCGGAGCCGTGGCGGTGGTGACCAGCTCGGAAGCGTGCTTCCCGTGCGTCCGGATCGAGCCGTCGGCCGCGAACTCGAAGAGCGCGACCCGGACCCGGTCGGCCCACTCGACCGCGTCCGTGGTGTAGCCCGCGCGGCTGAACAGCGCGACCGTCCGGGCGTCGTAGGCGTAGCCCGCGCCGCGTACGGCACAGACGCTGCGCGCCTCGGTCCGTGAGCGGGTGAGCAACACCTGCGCGACCACGACGTTGTCCGGCCGGCCGCCGATGATGTCGACGTCGGCTGCCGTGGTGCTGCCTGATGGGGCGGCGTCGGGCCAGCCGAGGGTATGCAGATGCTCCGCGGCGTACTTCTCGGCTTCTTCGCCCGTTCTGGGCTGCCTCGGGGGTGCCAACGTAGGGTCCTTCCTCGATCCTCCACTCGGGCCTCCCTGCCCGATCGAGATTGGGAGGGATGATAGGCCCGCGGCGTACGTCTTGTCCGGTGGGGTGGCGAATCCGGTCGCGGTGTTCGCTCCTGGCGGATCCAGCCACGCTTGTCGGTGCTCGCCGCTAGCGTGATGTTCATGAGGCGCCCGCATGAGAACGTCGCTACGGTCCTGGTGGACCCGCGCGTTCTGGGCGACATCGAGATCGAGCTGATGTCGCTCGACATGCCGCTGTGGCGGGTGTGCGCGGCGCCGATCGTGAAGGACGGTCAGCGGCTCGCGTTCCAGGTCCGCCACCGGATGCTGATGTCCAAGCGGGGCGAGTGGGACTGCGCCAAGGACTGGGTCCCGGTCTGGATCGGCTTCGGCTCGACCTGGGCGTTCCCCGGCGAGGCCATCCCGTGGCCGGCCCACAAGGCGCTGTGGACGCTCCTGGAGGGCTACTCCGACAACGTCCGCTACAACAAGCGGCTCGGCGGCATCCCTAGGATCCCGCGCCTGCGGGAAGCCTGCTGACAATGCCGACTCGGCGCAACTGTCCCATCTCGCAGCACCGAGTCGGCGTGAATGTCCCGGGTGGTCTGGGTGCTTTCCGGTGCCGTGGGACAGATGCGCCGACTCGACCGTGCTGCACGGGACAGATGCGCCGCGTCGGCGAAAGTGGGGTAATAGCACTGAAATTGGTGGCATACGGTAGCTAGCCTGTGCGGGTGACGAATGATGCCGCGCCGCCCACGCCGACCTCCACCCCGACGGTGGCGATCATCGGAGGAGGAGCCAGCGGCACGCTGACCGCGATCAATCTGCTTCGCCGCGGAGCGTCGGTGACGTTGTTCGAGTCGCGGGGAGAGGCCGGCTATGGCGTGGCCTACTCGACCACCGACGGCCGCCATCTCCTCAACGTCCGGGCCAACAACATGTCGGGTTTCCCCGACGACCGGGACGACCTGCTCGACTGGGCGGCCGAGGCTGGCATCGAGCTCGGCCCGATCGACTTCCTGCCCCGGCGCGACTACGCGCGCTACCTGCGCGACCGGCTCGCTCACGCGGCCGAGGCCGGTGCAGGCACGCTGGAGACGGTCGGGGAGACGGTCATCGACGTCGAGCCGGTCGGTGCCGGTTTCCGGGTCCTGACCAGCGACGACGATGAAGGGCATGTCGCCGACGCCGTCGTCCTCGCCTACGGCAACCCGCCGCCCCAGCCGCTGGCCGGACTGCCCGAGGCGCCGTGGAACCTGTCGGACCCCTGGGACGTGGCCCGGATCAGCGCCCTGCCCGTCGACGCGACCGTGCTCGTCGTCGGCACCGGCCTGACCGCCGTCGACACGACCGTCACGCTCCTCGACGATGCCCCGGACCGCCGGGTGATCATGGTGAGCCGCCACGGCCTGGTCCCCAACCCCCACGTCGACGACCAGTTCACCTCGTGGGTGACCCCGGTCCCTGACGGACCGCTGACCGCCGACGGCATCGCCGCCCTCGTACGCGACCAGATCGAGTACGCAGCAGGCCTCGGCGTCGACTGGCGTGCCGTCATCGACGGCCTCCGTGGTCCGACCCAGTCGATCTGGCGCCGCCTCGCGGAGCCGGAGCGCCGTCGCTTCCGCGAGGTCTACGCCCGCGAGTGGGAGGTACGCCGCCACCGCATGGCTCCGCGCATCGCCGCCCTCCTAGACGCCTACCGGGCCGAAGGCCGCCTGGAGATCCTCGGCGGCGGAGTGCTCGGCTGCCGAACGGATACTGCCGAGCAGCCGGTCGTCTCCCTGGCCGACGGCGACCGTGAGGTCACCGCGGTGATCAACTGCACCGGCCCCTCACCCGACATCACCCGCACCGACAACCCGCTCCTGCTCGCGCTCCAGAAGCGCGGCCTGATCGCCCCCGACCCCCTCCGCCTCGGCATCGACGTCACCGAGGACGGCCACGTCATCGGAGCAGACGGCAGCGTCGTACCCAACCTGCTGACCGTCGGCCCGCCCTGCAAGGGTGCGCTCTACGAGGCCACCGCCATCCCCGAGATCCGCGGACAGGCAGCAGCTGTAGCCGCCCACCTCACGAGCTGACCGCCCCGCTGGTCGAGCCAACCGCTGGTCGAGCCGCCGGAGCCGCTAGGCGGAGGCGTGTCGAGACCAACACGACCCTGTCCGCGCTCGATAGGACTGTGTTGGTCTCGACACGCTCGGCCGCAGGCGGCCTCGCGGCTCGACCAGCGGAGGCGCTGCTCAGCCCAGGTGGAGCTGGCGGTCGGTGCGCGCGAAGGTCTCGGCGGCGAGCTCGGGGTTGGCGCTGAGCTCGGGACCGGTGGCCGGGATCATCGTCTTGAGCTGGGGCTGCCAGCCGTCCCAGCGGTCGGGGAAGCAGCGGCGCAGGACGTTGACCATGATCGCCGGGGCGGTCGAGGCGCCGGGGGAGGCGCCGAGCAGACCGGCGATGGTGCCGTCCTCGGCGGTGATGACCTCGGTGCCGAACTGGAGTACGCCGTCGGGGCGGATGACCTGCACCCGCTGGCCGGCGATGATCCGGTCCCAGTCCTTGCGGTCTGCGGCGGGGAAGAAGTCCAGGAGGTCGTCGAACTTCTTGCGCGGGGAGCGCAGCAGCTCCTTGACCAGGTAGACGGTGAGATCCATGTTGGTCAGACCGGCCCGCAGCATCGGCAGCAGGTTGTGGGGACGCACCGAGAGGAACAGGTCGGTGAGCGAGCCGGTCTTGAGGAAGCGCGGGCTCCAGCCTGCGTACGGACCGAACATCAGGTGGGTCTCGCCGTCGACGTAACGGGTGTCGAGGTGGGGCACCGACATCGGCGGAGCGCCGACGGCGGCCTTGCCGTAGGCCTTGGCGCGGTGCTGGGAGACGAGCTCCGGCTTGGACGTACGCAGGAACTCACCGGAGACCGGGAAGCCGCCGAAGCCACGGATCTCCTGGATCGCGGCCTTCTGCAGCAGCGGCAGCGCGTAGCCGCCGGCACCGACGAAGACGAACCGGGAACGCAGGTGGTACTTCCCGGTCTCGTTGCGGCCGTAGACGTGCCAGAAGCCGTCCATGGTCTGGTGCAGGTCGGTGACCTCGGACCCGGTCTCGAGGTCGGCGCCCTTGTCCACCAGCGTGCTGGTCAGGATCGAGGTGAGCGAGCCGAAGTCGACGTCGGTGCCGGCGTTGGTCCAGGTCGCCGCGATCGGCTCGTCGGCGAGCGACTTGGCCGAGCGGCCCTCGAGCAGCAGCGGCGCCCAGCCCCTGATGACCTCGGGGTCCTCGCTGAACTCCATCCCGCCGAAGAGCGAGTGGACCGACAGCGCCTCGTAGCGCTTGCGGAGGTAGTCGACGTTCTCGGCACCCCACACGAAGGACATGTGCGGGACGGTGTGGATGAACTTGTCCGGGTCCGGGATGCGGCCGTTCTCGACCAGGAAGGACCACAGCTGACGGGAGAGCTGGAACTGCTCGTTGACGTTGACGGCCTTGGAGATGTCGACCGAGCCGTCGGCGTTCTGCGGGCTGTAGTTGAGCTCGCACAGCGCGGAGTGACCGGTGCCGGCGTTGTTCCACGGGCCGGAGGACTCGACGGCGAGCGAGTCGAGCCGCTCGATCAGCTTGATGGACCAGCTGGGCTCCAGCTCCTGGAGGAGCACACCCAGGGTGGCGCTCATGATGCCGCCGCCGATCAGCACTACGTCAAGAGGTTCGTCCACAGGTCTTTTGTCTCGCTTTTGGGGCCGCAATGGTTAATCGGGGTCCTTAGATCGGTCTAACTTGTGGGCAACTTCACTGCCCGGACCCGATCGTGTTTCCGTCCGTCATTGTGGCTCACCGCACATGCCGGGGACAGATCAGGGTGGAGTTACGCTCGCCAGGTGCCCCGCCTCTCTGACTCCCATCGCGCCTGGATCGACGAAGCCGTACGCCGCGTCGAGGCCGACGCGCAGCGCTCGGCCGACACCCATCTGCACGTCGTTCCGCTCCCCGTCCGCGACGGTTCGAGCGGCGGTGTCGACCTCTATCTGAAGGACGAGTCGGTCCATCCCACCGGCTCGCTGAAGCACCGCCTGGCCCGGTCGCTGTTCCTCTACGCGGTCTGCAACGGCTGGCTCCACGAGGGCTCGACGGTCGTCGAGGCATCCTCCGGATCCACCGCGGTCTCGGAGGCCTACTTCGCCGGCCTCCTCGGGCTGCCGTTCGTCGCGGTGATGCCGCGCTCGACCTCGGAGGAGAAGGTGCGCCTGATCGAGTGGCACGGCGGCCGCTGCCACTTCGTCGACCGCGCTCCCGACATGTACGCGGAGGCCGAGCGCCTCGCCCGCGAGTGCGACGGCCACTACATGGACCAGTTCACCTACGCCGAGCGGGCCACCGACTGGCGCGGCAACAACAACATCGCCGAGTCGATCTTCGACCAGATGTCGCAGGAGCGACACCCGGTGCCGACCTGGATCGTCGTCTCGGCCGGCACCGGCGGCACCTCGGCGACGATCGGCCGCTACCTCCACTACCGCCGCCACCCCACCAAGCTGATGGTCGCCGACCCGGAGAACTCCGCGTTCTACGGCGGCTGGGAGACGGACACCTCCGACTACGCCACCGGGATGCCGTCGCGCATCGAGGGGATCGGCCGGCCGCGGGTCGAGCCGTCCTTCGTCGGCGGGGTCGTCGACGACATGGTCCAGGTCCCCGACGCGGCGTCGATCGCGACGATGCGCTGGCTCTCGGCCCGGATGGGCCGCTCGGTCGGCCCCTCGACCGGCACCAACGTCTGGGCATCGCTGGGTGTCGTACGCGAGATGGCGGAGGCCGGCACTGAGGGCAGCGTCGTCTCGCTGCTGTGCGACTCCGGGGAGCGCTACCGCTCGTCCTACTACGACGACGGCTGGGTGAGCGAGAAGGGCATCGACCTGGCGCCGTACGCCTCGGCTCTCGCCAACTACGAGCGCACCGGCGTCCTCGTCGACCCGTCCTGACGCGCCCAGATCCGCAGGCCCAGCGTCAGCAGCGCCCACACACCGGCGACGATCAGGATCTCGTTGAGGATGTAGACCGGCCACGGCCCCAGCAGGTCGAGCATCGAGCCCGACTCCGGCTTGAAGCGCAGGTAGCCGTAGTTGGCGTCGAGGACGAGGTTGAGGACGTACGCCACGGCAGCCCACGCAGCCGTGGTGGCGACCGCCCAGCCGTAGTCGCGCCACTTCGGTAGCAGCTTGAGCCCGAAGATCAGGTAGACCGCGGCGAGCACGATCATCAGGTGCTGGCCCCAGAAGGTGAAGTAGCTGACGTCCGGGAAGTCCATCACGTCCGGGGTGAAGACGCCCTGCGTGGTCAGCGTGAGACCCCAGAAGCAGGTCAGTGCGGTCGGGTAGGGATGGTGGGTCCACAGCGCGAACGCCGCCGCGACCCACGCCAGGTCGCACAGATGGATCGGCAGATCGATGAAGAGATCGAAGTCGGTGACCCACTCGTGGGCCTGCAGCGGGATCGTCGTCAGCGGGATCGCGAGCGCGAATCCCCGTGAGAATCTCGACGGCTTCGCCTCGGCCCGCTGCCGTCTGCCCAGCCAGACGACAGCCACGATCCCCGCTGTGAGCAGGGACAACGGCACCAGGTGGGTCAGACCGTAAGCCTGCATATCGGAAGTCTGACCGGATTCTCGAAAAAATTCTTCCCAACCCGCGTCATGGATCCACGGGTGGCCCGTTTCATCGGCGAGAAGGTCGTCCACCGGTGGGGGGTGGACGACCTCTCCACACCGAGGGTGGTGTGGCGGTCCCTCTGAATGCACACTGCGGGGGTGGTGTGCAATCAGAGGGACGCCTCGCTTTTCGGTGCTCTCAGGGGGCCGTTCCGGTCACCGCGGTCGCGTAGAGGTCCTCGTCGTGATGGATCTCCGCGACGAGCCCCTGCTCGCGCATCAGGCTCGCGGTGACGGGCGCCTGCTCCTGGCCGGACTCGATGACGAGTACGCCGCCGGGGGCCAGATGCTTCGGGGCCTGCTCGATCACGCGGCGCTGGACGTCGAGCCCGTCCGCGCCGCCGTCGAGGGCGACGTGGTGCTCGTGGTCGCGCGCCTCGGGCGGCATGTTCCGGATCTGGTCGCTCGGCACATAGGGAGCGTTGGCCACGATCACGTCGAGCTCGAGGTCGTGGGGGAGCGGGTCGTAGAGGTCGCCGAGGAGCACGCGGTTCGGTGGCAGGTTCTCGCGAGCGCACTCGACCGCCGCCGGGTCGATGTCGGTGGCCCAGACCTCCGCGTCCGGGAGACGTGCCGCGATGGCGGCGCCCAGCGCTCCGGTCCCGCAGCCGAGATCGAGCACCTTCCGGACGGCGCCTGGCTCGGCCGTACGGCAGGCGAGCTCGACCATCAGCGCCGAGCGCTGCCGGGGCACGAACACCCCCGGCGCGACCCGGATCCGGAGCCCGCAGAACTCGGCCCAGCCCAGGATGAGCTCCAGCGGCTCGCCGGCCACGCGGCGTACGACCATCTCCTCGCGCTCCTGGGCGGAGACCGGGGCGGACTCGAGCAGGGCCGCCTCGTCCTCGGCGAAGACACAGCCGGCGGTGCGGAGCCGGGCGACGAGCCCCGGATCGGGAGATGTGGAGGTCATTGGAGAAGATTGGCACGTGGACGCCGTGACCCTGATCGGAATTATCGTGGCCGGATACGCCGCGTTCGTGACGATCGCGGCCGTGCTCGGCGTGGTGCTGAAGGCGCCCCGGCCGAAGTGGCTGGACCAGGTCGCGTGGATGCTGGAGATCCTGGCGGTCGTGCTCGCGGTCGGCGCGCTGGCGGCGTGGTCGGGCGGGCGCAAGCCGGAGTCGCTGTCGACCTTCCTGGGCTACCTCGGCGCGCTGGTGTGCCTGATGCCGCTCGCTCTGCAGACGATGCGTACGGACCGCTCGACCTGGTCCTCGGGCGTGATCGCGGCGGCTGCCCTGGCGACGGGCGTCGTGGCCGTACGCGTCATGATGGTCCGGTGACCGCGACCTCGCCCGCCAAGACTCGTTCCGGTCCGCACCTGGTGCTGCTGACCGTCTACGCGATCTTCGTGCTCGCCGCGGGCGCCCGGTCGCTGGTGCAGGTCTTCACCGCCTTCGACGAGGCCCCGATCGCCTACTCGCTCTCGGTGGTCGCCGCCGCGACGTACGTCGCGGGCTGGTTCGCGATCCGCCGGGCGGCCAACGGGTCGGCTGGGTTCGCGAAGATCATGCTCTGGATCGAGCTGGCGGGTGTCGTGGTCGTCGGTGTCCTCTCCTTGGCCGTCCCGTCCTGGTTCCCGGACGCATCGGTATGGTCGAAGTTCGGGAGCGGATACGGTTTCGTTCCTGCCCTGTTGCCGATCCTGGGTCTGCTCTGGCTCTGGAAGGTCAACCCGAAGGAGACCGATGAGTCAGTCGACAGCCACCGCCATCTCGCCTGACTCGGGGGAGCACTGGTCCGCTCCGGGCGCATGGACGGTCGCCGACGGCGTGCACCGGATCCCGCTGCCGCTGCCGATGGACGGGCTCAAGGCGGTCAACATCTACGTCCTCGAGGGCGACGACGGGCTCTCGCTGGTCGACGGTGGCTGGGCGATCACCGAGGGACGTGAGGCGCTCGAGTCCGGGCTGAAGAAGCTCGGCTTCGAGTTCGGCGACATCCGGCGCTTCCTCGTCACCCACGTGCACCGCGACCACTACACGCTCGCCTCGGTGCTCGGTCAGGAGTTCGGCGCGGACGTGCTGCTCGGCGCCGGCGACCGGCCCACGCTCGAGCTCACCAACGGCGACCTCGACGGCTGGGTCTCGACCGACCGGCTGCTCGCCCACGCCGGTGCGCACGAGCTGGCCGCGGAGTGGGCGGCCAACCCGCCGCCCCTGCCTGATCTTTTTCACTGGCGGATGCCCGACCGATGGCTCGAGGGCGACGTACGCCTCGATGTGGCCGGCCGCGACCTCGATGCCGTGCACACCCCTGGGCACACCCAGGGCCACTACGTCTATGCCGATCTGGCCGGCTCGGTCCTCTTCGCCGGCGACCACGTGCTGCCCACGATCACGCCGTCGATCGGATTCGAGCCGGTGCCGGTCATCGACCCGCTGGGCGACTTCATGGCCTCGTTGACCAAGGTCCGGACCCTGCCTGACCTGCGTCTTCTCCCTGCTCACGGCCCGGTCGCCTCGTCGTCGCACGCCCGCGTCGACGAGCTCCTGGCCCACCACGAGTCACGACTCGCCCAGTCGCTGGTGTCCTTGCGTGCCGGTCGCCGCTCCGCGCTCGAGGTCGCCAACGACCTCGGCTGGACCCGCCACGAGCGCGCCTTCGCCGAGCTCGACTTCTTCAACGCCGGCCTCGCGGTCATGGAGACCAAGGCCCACCTCGAGCTGTTGGCCGCCCGCGGTCAGGCAACCCGTGAGGAGACCGAGGCGAGCGTCCTGTTCGCCCCCGTCAGCGAGTGAGCCGCATCGGGGTGTGCGGGATGCCGTCCTCGAGGAACTCCTCGCCGTCCTTCACGAACCCGAACTTCGCGTACCAGCCGGCCAGCGGCGTCTGAGCGTCGAGGACGACGTCGCGGTCGGTGAGGGCCTCGACGGCTGCCTTCATGATCACGTCGGCCAGACCCTTGCCGCGGTGGGTGGGAGCGAGGACGACGCGGCCGATCCGCCACACGTCGCCGTCGTCGAGGATGCGGGCGGTGCCGGCGAGCTGGTCGCCGTCGCTCAGCACCACGTGACGCGTCCCGGGCTCGAGATCGCGGCCGTCCAGATCGGGGTACGGGCAGTCCTGCTCGACGATGAAGACGTCCTGGCGCAGCCGCCACAGGGCGTACGCGGTCTTGGGGGAAAGCTCGTCGAAGGACGAGATGGCGACGTCGGTCATGGGTGGATTCTCGCAACCAGTAGTGTTGGCGGGAACAGACAGGGGAGGCCGGAAGGCCTGAGAGTGCGGCGAACAGCGCCGCAGACCCTCCGAACCTGCTCCGGTTGATACCGGCGAAGGGAGTCAGAAATGCGCATGCGTACGCCTGCCATCGCTGCCACTGCTATCTCCGCTCTGCTGCTGTCCGCGTGCGGCGGCAGCCCCGCCGAGCCGGACGCCAAGCCGTCGAGCGGCGCCGACGACAAGACCGTCGTGCTGCTGACCCACGACAGCTTCACGCTGCCGAAGGAGGTGCTGGCCGAGTTCACCGAGAAGACCGGCTACACCGCCGAGATCCGGCACGCGGGCGACGGGGGCGAGCTGACCACCAAGATCGCCATGGACACCGGCAACCCCGACGGCGACGCGGTCTTCGGCGTCGACAACACCTTCGCCAGCCGAGCGATCGACCAGGGGGCGCTGGAGGCCTACACGCCGGAGACCGTCCCGGCGGGTGTCGACGAGTTCAACCTCCCGGGGGACGAGAAGCACTTCCTCACCCCGGTCGACAACGGCAGCGTGTGCGTCAACATCGACACCGAGTGGTTCGCGGCGAAGAAGCTGACGCCGCCGGAGTCGCTCGACGACCTGGCCGAGCCTGCGTACAAGGATCTCTTCGTCACCCCGGGCGCGGCGACCTCGACGCCGGGGATGGCGTTCCTGCTGGCCACGATCGCCGAGTACGGCGAGGACGGCTGGGCGGACTACTGGGGCAAGCTGATGGACAACGGCGCCAAGGTCGTCGACGGCTGGGACCAGGCCTACTACTCCGACTTCACCCAGGGCGGCGGCAAGGGGACGCGACCGATCGTCCTGTCGTACGACTCCTCGCCGGCCTTCACCGTCAAGGACGGAAAGTCGACGACCAAGGCACTGCTCGACACCTGCTTCCGGCAGGTCGAGTACGCCGGCGTGCTCAAGGGCGCCGATCACCCCGAAGGCGCTCAGGCGCTGATCGACTTCATGCTCTCCGACAGCGTGCAGGGGGCGTTGCCGGAGAGCATGTACGTGTTCCCCGTGTCCTCCGGCGTCGAGCTGCCCGCCGACTGGGCGAAGTTCGCTCAGCAGCCCACCGAGCCGCTCTCCGTCGAGCCTGAGGAGATCGACGAGAACCGGGAGACGTGGCTGGCGACCTGGAGTGACACGATCGCGCAGTGAGCTCCACCCGTCGCGCTGTGATCCGGCGAATCGCGACCCTGGTCGCGCTCGCCGCCCTCCCGGTGGCCGTGCTGGCGGTCTTCTTCGTCCTGCCGGTCATCGGGATGGTGCAGCGCGGACTGTTCTTCGAAGGATCCTTCGATCCCTCGGTCATCACCAGGGTCGTGGGGCGCCCGGAGATCCAGCGGGCGCTCTGGTTCACGCTGTGGTCCTCGGGGCTGGCGACGGTGCTGAGCGTCGCGCTCGGGCTGCCGGCCGCGTTCGCCCTCCATCGGCTGAGTTTTCCGTTCCAGCGGGTCATCCGGGCGGGGCTGCTGGTGCCGTTCGTGCTCCCCACCGTCGTGGTCGGGGTCGCCTTCCGCGAGCTCATCGGCGAGGCCGGGCTGCTGGCTGGGTTGGGGCTCGACGGTACGCCGACCGCGATCATCCTCGGGCTGGTCTTCTTCAACGCCTCGGTGGTGATCCGCGCGGTCGGGGCGGCCTGGGAGTCGCTCGACCCGCGTCCCGGTGAGGCTGCTGCCGCGCTGGGCGCCTCGCCGGCACGGGTCCTCCTGACGATCACCCTGCCGGCGCTGCGTCCCGCGATCGTCTCCGCGGCGTCGGTGGTCTTCCTCTTCTGCGCGACCGCGTTCGGGATCGTGCTCACCCTCGGCGGGGTGCGTTACAACAGCATCGAGACCGAGATCTACAAGCTGACCTTCACCCTGTTCGACCTTCCCGGCGCCGCGGTGCTGTCGGTGCTCCAGCTGTTGGTCGTCATCGGGTTGCTGGTCGTGGCCGGCCGGCTGCGTTCGGTGCCGGATCCCGCGCAGTCCCGGGTCGTCGTACGCCGCCGGCGGGTCTCGATGCGGGACCTTCCGGCACTGTTGTCGACGTCGGTGCTGGTCCTGCTGGTCGCCGGGCCGCTGCTCGCCCTGCTGCTCGGATCTCTGCGCGCCGATGACCGGTGGAGCCTCCGGAACTACACGGCCCTGCAGACTCCCGGGTTCGACCCGCCGCTGCCGGTACCGGTCACGACCGCGCTGATGACCTCCCTGGCGGTCGCGGTGCAGGCCTCCCTGGTCGCGCTGACCCTCGGGCTGCTGGTCGCGTTCGCGGTGACGCGCCGGTCCCGGTCGGTGGCCGAGCGGCGGGTGCGTTCGGTCCTGGACGGGCTGTTCATGGTGCCGCTCGGGGTCAGTGCCGTCACGCTGGGGCTCGGGCTCTACCTGACCCTCGGGTCGGCCCCGCTCGACTTCCGCGACGAGCCGTGGCTGGTGCCGCTGGCCCAGGCTCTGGTCGCGTTGCCCCTGGTCGTACGCACCCTGGTGCCCGTCCTGGGGTCGGTCGACGACCGGCTCCGGCAGGCCGCTGCCGGGCTCGGTGCCGGGCCGTTGCGCGCGGTCATGACCGTCGACGTACCTGCCATCTGGAAGCCGCTCCTCGCCTCCTCCGGGTTTGCCTTCGCGGCATCGCTGGGGGAGTTCGGTGCGACGTCCTTCCTCGTCCGCGAGGAGCGCCCCACCCTCCCCGTCGTCATCCTGCGGTTGTTGTCCCGACCGGGCTCGGACAATTACGGGATGGCCCTCGCCGCCGCCTGTGTCCTCGCCGCCGCCACCGCCGTCGTGATGCTCCTCGTCGAGCGTCTCCGCGTCCCTTCGATCGGAGCACTGTGAACCAGGATCGAGGTTGCGATGCTGTCGCTGCGTGAGGTGTCGGTGGCGTACGACGGGAAGGCGGCCGTCTCGGACGTCAGCCTGGAGCTGGCGGACGGAGAGGTGCTGGCGCTGCTCGGGCCGTCGGGGTCGGGGAAGTCGACGCTGCTGCGGGCCGTGGCCGGGCTGGAGCCGGCGACGGGCGAGATCAGCTGGAACGGGCGGGAGCTGCGCGGGGTGCCGACGCACAAGCGTGGCTTCGCGCTGATGTTCCAGGACGGGCAGCTGTTCTCGCATCTCAGCGTCGCGAACAACGTCGCCTACGCGATGCGGTTGCGCCGCATCCCGGCCGCCGAGCGAACGAAGAAGGTGGCCGACCTGCTGGAGCTCGTCGGCCTGGGCGGCTACCAGGACCGCCTCCCGGGCACGCTGAGCGGCGGCGAGCGGCAGCGGGTCGCGCTCGCGCGGGCGCTCGCGGTCGAACCGCGGCTGCTGCTCCTCGACGAACCGCTCTCCGCCCTCGACGCCGGGCTGCGGGAGAGGCTTGCGGGCGACCTGCGACGGATCCTGCACGAGGCGGGCACCACCGCGCTGATGGTCACCCATGACCAGGAGGAGGCCTTCGCGGTCGCCGACCGGATCGCGCTCCTGCGCGACGGTCACCTGGTGCAGCAGGGGACCCTGCGGGAGGTGTGGGCGAGACCTACGGACACTTGGGCTGCCCTGTTCCTTGGGTACGCCCGCGTGCTCGAGGGGCCGGCGGCGTACACGGTCCTGAAGGCTGCTGGGATGGCACCGGCCGGCGCGGTGGCGCTGCGCCGCTCCGCCTTCGTCGCCGATCCGGACGGCCCGCTCACCGGCACCGTGGTCTCGGCCAGGGCTACGCCGGAGCTGCACCGGCTCGTCGTACGTCTCGATGATGTCGGTGAGGTCGACGCCGTCGCCGACTCGGCGCCGGCGCCGGGGGAGTCGGTCGCGCTGAGGGTCGAGCCGAATCGGCTGGCCGTCCCAGAATCTGTTGTCCCCGAATCGGCAGAGCGGCCACCCGCCATTTAAACTTAACGGCTATGTATCGCCGCGCTCAGATCTTCCTCGTCAGTAGCGCGCTGATCTTCGGCCTGATCGCAGTCGTGACCGCGCAGATCGTCGACAAGCGCATGCTCGACCCGGAGGGCTTCCTCGGACCGTCCTGGCTCCGCCTCCCCCTCCTCGTCGGAGCTGCGCTCCTCGTCGACCTGGTGCCACGGACGCTGTGGATGGCGAAGTTCAAGTGGAAGGACATGGGGCCGATCTTCAAGGAACGGGTCCGCACCCACTGGACCCGTGAGCGGCTGACGCTCGTGGCGATGGGCATCGTCTGTTTCTACCTGGTCTACGTCTGCTACCGAAACCTCAAGTCGTTCTTGCCGTTCGTGGTGCCGGAGACCTACGAGTTCGACCACGAGCTCCATCTGATCGACAAGGCGGTGCTCTTCGGTGCCGACCCGGCGATCCTGCTCCACGACCTCCTCGGCACCGGCTGGGTGGCGTGGTTCCTCTCCTACATCTACATGTGGTTCCTGCCGCTGGTGCCGTTCGCCGTCGCCGGCTGGCTGGTGTGGTCGCGCAACCTCGCCTACGGCTACTGGTTCGTGAGCTCGCAGTGCATCGCCTGGATCCTCGGCACGGTCTCGTACTACTGCCTGCCGACGGTCGGTCCGGGCCTGCAGTACCCCTATCTCTACGCCGACCTCCCCGAGACACCGGCGAGCACACTGATGGAATCGCTGGTCTTCACCAGGCAACACGTCCTCTTCGACGTCGACGCCAACGTGGTGCAGTCGGTCGGTGGCTTCGCCTCGCTGCACTGCGGCATCACCCTGCTGGTGGCGCTGATGATCCAGGCCACGATCAACAACAAGATCGCCCGCTGGGCCGGCTGGATCAACTTCGGGATCACCGTCGTGGCGACCGTCTACTTCGGCTGGCACTACCTCGCTGACGACATCGCGGGCTGCATGATCGCTCTCGTCGCCTACTACTTCGGCGGCCTGGCGGCAGGCCAGAAGTTCCAGCGCAAGGGCGTACGCCGGCTTGTCGCGGAGTCCGACGAGATCGCCGACCGCGAGTCGAAGGTCGCCCACGAGCTGACCTGATCCGAGCCCCCTCTCGGCTTAGGGTGGTGGCGTGACCGCCATCGATGCAGCCTCACTGACCGCACTTCTCGACGGGCGATACGCGGGAGTCCGGGAGGACGTACGCAAGTCCCTGATCGCGCGCGCCGACTTCCTCGACGAGGTCGAGGAACTGCCCCGGCCGGAGTATCGCGAGCGAGTGCGGGAGGTGCTCCTCGACGTCTCCGCGACCGGTCTGACCGGGCTCGGGTTCCCGAAGGAGTACGGCGGGGGCGGTGACGTCGGCGCCTCCATCGCCGCCTTCGAGGAGATGGCCGGCGGCGACCTGTCGCTGCTGGTGAAGTCGGGCGTGCAGTTCGGGCTCTTCGGCGGCGCGATCCTGCAGCTCGGGACCGCGCGTCACCACGATCGCTATCTCGCCGACATCGTCTCCGGGCGCCTGCTCGGCTGCTTCGCGATGACCGAGCACGGCCACGGGTCCAACGTGGCCGCGGTGGGGACCGTGGCCACCTACGATCCGGCTGCGCAGGAGTTCGTCATCGAGACGACCCGCGAGGATGCGTACAAGGACTACATCGGCAACGCCGCGGCCCACGGTGAGCTCGCGGTCGTCTTCGCCCAGCTCGTGGTCGGGGGCGAGGAGCGCGGGGTCCATGCTCTGGTGGTGCCGATCCGGGTCGACGGCGCGCCCGCTCCCGGGGTCCGGATCGAGGACGACGGACCCAAGATGGGCCTCAACGGCGTCGACAACGGACGGCTGTGGTTCTCCGGCGTGCGGGTGCCGCGTACGTCTCTCCTGAACCGCTTCGCGGACGTCACCGAGGCCGGCGAGTACGTCTCCGAGATCGAGTCGGCCGGGCGGCGCTTCTTCACCATGCTCGGCACGCTCGTGCAGGGACGCGTCTCGGTCGGCGGCGCCGCGATCCGGGCATCGGAGGTCGCGCTGACGATCGCGGTCCGCTACGCGCTGCGGAGGCGGCAGTTCGAGGCGTCCTCGGACGCCGAGGAGTCCCTGCTCCTCGACTACGGCCAGCACCAGCGGCGGCTGCTGCCGCTCGTCGCGCGGACCTACGCGCTGCGCTTCGCGCAGGAGGTCGTACGCGACGATCTGCACGATGTCTTCTCTGGCGTCGCAACCTCCGAGCACGCCCGGCGCGAGCTCGAGTCGCGAGCGGCCGGTACCAAGGCCTTGGCGACCTGGCACGCGACCCGGACGATCCAGGAGTGCCGGGAGGCCTGCGGCGGAGCGGGCTACCTGGCCGCCAACCGGTTCGCGGCCCTGAAGGCCGACACCGACGTCTTCACGACCTTCGAGGGCGACAACACCGTGCTGCTGCAGCTGGTCGCCAAGGGGCTGCTCACCAACTACTCCGGCGAGTTCGAGGAGATGGACCAGCTCGATCTGGTCCGCTTCGTGGCCGGTCTCGCCGTCGAGACGGTCCTGGAGCGGACCGCCGTGCACAAGCTGCTCGAGCGGGTCCGCGACGTCGTTCCGATCGCCGGGGAGCGGGAGCCCGACATCCTCGACTCCGACTACCACCTGGCGATGCTGCGCTTCCGCGAGGAGCACATGCTCGCCGGCGTCGCCCGCCGCCTGCAGTCGGGGGTCAAGGCCGGGCGCGAGCCGGGGGCGGTCTTCTCGACCGTGCAGGACCACGTCATCGGTGTCGCTCACGCGCACGTGGAGCGGCTGATCCACGAGGCGTTCCGCGAGAAGGTCCGCGGGCTCCCCGAGGGTCCCGTACGCGACCTGATGGACATCCTCTGCGACCTCAGCGCCCTCTCGGTCATCGAGGCCGACCGCGCCTGGTTCATGGAGCACGGCCGCCTCTCCTCCGAGCGCTCCAAGGCCATCACCGCCGAGGTCAACCGCCTCTGCCGCCAGCTGCGTCCGGATGCAAGGCTGCTCGTCGACGGCTTCGGTGTGCCGGAGGAGCTGCTGCGGTCGAAGGACCTGCTCGGCTGAGGGGCGGTGGATGCTCACCGAGGTAACTCGGTCGGGTGTCGCTTACTTCGTGGAGTTCCGCGAGGTAAGCGGGCAGCCACTGAGGTACCTCGGTGAGCATCCACTCGGCGCCCACGCGAAAGCGGGCCGCTGACTATCCACAGGTGGCGTTCGGGTCGGGGTTATCCACAGCCGGCCGATATCTGGTCGGAAACATCGGCGTGGGGACGAACCCTGGACGCATGGACCCACTACGAATCATCACCGCCACCGAAGGCTTCTTCACCCGCCGCGAAGCCAAGAACGCCGGCTACGCAGACCGCGAGATCACTGGTGTCGTCCGCCAGGGCGCATGGCATCGGATCAGACGCGGGGCATACGTGTTCGCCGACGAGTGGGCAGCGCTGGACCCGGTCGGACGACACCGCGTACGTGCCCGAGCCGTGCAGCGCTCGCTGGGCGGCAAGATCGCTCTGAGCCACGTGTCCGGCATGGTCGCTCACGGGATCGACCTGTGGGGTGTGGACCTCGCCAAGGTGCACGTGACCAGGCTCGATCGTGCCGGAAGGCCGCTCGAGGGAGACGTCGTCCATCACCTGGGTGTCGTCGGGGAGGACGAGATCGAGACACGCGACGGGCTGCGTACGCTGCCTGCGGTGCGATGCGCGCTGGAGACGAGCCTCCAGGCCAACGACGAGGTCACTCAGTGCATTCTCGATGCCGGTCTTCGAGCGAAGGCATTCACGAAGGAAGAGCTGGTCGCCGAATACAAGCGGATGAATCAGTGGCCCTTCAGTCATCCGCTCGGGGCCGCTGTCGCACACGCTGATCCGTTGTCGGGATCGATCGGGGAGTCGCGATGCCTGTGGCTGTTCCGCGTCGGAGGTCTGCCGCGTCCGCAGCTGCAGGTGCCGGTCTACCGCGCGGACGGTTTGCTGGTCGGCATCGTCGACTGGGCATGGCCCCAGTTCCGCTTATTCGGCGAGTTCGACGGCAAGGTCAAGTACGGAAAGCTGCTCAAGCCCGGCCAGTCACCCAGCGACGCGGTGTTCGAGGAGAAGCGGCGCGAGGACGAGATCCGAGAGATCACCGACTACGGATTCGTGCGCTTCATCTGGGAGGACCTCGACGCTCCCCGGCGGACGTTGGCTCGGATCGAGTCCCGGATGCGAATCGCCAGCTGAACACCCACGGGGTGGTTGACTGGCCACGTGGCCAGGCTGATCCTCATCAACGGAATGCCCGGGGTAGGAAAATCGACGCTCGCCAGGCGCTTCGCGGCCGACCACCCCGGCACGCTGATGTGTGACATCGATCTGCTGCGTACCTTCATCAGCGGATGGAGAGACGACTTCATCGGCGCCGGCGCACGGATCCGGCCTGCGGCGCTCGGGCTGATCCGCGGCTACCTCAGCGAGTCCGGCGACGTCGTGCTTCCACAGCTGTTCGCCCGAGTCAGCGAGCTCCAACGCTTCGAGCGGGCGGCGCACGACGCCGGCGCCGAATTCGTAGAAGTCATGCTCGAGGCCGTCGAGGACGACGCGCTACGCCGCTTCCATCGACGCGATGACGGCAACGACCCCTGGCATCCGATCGTGAGGGAGATCGTGGCGGAGTCCGGTGGCGACGAGCACCTCCGTGCGTACGCCTCCAAGCTCGCCGACCTGGTGGCCCAACGCCCCGCGACGAAGGTCCTTCCGACCGTCGCGGGCGAGGTTGACGCAGCGTACGACTCGTTGCATGCCGCGCTCGGTGAATGCTGACCGAGTTACCTCGGTGAACGAACACTTCCTTCGTGGAACTCCACGAAGGAAGCGACACTCGACCGAGTTACCTCGGTCAACATTCGCGCCCGCCCGACCGAGTCACCCTTCGACAAGCCCAGGACATCGCCTCGGTCAGCAGGCAACAAGCCTCAGTGAGCGGTGTTCTTGAACCGGTCGATGGAGGCGGCGATCTCCGACTCCGCGGCGGCCTTGCCGACCCAGTCGGAGCCCTTGACGGACTTGCCGGGCTCGAGGTCCTTGTAGTGCTCGAAGAAGTGCTTGATCTCGTTGAGCGTCCACTCGTCGACGTCCGCGAGGTCCTGGATGTGGTCGAAGCGGGGGTCGCAGGGGACGCAGAGGACCTTCTCGTCCTGGCCCTGCTCGTCCTCCATGACGTACATCGCGACGGGGCGGGCCTCGACCAGCACACCCGGGAAGAGCGGGTAGGGGGTGAGCACCAGCGCGTCGAGCGGGTCACCATCCCCACCGAGGGTGTCCTCGATGTAGCCGTAGTCTGCGGGGTACATCATGGAGGTGAACAGCACGCGGTCGAGTCGAAGCCGGTTCGACTCGTGGTCCACCTCGTACTTGTTGCGGGATCCCTTGGGGACCTCGATCAGTACGTCGAACTCCTGCGTCACTTCTCTGCCTCCAGACAAACCCAAAAACGGAATGCCGGACAGTCTGACATCGATCAGCGTCAGACCCGGCATCGAGGAGGATATCCGTGGAGCCCCAAAGCGCGCCGAAGTGGCCTTCCGAGGAGCCGGAGGAGGGCCGCGGAAAGCTCGTGGTCGTGCTGCCGCTGGTGCTCGCGCTGCTGGTGGGCGCGGCGGCCGCGGCGTACGCCTTGGGCTGGGCGCGCTATGCCCGCGGCAACGTCGCGCCGACCCCTCCGCCGGCCCCGCTGAGCATCGCCGCGGTCAGCCCCGCGGCGGTCGCGGGCGAGCAGACGCGAGCCCCCGGAAAGCCTGATCAGGCCGCGCTGGAGCAGGTGATGCGGGGGATGGTCGGCGACAAGCGGCTCGGCAAGCACCTCAAGGCGGCGATTGCGCCGCTCGAGGGCGCGCCGCTGGTCACCCACGGCTCCGGGGCCGCGACCCCGGCGAGCGTCACGAAGGTGCTGACCAGCGTGGCGGTGCTGGAGGCGTACGGCTCGGAGCGCAGGTTCGAGACCAGCACCACGCTCCAGGGGAGCACCGTGACCCTGGTCGGTGGAGGTGACGCATCTCTCAGTACCAGCGACCTCGATGACCTCGCCGCGGAGACGGCCCGGGAGCTCGGCACCACCAAGTCGGTGACCCTCGCCTACGACGACACTCTCTTCGGTGGCCCGACGCTGAGTCCCACCTGGCGACGCACCTATCTGGGCGAGGAGGTCGGCGGGATCACCGCGCTGCTGGTCGACCACGGCGGCTCCCAGTCGTCGGGCTACAGCCGGGACCCGTCCATGCAGGCCGCCGAGCAGTTCAAGAAGGCCCTGGTCAAGCACGGGATCAAGGTCAGCGGGAAGCCCGCGAGGGGGACGAAGGCGGGCACCCAGCTCGCCGTACGCCAGGGCGACACCCTGCGCGAGATCGTCGAATACACGCTGCAGCACAGCGACAACCAGCTCGCCGAGGTGCTCGCCCGGCAGGTCGGGCTCGCGGCCGGCGCCCCGACGTTCGACGGTTCCACCGCGGCGATCACGGCCACGCTGAAGGACCTCGGTATCGACACCACCGGCCTGGTCCTCCGCGACGGCTCTGGCCTCTCCCGGGAGAACCTGATCCCGCCGACACTGCTGGTGAGCACGCTCCAGACCGCCGCCAGCCCCAACCGCCCCGAGCTCGCCCCGGCGATGACCGGCCTTCCGGTCGCCGGCTGGGTCGGCTCGCTCTCGCGGCGGTTCAACTTCGACGCCGAGCCGGGTCGCGGCCGCGTCCGGGCGAAGACCGGCACCCTCACCGGCGTCTCCGGGCTCTCCGGCATCGCGATCGACGCCCGCGGCACGCCGTTCGTCGTCGTACTCATGGCCGACGGGTTCAAGCCCGAGCAGACCCTGGACGTACGCGACGCCCTCGACGACGCGATCACGGCGGTCGCGACGTGTCGATGCTCGGCATAGGTCCGGTCGGATACGGTCGTACGCATGACCCATCGTGCTGAGGACCCTGCCCCGTCCGGAGCCGCCATGGTCGACTGGGACCTGGCCGTACGCCTCGGCGCGAAGGTCGCCGGAGATGGCCCGATCGTCTCGCGCAGCGAGGCCCAGCATGCCGTCGAGGAGCTGCGCGCGGACGCCGCCAAGGCGACCGAGTTCGTACGCGCCTTCACCGGCCTGGACGCGCCCCGCGACACCGCGCCGGTCCTGGTGGTCGACAGAAGGGGCTGGATCCAGGCCAACGCCGACACCTTCGCCCACGTGATCTCGCCGGTGGTCGACCGGATCACCGCGAAGCGCACCCCGGGGGCACTGACCATGGCGGTCGGGTCCAAGGTCAGCGCGGCAGAGGTCGGCGGCCTGCTCGGCTTCATGGCCTCGAAGATCCTCGGCCAATTCGACCCGTTCTACGGGCCGTCGGGGCGGCTGCTGCTGGTCGCGCCCAACGCCGTCCACGTCGAGCGCGAGCTCGGCCTGGACCCGACCGACTTCCGGCTGTGGGTCTGCCTCCACGAGGAGACCCACCGGGTCCAGTTCACCGCCAGCCCGTGGATGCGCGACCACCTCTTCGCCCAGATCGAGGGTCTCTCCGAAGCGATGGACCCGGCCTCGATCTTCGACGGCGGGCTGCAGCGCGTCACCGAGGCGCTCAAGGGCAACGGCAGCATCGTGGACGCCTTCGCCAAGCCCGAGCAGAAGGAGATCATCGACCGGGTCACCGGGATGATGTCGCTGCTCGAGGGCCACGCCGACGTGGTCATGGACGATGTCGGCCCCGGTGTCATCCCGAGCGTCACCACGATCCGCAAGGCCTTCAACAAGCGCCGTCAGGGCATCGGCGTCCTCGACCGCCTGCTGCGCCGCCTGCTCGGTCTGGAGGCCAAGATGGCGCAGTACCGCGACGGCGCGAAGTTCGTACGCCACGTGGTCGACCGGGTCGGCATGGAGGAGTTCAACGCCGTCTTCGCCGGCCCCGAGAACCTCCCGTCGAAGGCCGAGATCGTCGAGCCGGACGCCTGGGTCACCCGGGTCCTGTGAGTCTGCACCCCTCTGTCGCGGCCGTACGCCGCCCCGTCCGCGCGGCGCTCGAGCGGCTCGAGCCGGGTGAGAAGGTGATGGTGGCCTGCTCCGGGGGAGCGGACTCCCTCGCGCTGGCCTCGGCCGCGGTCTTCGAGGGCCACAAGCTCGGGCTGCACATCATCGGCGCGACCGTCGACCACGGGCTGCAGGACGGCAGCCAGGCGCAGGCCGCGAAGGTCGTCGGACAGCTCGCCGAGATGGGCGTCGACGAGACCGTGACCGCGACGGTGGAGGTCAAGGCCGACGGGGAGGGGCCCGAGGCTGCGGCGCGGCAGGCCCGCTATGCGGTCCTCGACCAGCTCGCCGAGCGCCTCGGCGCGAGCGTGATCCTGCTCGGCCACACCCGCGACGACCAGGCCGAGACCGTGTTGCTGGGGCTGACCAGGGGATCGGGTGCGCGCAGCCTCTCCGGGATGCGAGCGGCCTTCGACCGCTATCGACGGCCCCTTCTCGCGACGACCAGGATCGACACCGAGACCGCCTGCCAGGTCGAGGGCCTCGACGTCTGGCAGGACCCGCACAACCGCGACTTCGCCTACACCCGCGCGCGCATCCGCCACCGCGTCCTGCCCACGCTCGAGGAGGACCTCGGCCCGGGGGTCGCCGACGCGCTGGCTCGTACGGCCGAGCAACTCCGCGAGGACGCCGACTTCATCGACGACATCGCCGAGGCGATGCACCGCGAGCTCGCCGGATCCCTGCCGGTCGAGACCCTCGCCGGGTATCCGTCCGCCGTCCGCACCAGAGTCCTCCGGATCGCGGCCCTCGAGGCCGGCAGCCCGCCGGCGGAGCTCACCCGTGAGCACGTCAAGGCCGTCGACGAGCTGGTCACCGGCTGGCGCGGCCAGCGCTGGATCGACCTTCCAGGACACCTGCGCGCGAAGCGTACGAACGGTCGTATCGTCTTCGAATCGGGACCGTTCACACCAAGCCCTTAGAGTGACGGACATGGACACCGAGTACGTCGGCGACGACCTCGTGAAGACCCTGTTCACCCACGACGAGATCCAGGCGAAGGTCGAAGAGCTGGCCCGCCGGATCGAGAAGGACTACGAGGGTCAGGAGCTGCTGATCGTCGGCGTCCTACGTGGTGCGGTGATGATCATGGCCGACCTCGCGCGCGCCCTGAACCGCCACGTCGAGATGGACTGGATGGCCGTCTCCTCCTACGGCTCTGGCACCAAGTCGTCCGGTGTGGTGAGGATCCTGAAGGACCTCGACACCGACGTCACAGGCAAGCACGTGCTCGTCGTGGACGAGATCATCGACTCCGGCCTGACCCTGACCTGGCTGACCTCCAACCTCACCAGCCGCGGCCCGGCGAGCATCGAGATCGCCACCCTGCTCCGCAAGCCCGAGGCGGTCAGCATGCCGGTCGACGTGAAGTACGTCGGGTGGGACATCCCCGACGAGTTCGTGGTCGGCTACGGCCTCGACTTCAACGAGAAGTACCGCAACCTGCGCGACATCTCGACCCTCGCGCCGCACATCTACAGCTGAGGCTGGAACTGAGCTGGCGAGCGCCGGCTGTTACGCCAACAGCGGAACCGCGCAGATGGGGTGGGCACGATTTGGCGTGTACCGTCGTTCTAAATGACGTGCACGCTGCCCTGCGTGCGTGTCTGACCCCGTAAACGGTTGAAAGAAGCCTGTGAAGCGCATATTCAAAGGTCCCTGGCTGTGGATCATCGTGGCAGTGCTCGGTGTGATCCTGGCGCTGCAGTATCTGGCCCCCCGCAACGGTGGCGACGAGATCACCACCAGCGAGCTGACCGAATACATCCAGGACGACAAGGTCAAGGAGATCACGTTCGTCGACGGCGACCAGGAGATCAAGGCGACCCTGGTCAAGGGCACCCGCGATGGCGGCTCCGAGGTCACGACCTCCTGGGTCGACGGTGACCAGGAAGCGCTCATCGAGATGGTGCGCAAGACCGAGGCCGAGGGTGAGAACCTCGAGGAGTTCAACTCCGAGGTGGCCAAGCCCTCCGTGCTCGGCTCGATCCTGAGCTTCGCTCTGCCGTTCGTGCTGATCATCGTGCTGTTCCTGTTCCTGATGAACTCGGTCCAGGGCGGTGGCGGTCGCGGGGTCATGCAGTTCGCCAAGTCCAAGGCGAAGCTGATCACCAAGGACATGCCGAAGACGACGTTCGCCGACGTCGCCGGTGCTGACGAGGCGGTCGAGGAGCTCCAGGAGATCAAGGAGTTCCTGCAGGAGCCCGCGAAGTTCCAGGCCGTCGGCGCCAAGATCCCCAAGGGCGTGCTGCTCTACGGCCAGCCAGGCACCGGTAAGACCCTGCTCGCGCGCGCTGTCGCGGGCGAGGCCGGCGTGCCGTTCTACTCGATCTCCGGTTCGGACTTCGTCGAGATGTTCGTCGGTGTCGGTGCGAGCCGTGTCCGCGACCTGTTCGAGCAGGCCAAGGAGAACGCTCCCGCCATCGTCTTCATCGACGAGATCGACGCCGTCGGCCGTCACCGTGGTGCCGGCATGGGCGGTGGCCACGACGAGCGCGAGCAGACGCTCAACCAGCTCCTCGTGGAGATGGACGGCTTCGACGTACGCGGCGGGGTCATCCTGATCGCGGCGACCAACCGTCCCGACGTGCTCGACCCGGCGCTGCTGCGCCCGGGCCGCTTCGACCGCCAGATCCAGGTGGACGCTCCCGACCTCGCCGGTCGCGAGAAGATCCTGCAGGTCCACGCCCGCGGCAAGCCGCTGGCCGGCGACATCGACCTCGACTCGGTCGCCCGCCGGACCCCCGGGTTCTCCGGTGCCGACCTGGCCAACGTGCTCAACGAGGCCGCGCTGCTGACCGCTCGCAGCGACCAGAAGCTGATCACCAACAAGGCGCTCGACGAGGCCATCGACCGGGTCATCGCCGGCCCGCAGAAGCGCACGCGTCTGATGAGCGAGCAGGAGAAGCTCATCACCGCCTACCACGAGGGTGGCCACGCGCTGGTCGCCGCGGCTCTGCCGGGTCCGGACGTGGTCCAGAAGATCACGATCCTGCCGCGCGGCAAGGCGCTGGGCTACAACCTAGTCATGCCCGACGACGACCAGTACTCGCAGACCCGGTCCTCGATGCTCAACAAGCTCTCCTACATGCTCGGTGGCCGTGCCGCGGAGGAGCTCATCTTCCACGACCCGACCACGGGTGCCGGCAACGACATCGAGAAGGCGACCAACCTCGCCCGCGCGATGGTCACCCAGTTCGGTATGACCGAGCGCCTGGGTGCGATCAAGCTCGGTGAGTCCAACGGGGAGCCGTTCCTGGGCCGTGACATCGGTCACCAGCGCAACTACTCCGAAGAGGTCGCCGCCGTCGTCGACGACGAGACCAAGAAGCTCCTCGCCACCGCGCACCAGGAGGCCTTCGACATCCTCGAGGAGAACCGGGACGTCCTCGACAGCCTGGTCCTGGAGCTCCTCGAGAAGGAGACGCTCTCCAAGCACGAGGTGGCCGAGATCTTCGAGCCGCTGCGTCGCCGCGATCCGCGTCCGGCCTGGACCGGTTCCGACACCCGCCGCCCCTCCGAGCGCCCAGCGGTCGAGATCCCGCGGTGGATCGTCGAGCGCGACAAGGAGAACCTCGCCAAGGCGATCCGTGCGGCCGGGAAGCAGTCCGGCGCCCAGTCCGGCCCCCAGTCGGCCAACGGTGTCGAGGTCGCGAAGCCGACCGAGGCCGGTTCGCCCGAGGGCACCCCGCCCGCCTGATACTGAAGACATGTCCGACAACTTCGATGACGTAGCGCCCGTCCATGTCCCCGAGCGGGACGTGGCGGACGTGCCGGTGTTCGACCAGAAGCGGGCCGAGGCGGCCGTGCGCGAGCTGCTCTACGCGATCGGGGAGGACCCCGACCGCGAAGGGCTGCTCGAGACTCCCGCCCGGGTCGCCCGCGCCTACCAGGAGGTGACCCGCGGGCTGCACCAGACGCCCGAGGAAGTCCTCACCACGACGTTCGATCTCGGCCACGACGAGATGGTCCTGGTCCGTGACATCGAGCTGTGGTCGATGTGCGAGCACCACCTGGTGCCGTTCACCGGTGTCGCCCATGTTGGCTACATCCCGGCGTCCTCCGGCAAGATCACCGGCCTGTCCAAGCTCGCCCGGTTGGTCGACGTCTTCGCCAAGCGACCGCAGGTGCAGGAGCGGCTCACCACCCAGGTGGCCGACGCGCTCATGGAGCTCCTCGAGGCGCGCGGCGTCATCGTGGTGGTCGAGGCCGAGCACCTGTGCATGACGATGCGCGGCGTCAAGAAGGCCGGCGCCCGCACCATCACCAGTGCCGTACGCGGCACGATGCGCTCCAACGCCACCACCCGGGCTGAGGCGATGGCGCTGATCCGGGGCGGGACCCGCTAGCTCTCCGAGCGACGCAGCCGGCGGCGAACCCGTCGGACGAAGCCGCGCAGGCCCGCTCGTTCCTCGTGACGAGCGAGGTCTGCGCGCAGCTCGTCGATCAGGCCTCGCTGGCGATCCAGGCGACCGGTCTGCCGTTCGATCCGGGCCTGCTGCTTGCGCGTGGTCGACTCGAGAGCTGCGATTCGCTTGGCTTGGCCCTTCACCGACGCGGTGAGCTTCTTCTCGAGCTCCCGCTCACGCCGCTTGGCGGCGGTGTCGGCGTGCTCGGAGGCGATCTTCAGGGCGTGGATCCGGTCCTCGATGCGCCGGAGGGCGTCATCGCCCGACCCACGGAGCGTGGCGACGGGTGCCGCCGGCTCCAGCGCGGCGAGCTCGGCGTCGTACGCCGCACTCGACTGGCCGGGCTGAGCGACGTTCGCCAGACCGGCTTCGTCCAGGAACGCGGTCAGCCGCTTCCAGCCCTCGGCCAGGCGGTTGTGGAAGCTGGTGAAGTCGGCTGCCTGGAACAGCTCGTCGACCGTGGTCTCTGGCGTGATCGAGTCGAGCATCGTGTAGGGCAGGCCGTGGTAGTCGCACAGCTCCAGCACGCGTGAGTCGTGAGCGATGACCATGGCGGGGGTCCCGGCCAACACTGCGGCGACGTTGCCGTGGATGCGCGTGCCGAAGGCGAACCGCTGGGTGGCCAGGAACCGCATCCAGGATCCGGCGTCGAGGAACATCCGGGTCCGGTCCTCGAAGTAGAGCCGGTGGTCGCGGTCGATACCCATCTCGGGCTGACTGTGTCGACCCCACTGGAGCATCGCGAAGTCGTGGTGGGTCTGGCCGACGTACGTCATCTGCGGGTGCCGGTCGGCGAAGGCGTCGACGTACGTCTCGAACCAGGGCGAGGTCAGCGGGCTCATCGAGACCGCGATCGGGTCCTCGTCGTCGATCGGGGTGGCGCGCTCGTCGCGGACGGTGAGGCCCGGGCCGTTGAGGTAGATCGACGGGCAGCCGATGATCTCGACGTGATCGTCGCCGTAGCCGAGACGTCGCAGGTACTCGGCGGTGATCTCGCCGCGTACGCCGACCTTCGGGGACCGTTCGAGGACGCTGTTCATGAAGCGGCGGTGAAGAGCTGCCAGCTCGTCGCCGGGAGCGGTGTCGAGCTCGTCGAGGGAGAGTTGCGCGCCGATGCCGACGATGGTGGTCGGGATCGAGAGCTGCTCGATGAAGGCGGTCAGACGCGTCAACGGACGGGTGAACTCCGGTCGGAGGGCGTTGGCCAGCGGCACCACGAAGTGGTCGTACTCGTCGTTGACCGCCGCTACCTCGTCGGCGGTGAACGCACGTCGCTCATGGACGAATTGGTTCGCGACGATCTCGGTTCCGGGCACGCTGAGGAGCCGGTGTGTCGAGTCGGCGAAGAGGAGGTTGCCGACGTTCGTGCCATAGAACCCGATGCCCCACGCACGCGGGTCGCCCGCCTCGATCACGTCGAACGGGTCCCTCGCCGAGCGGAGCAGGATCTTGGCCACGATGCCTCCATGGGTAAATGAGATGGCGGGCAGCCTGGCTGAGCGGGCCCACCTCGTCAAGTCTGCTCCTCCGGAACCGCCGGATAGGGTCGTGGCGTGCAGGTCATGGGAATCGTCAACGTCACGCCCGACTCGTTCAGCGACGGCGGACGGTTCTTGGCGACCGATGACGCGGTGGCCCACGGTCATGCGCTTCTGGAGCAGGGGGCCGACCTGCTCGACATCGGTGGCGAGTCGACCCGTCCGGGAGCGACCAGGCCGCTGGTGGCCGACGAGCTGGCCCGGGTGGTGCCGGTCATCGAAACGCTGGCCGCCGAGGGGGCGACCCTCTCGGTCGACACGATGCGCCCCGAGGTTGCCGAGGCCGCCGTGAAGGCCGGGGCGAAGATCATCAACGACGTCTCGGGCGGTCTGGCCGACCCGGGGATCCTGAAGGTCGCGGCCGACCACGGTGCGACGTACGTCGTGATGCACTGGCGCGCGCACGGCGCGGAGATGCAGCAGCAGGACCACCTCGTCTACGCCGACGGCGTGGTCGACACGGTCAAGGCGGAGCTGGAGCAGCGGATCGAGGCGGCGCGGGCGGCTGGGATCCAGGACGACAACATCGTCGTCGACCCCGGGCTCGGCTTCTCCAAGACGGCCGATGACAACTGGCGGCTGTTGGCGGGTGTGGAGGAGTTCCACAAGCTCGGCTTCCCGGTGCTCATCGGGGCCAGCCGCAAGACCTTCCTCGGCCGCCTGCTGGCCGCCCCCGACGGCACGCTGCGTCCGGTGACCGAGCGTGAGAATGCCCACGATGCGATCACCGTCTTTCTCGCGCAACGCGGTGTCTGGGCCACGCGTGTTCATGACGTACGTGCCGCCAGGGACACCCTCGCGGCGGCAGCGAAACTGGAGACAATTGGATGAACCACTCGATGAACATTGCGGAACCCGCGGACGAAATCCAGATCCTCGGTCTGGAGTGCTTCGGCCATCATGGAGTCTTCGACTTCGAGCGCCGCGAGGGGCAGAAGTTCATCATCGACCTGGTCATCGGCACCGACTCCCGCAAGGCCGCGGAAACGGACGACTTGCATGACACCGTCGATTACGGAAGTCTCGCGATGGCGGTCAAAACCAATGTTGAGCGCGACCCGGTGGACCTCATCGAAACGCTTGCCCAGCGGATCGCGGACATTTGCCTTGCAGACATCCGCGCACTTTGGGTACGTGTTACGGTTCACAAACCGGGGGCGCCTATCGAAGCGACGTTCAAAGACGTCACCCTGACGATCACCCGGAGGCAGAGCACGTGACAGAGGTACCCAACCCGTACATCATCGACGCCGACACGCTCACCGGGGAGATGCGGCCGATCCGACGGGCGGTGCTGTCGTTGGGCTCCAATCTCGGGGACCGGTTGGCAAATCTGCAGGACGCGTTGAACACCCTCGCCGAGACCCCGGATGTCTGGGTGACCACGATCTCGCCGGTCTACGAGACCGAGCCGGTCGACTCGCCCGAGGATGCTGAGCTCTACCTCAACGCCATCGTCCTTGCCGACACCACGCTCACCCCGACGCGCCTGCTCGAGCGTGCGCTCACCATCGAGGACGCCTATGGCCGTTCGCGCAGCGGCATCTTCAACGAGCCGCGCACGCTCGACATCGACGTCATCTCGGTCGGCGACAAGATCCTCGAGGAGGAGTCGCTGACGCTGCCGCACCCGCGTGCGCACCAGCGGGCCTTCGTGCTCAAGCCGTGGCTCGACCTGGAGCCGAGCGCCGATCTTCCTGGCGTGGGTCCGATCGCCGAGCTGCTGGAGCAGTCCGACCAGTCCGGCATCACCCGCCGCGACGATCTCACCCTCGACCTCTGAGCCGAATCTGAGCACAGCACCCGAGGACCCCGACCAGGGTCCTGAGAAGGATCCAGCCGACGACGAGCGCCGGCTCCGCCCGATGTCGGGCGGAGCCATCACGGCGTGGGCGGTCATCGGGATCGTCGGTGGCTGGCTGGCTCACCCCGTGCTGGAGTCCTGGCGCGGCGTCGCTCCGGTGGTCACCTGGGCGCAGCCGATCGTGCTGCTGCTGATCGCGGCGGCCCTGGGCGTGACCGCCTGGATCACCCACCGCCAGCTGCAGGTACGCGGCGAACGCATCGAGGCTCATCAGGCGGTCAACCGGTTGGTGCTCGCCCGCGCCTGCAGCCTGGTTGGCGCGCTTCTTGCCGGCGGTTATCTGGGCTACGCGGTGAGCTGGCTGGGCTACGACGCCAACACCGCAGCAGGGGAGCGGCTGGTGCGTTCAGCCCTCGCAGCCGTGGCCGGAACCGCGATCCTGGTCGCCGCCCGACTCCTCGAACACGCGTGCCGGGTCCGCAAACGCGATGAAAACTAGCCGTACCGTGGAAGCATGCCTTCCCCATCCGCAACTCCAGTCACACGCAGGCGTCAGCGCAGCACACGCCTGACGGTTGCTGTAGGCCTGCTGGCGCTGGCCGCCATCACGATCACCGCCGCGGTGGCCTCCGGGTCCTGGCTGGTTGTCGTGCTCGCAGCCGTTCTCGGGCTCGCCTGTGGCGCTGCCGCAACCAAGATCACTCACTCCGAGCTTCTCCAGACCCGCCGCGACTGGGCACGCGACCGCGCCGAGCAGGCCCAGGCCTACCGCGTCGAGTCCGAGAAGCGGGCCGAGGAGAATGCCGAGTTCCGCGAGCACATGGATGCCAAGCTCGTTGAGCGCGTCCAGGCCGTCGAGGAGCTCGAGTCCGCTCTGGCCGCCGCCCACCAGCGCGCCGCCGAGGCCGTCCGTCGCCGTGGCGAGGAGGCCCGCCGGGCCGCCCAGGCCGAGATGCGCGGCGAGCAGCTCGAGGCGAGGCTCCAGGCAGTCGAGGCCGACGCCGCCGAGGCGGCCATCCGGGTCGCCGAGCTGGAGTCCGAGCTGGACGCCGTGCGTGCCGAGCTCGAGGCCGAGCGTACGAGCTGGACCGGGGCTCAGTCCGCCTGACCATCGAGCGACACACAGATGTATGGATGGTGACGAGGCACCAACAGCGTCATGGCACTTTGCGCCGGCACGCCTGAAAACGCGCCGCGACGCTCAAATCGATACTCGGGTGGGTAACTGTCGGAGGTCTGGCTCGTTATGATTTTTCCGAACGGGTAACGCGCCTGCCGCGTCCCCGAGATCTGTGACGACGCTGCGACGAGAGTCGTCGGAAAGGGGAAGCCGGTGACGTTGATCGCCGAACGGGCAGTCACGATCACTGAAGGCTTCGCCTACTTACGCGACCTGATGACCACGTACGCCAAGAGGGCGCCGGTGAGGTCGGTCGCAGTGCTCGGGAATGCTCCTCTGGGGCCCAGCGACGGCCGTGCGCAGGCCATCGACGACTCGGACCTGGTGATCCGGGTGAACAGCTTCGTGCTGGACGTCCCGGGTGAGCCGCGCGCTCAGGGATCGCGGGCCGACGTGGTGATCTGGAACCGGATCACCCGACCGACACGGTTCACCTTCGACCGCTACCGCGAGCGCCTCTACCTCCTCGCCGAACCGATGCGCTTCCATGGCCGCCTCGAGGTGTGGCCGATGTCCTGGCCGCCCGATCTGGGCTTCGTACCCATCCCGAACGGCGAGCTGCTCACCGGCACCGGGACCGACCTCGACATCCCCTGGAGGACCGAGAAGCTGGCACCGACCACGGGCTTCACCGCCGCATGGCTGGCGGTCAACCTGTTCCCGGAGTCCGACATCCTGCTGTCCGGGTTCTCGTTCGTCGACAACCCCGGGCAGACGGAGTGGACCTATCAGGCCGGCGGCTCTTCGCCCGTGGCGCCGGAGCATCGGATCGAGGCGGAGGCCCGCGTCATGACCGGCTGGCTCGAGGAGGAGCGCGTTTCCCTATGGCGATGAACCGACTGCGCGGCAAGGTCAACAGATTGGCCGGATCCGCAGCCGACTTGGACGAGGCTCGAGCCACCATCGAGGAGCTGCGTGCCATCACGGACCGGCAGCGCGTCCGTATCGGCGACCTCGAGCGCGAGCTCGCTCGGGTCAGCCCGCAGGTCGCGGCCCTCGAGGCACGTCTGGAGACCCTGCGCGACACCGTCGAGCGCGGCAACCTCGCGGCCGGAGCGCCGTCGGACGGCCACGTCGACGCCTCCTCGATCTGGGCCGAGATCCAGCGTCAGCAGGAGCAGGTGCGCGCCCGAATCACGGCTGCCACGCGTTTCGAGGAGCGGTTGCGAAGGCTCGAGGACGGAGCGACTTAAGGTGAGTTTGTGCCGCATCCCGCTCTGAGCATCGTCATCCCGTTTCACAACGTGGAGCCCTTCCTTCAGACGTGCCTGGAGTCGCTTCGCGCCCAGACCTTCTCGGATTTCGAGGTGGTCATGGTCGACGACGCATCCACCGACGGGTCCGCGACAGTCGCCGACCGGTTCGCGTCGAGCGACTCGCGTTTCCGGGTGGTCTCCTCGGAGAAGGTGGGCGTCGGTGTGGCTCGAAACATCGGGGTCGAAGAGAGCAGGGGTGACCTGCTCGCGTTCGTCGACGCCGATGACTATGTCCCGGAGTACGCCTACCAGCTCATGACGGACACGCTGGCGCGCTCGGGCTCCGACTTCGTGGCGGGCAACGCCCGTCGGTTCGACTCGGTGTCGGTCTGGCAGTCGTGGTCCCACCGGCGCCCGTTCGTCACCACCCGCATCGCCACGCACTGCAGCCGGACCCACATCCTGGGCATCGACCGCTACATCTGGAACAAGGTCTACCGGCGCGACTTCTGGGACTCCGCGGGCCTCAGCTACCCGGACATGCTCTACGAGGACTACCCGGTCGCCCTTGCCGCGCACATCCGCGCCCGACAGGTCGACATCCTCGCCGAGCCGATCTACTACTGGCGCCACCGCGACGGTGGCGAGGCCTCGATCACGCAGAGCCACTGGAACCTCGACAACCTCGGTGACCGCGTACGTTCGGCCGAGATGCTCTTCGACATGGTCGAGGAGCAGGCTCCCTACCTGTCCGACCTGGTCAAGTCGCATCTGGCGGCGACGGACGTCCAGGTGCTTGCCCGGTCGATCGAAGACCATCCGGCCGACGAGTCCGGACGCATCTTCGACCTGGCGGAGCGCTACCTGGCACGCGTCGACGACGCGATCCTCAACCGTCAGGGACCGTACGAGCGCCTCGTGTTCGACCTGCTGAAGCGTCGTCAGCGTGACGCGCTGTCGGCGTTGACCCGTTATCGGGCCGAGAACGGGACCCAGGCGCCGCTGGCCCGACGAACGGATGGCTGGTACGCGAAGCTCCCGTCCTTCGAGGACGCCGCCGTCGGCGCACCTGACTCGGTGTTCCGCTTGGCGCCTGCGTACATGAAGGCCAAGGCCGTGGCGACCGAGGCCTGGTGGAGCGGCTCCCGGGTCACGGTCCGGGTCAACATCGGTGTCAACACGCTCGCGCTCGCGCCCCGGACACGCTTCAAGGTGTGGCTGGAGAGTCCCAACGGCGGCAAGGTGCCGGTGGATCACGTCGCTCGGCAACGGGCGATCCCGTTCGGCCAGGTCGACAGGTCCACGCTCGAGCTGAGCATCGACCCGTCGCGACTGGCCGGTGATCGCCAGTGGCGCCTCATGATCAGCATCCGAAACCGCGACGTCCGCGACGTGATCCAGGTGACGACGTCGGGAGACGGACGGGAGCGGTGGCAGGGCTGGCGCCGCATCGGCAACCGCTGGTGTCGCCCAGGACGCCTCCCAGGCGGCTTCGGGGTCACCGTTCGTGATCTCCCGGACGCGTGGGTGGATCACACCACGGACCTCGGCGACGAGATCGAGATCCGGGGTGCGTTCCGAGGCACCCCTCCCAAGCATGCGGAGCTGACGCTCACCGACCGCAGCGGTTCGGTGGTGACCCACCCGCTGACGATCGGCGAACGGGGCGAGCGAGGCATCACCCCGTGGCGGTTGACGGTGCCCGTCGAGGCTGTCCTCGAGAAGTCCGGACTGGACATGCCCATGGAGGAGATCGTGCCGACCCGGGTGAAGCTGGCCCGGAAGGGACGTACGTCTCCGCTGCCGGTGCATCCGGACTTCCTCGGTTCTCGATCCCTGATGAAGGGGCGCGCGGTGAACGCCACCCGCGACCCGAACGGTTCCTTCGTCATCACCGCGACGCCCGACCGCCCCGTCGTTCACGACGCGTGGTGGCAGGGTGAGGACCTGGTCCTGCGTGGTCCCGACGGTCCCCGGCTGGAGTCCGCCGGCGCGGTGCTGCGGACCTGGCCGACCCCGGAGAAGCCCCTCGACGTCTCCCTGGACGTGACCGACCGGGACGGGGTCTTCCTGATCACCGTGCCAGTGAGTGCGCTGCGGAGCACCGCGGTCGAGCACGCTGCCTTTGAGACGTCGCGGTGGTCGTTGCTGGACGGCCGCGACCACAAGCCGATCGTCGTGGCCCGTGAGCTCTGTGAGCGGGTGCCTCAGCCCACCGCGACCGAGGCAGCGAAGCTCGAGTTCGGCTGGTCGGACGAGATCCACCTGCGGCTCGTGCCGGCCACGCCCACCGAGGCGTGACCGGCTCGCGTCACTAGCGCTTGGCCACGCGTCGGATCCTGCGGAGAACCCTCCTGAGCAGGCGTGCTGCGCGCCGGGCCCCGGGCACACGTCCGAAGCCGGAACGCGCCCGCCCGGGGACGGCTGACGCACGCTTGGCGACCCGGCTGACGGCGGGGGCCTGCAGAGCGCTCAGCTGACCCTCCAGCTCCTTGATGCGATCGTTCAGTGCCTCGACGTCGCGTCGGGCTGCCGTGCGTACCTCGTGGGTCATCGTCTGACGTTGCCGCATCTGCTGCTTGAACCAGGTCACCTGACCGCGCAGCGCCTCGTTCTCCTCCGCGAGCTTCCGCAGCTCGCTCGGATCGGCGTCCTGCGGCGCCTGCCGACCTGCGACCACGGGGGTCATGCCGGTCGAGGAGAGCGCGGACTCTCGACGCTGACGTACCAGGCGAACCTCTGCCGGAGTGACCGCGACATCGATGGTCGCCGCGAGCAGGACGGCGAGCTCGTCCCGGCCGCGACCGGCGGGCCAGGGGTGGCGCCACCCCGCCGCACAGAGGAACGCGGCAAGCTCGTCCAGCAGCCCGATGAGGATCTCCTCGGCGGACTCGCCGAGCTTCACCGTCGACTCGTGGACAGGGACGACGACGCCGGCGTCGAGGCCGATCTCGTCGACCTGAAGACCGCACCACCGCTCGGGCGCGTCGGCGATCGCGTCGTGCAGCTGGCGTACGTGGCGGCGAAGGCCCGAGGCGTCCCGGCGTGCCGACTCGCGCATGGCTTCGACCAGCCAGGACCGCTCGGCAGCCGTCCAGGACGTCTCGTCACCAGTCCGGTCGACACCGACGACAGAAGAGATCGCGTCAGGGCCCCGCGTGACCAGCCAACCACCGGCGGCCGCAGCGGGTCCCAACGCGTCCAGGGCCTGGCCCAGAGCGGGCTGGACCTCGCGCAACGTGGAGGTGTCGGAGGGTCGTCCGTGAGCGACGGCGAGCGCCACCGAACAAGCTTCGGGAACGGCGGCCAGGGTGGGCGAGCCGACGTCGGGCCACAGCGTGTAGCCGCGGCCGCCGAACCGTGCGCTCGCGTCCGCGAGGCTCAGCGGGTTCGCACGGTCATGGACGGGGAACGACCAGTCGGCGTTCTCGTTGGAGGCTTCTGGGGTGACGGCCCTGAGCTGGGCGAGCGGGGATCCCGGGTTCGGAACGACCAGCGCCAGGCGGGAGTCACCCGTCGCGAGGCCGGCGAGGTGCTCGGAGATCGCGTGCCAGTCCGCCGGGTCCGTGTCGATCGTCGCGACCCGTCCGAACCCGTCCAGCGCGAGCACGGCGTCGGCCGGCCGATCGGAGGCCCAAGACCGCAGATCGCCACAGACGACGTCGACAGATCTGCCGGCGTACCGCTCGGAGACGAGCTCCGCATCGGAATGTGTCCGGAGGACGACGGTCGTCGTCGCGGCCAGACCGACGACCGCATCGAGCAGGTCGAGGTCGTGCGGGCCGACGACGAGCAGGTGGGAGGCCCCGGTTGCCGTCGCGACAGCGAACCGGGTCAGAACCGGGCCGCGAGGGAGCGCGCCGCCGCCGGCCATGTCGGACCAGTCGTACATGTCGCCCGGGACGACGCTGTAGGCGGCGACCTTCGAAGGCGTGTCGGTGTCGTTCATGCTGTGATCTCCCATCCGAAGAGCGCGCGCAGCTCAGCAGGCGACGCCATGGCATCCAGCCCGAGCTCGCGCACGGTCGTGGCGCGTACTTCCTCTGCGTCGGTCTCCACCCCGTGGAACTCGGGGAACAGCCGCTTGGCCTGCTCGTTCCCGTCCCGCACGCTGGCGTCCCTGACGTCGGCGAAGGTCATCGGGTCTCCGTAGACCGCGACCTCGGAACCGACCGAGGCGCCGTAGAAGATCGCCGTGGTCAGGCGGTTCGACGCGACCCGGCGGTGGCGGATCTGCTCCGAGTACTGCTTGTGGAGGAAGCGGGTGTCCGTACCCTGACGCAACGTGCCTCGCTTGCCGTGACAGATGACCCGGAAGCCGGCGTCCTCATAGCGGCGACGGATCTCGGGCATGTCGTACTCGATCCAGTAGAGACAGACGGTCACCGGGCCGTCCTCGGTGTCCCGAATCTCCGCGATCAGCCGGTCGTGATCGCCGCTGACCTCACCGTGATCCCAGGTGTGGAACGGGTAGAAGATCGTTCCCTCGCGCTCCTCAGCCGGGGGAACGGGCTCGACGTCCTTCTTGAGCTCGAGCAGGTAGTTCCACGGAGCGCCGATCACGGCATAGTCGCGCCAGCCGACCGCTTGGCCCCGGCGCAGGTTCGCGTGGGACCAGACGAACTTGGGGAAGCCATAGGGCGGCTCGTGGCCCGGGCCGAAGCCGTGAAGGAGGTTCCAGCCGTGCTGGAGCACGCCCCAGATCGGGCGCGGCTGCTCGAACGAGAGTCCGCAGTACTCCGAGAGGATGTGGGCGTGTCCGTACCAGTGATTGCTCGTGTCCAAGTCTCAGTCTCCACGGTCTGGCGAACGTCGACCGGCCCGCCTTTGAAGTGTAAGCATTTTTAGCTGGCCTTGACCGCGGCGACCAGCACCGAGGACCCGAACGGCAGATCGAGTCGGGGCAGCAGCCGCTGGTCGATGCGGGTGGCGCCGAGCAGGACCTTCTCGATCGCGGGCGAGACCTCGGGAAGCGGTGCGACACCGCCGTCGGGAAGCTGCTGCGCACCGGCCGGACCGCGCTCCTTGACCCGGGTGACCAGGCGCTGAGCGGCGAACATCGGAAACGTCCCCGTGAAGCCGTACGTCGCGCGCACGGGCGACAACCCGGCTGCCCTGACCGCCGCCACCGCCCGCCGCCGGGTGTAGCGCCGATAGTGGTGGTTGAGGTCGTCATGGCCGGTCCAGGCCCAGTTGTACGCCGGCACGGACATGAGGAAGCGGCCGCCGGGAGCGAGAACCCGCTCGATCTCGGCGAGGGCGGTGGCCTCGGGATCGCAGTGCTCGATGACGTCGAAGGCCGCGACCACGTCGAAGGAGCCGTCGGCGAACGGAAGCCGGGTCGCGGAGCCGCACACGCCGCCGTCGGCGAGGCCACGCGGATCGACGTCCAGCGAGACGTGATGCTCGGCCGTGCCCCGGAGCCAGGTGACGCTGGGCCCGTCGGCGCTGCCGACGTCGAGGAGGCGGCGCGGCGTCCCGACGTACGGCTTCATGACGGTCTCGAGGATCCGGGTGCGCGCTCGGTACCACCAGTAGTCGCTCTGGGCGATCGATGGAGAGCCGCCCGTCCTGGTGCCCAGCAGCATGCCCGTTTCGGTCATCGGATGGAGATCTCGCTCACGTGGGTCGGAAGTGCGGAGGTACCAGCAGCGTAGGCCAGCGCGATCTCATCGGCGATGCGACGCACGCCAACGGAGAAGGGTGTTTGTATCCGTTTGTCGAGCTCGGGCCATACGACGCTGCGGACGCGCAGGTCGCGTGCCTGGCCGGGCGTGCCGGCTCCCGGGATGCGCAGCCTCGCCCGTCGTCTGAAGACGCGGTTGGTCTCACCGATGACGGCCGAGAGGGTCGCTCCGGTGCCGGTGGCCAGGATCTTGACGACGGCGTTCGATCCGGCACCTCGTACGTGCTCGTGGAGGCCGTCGAGGGCGTCGACGACCATCTCGGCGCAGTCACCGACGTAGAGATAGTCCCGGATGGTGTCGAAGGAGACCCAGACCGGCAGTGGCGTGCCGCGCAGCTGAGCCAGACACAGCTGAGAGACCAGGCCCTGGGGCTTGGAGAGCTTCTGGCCGGGCCCGTAGAGATTGGTGATCCGGCCGAGCAGCGCCACCGATCCCGTCTCGGCGCAGAATGCGGTCAGTGCCTCTTCCATGGCCAGCTTGGCCCTGCCGTACGCCACCAGTGGACGAGGCTCGGAGAGCTCGGTGAACGGGGGATCGGCCGATCCGGCGTAGACGCCACCGACGGAGGAGGCGAAGAAGAACGCGAGCCGGGTGGTGGGCCGCAGTGCTGATTGCAGGTCGGCAAGCACATCGCGGAAGAGCGACACCTCGGTCTCGAGCTCGTCCGCCGGGGTGGCCACGACGCCCGCGCCGGCACACCAGGCGATGTTGAGGCGGCCGTCCGGCGAGGAGCCGACGAAGGAGGTGAGCTCGGACCTCAGGGCGGCGCGAGCGGCGACCGGTTCGTGCCAGGGCACGCTCACCCTCCGCACAGAGGCCCCCGAGCGCTCGAACGCGCTGCTCACATGGCGGCCGAGCAGGCCGCCGCTGCCGACGACGAGCGTGGGCGGTCGGGAAGGGCGCTGAGCGCCGGTCACTCGGGATGACCCGGCGGGGGTGACTCGCGAAGCGGGCCGTTCGCGGGGTCACTGACGATGACGTAGAGCGGCTTGCCCATGGCCATGTTGACGGCGACGCCGAGGTATTCGGCGATCACTCCGAGGGTTAGCATGATGGAGCCGGAGCAGACCAGCACGGCCGCCATCAACGAGGTCCAGCCCTGGACCGGAACCCCGCCGGCAAGACGGGCGACGACCAGCACGACCGCGAGGACGATGCCGGACGCGGCGAGCAGGGCTCCGCAGATGCTGACTGCGCGCAGCAGCCGGGTGCCGCCGGTGAGCACCATCCGCCAGAAGTGCGACATCAAGGAGCGGTAGTTGTAGCCGGAGGGCCGCTCACCCTCCTCGCGCAGCTCCACCGGACAGGTCGCCACATCCGAGATCACCCAGCTCAGCGCGACGTCGAGGTAGACCCCGTTGGCGGCGTAGGCGGAGACGCTCCGGCCGTACTCGCCCAGGATCAGGCGGAAGCTGTTGAACTGCCGGGCGCTGCCACCGGGCATGAGGCGGTCGATGACGACCTTCGAGCCGCGCGACGTCAGGTTGCGCAGCGGACCGTGCGGCGCCGCGTTGGTGGGGCGGGCGTAGACGAGGGCGGCTCGCTCCCTGAGCGCCGTGTCGAGCATCGGCAGGATGTACGCCGGGTCGTGCTGGCCGTCCTCGTCCATCGTGACGATCCAGTCCGATCCCGACGAGGCCAGGCCGGCAAGGGTCGCGGCGTGCTGGCCGAAGTTTCGGCTCAGCCAGATCGGGCGAACGATGTCGTACTTCTCCGCGAGCTGTCGCATGGCGAGATCAGAGGTGTCCGGGCCGTGGTCGTGGACCAGGAGGATCTCGGTGACACGTCCCTGGTGCCCGTTCGGGGTGACGAACGGTTCGGCGAGGTCGACGACCTCGCTCACCACTTCCGGAAGCGTCTCGGCACCGCGGTAGACCGGGATGACGACGGAGACGGTATGGGTGAGGGACATCGCTAGGAAAATAGCGCATCCGGAGGGGCTTCGGTGTACTCCATGTAGGCGTTTTGTTGGCATGATCGCCCGGGTGACCGCTGACCCGGCGACCGTACGCGTCGCACCCGACGCGAAGTCTTCCTCGGACCGCATGGGTTCGGGAAGGTCGTGGTCCGGACCTCTCCCGGGTGTGCTGGTTGTCGTCGCGACGCTCGTGCTCGCGATGCGCGTCGCCAGAGTCGAGCTCGGCGACGCGCTGCTCTTCACCGGGTACGTCCTGGCGTTCCTCACCTTCCCGGGCGCCGTGGTGTGGCGAGCTGTGGCCAAACCTGGCCCGAGTCTCGGCAACGACCTGATCCTCGGCACCATCCTCGGACTCGTCCTCGAGGCTCCGCTCTACGTGCTGCTGCGGCTCTTCGATCTCACCCAGCTGATCTACGGCTATCCGGTCGCGGTGCTCGTCGGCGCGCTGGTCGTCCTCTGGCGCCGACGACGGGTCGGTCCGGTGGTGATCGGACGGGCGAGCCTCTGGTCGTGGGCCGGTGCGGCGGTGGCCGGTGTACAGATTCTTCTGGTCACGAACCAGATCTGGTCATACCGACCGATCGACGCGCTGCGGGCGCCGTACGTCGACGAGCCCTTCCACCTCGCGATCGCCGGCGATCTGCTCCACCACTTTCCCGCCCAGATGCCATGGGTGGAGGGCACGCCGCTCTTCTACCACTGGCTGGTCTACGTCCACCTGGCGTCCGCGGCGACGATCACGAACATCGAGCTCATCGTGCTGATGCGCAGCCTGTCGATCGCGCTGCTCCTCCTGCTCACGGTCGGTGGGGTGTACGCGGCGACGGTGCGTCTCACCGGGCGGGCATGGCCCGGCTTCGTCGCCGCCCTGGTTCTCACGATGGGCACGACCCCCGACTTCTTCGGCTGGACGAGCCTGGTCAACCCCGCGCAGATGGCCTTCGACTCCGTCGCAGGTGCGTTCAACAGCCCGACCCACGCGTTCGTGATGCCGCTCCAGATGGTCCTGATGGTGCTGATCATCGAGATGATCCGGCGCGAGCAGTGGCGATGGCAGGCGTGGTCGCTCATGGTGGTCGTCATGATCGCTGTGGCCGGCGCGAAGTCGTCTGCCCTGCCGACGATCATCGCCGGCCTGTTCCTGGCGCTTCTCGTCTCAGCTCTGGTGCGCCGCAAGCGGATGGTCATCACCCTGGCAGCAGTGCTGGGGTCGGCTGTCGCGGTCTTCCTGGTCGTGCAGCAGCTGTTCTACGGCGGCGGGACCAGGGCGACGTCGATCGATCTCAACGGAAGCACCGTCCAGACTCTGGGCGCGTTGATGCTGCCGGAGGGGGAGTCGCTGCCCAGCTCCGCGCCATTCACGATCTGGATCTGTTTCATCGTCGGGTTCGTCCTCGTCGCATTGCCGTTGATCGTGGGCCTGGTGCGTGGCGGCTGGCGTCGGCCCGATCGGTGGTTCCTGGCAGGCACCTGGGCCGCTGGTGCCGGCGCATTCCTGGTGCTGAGCCACCCCGCGCTGAGCCAGGGGTACTTCCTCCTGGGCGCCAGCGGGTTCATCGCCGTCGCCACCGCAGTCGCGCTGTCGGACATCGTCCCCGGCGACCTGTCGTTGCGCGACGGCGTCCGGATCGTCGGCTGTGCCGTTCTCGGCTGCCTCACGGTCGTGGCGGCGAGGCTGTTGGTCGGCGATGACATGCCGGCGAGCGGCTCGACCTTCACGGCGACGTTGCTGACTCAGCTCGTCATCGGGCTGCTGTTGCTCGCTGCCTCGGTCGTCATCGTGCTGGTCTACGCCAAGCGCTCGACGATCGCGGCGCTCCCGGGCGTCGCGGCGCTGATGCTGGGGGTCGTGCTCGCCGGGGCGCCGCAGACCATCGCTCTGGCAACGGTCGGTCCCGCGCTTCCCCGGGCTCCTGACACGGACATCATCGGCCCAGGTGGTGTCGCCGCCGCACGGTTCGTCCGCGAGCACTCGCAGCCCGATGAGCTGATCGCGACCAACGCCCATTGCATCGGGCTGCCAGTGCCTGACTGCGACCGCAGGAACTTCTGGATCGCGGCGTACGCCGAGCGCCGGGTCCTGGTGGAGGGATGGGCCTACATCGACCCGCTCGTGGTCGGGCTGCCGTCCACGGACCTCAACAACTCGGCGTATCTGCCATTCTGGGATCCAGAGCTGCTCGCGGCCAACGATGCGGCCATCAGGCACCCGTCTAAGGCCACGCTCGCCAAGTTGCGCGACGAGCACGGGGTCGACTGGCTCGTCGTCGATCGCCGCTATCGCGCTGACCTCCCCGGCCTGCGCCGCGAGGTCGGCCAGCCGCGCTTCAAGGGCGGCCTGTACTCCGTGTTCGACCTGCGCTGAACTCCGCGGGGCCGATCACGCGCCGGTCAACGGCGCAGGAGGCGGCGGAGCCGGCCACGCTGCGAGGCCTCCGCTTCCCTTCGACGGGCGCGAGCGTCCTCGACCTCCTGCTGGATCTCCTCCGGCATCGTGTGCAGACCCTGCATGACCAGCTTCACGACCTGCATCACCTCGTCGCCGGGGATCGTGGCGTAGTCGCCGATGTTGTATTCGGGGAAGCTGCTCTGCTCGATCATGTCGGTGAAGGAGAAGCCGCCGAGCTTGCCGATGAGGAGGTTGTCGTCGCGATAGTCGTCGAGAAGCTCCTGGCGGAACTCGGAGGTCATGTAGACCGCGCTGGTGTCGTTCCAGCCGAGCTGAGTGGCCCTGGTGACGAACTCGCCACGGAGGATCTGGATCCACTTGAGCCGGGTGGCCTTCCAGGAGTCGACGCCTCTGAGCCGGCCACGCATCGGTGCCGCTGCCACGATCGGAGCCACGTGCCGGGCGGTCTCGACGGTCCGCCAGCCGGATCCGACGTTGGTCGACCCAGCCCCCTCGCCCTGGATCGGGAGCTCGCACGTGCTGAGGAAGTCCGCGACCGCGTTCCCGTGGTGCAGCTCCTTGCGGATGAAGGGGCGAAGCCGCAGGTCGACGCCCGGGATGGCAGTGGTGATGGTGTCCGCGAACTCCCCGTAGCGCAGGAAGCTCATGTCGAGCGGTGACCACTCGCGAAACTCCTCGAAGGGGAGATCGACCAGCTCGGCGTGCTCGGGCCTCATCACCATCAGCCGCTCGACGTAGAAGGCGTTGTAGAACGTGGCCTGGTCGCGAACGTAGTGGACCCAACGGACCTTCGCGCCCGCTTGGCGGGCGTACTCACCGATCGCGCTGATGTGCTCGGGCTTGAGCAGCGAGAACGACTCGCACGAGATCACCGTGGTCTCGGCGCTGCCCGAGGCGATCGACTCGACGAGCTGCTCCCAGGTGCCGAGAGCGGGCGTGAAGAGCACCTCGCCGAGGAGCTGGGAGTAGAGGTTCTGGTGCTGGACGCTGTGCGTGCCCCGGCCGATCGTGGGATAGGCGACCTCGGGAGGCAGCTTCCCCTCGCGGCTTGCGCGCGCAAGGAAGGTCTGGATCGCCGTGCTCCCGGTCTTGAAAGTGCCGGAATGGACGATCAGAGTCTTCTGCATGCAACGCTCCAAGTGTCGCTGCTGGGATGGGGTGCGGCGCGACGTCCCGCGTGGCACGGATCTTACCGGCCGGGGCTTATTGGCCGAGCTTCTTCTGCTCGATCTGAGCGTTGATCGCGACCAGCTCGGGACGGCTCTCCAGGAGGGAGACGAGGCCACGGGTGTCGAGACGGTGGGCGTCGTGGTCCTCGATGAGGATCTGCAGGAGCCGCATGTCCTCGGGGGTGTCGAGGGTGATCCGGTACGCCGAGGCATCCCGCTCCCACGGCAGGTTGAGCTTGGGCCGGGCGTCGTCGGTGTAGAGCCACGGGGTGACGTGCTCGCGGTGGGGCGTCTCGGTCGCGAGCCTGTCGGCCTCCAGCAGCGCCGCCGCGGAGAAGACCTCGAAGTCGAGCCCGCGCGGGTAGGTGCGCTCCAGGGCGTTGCTGGCATAGAGCGCGGGATCGTCGGCCGCGGCCCAGGCGTCGATGCCGCGGCGTACGACCTCACCGTCGATCAAGGGGCAGTCGCTGGTCACCCGGACGACGACGTCAGGCTCGAACTCCCGCACCGCCAGCGCGAAGCGCGACAGCACGTCGGGCTCGCTGCCGCGCACCACCCCGGCGCCGAGCTTGTCGGCCAGGACGGCGACCGGGTCGTCGTCGACGTTGGTGGTCGTCGCGACGATCACCGGGAGTCCGGCAGCGGTGAGCCGGGTGAGGTGGTGCTCGAGCATGGTGATGCCGGCCGCCTCCCGGAGCACCTTGCCGGGGAGGCGGGTGCTGGTCATGCGCGCCTGGGTGATGACCGCGGTCTTCACAGGGTTCCAATCAGCGTCTCGACGACCTGGTCGACCTGGTCGTCGGTCAGGTCCGGGTACAGCGGCAAGGAGAGCTCCTCGGCGTAGAACGCTTCCGCGTTGGGGCACATCCCGCGCCGGTAGCCCAGGTCCGCGTAGACCGGGTGCCAGTAGACCGGGATGTAGTTGACCTGTACGCCGATGCCGGCTGCCCGCATCTTCTCGAACACCTCGCGCCGGCGGTCCTCGAGGATGCGCACCGGATAGAGATGCCAGGCCGGGTCGACGCCCTCGCGCTGGACCGGCAGGCGCAGCCCGTCGATGTCGGCGAGCGCGGCGTTGTAGCGGGCGGTGATCTCCGCACGCCGTTTCTTGAACCCGGCAAGCCGGGCGAGCTGGGAGAGCCCGAAGGCGCACTGCAGGTCGGTGAGCCGGTAGTTGAGCCCGAACTCGTGGACCTCCTGGTGCCACGGCCCCTCGTCCTTGATCCGGAACCGGTCGGCGTCACGCATCAGCCCGACGAAGTGGAACTCGTGGGCCCGCTGCGCGATGGCGGCGTCCTTGGCGACGACAGCGCCGCCCTCGGCGGTGGTGAGGTTCTTGGTCGGGAAGAACGAGAGCGTGGTCAGGTCGGCCAGGTCTCCGACCGGGCGCCCGCCGGCGAAGCCACCGATCGAATGGGCGGCGTCACCGAGGGTCAGCGCGCCGACCCGGTCGGCGATCGCCTGCAGCGCGGCGTAGTCGGCGGGATGGCCGGCGTAGTCGACGGCGGCGACCACCTTGGTGCGGTCGGTGACGAGCGCGTCGACCGCGGCCGGGTCGAGGAGGGCGGTGTCCTCCTCGACGTCGGCGAAGACGACCTTCGCGCCGAGCAGCGAGGCCCCCGACGCGGTCGCGACGAACGTCATCGGCGTGGTGACGACCTCGTCACCGGCACCCACCCCGGCGGCGGCGTAGGCGATGTGAAGGGCTGCGGTGCCGGAGGTGCACGTGACCGCCCGGTGCCCACCGACCAGGTCGGAGAGCGCCTGCTCGAACGCGGCGACCGTCGGCCCGGTGGTGAGCCAGTCGCCGCGCAGGATCGCTGTGACTGCCTCGATGTCCTCCTCGGAGACCGACTGGCGGCCGTAGGGCAGCATTAGTGTCCCGCACCTCCATTCCGTGCCGTAAGTCGCACGCTGCGCACGCACCTCGCCGCGTTGGCATCGCTCGGAAGACGCCCGGTATGCCGTCGCGACGCCGCCTTGCGATGCACGCACGCATCGCACGACCTACGGCACGGACTCTCGGATTGGGACACTAGATCCCTGACTCCAGAACCTTGCGGAGGTCCTCGGCGTCGTACCAGATGTCGTTCTTGTCCGAGGCGCAGTGGAAGCCGTCGGGAACCGGGACGGCATCCATGATCGGCTTGTAGCCCCACTGCGGGTTCTCGGGCTCGATCACGTAGTACTTCCCGTCGCGGATGCTGACCGCGCGGCGGCCCTCCTCCGGGCTGATCATCTCCTCGTGGAGCTTCTCGCCCGGGCGGAGCCCGATGTCGACGAACTTCGCACCGGGGGCGACCGCCTCTGCCAGGTCGACGACCTTGTGGGAGGGGATGTGCGGGACGAGCAACTCGCCGCCCTGCATGATCTCGAAGGTGTCGAGCACCATCTGCACCGCCTGCGGCAGCGTGATCAGGAACCGGGTGCAGCGCATGTCGGTGATGCCGAGCGCCTCGCCGCGCTCGGCCATCGCCTTCCACTTCGGGATGATCGAACCGCGTGAGCCGGTCACGTTGCCGTAGCGCACCACGGAGAACCGGGTCTCGTAGGAGGAGGCGTAGTTGTTGCCGAGGATGAAGATCTTGTCGGCCGTCAGCTTGGTCGCGCCATAGAGGTTGATCGGCGAGGAGGCCTTGTCGGTCGAGAGGGCGACGACCTTCTTGACGCCGGCGTCGATGGAGGCCTCGACGACGTTCTGCGAACCCAGGACGTTGGTCTTGATGAACTCGAAGGGGTTGTACTCCCCGGTGTCGACCTGCTTGAGCGCAGCGGCGTGGACGACGTAGTCGACGCCGTGGAGCGCCCGGTGAAGCCGGTCGCGGTCACGTACGTCGCCGATGAACCAGCGCAGCCTCGGGTCGTTCCCGAACAGCTGGCGGCACTCGTACTGCTTCAGCTCGTCGCGCGAGAAGATGATCACGCGCCTCGGGTTGAGGTTGTCCAGGAGGTGGCGGATGAACGCCTTCCCGAACGAGCCTGTCCCACCAGTGACCAAGATGCTGGCGCCATCGAGAGGATGGTCGTTCGGGGTGGACTCTCGGACTTCCGAATTGGGCACGGTCACAGGGATGCTCTCTACTCTGGGCCTCATCTGTTGCGCCAACGATGCGGCGCTCAAAAGGTGACACATGCGGTCCGTCACGAACAGGCGAATTCGAGAGGTTGAGCAGACATGTCCGTGGGGTTGCTCGAGGCCGTACGTCTTCGGGTGGCCATGGTGTGTGACGCCGGTCCCGATGTCGGGATCGGGCACGTCATGCGCTGCCTGGCCCTCGGGGAGGAGCTCGTCGCCCGCGGCGTACGCGTCGTGATGGTCGCCGACCTGGACCGGGTGCCGTGGGCAGCGGAGCAGGTGCGGCGCCGGGGGATCGAGATCGCGTCGCCGGGACCGGACGACGTCCGCGACGTCCTCGCCCGTCTCGAGCCGTCGTCGGTGGTCGTGGACTCCTATCTCCTCCCGACCGCGGTCTACGCCGACCTGAGGGAACGCTGGCCGCTGCTGGCGCTCACCGACGGCGACCCGCGCGGACGGGTCGCCGACCTCTACCTGGACCAGAACCTCGGCGCGGAGGCCTCCGCGTGGGCCATCCCCGAGGGGGCCAGGCATCTCGGTGGGCTCGACTACGCCCAGCAGCGACGTGAGATCGTCCGGCAGCGTCCGAGCGCACCCAAGGCCGCGGCCGATGAGCACACGCCCCTGCGAGTGCTGGCGTTCTTCGGCGGGACGGACGCCTTCGGGGTCTCCCCACGCGTCGTGCGCCTGGTCGCGCGGGCGGGGAACGCCGTGGAGCTGACCGCCATCGCCGCCACCCCGGAGCTGGCCGAGGAGATCGCCGGCATCCCGCCGGCGCCGGGGCAGGCCATCCACGTGATCGGGCCGACCGACACCCTGGCCGAGCTGGTCGCCGACTCGGACGTGGTGCTCAGCGCCGCCGGCACCTCGGCCTGGGAGCTCTTCTGCCTAGGTGCGGCGGTCGGGTTCGTCTGCGTCGCCGACAACCAGCAGGACGCGTACGTCCGGATGGACCAGGACCGGCTGGCCGTCGGGATCGCCACCCTGGCCGAGCTCGACGGCGACTCCGCGGATGCCGTCGCCCGGATGCGTGAGCTCCTGGGAGACGTACGTCTGCGGGAGAAGCTGCGCGCCGCCTGCTGGGCCATGGTCGACGGCCGAGGGCCGACGCGCGTCGCCGACGCGCTCCTCGCCCTCGACCGCGATCAGGTCTAGACCAGGTCCCAGCTGAGCGGTGTGCCGGCCGGGGTGTCCTTGGTGAAGGTGCGGCCGAAGACGATGTCGACGTCGCCCGGCGGCAGCCCGTCGGCGGGGCGGACGGAGCGTACGTTGTCGGGTCCGACCTTCTCCCCGGCACGTACGTCGCGGGTGACGAAGAGCGAACGACGGAACCGCAGGCCCTCGCGCTCGGCCGATTTCGGGCCGATCCGGGCCTCGCCGAGCGCCTGCCAGGCGATCCTCGTCTCGCTGACGAGCGAGGCGAACTCGTGCGGCTCCAGGGAGAAGTCGGAGTCGACGGCGCCGTCCTCGCGGGAGAGCGTGATGTGCTTCTCGATCACGCACGCGCCGAGGGCGACGGCCGCGACCGAGGCGCCGATGCCGAGCGTGTGGTCGGAGAGGCCGACAGCGACGTCGAGCCCGTCACGGAGCACCGGGATCCCGCGGAGGTTGGAGGCCTCCGGCGGAGCCGGGTAGGAGGCGGTGCAGGCCAGCACGACGAGGTCCTCGTTGCCGGTCGCCCGTGCCGTACGCACCGCCGCATCGATCTCGGCGAGCGTTGCCGTGCCGGTGGAGATGATCGTCGGCAGCCCGGCCTCGGCGATCGCGCGGACCAGCGGCAGGTCGGTGATCTCGGAGGAGGCCGACTTCAGCATCGGGACGCCGAGCTTGACCAGGAAGTCGACCGCGGTCGGGTCGAAAGCGGCGCTGAACGGCACCATCCCGAGCTCGCTGGCCAGGGAGAAGATCGGCTCGTGCCACTCCCACGGCGTGTGCGCCTCCTCGTAGAGCTCGTGGAGGCGGCGGTTGGGCCACAGCGGGTGGTCTGCCGAGAGCCGGAAGGCGGGGGTGTCGACGTCCAGGGTGATGGTGTCGGCGGTGTACGTCTGGATCTTGAGCGCGTGCGCGCCGGCCTCGCCCGCGGCGCGGACGATGTCGAGCGCCCGCTCCAGGTCGCCACCGTGGTTGCCGGACATCTCCGCGATCACGAACGGCTCGTGGCCGGGACCGATCGTGCGGTCCCCGACGGTGATCTCGTGCTGGGTCATCACTGCTCCTTGGCGGAACGTCGGGTCGGTCGGTCGTCGCGGTGCAGGCTGACCGGGATGGCGGTCACCACGCCGTCTTCGGTGGCCTGCTCATAGGGCTCGCCCTCGGTGAACCCGAGCCGGCGGTTCATGGCGCGTACGGATTCGTTGTGGGGGAGCACCTCGCCCTCGAGGAGGTCGATGTCGAGGCCGTCGGGCTCGGGGGCGAAGGCGTACGCCACGGCCTCGCGCATCACCTTGGTCCACGCCAGCAGCGCGGTGCCGTCGGCGGTGGTGCCGTCATGGTCGAGATAGAACCCCCAGGAAGCCGACCTGGCGACGGGATCGTGGTCGAAGAAGGTCACCACACCGAGCGGGCGCGAGGCGTACTCGAACATGAGCACCCGCCGGGTCGGGTCCTGGCTGGCCCGGGACCACCAGGCGGCGTGCTCCTCGGCGGGGATCAGGTGCTGGTTGATGCTCACCGACCGGTTCGCGTCCTGGTTGCGCCACGCCAGCATGCTCGTCAGGTCGGCGTCGGTCGCCGGTCGTAACATCGGTCTCCTCGGACGTCAGGGGATGCGCCGTCACGTTATATGGTCCGAGGCCATGGAGACTCTTGACCGTCCGGCGGTCCGCAAGCTGATGGGTGAGGTGCTGGCCGTGCAGGGAAAGACCCTGCCTGCTGACGACACCGCGAAGCTGGCCGACATCGGCTTTCGCTCCCTCGACTTCTCCGAGCTCGCGCTCCGGGTCGAGGACGAGATCGGTGACGAGCTCAACTTCGAGGCGGCCGGACTTCGCTCGATCGAGACGATCGGAGACGTGCTCGACCTGCTCGTGGAGATCCAGGGGCAGTGATCGCCGACAACCTCGTCGTCGACGCCCGGACGGGGAGGCGAGCGACCTGGGGTGAGGTCGTCCAGCACGCCGCCCCACGGTCGGCGCCGACGGCCCACGTGGTGGAGCACAGCGTCGATGCGCTGCCGGCGGTCGCCGGTCTGAAGGACGGCGGCGAGCTGCTCGTCGTCGCCGCCGGACGGCTCGACGAATCCCTCGCCGAGGAGTTGCGCGGTGCCGGGTTCGACCTCGTCACCGGCGACGACGTCCAGGTGGCGACCAACAGCCGTCCGGCCGAGGACGGCCGGGTCTGGCTGCTCACCTCCGGGTCGACCGGCCGGCCCAAGCGGGTCGGTCACACCCTGGAGTCGCTCTCGACGGTGACCGGGGTGGCGCCACACACCTGGCTGTGCCCCTACTCGCCCGGCACCTACGCCTGGTGGCAGGTGATCACCCTCGGGCTGGGCGTGCCCGGCCAGGATCTGGTGCTCGTCGACCCGGCCGACCTGGACGACTGGGTGACGCCCGCGCTCGAGCACGGCGTCACAGCCGTGTCCGGGACCCCGACGTTCTGGCGGCGTACGTTGATGCGCCACGGCGCCGAGCTGCAGAAGCTGCCGCTCGAGCAGGTCACGCTCGGTGGCGAACCGGTCGACCAGGCCGTGCTGTCGCAGCTCGGCGAGGCCTTCCCGGACGCACGCGTCTCCTGGATCTACGCCTCCTCCGAGGTGGGCGCCTCGATCGTCGTCCACGACGGTCGCGCGGGCTTTCCGGAGGAGTGGCTGGACCGCGACGTCCCTGGCCGCCCGCGACTGGCGGTGGCCGATGGTGAGCTGGTGATCACCTCGCCGCACCACGGCACCGATGCCGCGGGCGCGGAGATGGCAGGTGCCGTACGCACCGGCGATGCCGCCCGTATCGAGGACGGCCGGGTCCTGGTCACCGGTCGCCTGGACCGCGACGAGCTCAACGTCGGTGGCTCCAAGGTCTCGGCCGGTGCCGTACGCGACCTGCTGCAGTCCCACCCCGCGATCGCCTGGGCGGCCGTACGCGGCCGGAAGGCGCCTCTGGTCGGCACCATGGTCGTCGCCGACGTGGTCGCCGACCACGACTCGGACGTGACCACCGACGACCTGACCCGTTGGGCCGCCGAACGCCTGCCCGAGTACGCCGTGCCGCGACGCATCAAGATGCTTGCCGAGATCCCGGCCAAGGAGACCCTGAAGAGCGATGTCTGATCTGAACCCCTTCCCGCCCGCGTCCGTCGTGCTGGTCTCCGGTGCCTCGCGCGGCCTCGGTCTCGCGATCGTCACCGACCTGCTCGAGCGTGGCGTGAAGGTCGCCGCCTTCGCGCGCACGGTGACCCCCGAGCTCGAGGCGCTGGCCTCGAAATACCCCGAGGACACCCATTTCGGCTCGGTCGACGTGACCGACGAGAAGGCGGCCCAGGCGTTCGTCAAGGAGGTCGAGGCGACGCTCGGCGTCATCGACGGGCTGGTCAACAACGCCGCGATCGGGCAGGACTCGCTGCACGTGCACACCTCCTCCGACCGGATCGCGCAGATCATCGAGACCAACCTGACCGCGCCCCTGGTGCTGACCCGGTTCGTGCTGCGGCGCCTGATCGGCAAGGGCCTGAAGGGCCGGGTCGTCAACGTGACCTCGATCTGTGGCCAGCGTGGCTATCAGGGCCTGGTCGCTTACTCGGCCACCAAGGGAGGTCTCGACGCGGCGACCCGCTCGCTGGCGCGTGAGCTCGGTGGCCGGGTGCTGGTCAACTCGGTCGCTCCCGGGTTCTTCGCCTCGGAGATGTCGGCGGTGCTCGGTGCGAACCAGCTCGAGTCGATCGCGCGGCGTACGCCTTCGGGTGCGATGACCACCCCCGAGGACGTCGTGCCGACCGTGCGGATGCTGCTGCTCGAGCAGACCAACATAAACGGTCAGTCGATCGTCATCGACGGAGGCGGCTCGATCTGATGTCCCGGGACCGGCTCCATGTCGGCAGCGATGCCGAGCTCGCCGGATACCGCGCCCGCAGCCACCTCCACGACGGCCGGGTGGTCGCCTGGGCGGGCTCCTACGACCTCCCGGTGGCGGTCGACGCCGAGGTGGAGCGTACGGTCCCGGCGGCCCTCGCGAAGCGGTTCGGCATCGACGGGTTCTGGGAACGATGGACCCGGGCCGAGTGCGTCGTCAAGCTCACCGGCCGCGGCGTCCTCGACATCGTGGACCTGATGGCCGACGACCCTGCCGGGGGTGACGGACCCGGCGCGGGGGTGTGCCTGAGCACCGTACGTCTGCCGGGCGACATCGTGGTGTCGATCGGCACACTCCACGGCGACGGTTCCCCGAGGGGTATCGGCCGGAGTGCGGGAGACTGTTCGTTCGCCTGTAACCTCTGAGTTCGATCAGATTCGCGGGCGCGTCATTCGGGACGCCCTCGGACCGAGAGGGAATGTGCATGGGTCAGGGAATCGTCGACGTCTTGCGTCGCGCCGAACGAAGGATGCCTCAGGGTGTCCGTCGACTGGCTCGTGACGCCGGGCATCGCGTTCTCGGCCACGAGCGCGGCCCGCTCGTCTCGGTCGTGGTGACCGTGACCGACCAGGACAAGCAGTACCTCGCCGAGTCGCTCCTCTCCGTGCGCGAGCAGACCCACACGACGCTCGAGATCCTGATCGCGCCCTATGGCGAGGCCAGCGTGGTGAGCGACCAGATCCTCGCCGACCTCCCCGACGACTACCGCCTGCGGCTGCTGGACAGCTCCGCGACGCAGGCCGAGGCCCGCGACCGTGGTGGTCGCGCGGCGCGCGGGTCCTACGTCTGCTTCCTGCTCGCCGCGGACCTCCTCACCCAGAACGCGATGCGCACACTGGCCACCTCCCTGGAGGAGAGCGGGTCCGATCTCGCGGTCGGTCGGATCGAGAGCCGCCAGCGGCTCTCCCCGCCGGTGGTGCCGGCCTACGATCTCGTGCACGCGGAGAACCGCTCGGGCCTCACCCTCGACGAGTTCCCGGAGGCGCTGAGCGACGTCGGGGTGAGCAACCGGCTCTTCCGCACCTCGTTCTGGCGTCAGCAGGGCTTCAGCTTCGGCGGCCGTGGCGGTGCCGACGCGGTCGGGTTCGACGGCTACCTGAAGGCCAACCGCTTCGACGTGGTCACCGCGCCGGTGTGCGTGGACATGGACCGCGCCGACGGCACCCCGGTCGAGCAGCTCCACGACCAGACCCTCGGGATGGCGGAGTGGATCGAGCAGACCCGCTCGACGTGGATCGCGATCGGCGAGCTGGCCTCCGACCTGCGTGACCACTGGGCGCTGGGTGGGCTCGCCGGCCGCGCCAACACCATCCTCGGTGACGTCGAGCGGATGAGCGAGGAGCAGTGGACCGCCCTGCGCAACCTCGTCGTCGAGATCGAGCGCGACGTCTCCCCGGAGGTGTGGCTCAAGCTCCCGGTCGAGGTGCGGGCTCGGCTGACCTACCTCATCGCCGACCAGCGCGAGGAGCTGACCGCGTTCGTCGCGTCGCGCTGGTTCGAGCGCGGCAACCTACGCACGCGGGTCGGCGGCGGCCAGGTGCGCGGGATCTTCCCCGACACCGACCTGCCCGAGGCCGTGACCACGCTCAACGAGCACGAGACGCCGGCGCGGGTGCTGGTGCGGGACGTACGCCCACTCGACTCCGACCGGGTACTGGTCGACCTGGTGGCGCGGATCGAGCTCGTCGACCTCGCCGAGACGACCCCCTTCTTCACCGCCCGCCTCGTGCCGGACTTCGTCAGCGCCGCCGACGAGGACGGCGTCGCGAGCGATCCCGACACGGCGCTGCCCGACCCGATCGACCTGACCGTCACGCCGCGGTATGACGCGCAGGCCAACATGACCATCGGTCACAAGTACCAGGACTACCGCGCCGGCGGGTGCCGCACCGAGATCGACCTCACCCGGCTGACCGCCGGGCGCTGGCACCTCGAGGTCACCATCGGCGTCGATGGCGTCGTCCGGACCACCAGCGAGGTCCAGATCGACACCCGCGGCCCGGCGGGCAATCTGGCGACGCGCTACCGGCCGCGGGTCCACACCTCTGCCGGCCTGTCCGTGGCCTGCGACCGCTACCTCGACCAGCTCAGCTTCCGCGCCGTCCCGACGACTGCCACCTCCTTGGAGAAGGCGGAGGTCGACGGCCGCACCGTCTCCCTGACCCTGGCCGGCGACCTGCCGCACGCCGTGCGGGCGATCGGTGGCGGCGTACGCATCGAGGCGCCCGTCAAGGACGGCAAGGTCACGCTCAGCCTCCCCGCTCACGGTGCCGTCGAGCCCGGGGCGCCCGCCGCCTGGCGGCTGGACACCCTCCAGGACGGCACTTCGGGCCGGATCGTCTGGGCCGACCCGATCGGCACGCCGTGGACCGGCGAACGTGGCGGCAGCGTGCTGGCCTCGCGAGACGGCCGGGGCTACGCACAGATCATGGAGGTGGCCGACACCGTCGCCATCGACCGCGTCGAGCTCGGCGACGGCCAGATCACGGTGCGGGGCGAGTGGCTCAGCACGATCCCGAAGCACGCCCGGCTGACCCTCTCCGGCTCGCGGCACAGCGAGACCGTCAAGATCGACACCGGCGCCGCCGAGTTCGAGGTCGTCTTCACGCTGCGCTGGGACGAGTGGGGCCTGGGCGAGTCCGTCGTGCCCAGCGGCATCTACCAGTTCCAGCTCACCTGCGGGGCCAAGCGCCCCGGCAACGTACGCCACACCACCGCGTTCCTCGAGCACCAGGCCGAGTTCCAGACCAGTGACGAGGTCCGGCTGCGTCCGGTCAACGGCAGCGGCCCGGGAGTCACCCTGCAGCCGCCGATCCCCGTCGACCACGCCGGCAGCTACGCCCACAACCTCGCCCGCGAGCGCGTCCTGGCGGCCGAGGAGCCGCTAGACGAGTCCGCGGTCTACCTCTCGACCTACGCCGGCTCGACCGCCACCGACTCCCAGCTCGCGATCCACGAGCACCTGCGTCGCACCCGGCCCGACCTCACCCTCTACTGGGGCGTCGCCGACCACGCCTCCCGGGTCCCCGAGGGCGGCATCCCGGTCGTGCTGCAGAGCCCGGAGTGGTACCGGGTCATCGGCACCGCGAAGTACCTCGTGCAGAACATCGACTTCGACCGCTGGTGGCGCAAGCGGGAGGGGCAGCGGTTCCTGCAGACCTTCCACGGCTACCCCGCCAAGTCGATGGGCCTGCGGATGTGGCGCGCGAAGATGTTCTCGCCACTGCGCTGCGAGGCCGAGCTGGACCGTACGACCGCCGGGTGGGACCTGATCCTGACCCCGACGCCGGAGATGGACCGCTACTACCGCGAGGAGTACGCCTACGACGGCCCGATCCACAGCGAGGGCTACCCGCGCGACGACGCGCTGGTGCTCCCGTCGGCGGCGGAGGACCGCGAGCGTACGCGCAACCTGCTCGGCATCGGCTCCCACCAGAAGGTGGTCCTCTACGCCCCGACCTGGCGGGATCACCTGGCGCTCAACTACCGCTCGGCGAAGATGGTCGAGCACCTCGACGTGGTCGCGGCCAGCGAGGCGCTGGGCGACGAGTACGTCATCCTGCTGCGCGGTCACCGGTTCAACTCCAAGGGGAGCGAGCGCAGCGAGCGCACCGCCCGGATCATCGACGTCACCGACTACCCGGAGATCAATGACCTGATCCTGGCCTCCGACGCGGCGGTGCTCGACTACTCCAGCCTGCGCTTCGACTTCGCTCTCACCGGGCGGCCGATGGTGTTCCTGGTGCCGGACCTGTCCGACTACACCGGCGGCATCCGCGGCTTCCTCTACGACTACGCCGACACCGCCCCCGGGCCGATGCTCGACACCGCGGAGGAGGTTGTCGCGGCCCTGTCCGACCTGGACCGGCTCGAGGCCGAGCACCGCGACCAGATCGCCGCGTTCAACGCCAAGTACCAGTACACCCAGGACGGCAAGGCGACCGAGCGGGTCGTCGAGGCCTTCTTCGACAAGCCCAGCTTCGACAAGCCCTGACGGTCACAAAAGCAGCGATGGCGCGTCCCCTTGCGGGGCGCGCCATCGCTGCCTTCTAGGGCCTCAGGCCAGGATCACGGCAGCCGGGCGAGAGCCGGCTTGGCCACCGCGGTCTTGCCGGGGATCGCGTTCCAGCGCTCCGGCAGGACCACGCGGTGCGGGCCGACCTCGAGGAGGAGCACGTTCCGGTAGGTCATCCCGTACGTCTCGACATAGGGCGCCAGCGAGGTGAGCAGGTCCTGAGTGCGCCACTGAGCGGCATCGAGCACGAGCACGTCGATGTCGAAGGCGTCGAAGTCGAAGGCGTGCCGCTGGTGGCCGTCACGACGCAGCTCTGCCGCCTCGGTGGTGCGCTCTGCCTGCTTGTTGGCGGCGGCGTGGATCTGCTGGAAACCGCTGTTCGCGCGAGTGCCGACGACGTCGGAGGCAGCCAGCAGGTTGCCCTCCAGGTCGGTGTCGGCGAGCCCGGCGATGTCCTCGGTCAGCACGGCCGAGACCGGGAGGATGACGAGCTTGTCGACGTCGGGGAGCAGATCGGCGACCACGAGCCGCTCGACCTGGCCGATCGGGAGTGTGCTGCCGTCGGGCTGCTTGATGCCGTCGAAGCCGGACACGTCCAGCGCGCTGAGCGTGATCCCCGGCCGGGCGAGCTCGTCGAGGCGCAGGTCGGCGCCGCCGGTCTGGACCCACAGGTGGACCGGACGGGACGAGTAGGCGGCGATGGACTTGATCAGCCGGCGCAGCTTCGGGCGCTGCTTCGGACGGGCCGATACGGCGACGTGGATCGCGTCGGCCGGAACCTGCTCCGGGGTGTTGACCGGGTTGCTGCGTACGTCCTCGGCGATCGAGCTGACCAGCTCGCCCACCTTGCGGGCGGCGGCCCGGCGCTCACGGGCGATCTCGACCTCGGCGGCGTTCATCTCGCGCCACTGGGCGTAGACCTCCTCGACGCTGGCGCCGGAGAAGATCTTGGTGAGGATCGTCTCGAGCCGGTCGTTCATGCTCTCCCGGATGCCGTCGAACTCGGCGGGGGTGAGCGGGTTGAGGCCGGCGAAGCGCGGGTCGGAGAGGTTCTTCGGGCGGAAGTCGATGTCGATGCCGATGCTGCGACCGGGCAGGTAGCAGTGCAGGCGGCTGGTGACCAGCTTGCGGTGGTCGCGACGGTAGCCCTCGAGCATCGTGATCGCGTCGTCGATGTTCTGCACGAACGGCCGGAAGCGGACCTCGTCGAGGCCGCCCTGGGCGTAGGTCGGGGCCCCCTTGGGGATGGTGCCGTCGAAGACGTCGACGTAGCCGACCGGCGCGTCCGGGCCGGGCAGCTCGGTGGCGTCCGGGAACACGGTCGAGACCGTGGTGGTGAGGCAGCCGGAGAAGAAGGCGGGCACGCCGACGGAGAGCAGGATGTCGACGGTCGTCCAGTCGCGGCAGCCGACCGGGGCGTACTTCTTGAGGTACTCGATCGTCTCGTCGGTCATCATGGCGCGGGTGCTGCAGTGGAACGAGACGAAGATCGGGCGCAGGTTCTTGTGGAACGGCATCCCGTAGCGCATCTCGAAGATGGGGTGCATGTACCACCCGAAGCCGAGCATCCAGGTGTCCTTCGGGACGGGCTGGTACATCGACGCGTCGCGCTGGAGGGTCATCAGCTGGACCTTGGCGGACAGGCCCTCGCGGACGCGCTCGGGGCGGACCCGCTCGCGCAGCCGGTTGGCCATCTCGTCGAGCTCGGACTCGCCGGTGAACTCCAGATCCTTGTGGCGCACCAGGTGACCGAGGGAGGCGACGGTCTGGACATGGTCGCCGATGTTGGCCGAGGCGCGGGAGCGGCCGGGGTGGCCGTAGTCGACGACCGCGTAGGAGACGGTGCCCTCCGGCGCGGCCGGGGCGTCGGGCTCGTCGTTGTCGGCGGCGACCCACGGGCGCAGCCAGTCACGGCTCTCGACGACCCACTTGGTGTCGCCCTTGGTGCCGTCGCCGACGGCCTCGTCGAGCCGGGCGTAGAGGCTGCGGGCCAGCTCCTGGTCGCCGAACCCGAAGACGCGGCTGGTCATCGCGAGCCACGCGCGGCCCGAGACGTACGCAGCGCCGGTCTCGGCGAGCTCGCGCAGGGTCGCGCGGGTCGCGTCGGGGTCGACGTTGAGGCCGGACATGACGTACTCGTCGGCGGCCTTGGCGGCCCATGTCTCCACCGGGATGCCCTGGAAGAGAGCCCAGGCGCGCTCGTAGAAGCCGCCGCCGGCGGCGTTGACAGCACCCTCGAGATCAGCGGCGACGACGAGCGGCTCGACCTCGATGGAGATCGGCGCCGGCTTAGAGTCCTGCGATGCGCCCTCAGAGATGGACGGGACGCGAGCGGTCAGGCTCTGACGCAGGCGCTCGGGAAGCAGCTGGCGAGCGAGTCGTCGAGCTGGGCTGGCCATGGGACTCCTTCATTGATGGTTCGACGCAGTGTCGTCGGGCGGAGCCGCGATGTTCGCGGTCCGTTCACACGTTTCCCCCTATGATCCAGGCCGGATATCCTGCCCGAAGAATCGGCAATCCCCAAAGACGCCGACTAATCTCTGCGCATGCCGATCCCCAACCCCCACGAGCAGGTCGCGTTCCCCGAGGGCCGCTACCTCACGATGTGCAACGAGATCGCGACCAAGTTCGGCGGCCAGACTCGGGCGATGATCATGCGCAACCGCCTGATCACCCAGCACACCGGGATCCCGACGACGCTGCTGACCACCGAGTCGAAGCCCGTCTACGACGAGGTGCGCGAGGTGCTGCGCGAATCGGGCCAGCTGGTCGAGGGCATGGACCTCCTCAACCTCTACGAGTGGTACCGGCTGAACACTCCGACCGACGCGCCGGACGAATCCGTGGCCGCGCTCGGTGGCCAGCTGGGTGAGGTGGCCGGCACGACCATCTCGGACGTAATGCACCCCGACGGCACCGTCTACTACACCGCCCACTCGCAGTCGGGGAAGGACCTGGCGCGCGACTACCGTCGCGCCGACGGGTCGATCTATCTGCGGGCGCCGGGCCCGGGTGCTCCGGCCGCGTCCCGGGTGCCCTACATCCTCACCGACGCCGAGGGGCGCCCGATCCGGTCGTGGGAGACCCTGGGCGGCTGGCTGTGGCACTGGCTCGAGCTGCTCGCCGGCGACGCCGAGCGGGTCTTCTTCGTGACCGACTCCCGGTTCGCGCTGCGTGACGTCATGCCCCGCCAGGACGACCGCTTCTACTTCCTCCACCTCATGCACAACAACCATGTCGTGAAGGAGCGGCGCTGGAACTCCCAGCTCTCGGGCAAGTACGCCCCGCTGCTCGACAACATCCACGAGTACGACGCGCTGGTGAACCTGACCCATCGTCAGTCCGAGCACATCGCGATGCGTTATGGCTCGACCTCGCACCGGTTCGTCGTACCCAACCCGGTCGAGCTGCCCGAGCTGCCCGAGACGATGCCCGTGCGGGAGCCGGCGACCTTCGTCACGGTGGCCCGGCTCGAGCCGCAGAAGCGCCTCGAGCACGCCATCAAGGCGTTCGCGAAGGTGATCGAGAAGCGGCCCGAGGCCAAGTTCCAGATCTACGGCGACGGCAAGCTCTACAAGCCGCTCGCCGATCTGATCGAGACGCTCGACGTCGGCAAGAACGTCCAGCTCATGGGTCACGACCCGCGGGCGAAGGAAGCGCTGCTGCACGCCACCGGCTTCATCATGACCAGCGTGAACGAGGGCTACCCGCTGGCGACCCTCGAGTCGCTCTCCTTCGGCTGCCCGGTGATCAGCTATGACATCAACTACGGTCCGCGCGAGCAGATCAGCGATGGCGTCGACGGCTACATCGTCGAGGCCGAAGACATGGACGCGGTCGCCGAGCGCTGCATCCAGATGATCGACGCCCCCGACAAGGTGGCCGAGATGTCCCGCAAGGCCCTGGAGAAGGCGAGCAAGCACGACTGGCGCGCGTTCCTCGACGACTGGCGAGTCGCCTTCGAGGGGGCCGTCGCGCAGCGGCCGGGCCGGATCGAGAAGGCCCGTGCCCGCCTCGACGTCCACGCCCTCGGCTGGGCGCGGCCGATGCCGGAGGGCGTCGCTACCCGGCTGCCCGGTCCGGCCAGCCGGCTGGGCCGCACCCAGGCGAGCTCGGCCGCCTTCCGTGACTCTCGTACGCTCCGCTTCGATGCCACGCTCACCGTGATGGGCGAGTGGCCGAAGGGCGTGATGGTGGACCGCATCGTCACCCTCGACGCCGTCTGCAACGACACCGGCGAGGTGGCCGCGCTGCCGCTCGAGGTCTCACCCGAGGGCAGGGGCGAGTTCCGGCTCGCCTCCAGGTTCGACCTCGCGGAGGTCTTCGAGGAGTTCTCCGAGGACGCGCGCAACCTCGACCTGCGGCTTCGGTTCACCGTCCACAACTGGAACTGGCAGACCACGCTGGGCAGGCCCCGCCACGTACGCCCGAACTTCGAGGTGTCGTTCGGTCCGAACGACGTCCTGCACCTGCAGCGGCGCTGACCGACGGGCGTCAGGCTCCGGCGGTGCGTACGACGTGCAGCTTCGTACGCCGCTCCAGCCGGAAGCCGGGGCGGTCCTTGAAGTACTCGTCGACCGCGTCGCGGCACCCGCTGTAGTGGAAGTAGTCGTCGAGCACGATCCGTCCCCCCACGACCAGGTGGGGGGCGATCCGCTCCAAGCAGGTCATCGTCGACTCGTACCAGTCGCCGTCGAGGTGGGCGAAGGCGACGGGCTCGTCGATCTTCAGGGTGTCCTGGAACAGGCCCTGCACCAGCTCGACGTTGTGCTCCGCCGGATCGATGCCGTGCCGGGTGAATGAGTCGCTCACCTCGTCGTAGAGGTTGTCGCGGTAGCCGTAGTAGGTCTCGCCGCCGATCCCCTTCGACGTGCCGCTGACGATCTTCCGGTAGCGCTTGTGCACGTCGTCGCCGTCGCGCTCGGACGGTTCCGGGATCATCCCGAAGACGTCGTAGACCTTCATCGGCCGCTTCGGGTCCTTCGCTGCCGCCATCACGATCGCGGAGCCACCGAGCGCCGCCCCGGTCTCGATGATCAGGCCTGGCCGGTCCTGCAGGTCGGCGTCCAGCACCTGGCGGGCGAGCACCTGCAGGTTCTCGGGCTTGAGGTAGGTGAGGTGCTCGGCTCGGACGCCGTCGAGGACGGTGCGGACCTCTGCAGTGAGCGGGAGGTCGACCAGTGGGTCGCGTACGGACTCGCGGGTGCGTACGGTCTCCGTCCGCAGCCGCTCGACCTCGGCCTGGAGCTCGGCCATGGTGGAGGTGGCCTTCGGCTGGGTCTTCGTCTCGGCCTGCTTCGATACGAGCGGCGCCCCGTCGGCGGGCTTGCGCGCGACGACGACGTAGTTCTTCGGCATCCCGCGCTCGAAGCGGCGGCCGGAGACCTCCAGCCGCGCGTAGAGGCGGCTGAGCCGGACCGCGAGCTTGCGGTTGAGGAGGACGATCGGGGCGACGTAGGCGAGCTTCCAGCGCAGACCTCGTCCGCGGAGCTCACCGATGTTCGCGGGGAGGTTCTTCGCCATCATCTGATAGCTGTAGGCGACCGTCCCGAAGTAGCCCTCGAGCCAGTTCATCCTGGCGATCTCGAAGCCTGCCTCCTCGAACATCTTCCGCAGCGAGAACTGGGTGTAGCGGAAGAAGTCGTACGGCTTCTGGTGCTCGGCGAAGAAGAGGGGCGCCGAGAGGAAGATCCGCCCGCCCGGCTTGAGCACGCGGTAGAGCTCGCCGATGGCCTTCTCCGGCTCGGGCACGTGCTCGAGGACCTGGTTGCAGATCACCCGGTCGAAGCACCCGTCATCGACCGGGATGTCGGTGATGTCGCAGACGTAGTCCAGGGGTGCGTACGCCGAGCTCAGCTGCGCGAAGTCAGCGGCCTCGTACTGGGCGTGCTTGAACAGCCGCCGGTAGGGCGACCGGCCCGCACCGGCATCGAGGACACGCATGCCACGCTTGGTGCCCTTGGCGAAGCGTGCCATCTCCTGGCGGAGACGCACTCGGGAAGGATTGATGTGTCGGGGCTGAACCGCAACGCCGCGATTCTGCCGGCCTCGAGTCAGCATGGAGAGACATTAGCGCTGTTGCTGCGGAGTCTCCCGTAAACCACGCAAGACGGCGTCGCGTACCGGGTCGTGGAGGCGGCGCTCGATGAGGTAGTGAAGCGCGATGGCCAGCACGAGGGCGGTCGAGACGGCAGCGGCGAGGACGACGTACTCGTCGTAGCGGCCGTGGAACATGTCGATGATCCAGAACGCGAACTGCGCGTGGATCAGGTAGAGCGGGTAGGTCAGCGCCCCGAGCGTCGTCAGGAAGCGCGCCTCCACCCGGCCCAGCGGGCCGGCCGAGACCAGCCAGACGAGTGCCGCGAACCCCACGATCGCCCAGCCGGTGATCACCGGCGAGACGGTGGCACCGACGAGCTCGGTGGCCCGGTCGGCGTACTCGGTCGCCTGGCGGATGCCCAGGATCACGTTGTAGGCGACCGCGAGCCAGGCGATGAACGAGTTGCCGAACCGGTAGATCAGGAAGAGCGCCATGCCCATCGCGAAGAACGGGGCGTACTCGGCGAACAGGAGCGAGTTGAGCATGCCGGAGTCGGTCGCGCGGGCGATCTGGGCGAGCAGCGGCCACAGGAAGACGACCGCGATCACTCGCTGCTTGGTGATCCCGACGAGCAGGAAGACGCCGATCAGCAGGTAGAACTTGAGCTCGATCCAGAGCGTCCAGAAGGCACCCTGGGCGCTGAGTACGTCCCAGGCGTCCTGGGTCATCGTCATGTTGATCAGGCCGCCGACGAACCCCTGGTCGCGGCCGCCCTTCCAGTACGCCTGGAGGATCAGCGTGATGATGACGGCGACCCAGTAGGCCGGGAACAGCCGGGCGACTCGGGACGAGACGAAACGGGGCAGGTCACGACCCCACGCGGTCATCAGGATCACGAAGCCGCTGATGATGAAGAAGAGCTCCACGCCGAGGTAGCCGTAGCGGGTGACGTGGTTGAGCGTCGGGAAGACCTCCCGGGGGTCGATACCCCAGTAAGGGGTCGCGATGCCGGTGAGGTGGTAGCCCACGACGACGGCTGCCGCGATGAACCGGAGCGCGTCGAGCGCGCCGAGCCGGGAGCGGCGTACGGCCTTCTTCTTGGGCTCGGGGGCGGGCGCGGAGGCAGGGGCCGTGTCCGCGGGCGCGGTCGGGGTGCTGGTCATTGGGTCAGTTCCCCGCCGCAGCGTCCAGGGCCTCCTGGATCGGGTCGATGCGGCGCAGGTCGATGACGTGGCCGGTGCTCGACGCGATCAGGGTGTCCAGCGACGCCCGGGCGACCGCCTTCGACTCCAGGAGCGTGTGGGACGGCTCCTGGCCGAACGCCTTGGTGCGCATGGGGGTGCCGGTGCGCTCGGGGTTGATCGCGTTGACGCGTACGCCCTGGTCGGCCCACTCGTCGGCGAGGGCCTGGGTCAGGTTGACGGTGGCCGCCTTCGCGGAGGAGTAGAGCGCGTAGCCGCGGCGACCGCGGGTGTAGGAGCTCGAGGTGAAGAAGAGGAGCGAGCCCTTCGCCCGGGCGAGGTAGGGGAAGAACTCCTGGGCGATCAGGACCGGCGCGATGTAGTTGATCTCGGTCGCGTTGTAGATCGTCTCCTCCGAGACGGTGGCGAGCTCGCCGCGCGGCAGCACACCGGCGGTGTTGACCACGAAGTCGATCGAGCCGAAGCGCTTGCCGGCGTCGGCGGCCGCGGCGACGATGTCGGCCCGCTTGGCGACGTCGGTGCTGGTGGCCGAGCGGCTGTAGGAGGCGACGTTGGCGCCGTAGGACTCGGCCAGCTCCGCGATGTCGGCGCCGATGCCGTAGCTGCCGCCGAAGACGACCATGTTCTTGCCCTCGAGGGCGGCCCGGTAGTCGGCCTCGTCCTTCTGCGGGAACTGCTGGTGAGCGGTGAGCTGGAAGAGCTTGTCGGCGATGTAGACGTCGATCGGCTCGGTGACCTTCATGTTCTGCTCGTGACCGTCGACCACCCAGATCTTGGTGTCGGGCAGGTACTTCAGCACCACGCTGCAGTCGTCGGTCGCCCGGAACTCAGGGTCCTGGTCGGCGATCTCGTAGGCCCGCTTCAGGGTCGAGGCGAGGAAGGCCTGCGGGGTCTGGCCGCGGCGCAGCCGCGAGCGGTCCGGGATCTGCGAGATGGTGTTGTCGTCGTTGAGCTCGATGATCGTGTCCGCGGACGGGATGGCCACGTCGACGGCCTCGTAGGTCACCAGCGCCTTGAAGCAGTCGGTGATCACGTCCTCGCTGAGCAGCGGACGTACGGCGTCGTGGAGGAGGACGTTGCAGTCCTCGCCCTCGGGGAGGGCGGCCAGGGCGCGCTTGGTCGTCTCGTTGCGGGTGTCGGCGCCCTCGAGGATCTTGGAGACCTTCGGGTAGCGGCCGTCGCGGGTCATCGCGTGCACGGCGTCGAGGTGGCCGGGAGCCATCAGGATGATGATCTCGTCGATCTGGGGGTGGCGGTCGAGCACGCCGAGGGTGTGCTCCATGATCGGCATCCCGGCGATCTTGATGAGCTGCTTCGGGATGTCGAGACCCACACGGGAGCCCACACCGCCGGCAAGCAGCACGGCAACGTTACGAAGCACTGAACTCTGACCCTTTGGTAGATGACGAGGAGCCGTGGATTCTTCCACGATGCGCGGGAATGACTCCAATGCTGGGTGTGAGGTGATACCGAGCCGTTGGTTCGGCGTGTGATCCGCGGCGGCCGTGCGCTGGTGTGATGGCAGTCACGGCACTGTGGTGTTTCGGATGAGTGTCGGGCGGCGTACCTTTGTTTCGGCTGAGCTGAAGCGAAGCCCGAAGCAATACGGCTCGGTCACGGTGGCTGAGCAGGCAGGCACAACGTCTGGTACCCATCCCGGCTCCGCTCACAAGGGGGAGTGGTCGGAGGGACTGGAACGAAAGGTCTACAACCATGAACCCACTCAGGGTGGGCGTCGTCGGCGCGGGTCGCGTCGGGGCCGTCCTTGCAGCCGCGCTGCGCTCCGCAGGTCACCAGATCGTGGCTGTCGCCGGCGAGTCCGACGCCTCTCGCGCGCGCATCGCCTCTCTTCTCCCGGGGGTTTCGGTCGAGAAGCCGACAGCTGTCGCTCGCGCGTGCGACCTCCTTCTTCTCACCGTCCCCGACGACATGCTCGGCAACGTCGTCAAGACGATGACGGATGCCGGCGCAATCCGCCCCGGGATGTACGTCGCGCACACCTCCGGCCGCCACGGCCTGGCGATCCTCGAGCCGGCCGCCGCGATCGGCGCCCACGTGATGGCCGTCCACCCGGCGATGACCTTCTCCGGCACCTCGGTCGACCTGGCCCGGCTCTCCGGCTGCGTCTTCGGCCTGACCGCCGCCACTCCTGCCGACCGGGCCTTCGCCGAGGCGCTGGTGAATGACCTCGGCGGCAAGCCGATGTGGGTGCCCGAGGAGATGCGTACGCTCTACCACGCCGGGCTCGCCCACGGCGCGAACCACCTGGTCACCCTGGTCACCGAGGCGATGGAGATCCTCTCCGCCGCTGGCGCCACCGACCCTGCGGGCACCCTGCGGCCGCTGCTGACGGCCGCCCTCGACAACGCCCTGGACCACGGCGACGCGGCGCTGACCGGCCCGATCGTCCGCGGCGACGCCGGCACGGTCGCGGCCCACCTCGACGACATCCGCACCAATGCTCCGCAGACCCTGGCGTCGTACGTCTCCATGGCGCGGGCCACGCTCGACCGAGCCGTCTCCGACGGGCGGCTGCTGCCCATCCGGGCGCTCAAGATCAAGAACCTGCTCGACGAGGCGGATCGTGCTGCCGTGCAGCCGCTCCCGCGTCCGATCCACACCTGGAACCAGTGATGAGCGAAGTCGCATCCACCCGCGAGGAACTCGCGAAGCTCCTCGACCCCGCCCGCCGTGAGGGCACGCTCGTCGGCTTCGTGCCCACGATGGGCGCCCTCCACGAGGGCCACGCGTCGCTGATGCGCGTCGCCCGCGAGCGGGTCGGCGGCGGTCCTGTCGTCGTGTCGATCTTCGTCAACCCGCTGCAGTTCGGCGCGGGGGAGGACCTCGACCGCTACCCGCGCACGCTCGAGGCCGACCTGGAGGTCTGCGAGCGCGAGGGCGTCGACGTCGTCTTCGCGCCGTCGGTGGACGACGTCTATCCCGGCGGGCTGCCGCAGGTGACCGTGGCCCCCGGCGAGCTCGGTGACGTGCTCGAGGGCAAGACCCGGCCGGGCCACTTCGGCGGCGTACTCACCGTCGTCGCGAAGCTGTTCGGGCTGGTCAAGCCCGACGTCGCCGTCTTCGGTCAGAAGGACTACCAGCAGCTCGCGCTGATCCGCCGGATGTCGGCCGACCTGTGCCTCGGCGTCGACGTCGTCGGTGCGCCGACCCAGCGCGAGCCCGACGGCCTGGCCCTCTCCTCGCGCAACCGCTACCTCTCGCCAGAGCAGCGGGAGGAGGCGACGACGCTGTCGCGGGCGCTCTACGCCGCGCAGCGCGAGGCCACCCACGGAGTCGAGGCCGCCCTCCACGCGGCCCGCGCCGAGCTGCGCCGGGCGAAGGGGGTCGACCTGGACTACCTCGTGGTCACCGACCCCGCGCTCGGAGAGCTGCCCGCCAACCCGGAGCCGGCCACCGAAGCCCGGATCCTCGTCGCCGCCCGCCTCGGCACCACCCGACTCATCGACAACATGAGCCTCACGATCGGAGCATCCCGATGACTCGTCTGCGCACCATGATGACCGGCAAGATCCACCGCGCCACGGTCACCCAGGCAGACCTGCACTATGTCGGCTCGGTCACGGTCGACGCCGACCTCCTCGACGCCGCGGACATCCTCCCCGGCGAGCTGGTCTCCATCGTCGACATCACCAACGGTGCCCGCCTGGAGACCTACACGATCGCGGGCGAGCGCGGCAGCGGCGTACTCGGTATCAACGGCGCCGCCGCCCACCTGGTCCACCCCGGCGACCTGGTCATCCTCATCGCGTACGCGCAGATGAGCACCGAGGAGGCCCGCGCCTTCGAGCCGCACGTCGTGCACGTCGACGAGGCCAACCACATCATCGCGCTCGGCTCCGACCGGAGCGAGCCGGTTCCAGGGACCGACCAGATGCGTGGACCGCTCGTTCTCACGCAGTAGCGTGCGGGCATGAGCGAGCGCCAGCGAGCGACAGACGAGATCATCATGCTGTCGCCTCCGTATGCTTTCCCCTCCTCGACGGAGGGGGCAGCATGAACATCGAGCTGCTCTCCGCCCGCGACCCGGGCTGGACCGAGTGGGCAGACGTGATCGTGGTGGGCTCGGGGATCGCCGGGCTGACCGCGGCGCTGCGGCTCAAGGACCAGGTCGAGCGGGTCGCCGTCGTCACGAAGGACGAGCTCAAGGCCGGCTCGACGCAGTGGGCCCAGGGCGGCATCGCGGCGGCTCTCGGCGAGGGCGACACCCCTGCTCAGCACGAGGTCGACACACTCGTGGCAGGCGCCGGGGCGTGCGACCTCGAGGCCGTACGTGTCCTGGTCGGTGAGGGCGCCGAGGCGGTCCGTGAGCTGATCGAGTGGGGCGCCGAGTTCGACAAAGACCCGTCCGGCAACCTCTCGCTCACCCGTGAGGGCGGCCATCGGCGTGACCGGATTGCGCACGCCGACGGCGACGCGACCGGTGCCGAGATCCAGCGCGCGCTGATGGAGGCCGTACGCCGCGCTCCCGAGATCCTGGTCTTCGAGCACGCGATGGTCGTCGACCTGCTGACCGCCGCCGACGGCGGTGTCGCCGGCCTGACCATCCACGTGATGGGCGAGGGCGATGCCGACGGCGTCGGGATCGTGCGTACCCGGGCCGTCGTTCTCGCCTCCGGCGGCCTCGGCCAGGTCTTCTCGCAGACCACCAACCCCGCCGTCGCCACCGCCGACGGGATGGCGATCGCGCTGCGGGCCGGCGCGACCCTGCGCGACCTCGAGTTCGTCCAGTTCCACCCCACGGTGATGTATCTGGGTGAGGACTCCCGCGGCCAGCAGCCGCTGATCTCCGAGGCCGTACGCGGCGAGGGCGCCTTCCTGGTGGACTGGGACGGCAACCGGCTCATGGAGGGCGTGCACGAGCTCGGCGACCTGGCTCCGCGCGACATCGTCTCCAAGGCGATCATGAAACGGATGCTCGAGACCGGACACCCCAACATGTGGCTCGACGCCCGTCACCTCGGTCGTGAGTTCTGGGAGAAGCGGTTCCCCAACATCCTCGCCTCCTGCGAGCAGCACGGCGTCGACCCGTCCGTCGACCTGATCCCCGTCGCCCCGGCGTGCCACTACGCCTCGGGCGGCGTACGCACCGACCTGTGGGGCCGTTCGGACGTGCCCGGGCTCTACGCCACTGGTGAGGTCGCCTGCAGCGGCGTCCACGGCGCCAACCGGCTCGCCTCCAACTCGCTGCTCGAGGGGCTGGTCTTCTCGCGCCGGATCGCCGAGGTCCTGCCCGGCGAGCTGCGGCAGCTGGAGGACCCGGCCCCGGGTCCCGGGACCGGGCGCGCGCTCGTCCCCGGCACCGCGCTCAAGCAGCTGCAGGAGACGATGACGACCAGGGTCGGAGTCCTCCGCAACGCGACCGGCCTCGCCGAGGCGATCGACGAGCTCGAGCAGCTCGGGAGCACCCCGGCGACAGAGATCGACCCGGCCGCCTGGGAGGCGACCAACCTGCTGACCGTCTCGCGCGCGCTCGCGACGTCCGCGCTGCTGCGCGAGGAGACCCGCGGGTCTCACTGGCGCGAGGACTTCGCCGAGCGCGACGACGCCGAGTTCGCCGGCCACTTCGACCTGAGACTCCGGGACGGCGAGACTGTCGCCATCTTCACCCCGGCCCCAGCGACCGACCCGTCCCAGACCGAACACAACCAGTCAACCTTGGCAGGAGCCTGATGACCATCCGACGCGTGCCCTTCGACGAGATCCCGCAGCAGCTGCGCGACGAGCTGACCAACGCCGGCCTGGACGCCGGCGAGGTCTACGACGCCGTCGAGCTCGCTCTCGACGAGGACCTGCCCACGTCTGCTCCCGGTGAGATGCCCAGCGAGGACGTCACCTCCGTGGCCACCATCGCCCCCGACTCGACCGGGATCGGCGTCTTCGCCGCTAGGGAGGACGGCGTCGTGGCCGGCCTCGGCGTGGCCGAGCTCGTCTTCGCGTACGTCATGGGCGACTCCGTCACGGTCACCGACCGCGTCAAGGACGGCTCCAAGGTGAAGGCCGGGGACGTCATCATGCGGATCGCCGGGCCGACCCGAGGGCTGCTGACCGCGGAGCGTACGGCGCTCAACTACGCCTCTCACCTCTCCGGCGTCGCCACCGGCGTCGCGGCCTGGACCGAGGAGCTGGAAGGCACCGGCGCGCAGGTCCTCGACACCCGCAAGACGCTGCCGGGCTTCCGAGCGCTCGAGAAATACGCCGTACGTTGTGGCGGCGGCGCCAACCACCGGATGTCGCTCTCCGACATGGCGCTGGTCAAGGACAACCACATCGTCGCCGCGGGTGGCGCGGTGCAGGCTTATGAGGCCGTGAAGTTCGCCTACCCGGACGTGCCGATCGAGGTCGAGGTGACCACGCTCGAGGAGCTCAAGGCGCTTCTCGACGCGGGTTGCGGCCGGATCATGCTCGACAACATGTCGACCGTGATGATGAAGGAGGCCGTCGAGATCACCGCCGGGCGTGCGGTGCTCGAGGCCTCCGGCGGGCTGACCCTGGACCGGGCCCGCGAGGTCGCCGAGACCGGTGTCGACTATCTCTCCGTCGGTGCGCTGACCCACTCGGTGAAGGTCTTCGACATCGGCTTCGACCTGTCCGAGGGCTGAGGCGTCCCGCCATGTCTTTGCTCGCCGTCAACATCGGCAACAGCCACACGGTTCTCGGGCTGATCGCCGACGGTGTCGTGTCCGCGGACTGGCGGGTCTCCACGCTCGAGCACCGCACCGCCGACGAGTGGTGGGCGCTGCTGCGGGGGATCCTCGGCGACCCCTTGGTGGCGAGCATCGACGGCGTGGTGGTGTGCGCGACCGTGCCCTCGGTCCTGCACGAATGGCGGGAGATGATCGCCCGCCATCTCGGCTCGGTCGAGAGTGTGGTGGTCGAGCCAGGCGTACGCTCCGGCATCCCGATCCTCATGGACAACCCGCGCGAGGTCGGCACCGACCGGATCGCCAACGCGGTCGCGGCCGTGGCCCTTCACGGCGGCCCCGCGATCGTGGTCGACTTCCGGGGCACGGCGACGACCTTCGACGTGGTCAACGCTGCGGGACAGTACGTCGGTGGCGCGATCCTGCCGGGGATCGAGCTGTCGCTGGAGGCGCTGGGGCGGCGCGGTGCGCAGCTGCGCAAGGTCGAGCTCGCCCGCCCGCGTTCGGTGATCGCCAAGAACACGGTCGAGGCACTGCAGTCGGGAATGGTCTTCGGAGTCGCCGCGCAGGTCGAGGGACTGGTCGCTCGGATCATCGCCGAGCTGGGTGTCTCCGCCGAAGAAGTGACCGTGATTGCGACCGGCTATCTGGCGGAGTTCGTTCTCGACGAGAGTAAATGCTTCTCGTCGCATTCTCCGTGGCTGACGATGCAAGGACTGGAACTCATATTCCAGCGAAATGCCGTTCGTTAGTCTTTTCAGTATGGCGACCTGTTGATTCATCCGGATCGTATGTAATGCTATGGGCATCTCGCTTAACGGCGATGGCTATATTCGGCCCGTTTCCGGGTGAAGAAGAGCAGTGAAGGTAGGAACATGGCTAAGAAGGTTCAGATCATCCTCGAGGATGACATCGATGGCTCGGAAGCTGCTGAGACGGTGTCTTTTGCCCTGGACGGCACGTCCTACGAGATTGATCTCAGCGATGCCAATGCGGCAAAGCTTCGTGATTCTCTCGCGCTCTTCATCGGCCACGCCCAGAAGGTGAGCGGCCGTCGCGGCGGCGCCAAGAAGGCGCCCGCCGCCGGTGGCTCGACCCCGAAGGTCATGCGCGAGTGGGGGAAGGCCAACGGTTACACCGTTCCCGACCGTGGTCGCATTCCGGCTGACGTCCGAGCGGCTTTCGAAGCGGCTCACTGACAAACCGGTCTCACCGCACCGAACGTCCGGCTGTCGCGCCCTCCGGGGCGCGGCAGCCGCCTTTGTGTGAGGTCGGCTGTGCAGAGGCGTCTGTCCGGCCTACGGAACGCGTGTTCGCTCTCAGCGCACGGATCGCGTTGTGTTGTCGGGAACGCGTAGGCTGTCTGCGGGGTTGAATCTTGGTGACGCCCCAGAATTCTTAGGAGAGATGCGTACATGTTCGAGCGGTTCACTGACCGAGCCCGCCGGGTGGTCGTGCTGGCCCAGGAAGAGGCCCGCATGCTCTCCCACAACTACATCGGGACCGAGCACATCCTGCTCGGCCTGATCCACGAGGGAGAAGGCGTCGCTGCCAAGGCCCTCGAGTCCCTCGACATCTCGCTCGAGGCGGTGCGCAACCAGGTCGAGGAGATCATCGGCCAGGGCCAGCAGGCACCGTCCGGGCACATCCCGTTCACGCCGCGTGCCAAGAAGGTGCTCGAGCTGTCCCTGCGCGAGGCGCTGCAGCTCGGCCACTCCTACATCGGCACCGAGCACATCCTGCTCGGCCTCATCCGTGAGGGCGAGGGCGTCGCCGCCCAGGTGCTGCAGAAGCTCGGCGCCGACCTCAACCGGGTCCGCCAGCAGGTCATCCAGCTGCTCTCGGGCTTCCAGGGCAAGGAGGGCCAGGCCGGCACCTCCGGCGCCACCGCGTCGACCGGCACGACCGCGACCGAGGCGCCGTCCTCCAGCCTCGTGCTCGACCAGTTCGGCCGCAACCTGACCCAGGACGCCCGCGAGGGCAAGCTCGACCCGATCATCGGTCGCGAGGGCCAGATCGAGCGCGTGATGCAGGTGCTGTCGCGGCGTACGAAGAACAACCCCGTCCTCATCGGTGAGCCCGGCGTCGGCAAGACGTCGATCGTCGAGGGCTTGGCCCAGGACATCGTCAAGGGCAACGTTCCCGAGACGCTCAAGGACAAGCAGATCTACACGCTCGACCTGGGCGCGCTCGTCGCTGGCTCGCGTTACCGCGGTGACTTCGAGGAGCGCCTGAAGAAGGTGCTCAAGGAGATCAAGACCCGCGGCGACATCGTGCTGTTCATCGACGAGATCCACACGCTCGTCGGTGCTGGTGCGGCCGAGGGCGCGATCGATGCGGCGAGCATCCTGAAGCCGATGCTGGCTCGCGGTGAGCTGCAGACCATCGGTGCGACCACCCTGGACGAATACCGGAAGTACCTGGAGAAGGACGCCGCTCTCGAGCGTCGTTTCCAGCCGATCCAGGTGCCCGAGCCGACGATCGCGGTCGCGATCGAGATGCTCAAGGGCATCCGCGACCGTTACGAAGCCCACCACCGGGTCACGATCACCGACGAGGCGCTGGTCGCTGCGGTCACGATGGCCGACCGCTACATCTCCGACCGGTTCCTGCCGGACAAGGCGATCGACCTGATCGACGAGGCCGGCTCGCGCCTGCGCATCCGCCGGATGACGGCCCCCGCCGACCTGCGGGAGTACGACGACAAGATCGCCGACGTGCGCCAGCGCAAGGAGGCCGCCATCGACGGCCAGGACTTCGAGGCGGCGGCCCGTCTTCGCGATGAGGAGAAGCAGCTCATCGCCAAGAAGGCCGAGCGTGAGAAGGCCTGGCGTGCCGGCGACATGGACGAGGTCGCGGAGGTCGACGAGGAGCTCATCGCCGAGGTCCTCGCTGTCGCGACCGGCATCCCGATCGTGCAGGTCAACGAGGAGGAGTCCGCGCGCCTGTTGCGCATGGAGGACGAGCTCCACAAGCGCGTCATCGGCCAGGACCAGGCGGTGAAGGCGCTGTCCCGTGCCATCCGGCGTACTCGTGCCGGCCTGAAGGACCCGAAGCGCCCCGGCGGTTCGTTCATCTTCGCCGGTCCCTCCGGTGTCGGTAAGACCTGGCTGTCCAAGACGCTCGCCGAGTTCCTCTTCGGCGACGAGGAGGCGCTGATCCAGCTCGACATGTCGGAGTTCGGCGAGAAGCACACCGTCTCGCGGCTCTTCGGCTCGCCTCCGGGCTACGTCGGTTACGAGGAGGGCGGCCAGCTCACCGAGAAGGTGCGCCGCAAGCCGTTCTCCGTGGTCCTCTTCGACGAGGTCGAGAAGGCTCACCCGGACATCTTCAACTCGCTGCTGCAGATCCTGGAGGAAGGTCGCCTGACCGACTCCCAGGGCCGCGTGGTCGACTTCAAGAACACGGTCATCATCATGACGACCAACCTCGGCACGAGGGACATCGCGAAGTCGGTCAACCTGGGCTTCTCCCAGGCCAGCGACGTCGCGGGGTCCTACGAGCGGATGAAGTCCAAGGTCTCCGACGAGCTCAAGCAGCACTTCCGGCCTGAGTTCCTCAACCGTGTCGACGAGGTCATCGTGTTCCCGCCGCTGTCGCAGGAGCAGATCGTCGCGATGGTCGACAACATGATCGCGGCCGTCGAGATCCGTCTCAAGGACCGCGACATGGGCATCGAGCTCACCACGGCCGCGAAGAAGGTGCTCGCCGAGCGCGGCTTCGACCCGGTCCTGGGTGCTCGCCCGCTGCGCCGCACGGTCCAGCGCGAGCTCGAGGACGTGCTCGCCGAGAAGATGCTCTACGGCGACATCGGCCCCGGCGAGATCGTGCTGGTCGACGTCGAGGGTGAGGGTCCTGCCGCGCAGTTCACTTTCAAGGGCCAGAAGCGCTCCGTCGTCCCGGACGTACCGCCGCTGGAGGGTGCGACCGTGTCCGATATCGAGCTCCCCGACCAGGATGAGCCGACCAACATCGACAAGCCCAAGCCGGATTCCGAGTAGTCCGACAAAGCAACGCCCCGGCCATAGCGGCCGGGGCGTTGCCTTTTCCCGAGTAGGTCGAATTGGCGGCCGAGTCGTTAGTTGTGGCGGACGAAAGTAGAGTTTCGTCCGCCATTTCTGCGATTTCGGCGGTTGGTTAGGGGAGGGCGAAGAAGTTGGGTTCCACCTCGGTGGCGAGGTTGTCTTTCAGGAGGCCTTCGAGAGCCCGTTGCCGTTGGGTTTCGTCGGACCAGACGACGTCGAGGCGGCTGCGGTGGACGGGGGAGTCGGCGTCGCGGAGAACGGCCATCAGGCGACCGCGGCACTGGCGGTCGGTGCCGGCCCAGGTTTGGACCTTGCGAGGCGGGCCGTCGTACGCCGGGTGGCCGGCCGCGCGCCAGGCGCACTGGTCGGCGACCGGGCAGCGGGCGCAGGACGGGTTGGCCGCGGTGCAGACGAGGGCACCGAGCTCCATGACGGCGACCGACCAGGTGGCGGCGGTCGGCTCGTCCTGCGGGAGTACGCCGGCGGCGAGCTCGCGCTCGGCCTTGTTGACCGACTGCGCGGGGAACTCGACGCCGCTGAGCGTCCTGGCGAAGACGCGGCGTACGTTCGTGTCGAGGACGACGTGGCGCTTGCCGTAGGCGAAGGTGGCGATCGCTGCCGCGGTGTAGTCGCCGACACCCGGGAGCGCGATCAGCTCGTCGTACGTCGCCGGCACCTCGCCGCCGTGATGCTCGACGATCGCGGTGGCGGCCGCGTGCAGCCGCAGCGCCCGCCTGGGGTAGCCGAGGCGGCCCCAGGCGCGTACGGCCTCGCCGGTCGGCTCCGCGGCCAGGTCGGCCGGGGTCGGCCAGCGCTCCATCCAGGCCTCGTGGACGGGGAGTACGCGGGAGACCGGGGTCTGCTGGAGCATGAACTCGCTGACCATCACCGACCACGGTGTCGCGGTCGCGGAGCGCCAGGGGAGGTCGCGGGCGTTGGCGTCGTACCAGTCCAGGACGGCGTCGTGGAGAACTGTCACACCCAGATTGTGCCGTGCGACAGGTATTGCCACGGAGTGGCACCCCGAAACCCGGGCACGGGATCATTACGGTGTCGCCTATGGCCCGCTCGAGAAGGACTGGAGGACGGCTGCCAGCCGCGGTCTACTGGCGCCGGCGGCTGGCGGTGCTCGGCATCGTCCTGCTCCTGATCGTCGGGATCTCGCGGTTCTTCCTCAGCGGTTCCGACGCGGCGGACGACACCGCGACCCCCGTGGCCGACGAGCCCACCGCGACCGTGACGGTCACGCCGACGCCCAGCGCGAAGCCGTCGAAGGAGGCGGGCAACGCGGGCGGCAACAACAAGCCCAAGAAGCCGAAGAGCAGCGCCCCGCCGGAGCCGACCGGCGAGTGCTCGCCCTCCGACATCATCGTCGAGCCGGCCGTCACCGACGGCTACTCCTACGACAACGTCACCATTCCGCTGCAGCTGCGTACGGTGAAGGCGTCTGCGTGCACCTGGAAGCTCTCCGCGGACGCGCTCCAGGTGCGGATCTCGCAGAAGGGCGGCGACCTGGTCTGGTCGACGGTCGACTGCGCCAAGGCGGTGCCGACCAAGGAGATCGTCGTACGCCGCGACGTCGTCACCACGCTGCCCCTGACCTGGACCGGCCGCCGTGTCGTCGCCGGCGAGTGCACCGACCACGGCCCATGGGTGAAGCCGAACTTCTTCGTGATCGTCGCCTCTGCCCTCGGTGGCGAACCGTCCTCGGCCACCTTCGGCCTCTACAAGCCCGGCTCCGCCCTGTCGCGTACGGAACCCGACTCCCCGGTCAACTGACCGCCGAGGCGTCACTCCCGTCGGCCGAGATGGCACCGGTGTGCCGACTCGGCCGACGTAACTGACGCCTCGGCCGACGCGGGTGACGCCTCGGCGAGGGGTCAGACGTAGCGCTCGAGGATGGTGGACTCGGCGAGGCGGGAGAGGCCCTCGCGTACGGAGCGGGCGCGGAGCTCGCCGACGCCCTCGACGGCCTGGAGGTCGTCGACGCTGGCGGAGAGGAGCTTCTGCAGGGTGCCGAAGTGGTCGACCAGGCGGTCGACGACGGCAGGTGGCAGGCGGGGGACCTTCGCGAGGAGGCGGTAGCCGCGCGGGGCGACGGCGCCGTCGAGCGCGTCGGAGGTGGTCAGGCCCAGGACCCGGGCGGTGGCGGCCGGGTCGACGAGCTCGGCGGAGTTGAGCGCCTCGAGCTCGGCCAGCAGCTCCTCGGGGCTGCGGGCGCGACGGCCGCGGGGGAGGTAGTCACGGATGACCATCTCGCGCTCAGCGTCGACGCCGGTGATGAGCTCCTCCAGCTGCAGGGACAGCAGCCGGCCGTCGGTGCCGAGCTCGAGCACATAGTCCTCGATCTCGCGGGCGATGCGGGTGACCATCTCGAGGCGCTGGGCCACGACGGCCACGTCGCGCACGGTCACCAGGTCCTCGATCTCGAGCGCGGACAAGGTGGACGCCACCTCGTCGAGGCGCAGCTTGTAGCGCTCCAGGGTCGCCAGCGCCTGGTTGGCGCGGGAGAGGATCTGGCCGGAGTCCTCCAGGACGTGGCGGGTCTCCCCGACGTACGCAGCGATGATCTGCATCGACTGGGACACCGAGATCACCGGGTGGCCGGTCTGCTTCGCGACCCGGTCGGCGGTGCGGTGCCGGGTGCCGGTCTCGGTCGAGGGGATGGTGTGGTCGGGCATGAGGTGGACTGCGGCCTGGACGATGCGGCTCAGCGAGTCGTCGACGATGATCGCCCCATCCATCTTGGCGAGCTCGCGCAGGCCGGTGGAGGTGAACGGAACGTCGAGCGTGAAGCCACCGGTCGATATCCCATCGACCATCTTGTCGTAGCCGAGCACGATCAGCGCGCCGGTGCGGCCGCGGAGGATCCGCTCGAGCCCGTCACGCAGCGGTGTCCCGGGCGCGATCAGGGCAAGCGTCTCGCGCAGTCGGATGGAGTCCGCGGTGCGGTCGGCGGGCACGAGATTCCTTTCGGAGTGGGATGGGGCGATTCTAACCGTGGATCCAACCGTAATGCCGAGAACGTTCGGCCACGAGTCACCAAGCCGATCACACCAAGCGGAGGAATTCCAGCGCACCACTGATGCTATGCACCTCAAAGACACGCATCCCGTCGACTTCGCGCTCATTCGGACGGTTGGGCACGGGCGCTCCGGGGTCGGCCGGAACGACGGCCACGGTGAACCCGAGCCGTGCCGCTTCGGAGAGCCGCTGGTCGAGATCGCGCACCCGACGCAGCTCGCCGGCGAGGCCGATCTCCCCGAGCGCGACCACTCCGCGCGGCGTCGGCGTGCCGGTGTGGCTGGAGGCGACCGCGAGCGCCAGCGCCAGGTCGGCGGCCGGGTCGCTGATCCGGGCCCCGCCGACGGTCGAGGCGAACACGTCGCGACCCGAGAGACCGACCCTCGCGTGGCGCTGCAGGACGGCGAGGATCATCGCGAGCCGGGAGCCGTCCAACCCCGAGGTCGTACGCTTCGCCCGCTCCTCCGCGCCCAGCACGGTCAGCGCCTGGATCTCGGCGAGCAGCGGCCGGCGACCCTCCATCGTCACGGTGACGCACGTGCCGGGGACTGAGACGTGATGGGTCTCCACGAAAAGGCCCGACGGGTCCGTGACCGCAACGATGCCCTCCGAGGACAGGTCGAAGCAGCCCACCTCGTCGACCGGGCCGAAGCGGTTCTTCATCGCCCGCACCATCCGGAACCGTGAGTCGCGCGCGCCCTCGAAGTGGAGGACCACGTCGACCAGGTGCTCCAGCACCCGGGGCCCGGCGATCGCCCCGTCCTTGGTCACGTGGCCGACCACGACGGTCGTGATGTTGCGGGTCTTGGCCACCCGGATCAGCGCCGCCGCGACCTCGCGCACCTGGGTCACGCCACCGGGAACGCCCTCGACACCTGAGGCGCCGATGGTCTGCACCGAGTCGACCACGATCAGCTCGGGCCGGCTCTCCTCGATGTGGGTCAGCACCGCGCCGAGATCGGTCTCGGCGGCAAGATAGAGCTCGTCCTGGATCGCGTTGGTCCGGTCGGCACGCAGTCGCACCTGCGAGGCGGACTCCTCACCGGTCACGTAGAGCGCCCGGCGTCCGTAGCGCGCCGTCTGCGCCGCCACCTCGAGCAGCAGCGTCGACTTCCCTACGCCCGGCTCGCCGGCCAGCAGGATCGCGGCTCCCGGCACCAGCCCGCCACCGAGGACCCGGTCGAGCTCCGGCACTCCCGACGTACGCCGCTCCGACTCGGTCACCGACACCGTCCCGATCGGGACCGCCGCGGTGGAGACCGGTGTCGCCTGCGTACGTCCGATCGGGGCGGCCGCCTCGGCGACCGACCCCCACGCCTGGCACTCGCCGCAGCGACCGACCCACTTCGCGGTCTCCCAACCGCACTCGGAGCAGCGGTAGGTGGCGCGTTTGGACGAGCGAGCGGTAGCCATGCCCAGCAACCTAGACCAAGGCACCGACAGGAATGGGGCCGAAAGCATCGTGCGGGGTCAGCCTTCGTTACCATGGCTTGGAACGATCCAGAGTTCCACATCGGCATCAAGGGAGGCAGAGCGTGGCGGTGCCGCGTTCCGGCGGTCATATCTCGGCCGCTCCGCCGACCCTCGCGGACGTCGCGGAGCTGGCCGGTGTGTCGCGCCAGACGGTCTCGAACGCGGTCAACAATCCCGATCTGCTGCGTGCCGACACGCTGGCCAGGGTGCAGGACGCGATCGACAAGCTCGGCTATCAGCCCAACCGCGCCGCGCGCAGCCTGCGGACGCGAGCGAGCCACCTGATCGGCCTGCGGATGCCCGCCCTCCAGGAGGGCACGGCCAACGCGATGATGGACCGCTTCGTCCACTCCTTCGTCGAGGCTGCGGCCGATACCGGCTACCACGTGCTCCTCTTCTACGGTGACCCCGCCGACCCGCTCGACGGCTACGACGAGCTGCTCAGGTCGACCGCGGTCGACGCGTTCGTCGTGACCGACACCCACCTCGGCGGCCAGCAGACGACCTGGCTGCAGTCGCGGCGGGCGCGGTTCGTCTCCTTCGGACGCCCGTGGACGCAGCCCGACGCCAAGCACCCCTGGGTCGACGTCGACCTCGCCTACGGTGCCGAGATCGCCACCGAGCACCTGATCGAGCGCGGTCACTCCAAGATCGCCTGGATCGGCTGGCACAAGGACTCGCTCCTGGGTGAGGAGAGACGAAGCGGCTGGATCCACGCGATGCACACCCACGGCCTCTCGACCACCGGCCTGGCCTCGCGCACCGAGGACTCGATCAGCTCGGGCAAGGCCGCCGCCGACGCGATCCTCGACGAGACCGAGCCCACCGCGCTTGTCTGTGCCTCCGACACGCTCGCGATGGGCGTGCTCCACGCGCTCTTCGAGCGGCGGCTGCGGCTCGGTGAGGACATCGCGGTCGTCGGCTTCGACGACTCGCAGGTCGCTCAGACGGTGCCGCCGGGCATCACCTCCGTACGTCCTCCGCTCGAGGAGGCTGCACGCGAGCTGGTCAAGGCGCTCGAGGAGCTCCTCGCGACCCCGTCCTACGCCGCGCCCGGCGTGATGCTGAAACCCGCCCTGACCGTTCGAGGGTCTTCTTAGTTCACCGCTTCCGAGCGACGATGGCGTCATGGGAACTGAGAACATCGTCGTCATCGGTGCTGGTCTCGCCGCGGTCAGCGCCATCGAAACCCTTCGCGAGGAGGGGTACGCCGGCCGCCTGACCCTGGTCGGGAAGGAACCGGAGCTGCCCTACGAGCGACCGCAGCTCTCCAAGGACTTCCTGGCCGGCGCCAAGGAGTTCAAGCTCTCCCACGACGAGGCCTGGTACGCCGAGAGGGACGTCACCGTCCTCACCGGCACCACCGCGACCGCCCTGAACCTGGAGAACGGGACCGTCACGCTCGACAACGGCGACGACCTGCCCTTCGGCACCTTGCTCCTGGCCACGGGCGCCGAGCCGAAGACGCCGCCGATCCCCGGCATCGAGAACGCGGCGACCCTCCGCACCGTCGAGGACGCCCGCCGTATCAAGGGCGCCATCAAGCCCGGCACCCGGGTCGTCACGGTCGGCGGCGGCTGGATCGGGCTCGAGGTCGCGGCATCTGTCACCGCGCTCGGCGGGAGGGCGGTCGTGCTCGAAGCGGCCGCGCAGCCGCTGCTCAACGTCCTCGGCCCGGTGCTCGGCGAGCACGTCGCCGATCTCCACGCCCGCCACGGCGTCAAGATCCACACCGGGACGACTGTCGAGGCGATCGAGCCGAAGGCCGTACGCACCAGCGCCGGCACGATCCCCGCCGACATCGTCCTCGTCGCCGTCGGCGCGGCACCGTCCACGGACCTGGCCGCTGACGCCGGCCTCGAGGTCGGCGACGGCATCGTGGTCGACGAGGGGCTGCGTACGTCTGATCCTCGGGTCTTCGCCGCGGGCGACGTCGCGCTCGCGAAGCACACCGTGCACGGCCCGCTACGGGTCGAGCACTGGGACAACGCGATCAAGCAGGGCCGGCTGGCGGCGCGGTCGATGCTGGGGAAGGGCGGCGTCTACGACTGGCAGCCCTACTTCTTCACCGACCAGTTCGAGTTCTCGATGGAGTACGTCGGCCGCTCCGCGCCCGAGGACGAGGTGCTGCTCCGCGGCGACACCGACGGTGACGAGTTCATCGCGTACTGGCGGCGCGGTGCCACCGTCACCGCTGGGATGAACGTCGGGATCTGGGACGTCAACGACAAGCTCCGCGAGCTGGTCGGGACCGTTGCCGATCCCGACCAGCTCACCGAGTCACCCTGAGCGGGTCAGAAGCACTGCGAGGCGCTGTGGAAGACGCTCGACTGGATGCCGAGGTGGATGTGGTCGCTGTGGTCGGGGTAGCCCGGCCCGAGCACCTGCGGGAACGACTGGCGTGAGGCTCGCGCGATGCCGCACATGGTCGTCGCGCTGCTGCCGGGGACGAGATCCATCGCCCGGCCGTAGAGATGGTTGCTGTTGCTGGCCCCGCCGACCCGATCGTTGCAGGCCTTCGAGCGGTAGGCCGAGGTCACCCGCAGCGGGTTGTCGCCGAGCCGGTGCCGGATCGCCTCGGCCCGCCACATCGCCTGCATCAGGTTGGCCTTGACCTGCGCGACCGTCACCCCGGAGATCGGCGTCGGCCAGCCTCCGTAGCAGACGTCGTCGACCTCGCTCCACGCGAAGTGGACCGGGGTGCAGTCGTCGTCCTGGAGCGCGTAGATCTTGTTGAACGTGTTCGCCCCGGCGACGCCGTCGGCGGCGAGCCCGTAGGCGGACTGGAAGTTGCGGACCGCGGTCGTCGTCGCCGGGCCGTAGGACCCGTCGATCGAGAAGACCGTGCCGGAGGCCGCCCAGCCGGCGACCCGGATCTGCAGCTGGGTGACCGCGCCGCCGGAGGAGCCCTGCTGCAGGGTGCCGCTCCAGGTGTAGCAGGCGTCGGCGTGAGCCGGCGCGGCCGTGACGCTGACCGCGGCGAGCGAGGCCGCGACCGTGAGAAGGAGGGTGCCGATGACCGTGCCGAGCCGACGCCCGAGCCGTGGGATGTGGTGCATGGTGAAACTCCTTTCCTTGGGGGGAGTCTCAATGGTCACGCGTTTTCCTCGGCGGCGTGCAGTGATTCAGAAACGCTTCCACCAGAGGTTCACCGCGTAGTCGACATACGTCCCCTGGTGTTCTTCCAGGATCGCCGCCGCGGTACCGCGGTCGAACTCGATGCGTACGACCGCCTCCAGGTCCGCGCGTGAGCCGAAGGACCAGTCCATGTCGACGGGGAAGCGCGTCCAGCCATGCCTCGACCAGAACCGCTCCTGCTCGTCGGGCGGTGGGACCTTCGGGTAGCCGCGGCGGAACCACGCGCCGAAGCTCGACCGGGAGCCGTCGTTGTCGATCACCATCGCCACACCGCCGCGGCGCATCACCCGGTCGAGCTCGCCGAGCCCGGGCTCCGAGCCCGGGCCGAAGAAGTAGGACCAGCGCGCGTGCATGACGTCGACCGACGCCGGCGGCAGCGGAAGCCGCTGCGCGATCCCGTTGTGGACGGTGACGTTCGAGAGTCGCTTCGTACGCCGCCGGGCCAGCGTCACGAGGTCCGGATGGGGCTCGATGCCGGTGACGGTGCGTGCGGTCTCGGCGAACTTGGGCAGGTAGAACCCGGTCCCGCAGCCCAGGTCGAGGACGTCGCGTCCCGCCCATGGCCCGGTCTCGCCCATGGCGGTCCAGAGCCGACCGTGCGGGTCGAGCGCACGGTTCTCGATCTCGTACGTCGCGGTGTGGTTCCAGATGTTGGGGGACGGGATCGCGCCCGTCGCCCCCGGCAGGTCGAGCCTGGTCAGATCCGGACCTCGCCGCGGGGCGTGACGAACTGCGCGGCCAGGAGACCGGGGGTGCCGTGCTCGGCGACCCAGTCGATGTGGACGTTCTCGGCGGGCTTGCCGGTCCACGGGTCGACGCGTTCCTTCAGCTCGTCGCCGAGATAGTCCTTGACCCGCTCGGGGTCGCCGGAGATCTCCAGGCACGTGAGAGTGATGTCGGAGCCGGCGTTGCCGGGGTGCAGGTCGGGGGTCTCCCACTTGATGAAGTAGGGCAGCTGCGGGTCGGCGATCAGGCCGTTGATGCCGATCTGCTGCCAGTGGAGCTCGCGGCCGTCGGGGAGGTGACGGTTTCCGGGGACCGCCTTGCGGCCGAGCCGCTCCTCGATCGGGGTCATGTCGTCGACACCGATCACGAAGCCGATCCAGCCGCCACCGAGCGCGGAGCGGGCCTTGACGGCCTGCCCGAACGGGGCCTTGTCGCTGGCCGGGTGCTCGAGTGCCTCGACGACCTCGAGGTAGAGGCCGCCGCGCATCGGGAGGATGTAGTTGCGGGTGCCGAAGCGGGGGTGGACGCCGCCGTCGACGAACTCCTGGCCGAGCAGCTCACCGAGCTGCTTGGCGGTCTGTACCAAGCCATCGGGTCCTGCAGCGTACGAAACATGGTCCAGGCGCATGTAACGATTCTGAACTCTCGCTGAGAGAGAGACCAATCCAGGGTCACTATCTCTTGATGTCGAGATACACCCCGGGGTTCAGTGCCGCTCAGTGCGGGCTGGCGGGATGGAGCGCCAGCGCGGACCGCGACCGGACGTGCGCCTCGCAATGACGGACGAGCTCGGCGTACGCCGCCTTGCCCATCAGCTCGGTCAGCTCGGCCTGGTTGGTGAGGTAGACGGGCTCGACGGCGACATGGGCCTCGGTGTTGCCCGAGCAGTACCAGTCCAGGTCGTGGCCGCCCGGACCCCAGCCGCGCCGGTCGTACTCGGTGATCGTCACCTCGGTGTAGGTCGTCCCGTCGGTCAGCTCGACGTCGCGGAACGTACGCCGGATCGGCAGCTGCCAGCACACGTCCGGCTTCGTCTCGAAGTGCTCCCGGCCCTCGGCCGCGGCCAGGATGTGGAGAGCGCACCCCGATCCGCCGGCGAAGTCCGGCCGGTTGGCCAGGACGCACGACTCCTGCCCACGAAAATCCGTTACGCGGGTCTTCCGCTCGCCTTCGTCATCGAGCTCGACCCAGTCGTCGCTCTTCACCTCGCGCCCCGGGTGCTGCTCCCACAGATCCGGGGTCAGCTTCCGCACGAACTCCGCCGTCCGGGCCTCGTCCTCCTCGTCCGCGAAGTGCGCCCCGAGCGTGCAGCACCCCACATCCGGCGAGCTCTTGAACATCCCCGGGCAGCCGTTGCCGAAGATGCAGGAGTACGCCGACGTCAACCAGGTCAGGTCGCAGCGCATCCGCTCGTCCGGGTCGTCGGGGTTCACGAACTCCACCCACGCACGCGGGAAATCCAGGGGTACCTCAGGCACCTGCCAAGCCTACGCGGTCGATCTACCTCCGACGCTTCACCGAGCGCTCCACGGACGCAGCTTCTCGGGGTTGCGTACGGCCCAGATGCGGGTGATGCGGCCGTCGGCGATGTCGAAGGCGTAGACGGAGACGGTGGCGCCGTCCAGCTCTCCGACCAGGCCGGGCTGGCCGTTGACCGTGCACTCGCTCAGGGTCACTGCCGGGCCGCGAGCGGCGATGTCCATCCAGGCGTCGGCGATCTGCTCGGCGCCGCTGATCGGTTCGAGGAAGGCCAGGGCGAGGCCGCCGCCGTCGGCGGTGGCGATCGCCTGGGGGTCGAGCAGTCCGACGAGGGCCTCGATGTCTCGGGACTCCCAGGCCTGTTTGAAGCCCCGGACCAGGTCGGCGCGCTCGGTGGTCGACGGGTCGCGTGAGGTGTCGATGCGGCGTCGTGCGCTGGAGGCGAGCTGGCGGCAGGCCGCTGGGGTGCGTCCGACGACCTGGGCGATCTCGGCGAAGGTGTAGCGGAAGATGTCGTGCAGGACGAAGGAGACCCGCTCGGCGGGAGTCATGGAGTCCAGCACCACCAGGAAGGCCATGCTGATCGACTCGTCGAGGGTGACCCTGTCGGCGGGGTCGTCCGGGGCAGATCCGGTGCCGTCGAGCCAGCCGCCGGGCACCGGCTCCGGGATCCAGTCGCCGACATAGTGCTCGCGCCGGGCGCGTGCGGAGCCGAGCAGGTCCAGGCAGATCCGGCTGGCGACCGTCGTCATCCAGGCGCCGGGAGAGGCGATCGCCTCCCGTTGCTGCTCGGACAGGGCGTACCAGCGCGTGTAGGTCTCCTGCGCGACATCCTCGGCCTCGGCGAGCGAGCCGAGCAGGCGGTAGGCGAGGTTGATCAGCTGGCGGCGCTCACTGATCACCTCGGCGAGGTGCGGGTCGGTCATGGCGGCTCCTTCGTCTGCAGGTCTACAACCGATCCGACGAAACAGCGACCCGATCTGTGAGACCGCCTGACATTCCGTACGTCTCCTTCGTCGGAGGGGCAGCACCCACCACCAAGAACAGCACGGAGAACAAGGAGTCCGGACGTGATCAGCATCGGCATCATCCTCGGCAGCACCCGCCCCAACCGCAACGGCGCACAGGTCGCCCAGTGGGTCCAGGATCTGGCGTCGCACCGCGACGACGCGACCTTCGAGCTGGTCGATCTGCTCGATCACCCGCTCCCGCACCTGGACGAGCCCGTGCCGCCGATGTTCGGCCCGTCGGCCAACCAGCACACCCGCGACTGGGCCGCGCGGATCGCCCTGTTCGACGGGTTCGTGATCGTGACGCCGGAGTACAACGGCGGTATGCCCGGGGTCCTGAAGAACGCCATCGACCACGCCTGTGCGGAGTGGGCGAACAAGGCGGTCGGATTCGTCTCGTACGGGGTCAGCGGCGGCGCTCGGGCGGTTGCCCAGCTGCGTACGGTCTGCGGGACGTTGGGCATGGCCGACGTGAGCCGCCCGGTGGAGCTCTCGCTGTTCACCGACTTCGAGAACCACACCACCTTCGTGCCCGGCGAGCGGCACGCGGCAACGCTGACCGCCATGCTGGACCAGGTCGTCTCGTGGAGCACCGCGCTCGCGCCGCTGCGGGCCGCGGACGGCCTCGTCGGCGCTGCGGAGGCGCGATCATGAGCGCCGCAGGGGAGGAGACCGCGATCCGCCGACAGATCGAGAAGGTCGTCGAAGGGCTGCGGGCCAAGGACCTCGACGCCCTGCGAGAGCCGTACGCCCCCGATGTCGTCTCCTTCGACGTCGAACCGCCGCTCCAGCACGTCGGGATCGAGGCGAAGCTCGCCAACTGGGCGCGGGTCTTCCAGGTGTTCGAGACCGTGGACTACGAGCTGCGGGACCTCACGCTCACCATCGGCGCCGACGTGGCGTTCGGGCATGCCTTCGGCCGTCTCAGCGGGGCGATGAAGAACGGGGTCGCCACGGCTGGCATGTGGGTGCGGGTCACCTACGGGCTGCGCAAGATCGACGGCAGCTGGAGGATCGCGCACGACCAGGTGTCGGTGCCGTTGGACGTCCTCAGCGGCAACGGGATGGTCGATCTGGAGCCCTGACAGGCGCTCACCTCGGCGATTCGGGTGGCCGGGGCGGGCGGCGTATTCTGTAGGTACGGAGCCACCGCTCCGTATCCATTGTGTGTATCACCTCGCGCTGGCCCCGCCGGCGGACCAAGGCGGCACAGAGCCGCGGTTCGCAGCGGGAGGTTCGAAAGAGATGTCACAGCAGGGCGAGCAGAGTCTGGTGCGCGCCGTCGGAGGGACGTACTTCCCACTCGCGCTGGTCGCGCGGATGCCGTACGCGATGATGGTCGTCGGCGTGCTGACGCTCGTCGTCGCCGGCCGCGACTCGCTGGCGCTCGGCGGTCTGAACTCGGCGATGGTCGGGATCGGAGCCGCGTCGTGCGGTCCGCTTCTCGGTGCCGCGGTCGACCGGTTCGGCCAGCGCCGGGTGCTGCTGGTGGTCGGCGTCGCGAGCAGCGCGATGCTGGCCGCGATGGCCTGGGTGGTCTACAGCCCGCTGCCCGACGCGGCCGTGCTGGGCGTGGCGTTCCTGGTCGGCGCGACCGCCCCGCAGATCGCACCGCTGTCGCGATCCCGGCTCGTGGCGATCATCTCCGCCTGCATCGTCCCGGGACGTCGCGTGCGGGTGATCAACTCGACCATGGCCTACGAGTCGGCGGCCGACGAGATCGTCTTCATCGTCGGTCCCGCCGTCGCGGGCGTCCTCGCCGTCACGATCGACCCGTGGGCACCGGTCGTCGCCGCCGCGGTGCTCACCCTGGTCTTCGTCTCCGCCTTCGCCCTCCACCCGAGCGCCGCGACCGCGCAGGCCTCGTCCGGCCGTACGCCGGCTGCTGGCTCCGTGCGCGAGCTCGCTCGTCCGGGCGTGGTCGTCATCGTGGTCGGCATCCTCGGCGTCGGGCTCTTCTTCGGCTCGATGCTCACCTCGCTGACTGCGTTCATGGCCGACCACGGGCGTCCCGAGGAGGCCGGCCTGGTCTACGCCGCGATGGGTGTCGGGTCGGCCGCGCTGGCGCTGGGCGTCGCCGTCTTCCCGGTCGGCTTCACCTCGGCCGCGCGCTGGCTGGTCTTCGGCGGGCTGATGCTCGCCGGCGCCCTCGTGCTGCCCGGGGTGTCGTCGGTGACCGGGATGGTCGTCGCGCTGCTCGTCATCGGTCTCGGAATCGGGCCGACGCTGGTCACGCAGTACGGCCTCGGTGCCCGCCGCAGCCCGGTCGGCCGGTCGGCCACCGTGATGACCATGCTCGGCTCCGCGGTGATCCTCGGCCAGTCCCTCGCCTCCGCGATCACCGGCGGCGTCGCCGAACGCTGGGGTACCGAGGCGGCCCTGGCCCTGCCTGCCGCCGCCGCGCTCGTGGTCGTGCTCGCCGGAGCGGTCAACGCCCGGATCGGGGAGCGGCCGGTGCCCGCTGCGGCTGCCAGCCCCGAACGCGCTGCGGCCACCGCCGACCGCTGAACCGGGTGACGTTTTCGTAAAACGCACGGCATGGTTCGTTTTACGAAAACGTCGAGTCCGACTCTTCCGCCGCCGTCACCCCAGGCGATCGGATTGCGAGTCACCTGGGATGGCAGATGCCGGTGACGTACAAGGTGCACAAGCGCGATCGCTGGTAGTGCCTCGTCCATGCACAGGGGTTCCGCGCGGATGACGGTGTGGCACTAAAGTCGACCTATGCGTCTGGGCGTACTCGACATCGGATCGAACACGGGACACCTGCTCGTGGTCGACGCCCACGGCGGGGCGGCCCCGTCACCGGCGTACTCGTTCAAGCAGCCGTTGCGGCTGGCTGAGCACCTCGACGAAGCCGGGGATGTGACCGAGGAAGGGATCGAGGCACTGACCGCCTTCACGCGCGAATCGGTCGCGGTGGGGGAGGAGAAGGGCGTCTCGGAGATGCTGGCGTTCGCGACCTCGGCGGTGCGCGATGCCGGCAACTCGCAGCAGGTGCTCGACCGCGTACATGCCGAGACCGGGGTCGAGATCGAGGTCCTTCCCGGCGACGACGAGGCGCGGCTGACCTTCCTGGCCGTACGCCGCTGGTTCGGCTGGTCCGCCGGACGGCTCGCCGTCTTCGACATCGGCGGCGGCTCGCTGGAGATCGCGGCCGGCCTGGACGAGCAGCCGTACGTCGCCTGGTCGCTGCCGCTGGGTGCCGGCCGGCTCGCGCGCAGCTACTTCGGTGACCGGCCGACGGAGGAGGAGCTGCGCGAGCTGCGCCGGACGATCCGTGCCTCGATCGCCGAAGACGCGGGCAAGATACTGCGCGACGGCCACCCGGACATGGCGGTGGCGACCTCGAAGACGTTCCGCTCGCTGGCACGCATCTGCGGTGCCGCACCGAGCGGTGAGGGGCTGCGGGTGCGCCGCCAGCTGCCGCTGTCCGAGCTGCGTGAATGGATCCCGAAGCTGCTGGAGATGTCGCTCGAGGAGCTCTCCGAGCTGCCCGGGGTCAGCCCGTCACGGGCCCATCAGATCGTGCCCGGTGCGCTGGTCGCCGAGGCGTGCCTCGACATCTTCGACCTGCCCGCGTTCGAGATCTGTCCGTGGGCTCTGCGGGAGGGTCTGATCCTCGACCGTCTCGACCACCTGTCCTTCATCGGCAGTTCTAATCCTGGAAGCTCCGACTAGGAGGCCCCGCGATGATCTCGCTGTCGACGTCCTCAACCTATCCCGAGTCGACCGCCCGCGGCTTCGCCTATGCGGCCGAGGTGGGCTACGACGGGGTCGAGATCATGGTCGGCATCGACGCGCTGTCGCAGCAGACCCATGCGGTCAAGCAGCTCGCCGAGCACCACGGCCTGCCGATCGTCGCGATCCACGCGCCGACGCTGCTGTTCACTCAGCAGGTCTGGGGCTTCGAGCCCTGGGGCAAGCTCGAGCGGTCGGCCGAGATGGCCGTCGAGGTCGGGGCGGGGGTGGTCGTCGTACATCCGCCGTTCCGCTGGCAGCGCGAGTACGCGGCCGGTTTCGTGGAGGGGATCGCCACGCTGGAGCGCTCGACCGGGTTGAAGTTCGCGGTGGAGAACATGTACCCGTGGCGTGCGGCCAAGCGCGCCACGCAGATGTATCTGCCCCACTGGGACCCGTCGACCGAGGAGTACGCCAACACCACCATCGATCTCTCCCACGCCGCGATCGCCGGCGACGACGTGATCGAGATGGCGAAGCGGCTCGGGTCGCGGCTGCGGCACATCCACCTCACCGACGGCACCGGCTCGGCCAAGGACGAGCATCTCGTGCCCGGGCGGGGCCGCATGGGTGCCGACCGCTTCCTGCGCCACCTGGCCGAGTCGGGGTTCGACGGCGAGATCGTCCTCGAAATCAGCACCCGACGCGCCCACTCCCGCGCCGAGCGCGTCGCCGCCCTCCGCGAGTCGCTCGAGTTCGCGCGGAAGCACTTCCAGGCCTGACCTGCCCGCCGGTCAAGCTACCCGTCAGTCGTGGGCGGCGAGCCAGGACCAGGTGAGCGAGGTCAGGGCGAGGACGAGGACGGCGGTCGCGACGCCCCACCAGCCGACGACGTACGCATAGCCGAGCAGCCAGCCGAAGAGGCTGGAGCCGCCGTAGTAGAAGAGGTTGTAGAGGGCGCTGGCCTGGGCCTTGCCGACCCGGGCTCGCGCGCCGACCCAACCCGAGGCGACGCCGTGGGCGCCGAAGAAGCCGGTGGTGAGGACGAACAGGCCGGTCAGGACCATCGCGAGGTTGTCGGGGAGGGTCATCGCGACGCCGACGATCGTGATGACGACGCAGGTCAGCATGACCTTTCGCCGCCCGTGGGTGGCGGCCAGGCGGCCCGCGACCGACGAAGAGACGGTGCCGCCGAGATAGGCGAAGAAGATCTGGCTCGAGATCGCCACCGGCAGCCCGAAGGGCTCGCGTTCGAGGCGGAACCCCAGATAGTTGTACGTCGCCACGAACCCGCCCATCAGCAGTGCTGCCTGCCCGTAGAGCACGAGCATGCCCGGGTCACGGAGGTTGGCGAGTACCCCCTCGCGTACGGACGTGGTCGGCCTGCCGGTCGGTCGGATCCAGCCCTGGGCGGGCGGGATCAGGGTGATGGCGATGATTGCCGCGATCGCCGAGAGGACGCCACCGGCGGTGACGCCCAGGCGCCAGCCGCCGAGGTCGGCGAACGGGCCGGTGATGACCCGGCCGAGGAGGCCGCCGACGGTGGTGCCGGAGATGTAGATGGCCGCGGCGAGGCTGACGTGGCGTACGTGGATCTCCTCGGCCAGATAGGCGACCGCGAGGGCGGGTACGCCGCCGAGCGCGAGGCCTTCGAGACTGCGCAGGACGAGGAGCGTGGTGAAGCCGGGCGCGAGCGGGGTGAGCAGGCCGAGGACGAGGGAGATCGAGAGCGCGATCTTCATCGCCGGCGCCCGGCCGATGCGGTCGGCGACCCACGACCAGCCGAGGACGCTGACCGCGAGACCGAGGGTCGCGGTGGAGACGGTGAGCGCGGCCGAGGCCTCGTTGACCTCGAGCGCGTGCGCGACGGTGGGGAGGATGCCCTGGGTGGAGTACATCTGCCCGAAGGTCGCGATCCCGGCGGCGAAGAGGCCGATCAGGATCCGCCGGTAGCCGCTGCTGTCGGCATCGTGCCCGACCCAGGGGCGGGTCAGGGAGGCATCGACGGACATCGTTCTCACGGTAAAGCAGGTGTTGTGGGTGGGTGAAGCCGCGGCGTACGTGAGATATCTCTACTCTGGGGGCGATGTCCGCGCTGACCGATCGACTCTCGACCCGTCTTGTCGGTGTCGACGTGGCGCGGTGCCTGGCGCTGCTGGGGATGATGGCGACGCACGTGCTCGAGCCGGTCGACGCCTCCGGGGAGCTGACCAGGATCCAGGCCGTCGCCGGTGGCCGGTCCGCGGCGCTCTTCGCGGTGCTCGCCGGCGTCAGCCTGGCGCTGATGACCGGACGTCAGGAGCCGGTGCGGGGGCAGGTGCTCGCGTCCCGGTCGCTGGGACTGGTCGCGCGGGCCGTGCTGATCGCCGCGCTCGGGCTGGTGCTCGGGTCGCTCGGCACCAACATCGCGATCATCCTGACCTACTACGGGGTGCTGTTCCTGCTCGCCATCCCGTTCCTCGGGCTGCGGGCACGGTGGCTGTGGCTGCTCGGCGTGCTCTGGATCGTCGTCGGGCCGCTGTTGTCGCAGGTCATCCGGCCGATGCTGCCCCCGCGGCAGTTCTCCAGCCCGGATCCGGGCCAGCTGCTGGAGCCGGTGCAGCTGCTCGCCGAGCTGCTCTTCACCGGCTACTACCCGGCCGTGCCGTGGCTGGCCTACGTGCTGATCGGGATGGCCATCGGCCGCGTCGACCTGCGCAACCGGCTCGTGGTCGACATGATCTGGACCAGCGGCATCATCATCTCCGTCTCGGCCACCTGGCTGTCGGGGAGGCTGACCCGGCTGCCGTCGGTGGCCGAGGTGCTGCTGCGTACCTATCCGGAGCTGGACATCGACGGGGCGCTGACCGCGATGAGCCATGGCCTCTACGGGCAGACGCCGGTCGACGGCGGCTGGCAGTGGCTGCTGGTCGTTGCGCCGCACTCGTCCACGCCGTTCGACCTGGCGCAGACGATCGGCACCTCGATGTTCGTCATCGGCGCCTGCCAGATGATCGCGCTGCGGCTGCCGGACCGGTGGCGGGCCGGGATGGCGGTGCTGTTCGGCGCCGGCACGATGACCCTCACCCTCTACACGCTGCACGTGGTGATGAAGACCGATGCCGTCTGGCCGCCGGAGACGCCCGACACGTACGTCTTCCATGTGCTCGTCGTGATGGCGATCGGCGCGCTCGTCACCGCATGGGGTCGCCCCGGTCCGCTCGAATGGCTCGTCGGCCGCCCCGCGGCCTGGTTGCGCCGGACGGAGCCTCGCCCCGAGCCTCGCCCCGAGCTGCCGTCGTCGGGTTAGCGTGCTTCCATGAGCACGAAGGCACCGCGGCGAGGGCGTAGGCCCGGTTCGCCGGACACGCGGGCGGCGATCCTGGCGGCGGCTCGGCAGCGCTTCGCGCAGCAGGGGTACGCCGCGACCTCCGTCCGCGGGATCGCGACCGCCGCCGGGGTCGACTCCGCGCTGGTGCACCACTACTTCGGCACCAAGGAGGACCTCTTCGTCGCCTCGTTGGAGCTGCGGGTCGACCCACGAGACGTCGTCCCCGTGGTCGCCGCCGGGGGCCGCGACGGCGTGGGGGAGCGGCTCGTACGTCTCCTCCTGAGTATCTGGGACGACGAAGAGGCCCGGCTCCCGCTGATGGCGTTGATGCGCAACGCTTTCGAGCCGGAGGGGAAGGCTCTGGTGCCGGATGCCTTCGGCCGGCTGATCCTGGCTCCGGTCAGCGAGGCGCTCGAGCTCGATGAACCGGAGCGGCGGATCACGCTGGTGGCCTCGCAGCTGGTCGGGCTCGTCGCGCTGCGCTACATCGCCCGGATCGAGCCGCTCGCCTCGGCGCCGGTGGAGACCCTGGTGGCGACGTACGCGCCGGTGGTCCAGGGATATCTGACCGGACCGTTGCCGTAGCCCCTTGCGCGAGGACCGCGCGCGTGCCACATTTCATCATGTGATGAATAACGTGGTGGAGGCATCCGGCCTCCGGGTCGTACGCGGGAAGAACGAGGTGCTCCATGGCCTCGACTTCTCCATCCGAGCAGGTGAGGTCACTGGGCTGCTCGGGCCGTCCGGCTGCGGCAAGACGACGCTGATGCGGGCCCTGGTCGGTGTGCAGGCGAAGGTCACCGGGACCCTCACCGTCCTCGGCAGCCCGGCGGGCTCGGCCTCGCTGCGCCCGCGGATCGGGTACGTCACCCAGGCGGCCAGCGTCTACGACGACCTGACGATCACGGAGAACCTCCGTTTCTTCACCCGGGTGCTCGGTGCGCCGATGTCGTCGGTCACCGAAGCCATCGAGACGGTCGACCTCGTCGATCAGAAGGACCAGGTCGTACGCGATCTCTCCGGTGGCCAGCGCTCGCGGGTCGGGCTCGCTGCCGCGCTGCTCGGATCGCCGGACCTGCTGGTCCTCGACGAGCCGACCGTCGGGCTCGATCCGGTGCTCCGCGAGCAGCTGTGGGGCACCTTCCGGGACCTGGCCGCCGCGGGCGCGGCCGTCATCGTGTCCAGCCACGTGATGGACGAGGCCGAGCGCTGCGACCGGCTGCTGCTGATGCGCGACGGTGCCTTCCTCGCCGACGGCAGCCCCGCGGAGATCAAGCAGAAGGCGAGCGCCGACGACATCGAGCAGGCCTTCCTGACACTGGTGAAGGAGGCAGCGCGATGAGCTTGCGACGAACCCTGGCGGTGACCGGGCGGGTCCTCGCCCAGATCCGGCGCGACCACCGCACCTTGGTGATGCTGGTGGTCCTCCCGACGCTGCTGATGACCCTGCTGTGGTGGATGTACGAGGAGTCGCCCGCGCCGATCTTCGACCGGATCGGGCCGGCCCTGCTGGCGATCTTCCCGTTCATCGTGATGTTCCTGGTCACCTCGGTGACCACGCTGCGCGAACGCTCCTCGGGGACGCTCGAACGGCTGCTGGCGATGCCGCTGGGCAAGGGCGACTTCCTGTTGGGCTACGCGCTGGCGTTCGGGCTGCTCGCCGCGGTTCAGTCCGGTGTGGCCGTCGGGGTCAGTGTGGGTCTGCTCGGGCTGGAGATCACCGGCTCGGTCGCCCTGCTCGTGGTCGTCGCGATCGTCGACGCCGTCCTCGGCACGGCGCTCGGGCTGCTCGTCTCCGCCTTCGCCACCACCGAGTTCCAGGCCGTGCAGTTCATGCCGGCGATCGTGGTCCCGCAGATCCTGCTCTGCGGCCTGCTCGTGCCGCGCGATTCGCTGCCGGCGGTCCTGGAGGCCATCTCCAACGTCCTGCCGCTCTCCTACGCCGTCGACGCGATGACCCACCTGGTCACCTCCGCCGACACCGGCGAGGTCTGGACCGATCTGGCCGTCGTCGCCGGGTTCGTCGTGGCCGGTCTCGCCCTCGGATCGGCGACGCTGCGGCGGCGTACTCCCTGATCACCGAGGGCCGCCGCAGCGGCGGGTCTGTGAGGTGGTGAGCGGAAGTTGACGGAAGGGGTACGGAGAGCGGATCGGGGCGAAACCTTGACGCCGGAGAGTAGAGGTCGCCAGTCCCCGACCCGAAACGGTGTGAGTACGCGTGACCGACACCCACTGTCCTTACTGCAGCTTGCAGTGCGGGATGACCCTTTCACGCAAAGGGCCCCGCCTGGAGGTCAGTGAGCGACCGTTCCCGGTGAACGAGGGTGCCTTGTGTCGCAAGGGGTGGACGGCGACGGGGCTGCGCGGGAGCCGTGAGCGGCTCACCACGCCGATGGTGCGCGACCGGGCGACGGGGGAGTGGAGCGCGGCGACCTGGGACGAGGCCCTCGACCTGGTCGCCTCGAAGCTCTCCGACCTGCGGGAGAACCACGGCGCCGACGCCAACGCCGTCTTCGGCGGCGGCGGGCTGACCAACGAGAAGGCGTACCAGCTCGGGAAGTTCGCCCGGGTCGCCCTCGGCACCTCCCAGATCGACTACAACGGCCGCTGGTGCATGTCCTCGGCGGCATCGGCCGGCAACCAGGCCTTCGGCGTCGACCGCGGCCTGCCGTTCCCGCTGGCCGACATCGAGAAGACCGACGTCTGCGTGCTCGTCGGCTCCAACCTCGCCGAGACGATGCCGCCGGCTGCCCGCCACCTCGACCGGCTGCGTGAGAACGGCGGCAAGGTCGTCGTCATCGACCCGCGGCTGACCCCGACCGGCGAGCGTGCCGACCTCTTCCTCCAGCCGGTTCCCGGCACCGACCTGCCCCTCGCGCTCGGCGTCCTGCACCTGCTCGACGCGGCCGGCGCCGTGGACGAGGACTACATCGCCGAGCGGACCACGGGCTTCGAGGACGTACGCCGCTCCGTGGCCGCCTGGTGGCCCGAGATGGTCGAGCGGGTCAGTGGCGTCGAGGCCGCGCAGTTGCGCGAGCTCGCCGACCTGCTCGCCGGCGCCGGGAAGGTGATGGTCCTGACCGCGCGCGGCGCCGAGCAGCACGCCCAGGGCACCGCCACCGTCCTGGCCTGGGTCAACGTGGCGCTCGCGCTCGGCATGCCCGGGAAGGCGTACTCCGGCTACGGCTGCCTGACCGGTCAGGGCAACGGTCAGGGTGGCCGCGAGCACGGCCAGAAGGCCGACCAGCTTCCCGGCTACCGGATGATCGACGACCCTGCCGCCCGGGCGCATGTCGCCGCTGTCTGGGGCATCGACCCCGAGACCCTTCCCGGCAAGGGCCGCTCCGCCTACGAGCTCCTCGACGCGCTCGGCACTCCCGAGGGCCCCAAGAGCCTCATCGTCTTCGGGTCCAACATCGTCGTCTCCGCCCCCAACGCCACCCACGTCACGTCGCGACTGGCGGACCTCGATCTGCTGGTCGTCGCCGACATGGTGATGAGCGAGACCGCCGCGCTGGCGGACGTGGTGCTGCCGGTGACCCAGTGGGCCGAGGAGACAGGCACCATGACCAACCTCGAGGGCCGGGTCATCCTGCGCAACCAGGCGATCAGCGCCCCCGACGGGGTCAAGAACGACCTGGACATCATCACCGGCCTCGCCACCCGCCTCGGTGCAGCCTCGACCTGGTCGACCGACCCCGAGGAGATCTTCACCGAGCTCCGCGCGGCCTCGAAGGGCGGCAAGGCCGACTACAGCGGCATCACCTACGACCGCATCCGCGACGAGGACGGCGTCTTCTGGCCCTGCCCCGAGAACACCGAGGGCACCCCGCGCCTCTTCGCCGACTCCTTCTTCCACGCCGACGGCCGCGCCCGCTTCATCGACGTCGCCCACCGTGGGCCGGCCGAGCAGCCGTCCGCCGACTACCCGCTCCACCTGACCACCGGCCGGGTGCTCGCGCAGTACCAGTCCGGTGCCCAGACCCGGCGGATCAAGGACCTCCCCGACGAGGGCGCGTTCGTCGAGCTCCACCCGCTGCTGGCCGACCGGGTCGGCGCCCACGACGGCGACCCGGTCGTCGTACGCACCCCGCGCGGCGAGATGAAGGCGCCCGCGCGGATCGTGACCACCATCCGCCCGGACACGGTCTTCGTACCGTTCCACTGGGTCGGCGCCAACAAGCTCACCAACGACGCCCTCGACCCCTCCAGCCGGATGCCGGAGTTCAAGGTCTGCGCCGCGGCGGTGAGCGCATGAGCGAGCCCGTGAGTGAGCCCGTGAGTGAGCCCGTGAGTGAGCCCGTGAGTGAGCCCGTGAGCGAGAAGCGGATCGTCATCATCGGTGGCGGCATGGCCGCGGCGCGGCTCGTCGAGGGACTGGTCGCGCGCGGCCTCGGCCCGCAGACGACCGTCCTCGCGGAGGAGCAGCACGCTCCGTACAACCGGATCCTTCTCTCCGCCGTGCTCGAGGGCACCCACCGTCCCGGGGCGCTCGCGCTGCGCGAGAAGCAGTGGTACGCCGACAGGGGAGTCGACCTCCGCCTGGACAGCCTCGTCGTCGACATCCACCGTGACCGCCACGAGGTCGAGCTCGCCGACCGGACGAGGGTTCCCTACGACGCCGTCGTGCTGGCGACCGGGGCCATCCCGACCCTGCCGCCGATCCGCGGCGTGGTGCGGATGGACGGCTCGCTGGACCCGCGGGTGCAGGCGTTCCGCAGCCTCGACGACTGCGCGCGGCTGCTCGACACTCTGCACGACCACCCGCGAAGCGCGGTGATCGTCGGCGGCGGTCTGCTCGGTCTCCAGGTCGCTCGCGCCCTGGCGGTCCGCGGCATCGCGACCGAGATCGTCGAGGGCCGCGACCATCTGCTCAGCAGCCAGGTCGACGCGTCGGCCGGCAAGGTGCTCAAGCGGTCGATGGCCAAGCTCGGCACCCAGGTCTACCTCGGCGCCCGCGCGACCAGGCTGACGGACGAGGGGCTCAAGCTCGACAACGGTTACACCCTCGAGACCGACCTGGTGGTGCTCACCGCCGGTGGCCGGCCGCGCGCCAACCTCGCCCGCCGCGCCGAGCTCACCGTCAACCGCGGCATCGTCGTCGACGACCAGCTGCGCAGCGTCGACGATCCGGACGTCTATGCGATCGGCGACTGCGCCGAGCACAACGCGACCGTGACCGGCTTCGTCTCGCCGGCGTGGGAGCAGGCCGGGGTCCTCGCCGAGGTCCTGGCCGGTGGCTCCGCGACCTACGAAGGACACCGCGTCGTGGCCCGGCTGCGCGCCACCGACCTCGACGTCTGCGTCCTCGGCGAGCCCGAGAACGAGACGGGCGAGGTCGTCGAGATCGCCAACCCGGTCAAGGGCACCCACCGCAAGCTGGTCGTACGCGACGGCCGCATCGTCGCCGGCGCCCTCGTCGGTGACCTGAGCCGGGTCGGCCTGATCACCCAGGCCTTCGACCGGCAGACGGTGCTCGGCGAGCACGAGGCCGGGCAGCTGCTGCTCCCCGAGCCCTCCAACGGTCCCCGTCCGGAGCTCCCCGACGACGCGGAGGTCTGCGCCTGCGCCGGCGTCAGCGCCGGCCGGATCCGGGCCTGCCGGTCCCTCGAGGACGTACGCGACACGACCCGCGCCACCACCGGATGCGGTGGCTGCGCGCCGACCGTACGTCAGCTCCTGGCCACTAGGCCCAGCGGCACTCAGCTCAATGCAACGAAGCTCAGTCTGGAAGGAACTACGTCATGAGCCCTCACCTCCGCAAGAAGGTCGTCGTCGTCGGCCACGGCATGGTCGGTCACCGCTTCGTGACCGCGGCCATCGAGCGCGGTCTCACCGAGACCCACGACATCGTGGTCTTCGGTGAGGAGCCGCGCCCGGCGTACGACCGGGTCGCTCTCACCAGCTTCTTCGAGGTCGGCGCCGAGGCACTCTCCTTCCTGCCCTCCGGCGTCTACGAGGACCCGCGCGTCACCCTGCGCACCAGCACGAGCGTCGTCGAGATCGACCCCGCCGCCCAGACGGTGATGCTCGCCGACGGCGAGGAGATGGCGTACGACGAGCTGGTCCTCGCCACCGGAGCGGCGCCGTTCGTGCCGCCGGTGCCGGGCTCGGAGCTCGGGAACGTCTTCGTCTACCGCACGATCGAGGACCTCGAGGCGATCCGCGAGGCCGCGAAGACCGCGAAGACCGGGGCCGTGATCGGCGGTGGCCTGCTCGGGCTGGAGGCCGCCAACGCGCTGCACCAGCTCGGCGTCGAGACCCACGTGGTCGAGCTCGCGCCGCGGCTGATGGCCGTGCAGGTCGACGACGCCGGCGGCAACACGCTCAAGCGCCACATCCAGAAGCTCGGCCTCACCGTGCACACCGGGGTGATGACCGAGTCCATCTCGCCAGACTCCGCGGCCGAGATCTCGGTCGTGGACGAGGACGAGAGCGGCGTGCTCGACGGCAAGGTCAGCGCCCTGAAGTTCAAGGACGTCGAGGAGCCGCTGCCGATCGACATGCTCGTCTTCTCGGCCGGCATCCGGCCGCGCGACGCGCTCGCCCGCGCCGCCGGCCTGGACCTGGCCGAGCGCGGTGGCGTTCTGGTCGACGAGCAGTGCCGCTCCTCCGACCCGCACGTGTGGGCGGTCGGCGAGTGCGCCGCGCCCGGCGGCAAGATGTACGGCCTGGTGGCCCCCGGCTACGACATGGCCGAGGTCGTCGCCGACGCCCTGCTCGGCGGTGCCGGCACCTTCACCGGCGCCGACATGTCGACGAAGCTCAAGCTGCTCGGTGTCGACGTCGCGAGCTTCGGTGACGCGCACGGCACCACCGACGAGTGCCTCGAGCTCACCTACTCCGACGCCGTCGCCGGCGTCTACAAGAAGCTCGTGATCAGCGAGGACGGCACCCGCCTGCTCGGCGGCGTGCTGGTCGGCGACGCGAGCGCCTACGGGCTGCTCCGGCCGATGGTCGCCTCGGGCATGGTCCTTCCGGAGAACCCGGAGGAGCTGATCCTCCCCCAGTCCAGTGGCGGTGGGGGAGGAATTCAGCTTCCGCCCGAAGCGCAGATCTGCTCCTGCAACAACGTCACCCGCGGTGACATCGAGGCGGCCGTCGACAACGGCTGCGAGAGCGCGGCGGACGTCACCAAGGAGACCAAGGCTGGCTCGACCTGTGGTTCCTGCAAGGTGCAGGTGAAGAAGATCGTCGAGGACTACTTCACCGCCCAGGGCAAGACGGTCGACACGAGCCTGTGCGAGCACTTCAAGATGACCCGCGCCGAGCTCTTCGACGTGGTCCTGATCCACGGCTACAAGACCTTCGACCAGATCATCGAGGCCCACGGCACCGGCCGCGGCTGTGACCTGTGCAAGCCCGCCGTCGCGAGCATCTTGGCGAGCCAGCTCAACGGGCACGTGCTGGCCAAGGAGAACCGCAAGCTCCAGGACACCAACGACGCCTACCTGGCCAACCTCCAGAAGAACGGCTCCTACTCGGTCGTGCCGCGCATCCCCGGCGGCGAGATCACGCCCGAGGGCCTGATCGTGATCGGTGAGGTGGCCAAGGACTTCGGTCTCTACACCAAGATCACCGGCGGCCAGCGCATCGACATGTTCGGTGCCCGGATGGAGGACCTGCCCGCGATCTGGAAGCGCCTGGTCGATGCCGGGTTCGAGTCCGGCCACGCGTACGGGAAGTCCCTGCGTACCGTGAAGTCATGCGTCGGCTCGACCTGGTGCCGCTACGGCGTCCAGGACTCCGTCGGCCTCGCGATCATGCTCGAGACCCGCTACCGGGGACTGCGCTCGCCGCACAAGCTCAAGGGTGGGGTCTCCGGTTGCGCCCGCGAGTGCGCGGAGGCGCGAGGCAAGGACTTCGGTGTCATCGCCACCGAGAAGGGCTGGAACCTGTACGTCGGTGGCAACGGTGGCGCCATCCCGGCCCACGCCCAGCTGCTTGCCGGTGACCTGAGCACCGAGGAGCTGGTCAGCTACCTCGACCGTTTCCTCATGTACTACGTACGCACCGCCGACCGTCTCCAGCGCACCTCGACCTGGATCGGCTCCCTCGACGGCGGCCTGGACCGGGTCCGCGAGGTCGTGGTCGACGACGTCCTCGGCCTGGGCACCGAGCTCGAGGCCGCGATGGCCACGCACGTCGACGGCTACTTCGACGAGTGGAAGGCGACGATCGAGGACCCGGAGAAGCTGAAGCGGTTCGTCTCCTTCGTCAACGCCCCGGACATCCCGGACCCCAACATCTCCTTCGGGTCCACCCGCGGCCAGATCGTCCCGGAGGTCGGCGAGGAGCCGGCCGCCGTCGGCCCGGTCTCGCTCGGTTCCTCGATCCCTGTCGGAATGCCCACCTTGGAGGAGACGCGATGACCGAGACCCAGACCCAGCCCGTGACGTACATCGCCGTCTGTCGCCTCGACGACATCGACCCGGAGACGGGCATCGCCGCGCTGGTGCGCGGGGAGGCGGTCGCGGTCTTCCGGACCGTCGACGACCGTGTCTTCGCGTTGTCGAACTTCGACCCGTACGGCCACGCCTCGGTGCTCGCCCGGGGGATCGTCGGGACGCGTGGTGAGGTGCCGTTCGTGGCCTCGCCGCTGCTCAAGCAGCCGTTCTCGCTCGAGAACGGCCAGTGCCTCGACGATCCGTCGGTGTCGGTCGCGACCTACGAGGTCGACGTCGTCGACGGCGAGGTACGCATCGGGGCACGCCGGGCGTAGGGCCGCGTTTTCCCCCGCTCCTCGAGCCTGTGAGGCCGTGAGCGAAAGTTAGCCGTGGCGATCAAGCAGCCCACGGATGGCGAAACGCGGCTGCCGCAGGGTGGAAGCATGGCGGTGCAGAATGCGCAGGAGATCTACGATGCGGATGTGGACAGTGGCGCGCTGAGCGGCTTCCGTGTCGGCGTGACCGCGGCGCGGAAGGCCGAGGAGCAGATCAACCTGCTCGAGAGGCGGGGGGCACACGTGGTGTGGGCCCCCGCGCTCTCCGTCGACCCCAACCGGGTCGACGCCGGTGCGCTGCGTGCGGTGACCGAGCAGATCATCGGCCAGAAGATCGACATGTTCCTGGCCACGACCGGCATCGGCACCCGCACCTGGTTCGACGCCGCGGAGGAGTGGGGACTGCTCGACCGGCTCCTGGAGACGCTCGGCGGCGCCGAGATCCTGGCCCGCGGACCGAAGTCGGTCGGGGCGATCCGGCGGCGCGGGCTGCGAGAGCTGTGGGCGCCGGAGTCGGAGGAGTTCGACGACGTCCTGGAGCACCTGCGCGGCCGCGACCTGAGCGGCAAGCGGATCGTGGTGCAGGAGCACGGGCAGTCGCTGTCGATGGTCGCGCACGCGCTGACCCGGCAGGGAGCCGAGGTCATCAACGTGGTCGTCTACCGGGTCGAGTCGGCCGCCGACCCCGAACCGATGTTCCGGCTGGTCGAGACGTTGACCGACGGTGAGCTGGACGCGGTCACCTTCACCTCCGCGCCGGCTGTGGCCGCGTTCATGCAGGCCGCCGGCTCGGTCGGCCTGCGCGACGAGGTCGTGGCGGCGTTCCAGGCCGATGTGGTCGCTGCCTGCGTCGGCCCGGTGACCGCCGCCGCCTTCGAGATGTGGGGCGTACCGACCATGTTCCCCGAGCGCTCCCGCACCGCGGCCATGGTCAAGATGCTCCAGACCGAGCTGCCGCTGCGGCGCGAGGGTCTCCTCATCGAGCTCTCCGGCGGTCACCAGCTGCTGCTCCACGGCGACGCGGTGATCCTCGACGGCGCCGAGGTGAAGCTCTCGCCGGCGCCCGCCGCCGTCCTGGGCGCTCTCGTCGCCAACCCCGGCATCGTCGTCTCCCGGCAGGCCCTGCTCGCCATGCTTCCCTCCGGCACCGCCGGCTCCGAGCACGCGGTCGAGATGGCGGTCGCCCGGCTTCGGTCGGCGCTCGGCACCAAGACCATCCAGACCGTCGTGAAGCGCGGCTACCGGCTGGCGGTGGACTCATGAGGCTCGTCGTCGTCGCCCACGGCACCCGGCAGCTGCTCGGCAACGCGGTCGCCTCGATCATCGCCAAGCGCGCCGGTCGCGTGCTGGGGATGGAGTCGAAGGCTGCGTACGTCGAGCTCTGCGAGCCGCTGCTGACCGACGTCCTGGCCGACGGCCAGCCCTCGGTCGTGGTCCCGCTGCTGCTCTCGACCGGCTATCACATCAAGGTCGACCTGCCGCAGGCCGCCGAAGGGCTGCCCGTGGCGATGGGCCGCGCGCTCGGACCGGACCCGCTGCTCGCCTCCGCGCAGGTCTCCCGGTTGGTCGCCGCCGGGGCAGTCCCCGGCCAGCCCGTCGTCTTGGTCGCCGCCGGCTCCAACGACCCCTCCGCCCGCGCCGACATCGCGGCGGCCGGTCAGATGCTGGAGAAGGCCTGGGGTGGTCCGGTCAGGGTCGCCACCGTCTCCGGCTCCGGGGCCCCGCCCATCGACCAGGTCGTACGCCCCGGCGGCGACGCTGTCTCGCCCTACCTGCTCGCCCCCGGCTTCTTCTCCGACCTCGTCCGCTCGCGCTCCTCGGCCGCAGGTGCGGAGACCGTCGCCGACGTCATCGGCCCCCACCCCGACGTGATCGAGCTGGTCGTACGCCGCGCCGCTGCGCTCCTCGCGGCCGACGGTCGCGAGGAGGCCCAGGTCGGATAACGTCGTTCACCCGCTGGTCGAGCCGCCTTTTGCCCCGCTGGTCGAGCCGCCCTTCGCCCCGCTGGTCGAGCCGCCCTTCGCCCCGCTGGTCGAGCCGCCGGAGCCGCTAGGCGGAGGCGTGTCGAGACCAACACGGTCACATCCGCGCTAGGGGGACTCGCTAGCGCTAGCGGCTCGACCAGCCTTGTGCTCAGGTGGTGTAGTCGGCGTTGATGCGGATGTAGCCGTCGGTGAGGTCGCAGCCGTAGACCGTGAACTCACCGTCGGCGATGCCGAGGTCGACCTCGATGGAGACTTCATCGCCAGACAGATAAGTCGACAAATCCGCCAATAGATTTGCCGAGACCTGAGCGGGGTAGGTCTCGGTGCCGCCGAAGGCGATGCGTACGTTCTCGGGGGAGATGTCGGTCTCCTCGCGGAGCTTGCCGATGGCCATCGCGACGCGGCCCCAGTTGGGGTCGGCGCCGTGGACGGCCGTCTTCACCAGCGGTGAGTTGACGATGGCCTTGCCGACCCGCTTGGCCTGGGCGTCGTCACGGGCGCCGCTGACCGAGACCGTGATCAGCTTGGAGGCGCCCTCCCCGTCGGAGGCGATCTTCTTCACCAGCGCCAGCGCGGCGTCGTAGAGGGCGGCCTCGAACTCACCCAGGTCGACGGCCCCCGCCGTTCCGGAGGCGAAGATCGCGGCGGTGTCGGAGGTCGAGGTGTCGGTGTCGATCGAGACGGCGTTGTAGGTGCGGTCGACGACCCGGCGGAAGGCCGCGTCGAGCTCGGCGGCGGGCACCGCGGCGTCGGTGAAGAAGTAGGTCAGCATCGTGGCCATGTCGGGCTCGAGCATCCCCACGCCCTTCGCGATCCCGGTGACCGTGGCGTCGCCGACGGTCCGGGTCTCGATCTTGGCGATCGTGTCGGTCGTCATGATCGCCGCCGCGGCGGCGTCGAAGTCGGCGTCGCCGGCGGTCCCGACGAGCTTCTCGAGCGCGGGCGTGAGCACGTCCATCGGGTACTGCACGCCGATCACGCCCGTCGAGGCGACCAGCAGCTCCTCGGGTCGGACGCCGACGACCTCGGCCGCCAGGCGGCGTACCTCCAAGGCGCTGGCCTCGCCCTTCGGCCCGGTCGCGACGTTGGCGTTCTTCGAGATGGTGACCACGCCGCGGAACGCGGAGATGTCGGAGGCCCGGGAGAGCAGCACCGAGGCGCCGGCGAATCGGGATCGGGTGAAGACCGCAGCGCTCGTGACCGGGCCCGAGGGGGCGGCGACGACGGCGAAGTCGTCAGCGCCCTCCTTGAGTCCGAGGTTGGCGGTGACTCCGACGAATCCGGCTGGTTGAGGCATGCGGACAGCCTAGGCTCTGCCCGATCTCCGGGTCAGCGCGTCTCGGGTCCTATGTCCGCAACCACGCGAACGCGGCGGCTTCCAGGATCATCCAGGACCGGAGTACGCGGCCCACGAACGTGATCGCGACGAAGAGCATCAGGTTGGCCTTGAGCGTGCCGTAGACCACCGCAAGGATCGCCAGCGGCGGAAGCCCGCTCAGTGCGGCGACCGCGAGCAGGCCGCCGGCGTAGGCGGGCCGGCCCTGCGTACGCCGCTCCCACTTCTCCATCCGCTTCTGCCACTTCTCGCAGGACATCTTCTTGCGGACGAAGGGGAGAGAGGTGGTGCCGTGGCCGGCGTAGTACCAGAGGACCTTGGAGCTGGTCTGGCCGATTCCCGCCACCAGAGCGAGCACCAGGGCGGAGAAGGTCAGGTTCGAGGCGGCCACCGCGAGGTAGGTCTCGAAGTTGATGACGGGGAAGAGTCCTCCGGCGAAGGAGGCGGCGAAGGTCCCGAGAATGAGGTCCATCAGGCGACCTCTGGACCGTTCAGGAATTGAAACAATTCAACGTCTGTGTGTTGGGGGATCACTCGCGAAACCTTAGATGTAATCCGTGTCACGATGCGACATCGGCGTCACATCCACATTACGGACCGCCTGCCGAAATGAGTCGTTTCTCACTTAAACATGGGGGTCACAAGGGTCTCAGGACCGGCTATCGGAACATCGCCTGCAGTTGGATCGATCAATTGTCCAGGCCCGTGATCGATGACCCACTCTGGTGCACGGTACCCCGGTTGGAGCCCTCTTCAACTGGGGTAACGTGCCTGCAATCGGCGAAACTTTTGAAGGGTGTCGGAATGGTTGACGTGGACAAGGTCCTCGATGAGGCGGGGCTGACGAATCCTCATGTGCGGGAGTATGTCTCCTACTGGGCAGGGGTGACCGGAGCCGAGCAGATCGAGGTTGTCAGCGCAGCCGACGACGAGCGGCTCCTCCAGGAGTCCTTGGCAGCGGGCGAGCTCCTCCCGGTGACGGGCGGTCGCTACTACAGCCGTTCCTACAGCAAGGACACCGCGCGCTCCGAGGAGCGCACAGTGGTCGCCACCTCCAACCCGGAGGACAAGGGCGTCTACAACAACTGGAAGCCCGCTGACGAGACCGTCAAGACGCTCACCGAGCGGATGACCGGCGCCTCGGCGGGCAAGACGATGTACGTCATCCCCTACCTGATGGCTCCGGCCGGCTCGCCCCTGGAGGCGTACGCCGCGGGTGTCGAGCTCACCGACAGCCGCCCGGTCGTGCAGCAGATGATCCGGATGGCCCGCGTCGGCATCGACTACATCAACAACCTCGCGGACCCGAACTCCTTCGTCCGTGCGGTGCACGTGACCGGCGACCTGCCCAACCTCGGGCAGGGGACCGACAAGGACCAGCGTCTGTTCGCGACGGTCGCCGACCAGCGTACGATCCTCCACTTCGGCTCCTCCTACGGCGGCAACGCGCTCCTGGGCAAGATCGCCCACGGCCTGCGCCAGGCCTGCTACGACGGTCGCGCCTCCGGCAAGTTCCTGGCCGAGCAGTTCCTGCTGCTGGGCATCAAGGACAAGGAGACCGGCGAGGAGTTCCACGTCGTCGGTGGCTTCCCGTCCGCCTCCGGCAAGACCAACCTCTCGATGACGCTCTCGCCCGACGCCCTCGGTGAGCGTTACGAGGTCACCTTCTACGGCGACGACATCGCCTGGATCTGGGTCGGCGAGGACGGCAAGCTCTACGCCTTCAACCCGGAGAACGGCGTCTTCGGCGTCGCCAAGGACACGAACGAGAAGACCAACCCGGGCGCCATCAAGGCGATCCTGCCGGGCTCGGGCGCGATCTTCACCAACGTCGCCTACAACGAGAAGACCCAGGAGGTCTGGTGGGAGGGGCTCACCAAGCACCACCCGGACGACCTCGACGGCTGGATCGACTGGAAGGGCGAGCGCATCGCCGACCGGATCGACGACGAGCTGGGCGACCCCTGGGCCCACCCCAACTCCCGCTTCACCGCGCCGATCTCGCAGGTGCCCAACGCGGCCCCCGACTACGACAGCCCGGCCGGTGTGCCGGTCGACGCGATCATCTTCGGTGGCCGCACCCGTGACCGCGAGCCGCTGATCCGTGCGATCACCGACGTCGCCGAGGGCGTCTACGACGGCCTCACCCTGGGTGCCGAGGCGACCGCCGCGGCCGACGGCCTCGAGGGCGTGCTGCGCTACGACCCGATGTCGATGCGTCCGTTCCTCGCCTACGAGGAGGGCGACTACGCCCGCCACTGGCTGAAGATCATCGGCGAGGCGACCGACAAGCCGGTCTTCGCCCACGTCAACTGGTTCCAGCGCGACTCCGAGGACGGTCACTTCCTGTGGCCCGGCTACCGCGAGAACGTGCGCGCGCTGCTGTGGCTGCTGCAGTTCAAGAAGGGTGAGGTCAAGGGCCAGCAGAGCCCCGTCGGTGTCATCCCGACCGAGGACGAGCTCGACCTGCGCGGCCTCGAGCTGCCGCAGAAGGACCTCGACCGCATCCTCTCCCTCGACCTGAACCGCTGGAAGCAGGAGATGGGCTTCCGCGAGGAGCACCTCAAGCAGTTCAAGCTGCCGGAGGAGATCTGGGAGGCGCACAAGCGCGTCGCTGCTGCCATCGACGAGGCCGCTCAGGCCTGATCGAGACCACAGCCGGAGGCGGCGTACGGAAGTCTTTCCGTACGCCGCCTCTGTTGTTTACGTCTGCGTTCGTTTCCTACGGGAAGATGAACTTTGTTCGTATCTGGAACAGATGCCCGGCCAGACATTTACGTAGCCGATGTCCCCCACCTAAGGTTCCTGCCCGTGACGATCCCCTTGAGCCAGCCGCTTCGTGCGGCCTCGATCACCGAGGCGTACGCGCGGTTCTGGAAGAAGTACGCGACATTCTCGGGTCGCGCCAGCCGCACCGAGCTGCTCTGGCCGATGCTCGTGAACCTTCTGATGCTCATCGTTCTCGTACTGGCGCGCAACGAGGTGGTGAGCCTCGTGGTCGGCCTCTACGGGCTGGTGGCGTTCGTGCCGACGATCGCGCTCGGCGCGCGCCGGCTGCACGACATCAACCGCTCCGGTTGGTGGCAGCTGGTCCTGGTCGTACCTGTGATCGGTGACATCGTCCTCGCGGTGCTGTGGCTGAAGTTTCCGAGCCCCGAGGGCGTCAAGTACGACCTGGCCGCATGAGGCGTAAAATTCCCCTAGTGGTTCTCGGGGTTGTCCCCGAATGGCAGGCTATTGGCATGAAGTCCCTCGCAGGAGCCGCAGCGAAGCGGCTCGCCTACGAGACCGTTGGGTGGCTGCTCGTGGTCGCCGGCATCGCCGCGATGGTGTTGCCGGGGCCGGGGCTGTTGATGCTCTTCGGTGGGTTGGCTGTGCTCTCCCGGCAGTACGCCTGGGCTCGCCGCTACGTCGAGCCGGTCCGCCTCCGCGCCCTGCGCGGGGCTGCTGAGGGCGTCGAGACGTGGCCGCGGATCGTGGCCTCCACCCTGGGGGCGCTCTCCATCGGTGTCGTCGGCGTCATCTTCCTGATCAACCCGCCTGCGCCCCACTGGTGGCCCCTCGAGGCATCCTTCTGGCTCCTCGGCGGCGACTGGACCGGTGTCACCCTTCTCGGCTCCTGCGTCCTCGCCCTCGTCATCCTGGGCTACTCCTACCGCCGCTTCCACGGGCACCCCGACGCCCGCCACCAGCTCGACGAGTCCATCGAGCACACCGGTGAGATGAACAAGGTCGCCTAGGGCGAGTCATGGTCGCTCTCGATATCGGTCGGCGACCATCTGGGCACGCTGGTGCAAGGCGGTACGCAGCTCCTGTGGCCCCAGCGATTCGGCGTTGGTGCCGAGCTGCCACATCGCCCACTCCGCATGCCATAGATCCTGGAAGGTGACTTCGAGACGAAGCCAGCCGTCGGGGTCGGGCTCTTCCGCGCGGACGGCCTCCGCCATGTCCAGCAGCTGATCGCGGCGTACCGGGTCGACCCGAACCTGGACGGCGATATGGCCCTCGGAGAGGAACTGCGCACAGCGGTCCGCCCACATGTGTTCGAGGTCGACGTCGTCCGGTCGCTGTGCCCGTTGCGGAAGTTCGTACGCCTCGAGGACCCGTGACATCCGGAACGTGCGGTCGATGCCGGACTCGGTGGCCAGCAGGTAGCCCTTCTCGCGCACGGTGACCAGGCCGATCGGGTCGACGACGCACCGGCGGGGCGCCTGGCCGCGGGAAGCGTAGTGGAGGCGCAGCTTGTGCCCGACGAGGACCGCCTGGCGTATCTCGGCCATCGTCTCCTTGGAAACCTCGTCGACGTCCAGGCGACGGGAGAGCAGGTCGGTCTCGGGATCGAAGAGGAACCGCTGCGCCGCATCGCTGGCAGCCGTCTGATGGCTTTCGGGAAGTGCGTCGACCACCTTCCTCATGGCGGATGCGAGCGCCGAGCCGAGTCCGAAGATCCGCTCGCCCCGGCCTGATCCGGCGGTGAGGAGGGCGAGGGCTTCCTCGTGGTTCAGCCCGGTGAGTTCCGTCCGGAACCCGGGCAGCAGCGAGAATCCGCCGTAGCGACCGCGCTCGGCATAGACCGGGACCCCCGCCGCGGATAGCGCCTCGATGTCGCGCAGCACCGTACGCGTCGAGACCTCGAGCTCGCGGGCCAGGACATCCGCGGTCAGTCGTCCGCGCTGCCGAAGGAGGAGCACCAGGGAGACCAGCCGGTCGGCACGCACGTCAGCACTCTACCGAGATACCTGACACTAGATGACGTGATTCGTTGCCAGGCTGGATCCATGACGGGGGAGGTCCCCGCGTGATCCGAATGGAGCTGTTGTGGCAATCGAACGAACGGCCGTCAACCCGGTGACGTGGTCAGTGGAGATGGGCTTCAACCAGGGGGAGGTCGTCACCGGAGGCACCCGGACTCTCTACTGCTCCGGCCAGACGGCGATGAGCGCTGACGGCACGCCCCGGTACGAGGGAAACATGGCCGCCCAGCTCGGGCTGAGTCTCGACAACCTGGAAGCCGTGCTCTCTGCGGCCGGCATGTCCCTCGGCAACCTGGTCCGACTCAACGTCTACACCACCGACGTCGACCTGCTCTTCCAGCACTACGGCCTCCTCGCGTCGCGCTTGGGAGCTGCTCAGGTGGCGCCGGCGACCACCATGCTCGGGGTGACCCGCCTGGCCATCCCAGGGCAGCTCGTCGAGCTCGAGGGGACCGCGGTCGCCTGAGCAGCTGACCTCGCCGGCATCGCTGTGGCGAACGAAAGTTCGTTCGCCACAGCCCGCCCGACAATGCGAACCGCCGGCTCCATCCACGATCGTGCGGGCCATGGATAAAGCCGGCGATTCAGCTGCGAGTGCTCGTCCGACTAGGGCTTGCGGCCGTTCCTGTCGGCGCCGGAGTCATCACCTTGTGGCGCGTTCGGGGTCCAGCCGCGGGCCGCGTTGGGATCCAGGACGTCGCTCGCAGTCTCGGTCCAGTCGTCGCTGTAATCGGCCTGCCAGTCCTGGTCCTGGCCGTTCCTCTTGTCGTCCTTCTTGCCGCCCCGGCCACCGGCACCGCCGGCTCCGCCGCGCCCGGCGCGGCTGCCCGCTCCAGTCGCGCCGCCTCGGGCGCCACGTCCACCAGCGCCGCGGGCACCTGCCCCGGCACCGGCGCCACGTGCGCCAGCCCCGGCTCCGCGTGCACCCGCGCCAGCTCCGGCACCCGCGCGGGCGCCGGCAGCGCCGGCCCTTGCGGATGCCGACCTCGACGTGGCGCTGGCTGTCGCTGACTTGGCAGCCGCTCCCGACGCAAACTTGTTGGCAAGCGCCTTGGCCACACCAGCACCGAGCAGAGCCCCGCCACCACCGATCGCGAGCGCAGCCATGCCACCCGTCCCGCCGGCAAGCGGCGCTAGCCCGTCAGCCGTCTCGACCATCGCGTACGACGTCGACGGTGCCGGGCTGCCGTCAGCGTTGACCCACTGGGTGCCGTTCCACTCAGGCTTGTTCTCTGCCTGGTGCGCTTCGATGTTCGCCTTCTCCTGGGCAATCAGCTCGTGCCCCCAGCCGTCGGGGTAGAGCGTGCCGGAGTTGTACTTCTCCATCCGGGCTCGGGATGCTGCGATGTTGCTGTAGGAGCCGGAGGACGACGGCGTCGTCGGCTTGCTGTTGCTCTCGGTGTTCGGCTCATCCGTGATCTCACGGACCGGGGGCTCGGCGGTGTAGTTGCTCTCGTCGACCTGTTCGATCTGCTGGGCAGCGGCCCGTTCGGCGTCGGCGATCGCCTGCTCCTGGGCCTGCCAAGCAGCACGGTCTGATTGAAGCGTCTTCTGGTTCTGGACGGCTTGTGCCGAATCGACGCCGGTGCCCGACTGGGCGTACTTCGGCGACGACGGATCGGGAGCAGCACCGTGAGTGGCCGGAAGGGACGCCTCGAGTTGGTCGTGGATCGTCCGGGCATTTCGAGTCGTGGTTTGAGCCTCGCCCAAGGCCTTGATGGCGGCATCGAGTTGCTTGACCTTCTCGCGCAGCCTCGTTGCGGAGTCTCGGAATGCGTCGGTTGCGGCAGACGTCGTGAGCGATGTCTCTTCGAACGCTCGCGGGAGGCTGTGCTTCGCATCGTCGAGGGTATCCGCGACCTTCTTCAGAGCGTTGCGCGCATCTGACCACTGCTTGATTCTTGCGTCGACCTCGTCCGGGTTGGCCGTGCGGATGTACTCCTTGAGCACGATCATCATCGTGCCTTTGACACCAGTCATTCCTCAGTCCTCCCGGCCCTGTCCGTACTCAGAGCGAGACGCGATCTCTTCCAGGGCCTCGGGCGACAGGGGGAAGAAGGGAAGGTTGACCTCAGGAAGGTTGAGTCGCTTGTCCGTCACCAAGTTCTCGAAGAAGGGCTTGCGGATCAGGTCCTCGGCGTCATCCATCAACGTGTGGAACGCAACTTTGGCCTCCTCGTCGGCGTCCTTGACTGCACGCACCGCGTCGTCGAGACCATCAACAAACTTGACCAACGCTTGGTTGGTTTCCGAGAGGGTCGAGTTGATTCGTTCCGTGGCCAAGTTCATCAGGGTCTCGAGCTTCTGTGCACTTGCGCTACCCCCAAGATGGCTAGTCCCTGGCTTGTCGACGTGGACCTTGTAGACCTCGTCCTTCGAGGTCATCAGAACCTGCTTGATCCGGTTGACCAAAGTCTCATCGACACCGGTAGATTGCGGACCTGCCATGTCGGCCTCCCGAGGGTTTGTTTGCGGCGGTGCCAAGTGTAAACACGATGGCCGTACGTCGTCACCGTCAATCGTCATCGCATGCGGGCCCACTATCCTGTCCGGCATGACCCCATCTCGGACAGGCCTTGCTGCCCGCCGCTCCGCCTCAATCGTTGGATCAGTTGTCTTCGCTCTCGCGGTCGGTGGATGTGGCAGCTCCGTCGACGATCCAGATGAAACGGCTTCGTCGCCGGCTGCTGGGGGGTCGGCGTCGAGCACCGAATCGCCCGCCGAGTCGCAGGTGGCGGAGGAGAACGGTGCCCAGCTCACGGCACCTGCGGGTTGGACGGTCGAGCAGGAGCAGGCGAGCGTCGCCATCAGCGCACCCAAGGACGATCTTGGCTACTCGCCCGGGTTCGGACTCTTGGATGCGGACATCACGCTCTCGGAGAACACACAGGCGCTAGCGTCGAACGTGATGAAGCAGCCGGGCGCGAAGCGCCTTGCCGATGTCGAGTTCGGTGGTGTCACGTTCTTCCACGTCCGTGAAGGAAACGATACGAACACTTTTGACACCTACGGAGCGGTCATCGACGGCTCCAGAGTGACGGTGACGTGGACGTTCATCAATGACTTTGCCAGCCCGAAGCAGATCGATGAGCTGGTCAACCAGGTGATGCCGTCGTTCAAGTTCGAGGGCTGAGCAAGAGCGCTACTGGATCAGGCGGTAGAGCGTGATCGTCGCGTCGAATGAGTCGGTGTCCTTCGGAGTCGTGAAGAGATAGCTGCCCGCGAGGCCGACTTCGTTGTCGCGCGTCTCGAAAGGCAGTGGCTCCCCAACTGGGTTCGATGCGTCATCGAGGAAGGTCCACGGGTCGAAGAAGTCGTAGGCCAGGACGTGGTCGTTGGCGACGACTGGCGACAGGAGGTGGGTTGCCGCATCGTAATTCTGCCGAACTGGTGCGTCAGCCCCGTCGGCCAACCAGCCGATCTTGTCCTGGCCACGGCCGCTGACGTCCCACACGACACCATCTCCGGCAGGGAAGATGCGGTCGGCGGTGATCCGCCCGCCTGCTGGAAGGGCAGGGCGCTCGTGCTTGGCGAAGCCGACCTTCTTGGCTCCCGTCTCGAGTGCGTAGACGCCCTTGTTCGGGTCGACCTTCTTGGGGTCGATGTCGTCGCGGTCGAACATCACCCAGTCCTTGGAAATGCCGAAGAGATTCGTACGCCACTTGGTCTGCCACATTGTCTTACCCGTGGTCGCGTCGACGGCAGCGAACGGCGACCCATCCTCTGCTGTGGCATCGTCGGGCAGCGTCCGGGCTAGAACGACTCCGTTCGAGACGGATATGGCGAACAGGTTCTTTCGCTCCCATGCGACCTCACCGGTGGTCGCATCGAACGCCTGAGTGATGCGGAACCGGGTGCGCTTGGGCTCGCCATCGATGCTGCCGCCCGTGTACTCCTCCACCGTCTGGATGATCAGCCCGTCATGGGCCCCGACGAACTGCCGATTCACCGTGATGCCTTCGCGGCGGTCGACGGGCTTGTACGCCTTGGCCCACTTTGTCTTCAACGTGGCTGGATCGATGCTGGCAGTCCCCGGAGCGGTCAGAACAGTGAGATCGCCCGGCTTGCCGCTGACGTGGCTGGCGAAGCCGACGATCACGGCATCGCCAGCTGCGTACAGAGCAGGGTCAGAACTGTCTGGCATTGCGCGGTACTTGGCGAGCTGGGGCACGTTGAAGAGGGCGTCGGAGGGCATCTCCCACATCACCTTCCGACTGGGGATGTCGACCGCTGCGAGCCAGTCGCTGTCGGCGTACTGGCTCGCGTCCATACCCTCGGGCAGGTGGTCTGACACCGCCTCCGGGAGTGGATCGGTACGGATGAGAGCGGTGTCCCCGACGATCTCGAACTGCGTGCTCACATCGATCTGGAAGCCGAGGTCGTTCAGCGTCCACAGCGGCTGGTAGTACGGGGGTTCACCGGGCTGAAGCGTGGGCGGCACCGACGACTCAGGGGTGCTCGGGCTCTTGGGAGCCGATGACGTCGAGGGCGAGAGGCCGCACGCCGAGAGAGCCAACGCAGTGGCGATGATCCCGAGACGAATCTTCATGGAGCAAATATCGTTGATGGGATCGGTCCTCCGGAATCTAGACACGCTCCGGGGCCGCTGAGCCCCGAGGATTCCTGTCGGCGGTCACCGATAGGTTGCGGTCTGTGGTCGTACATCTGCACCGCGCGCCGCGGACCGATCTGCTCGCCGACTCGCTCGGCGAGCTGTTGTCGGTGCCGTTGGGGGATCCGTTCGCGACGGAGGTCGTGGTGGTGCCGGCGCGGGGGGTGGAGCGGTGGTTGTCGCAGCGGCTCTCGCATCGGCTGGGGGCTGCTGACGGGCGTGGAGACGGGATCTGTGCGGGGGTCGACTTCCGGTCTCCCTGGTCGCTGTTCGCGGAGGTCGCGGGCACGGGGGATGAGGATCCCTGGGCGCCGGAGTCGCTGACCTGGCCGGTGCTGGCGGCGATCGACGCATCGCTGGACGAGCCTTGGGCCAGGCCGCTCGCGATGCATCTGGGGCACGGTGATGCGACGGAGGAAGGCGTACGTCGGCGCGGGCGGCGGTTGGCGCTGGCGCGGCGGCTGGCGCGGTTGTTCGCTGCGTACGCGGACCAGCGGCCGGCGGTGGTCGCCGACTGGAGTGCGGGGCGGGACACGGATGGGCTCGGGGCCGAGATCGCCGAGGATCTGGCGTGGCAGCCGCCGTTGTGGCGGGCCGTTGCCGGACTGGTCGGTGGGCCGACGCCGATCGAGCGGCAGGCGGCGACGGTCGCGCGGCTGAAGGAGAAGCCCCGGGAGTTCGAGCTGCCGGAGCGGGTCTCGTTGTTCGGGCACACCCGGCTCTCGACGACCGACATCGAGCTCGTCGCGGCGCTGGGGGAGCACCGTGAGGTGCATCTGTGGCTGCCGCATCCCTCCGAGGCCCTCTGGGAGGCGCTCGCCGGGCTGGACGGGACGGTCGCGCGTACGGCGGACCGGTCGCACGACGCGGTCGGGCATCCGTTGCTGGCGACGCTGGGGCGGGATACGCGGGAGCTGCAGCGGGGGCTTGCGGAGCTGGCCGCGGTTGACGACTGTGTTGGTGGCACTCGCGGCTCAACCAGCGGAGGGCTGCTCTCGTGGTTGCAGGAGGACATTCGGGGCAACACAGTTGGGGAGAGCGGCGGACGGGTGATCGAGCCCGGGGACCGCTCGATCCAGGTGCATGCCTGCCATGGCGAGGCGCGGCAGGTGGAGGTGCTGCGCGAGGTGCTGCTGGGGCTGCTCGAGGACGACCCGACGCTGGAGCCGCGGGACGTCCTGGTGATGTGCCCCGACATCGAGACCTTCGCGCCGCTGATCGAGGCCGGGTTCGGGTTGGGGGAGATGACCGGCGAGACCGGGCACCCAGCTCACCGGCTGCGGGTGAAGCTGGCGGACCGGTCCTTGACGCGTACGAACCCGCTTCTGGACGTGGCCACCAGGCTGCTCGACCTGGCCGGCGGCCGGGCGGGTGTGAGCGACGTACTCGATCTTGCTCACCTCGATCCGGTGCGACGCCGGTTCGGGCTCAACGACGACGCCCTGGAGCAGCTCGAGGACTGGGCCAAGGACGCCGGGATCAGATGGGGGTTCGACGCGGAGCACCGCGAGCCCTTCGGGCTGGAGACGTACGTCGCCAACACCTGGCGCTTCGGGATGGACCGGATCCTCACAGGGGTCGCGATGTCCGAGGACTCGGCGACCTGGCTGGACACGACCCTGCCGCTCGACGATGTCGGGAGCGGGTCGGTCGAGCTGGCCGGGAGGTTCGCCGAGCTCGTCGACCGCCTGCAGGACGTGACCGACGAGCTGGCCGGGGTGCATCCGCTGAAGCACTGGCTCAAGGTGATCGAGGAGGGTGTCGCCGCGCTGACGTCGGTCTCGACCAACGACGAGTGGCAGTCGGGCCAGGTGACCAGGGAGCTGTCCCGGGTGCGGGACGCCGCCGCGGGACACGAGGTCGACGAGCTGCGACTGCCCGACGTACGGGCGCTGCTGGGAGCGCGGCTGGCCGGGCGGGCGACGCGCGCCAACTTCCGCACCGGCACGCTGACCGTGTCCACGCTGGTGCCGATGCGGTCGGTGCCCCATCGCGTGGTCTGCCTGCTCGGCATGGACGACGGGGTGTTCCCCAGGGTCGGGATCACCGACGGCGACGACCTGCTGGCCCGCGACCCGCAGACCGGCGAGCGTGACCTGCGCAGCGAGGACCGCCAGCTGTTCCTCGACGCGCTGCTGGCCGCGACCGAGACGCTGGTAGTGACCTACACGGGCGCCAACGAGTACTCCGGCCAGCCACGGCCGCCCGCGGTGCCGCTGGGGGAGCTGCTGGACACACTCGACGCGACCGCCGTCTCCGCAGACGGGAGGCCGGTCAAGGAGGTCGTGACGACCAGGCACCCGCTGCAGCCGTTCGACCCGCGCAACCTGACGCCCGGGGCGCTGGTCGCCGGGCACTCCTTCTCCTTCGACAAGGCAGCCGAGGCCGGCGCTCTCGCCGCGGTGTCCGACCGCGTCGAGCCGCCGGAGTTCCTGCCCGACCCGCTGGCGCCGACCCGAGCCGGAGACCTGACGCTCGAGGAGCTGCTTGCCTTCTACCGGTCGCCGGTGCGTGCCTTCTTCCGCGACCGGCTGGACCTGGCGCTGCCGCGTGATGACGACCCGCTCTCCGACGGTCTGCCGGTCGAGCTCGATGGCCTGGGGCAGTGGTCGGTGGGCGACCGGCTGCTCCATGATCTGCTCGCCGGGATGTCGGAGGAGCAGGCGACCCAGCAGGAGTGGCGCCGCGGCGTACTGCCTCCGAAGTGGCTCGGTTGGCGCATCCTCACCGACGTGATCACCAAGGCGAAGCCGATCGCGGCCGAGGCGCTGCAGGTGCGGCAGGCGGGCATCTCCACCGGACAGGCGCGGGCCGTCGACGTCGAGGTCGATCTCGGCGACGGGCGGCGGCTGACCGGCACCGTGCCACAGGTCTACGGCGACCGGCTGGCGCCGGTGACATATTCGCGCTTGGGCGCCAAGCAGCGGATCGAGTCGTGGGTGCAATTGGTCGCGCTGGCCGCCTCCGACGAGGACCGGGCCTGGAGCGCCTGGACGCTGGGCCGTCCGGGCAACTCCCGGTCGCGTACGCCGTACGGGCTCTCCCAGCTCGGGCCGCTCGACCACACCGCGGTCGACGTGCTGCGTGACCTGGTGCGACTGCGCGACCGCGGGCTCTCCGCGCCGCTGCCGCTGCCACTGAAGACCTCGCTCACCTACGCGCGGCAGCGGCGGACCCAGGCCGGCATCGACGACGCGCTCTACAAGGCCGGCTGGGATTGGAACGACGGACGGTTCGAGGGCGAGGAGTCCGACGTGGAGCAGGTGAGGGCCTGGGGCAAGGGGTCCGGGATCCCTGGACTGGGTGATCCGCCGGAGGCCGGCGAGGAGTTCGACGGGGAGACAACCCGCTTCGGCGCGCTCGCGATGCGGGTCTGGTCGCCGTTGCTCACGGCGGAGCAGGGGAGCTGGTGATGGACGGATTCAACCTGACCGGTCCCCTCCCGACCGGCACGACCCTGATCGAGGCCTCGGCCGGCACCGGGAAGACCTTCACCATCGGCGCCCTGGTCACCCGCTACGTCGTCGAGGGCGAGGCGACGCTCGATGAGATCCTGGCGATCACCTTCGGCCGCGCCGCCTCCCAGGAGCTGCGCGACCGGGTGCGCTCCCACCTGGTCGAGGCCGAGCGAGCCTTCGCGGCCGCCGTCGCCGGCCAGCGTCCGACCCCGCTCGACGCCCATCTCGAGCTCCTGCTGGACGTGTCCGAGGAAGAGATCCGGGTACGCCACGAGCGCGTGCGCGACGCGCTCGCCTCCTTCGACGGGGCGACGATCGCGACGACCCATCAGTTCTGCCAGCTCGTGCTGCGCTCGCTGGGGGTGGCCGGTGACACCGACGCCGGCGCCGAGCTGGTCGAGTCGCTCGACGAGCTGGTCGTGGAGGTCGTCGACGACCTCTACCTGAAGTGGTTCGGCGAGGCTCGGGAGCGCCCGCCGTTCGACCGCGACGACGCGCTGGGCCTGGCGCGCACCGCAGTCGAGGACCCGCAGTCGGTGCTCGCTCCGGCACCCGCCGAGGACCCGGTCGCAGGCGCACGGGTGCGGTTCGCCGAGGCGGTGCGGGACGAAGTCGACCGGCGCAAGCAGATGCGCGGCGTCCTGTCCTACGACGACCTGCTCTCCCGGCTCGCGATCGCGCTCGAGGACACCTCGGCGCCGGCGCGGGCACGGATGCGACAGCGGTGGCGGATCGTCCTGGTCGACGAGTTCCAGGACACCGACCCGGTGCAGTGGCAGGTGCTCTCCCGGGCCTTCGAGGGCCACGCCACCCTCGTGCTCATCGGCGACCCTAAGCAGGCGATCTACGCCTTCCGTGGCGGTGACGTCTTCACCTACCTGACCGCCGCCCGAGCGGCCGAGACGCAGGCGACGCTCGACACCAACTGGCGCAGCGACGCGCCGCTGGTCGAGCGGCTCCAGGTGGTCCTGCGAGGCGCGGCGTTGGGCTCCCCGGACATCGTCGTCCACGACGTGAAGGCCCATCACGCCGGCTCCCGGCTGGCCGGTGTCCCGCATCCGGCGCCGTTCCGGATCCGCCGGGTTGCCCGCAGCGGCTTCAAGCTCACCCGCGGCAGGATGATCACCGCCGGCGACGCCCGCACCCACATCGCCCGGGACCTCGCCGGCGACATCGCCGAGCTGCTCGGCTCCGGTGCCACGTGGTGCGACGCCCCGATCCAGGCAGGGGACGTCGCGGTCATCGTCGCGGTGCGCTCCCACGGGCTGCTGGTCCAGCGCGTCCTGCAGGAGCACGGCATCCCGGCCGTGATGGCCGGCGGCGGCGACGTCTTCCTGACTCCCGCCGGCGAGGACTGGCTCGCGCTGCTGCAGGCGCTCGACTCGCCTCACCGGACGCCGCTGGTGCGGGCGGCCGGGCTGAGCGTGTTCTTCGGCTACACCGCGACCGAGCTCGACGCGGGCGGCGAGGCGCTGACCTCCCGCATCGCCGACACGCTGCGCGGCTGGGCGCTGCTCTTGCGCGGCCGCGGTGTCGCAGCCCTGATCGAGGCAGCGGAGGAGCGCGGTCTCACCGCGCGCGTGCTGCGGCGCACCGACGGGGATCGGCTGCTCACCGACGTACGTCACCTGGGGCAGCTGCTCCACGACATCTCCGTGCGTGACTCGCTCGGGCTGCCGGCGCTGTTGGCCTGGTTCCGCGACGAGCGGCGGCGTTCTGCCGCTGCCGAGCGGCCGCGGCGGCTCGACTCGGACGCCGCGGCGGTGCAGATCGTGACGGTGCACGGGTCGAAGGGGCTGCAGTACCCGATCGTCTACCTGCCCTTCGCCTATGACTTCTTCGTGCGCGACCCGGAGGTCGCCCGCTTCCACGACGCCTCGGGGCAGCGGACCATCGACGTCACCCGGACCGGTGCGCGGTGGGCACAGCACCTGGCGCGCCACCAGGCCGAGGAGCTGGGGGAGGAGCTTCGAGATCTGTACGTCGCGCTGACCCGGGCGCAGTCGCAGGTCGTCGCGTGGTGGGCGCCGACGGCCAACACGGCCACCGGCGGACTGCACCGGCTGCTGTTCGGGCGAGGTCCTGGCCAAGCGGCGGTTCCTGACAACGTCGCCGTGCCGAATGACGAGGACGCGGCAAGTCTGCTGAGCAATGTTGCGCGCCACGGCGGTCCGGTGGCCGAGGAAGCGGTGCCGGTGACGACAGCGCCGCCGGTGCGAGAAGCGCCGCCCGGCATGCTCGCCGCGCGGCCGTTCACCCGTGAGGTGGACGCGGAGTGGCGGCGTACGTCCTACTCGGGGCTCATCCGGGTCGACGAGGGCGTCGCGGCGACCTCGGAGCCGGAGGTCGAGGGCAAGGACGACGAGCCGCTCGCCGAGGACGTCGACCTCGTCGAGATCCCCGCGGAGGAGGAGCAGCTCTCGCCGATGGCCGAGCTGCCCAAGGGCGCCGGTTTCGGGTCGCTGGTCCACGCGGTCCTGGAGCACACCGACCCGGACGCCCCTGACCTGGGTGAAGAGGTGCTGACCAGGACTCGTGAGCAGCTGCGCTGGTGGCCCGTTCCGGCTTCGGCCGAGGATCTCGCGACCGGGATTCTGCCGCTCAACCTGACCCCACTCGGCCCGCTGGCCGACGGACTCACGCTGGCCGAGATCCCGCTGCGCGACCGGCTGCGCGAGCTCGACTTCGAGATCCCACTCGGGGGCGGTGACACCCGCGGGGCGGAGGATCCCGACGTACGCCTGCGCGACCTCGCGCCGCTCCTGCGTGCCCACCTTCCTGCGAACGACCCGATGGTGACGTACGCGGACCGGCTCGAGGCCCCGCCGCTCGGCGACCAGTCGCTGCGGGGCTACCTGACCGGATCGGTCGACGTGGTACTGCGGCTGCCGAGCGGACGGTTCGTGGTGGTCGACTACAAGACCAACTTCCTGGGGGTCGAGGCGATGGACTACACCCAGCCGAAGCTTGCCGAGGCGATGCTGCACTCCCACTACCCGCTGCAGGCGCTGCTCTACTCCGCGGTGGTGCACCGCTTCCTGCGCTGGCGCCTGCCCGGGTACGACCCCGAGACTCATCTCGGCGGCGTGCTCTACCTCTACGTGCGCGGGATGCTCGGCCCGGACACCCCTGTCGTCGACGGCATCCCGACCGGAGTCTTCACCTGGCAGCCACCCGCGTCCCTGGCGGTCGCGCTGTCCGACCTGCTGGACGGAGCAACCGCATGATCGAGCGCTGGGAGTCCGAGGACCCCTTCGACGCACGCCTGGCCCGGTCCGCCACCGGCCTGCTCGCGTCGTTCAACCGTGAGGGCGTGCTGACCGCGGCTGACGTACATGTCGCGACCCGAGCCTCCGCGCTCGCCGGAGAAGAGCGCGACGAGGTGCGACTGGCGGTGGCGCTGGCGGTCCGCGCGGTCCGGCACGGGTCGGTCTGCGTCGACCTGGCCGCGCTGCGGGAGACCGAGGAGACGCTGCCGTGGCCGGCTGCCACTGGCTGGCTGGAGGCCGTCGCCGACAGCCCGCTGGCGGCGCAGTCCCTGGTGCAGGTCGAGGACGGCCTCCTCTACCTGGATCGCTATCACCGCGAAGAGGGACAGGTACGCGACGACCTGCTCGCCCGGCTGGCCTCGCCGCGACCTGTGGCCGACGAGACCCTGCTGGAGGCGACCGCGGCCCGGCTCTTCCCGGGCGAGGGCTACGCCGAGCAGCGGGCCGCCGCGCTCGCCGCCGCCCGGCAGTCGACGACGGTGCTCACCGGTGGCCCCGGCACCGGCAAGACGACGACCGTGGCCGGGCTGCTGGCGCTGCTCACCGAGCAGTCCTCGACCCCGTTGCGGATCGCGCTGACCGCCCCGACGGGCAAGGCCGCGGCTCGGCTGCAGGAGGCCGTCGAGGGTGCCCAGCGGGCGACGCAGTTCACCGCCGACGACCGCGCTCGGCTCCACGGCCTGACCGCCTCGACGCTCCACCGGCTGCTCGGCTGGCGGCCCGGCTCGTCGACACGGTTCAAGCACCACCGCACCAACCGGCTGCCGCACGACGTGATCGTCGTCGACGAGACGAGCATGGTCTCGCTGACGATGATGGCCCGGCTGCTCGAGGCCGTACGCCCCGAGGCGCGGCTGATTCTCGTCGGCGACCCCGACCAGCTCGCGAGCGTCGAGGCCGGGGCGGTGCTCTCCGATCTCGTGGCCGGGCTCGCCGTGCGCTCGCCCGACGCCGTCGCCGCGCTCCGCATCACCCATCGCTTCGGTGGCGCGATCGGCGCCCTCGCCGAGGCGCTGCGGGTCGGCGACGCCGACGCGGCGCTCGATGTGCTGAAGTCCGGCGACCCCGCGGTCGAGCTCGTCGACCCTGCCGACGAGGCCCGGGTGGCCGAGGTCGAGCGTGGCCTGGTCACGCACGCCGCCGCCCTTCACGAGGCCGCGCTCGCGGGCGACGCGGAGCGCTGCGTACGGATGCTCGACGAGTCGCGCCTCCTCTGCGCCCACCGTGACGGCCCCTGGGGCGTCGCCCACTGGAACCGGCAGATCGAGCGCGGCCTCGCCGAGACGACCGGTGAGCCGCTCGGCATCGGCTGGGGCCACGAGTGGTATCCGGGCCGGCCGGTCCTCGTCACCGCCAACGACTACGGCCTCGGTCTCTTCAACGGCGACACCGGGGTCACCTACACCGACGCCGGCGGCGACCTCCGCGTCGCCATCGCGGGCGGCGCGACGTACACGCCCTCACGGCTCGGCGACATCGAGACCCTGCACGCGATGACCGTCCACAAGTCCCAGGGCAGCCAGGCCAGGTCCGTTACTGTCCTGCTCCCGCCCGACGACTCGCCCCTGCTCACCCGCGAGCTCTTCTACACCGCGGTGACCAGGGCGCAGGAGAGCGTACGCATCGTCGGCACCCCCGACGCCGTCACCGCCGCGATCACCCGCCGGGCCCAGCGCGCCTCCGGCCTCCGCCAGCGGCTCGGCCACCACTGAGCCGCAGCCTCAGAAGCGCTCTGCGAGCTCCGTCAACTTCGCCACGTACGCCGGGAAGTCGACGCTCTGCGGGACGTTGTCGTCACGCGAGAGCCAGCCGACCGCGCCGTCGATGCCCTCGCGGAGGATGTCGGCCTGGCCGGCGTGCTGCGCGATGTCGCCGTAGGTGTACGTCGCGATCTCGTGCAGCGTGACGGGCGTGCCGCCCCAGTGCTTGACGTGGCCGACCGCGTCCAGGTCGAGCGCGTCGATGGTCGCGTTGGCGTGCGCGATCACCCGGCGGTAGAGACCGATGATGCCGACGACGGTCTCGTCCTCGGTCGCGTACCAGTCGATCTGCGGATCGGCCTCGTAGCGGTCCAGCGAGATCAGCTCGTCGGCCTGCGGGAACGGCCGATCGAAGGTGTCGCCGAGGTAGATCGCCTCGACGTTGAGGCAGTGCTTGACGATGCCGATGAGGTTGGTGCCGGTCGGCGTACGCGGCATCCGGGCCTCCCGCTCTGGGAGGCCCTCGACCTTGCCGATCAAGGCGTTGCGGACGGAGTCGAGGCGCTGCTTCAGCGTGTCCTTCGGATCTGCGTCGGCGGCCATCGGTATCTCAGGACCGCGCGATGGAGGTGGCGAGGGAGGCGAGGTGGCCGAGGCGGGCCAGCTCGGAGTCGAGGAAGTCGGGGCCGCCGCGGCGGCCGATGATGACGATCTCGTTGCCGTCGATGCGGGCGCCGGCGAACATGTTCTCGTCCTCACCCTCGACCTCGATCCGCTCGGGGCGGTCGAGCTCGATGAAGGGGACGTTCTCGGGCGAGCCGTCGGTGGCTCGGCTGATGCCCTTGACGCGGTGGACGCGGATCGCCCAGTCGGCGCGGAAGGTCAGCGGCAGCACGTCCACGAGCCGGTCGAGCGCCTCGAGGGCGTTCTCGGTGAGGTCCTCGACGGCCTCGAGGTCGAGGAAGAGGTTGCCGCCGGCGGCGTAGCGGGAGATCCAGACGACGTGCACCCCGTCGAGCTCGTTGCACGCCGACACGATGGAGTCCGGCATCGTTCCCGGTTGGGTCTCGAGGAGCACATCGTCGACAGCTCTTCCGTCGACTTTGTTCTTCTCGACGATCTCGATCGCCTCGATATCGCCACCGGCTTCACCGATGGCGGAGGCGAGGCGACCGAGGGAACCCGGGATATCGGGCAGCTCGACGCGTAGCAGGAACGGCATGGCCATAGACCCTAGCGTCGCGAACCGACAGGCGTGGCACTGTCCCGGTTACGCACCCGTCAATTGGCGACCTATTCGCCGGCCGGCTCCAGCAGGAAGAGGGGGAAGATCCGGGACGTGTTGGGCTGGTATTCGCCGTACGTCGGCCAGGTCTTCACGGCGTAGTCCCACCACTCTTCCCGCTCGGCCCCGGAGAGCTCGCGGGCGACGTACGCCTTCTTGGTGCCGCCGTCCTGGAGCACCATGTCGGGGTACTTGCGGAAGTTGGCCACCCAGGCTGGGTTCTTGTCGCTGCCGCCCATCGAGGCGACCGCGAGGTAGCGGCCGTCGCGCTCGACGCGCATCAGCGGGGTCTTGCGGATCGCGCCGGTCTTCGCGCCGCGGTTGGTGATCAGGATGATCGGCTTGCCGTCACGCTCGAGGACGTTGGCCTCGGCGCCGCCGGAGGCTTCGAACGCGGCCACCTGCTCGCGCACCCAGTCGGCCGTGCTCGGGACATATTCACCTTGCAGTTCGGTCATGCTCACTACAACACCAGCGGGCGGTGCCTATTCCAAGCGACCCGCTCAGGCCAGCGCCTTGTCGATCTCGCGATCGAGGTGCGACTTGGGCCGTGCGCCGACCAGCTGGAGCACGGGCTTCCCACCCCGGAAGAGGAGCATCGTCGGCACCGCCATGACCCGGTAGTCGGCGGAGGTGGCCGGGTTCTCGTCCTGGTTGAGCTTCACGACGCGCAGGCTCCCGGCCCGTTCCGTGGCGATCTTCTCGAGGATCGGTGCGAGCTGACGGCACGGTGGGCACCATTCTGCCCAGATCTCCACGAGCACCGGCGTCTCGGACATGAGTACGTCCTCTACGAACCGGGCATCGGTGATGTCCTCGATCACGGCGGTATGACTCATCGCTTCTCTCCTTCTGGTTTCGGTCGATAGGACTCGGCTTCGCGCAGCAACGCCGCGAGCTCGCCGCGTAGGGCGGTCAGCTCGGTGACCCGCCGGTCGATCTCGGCGATGCGCAGCCGATAGGCATCGAGCGAGGCCGGGCACACGTCGGCACGGTCGTTGCCGGCGCGCAGGCAGTCGACGAAGGGCAGCGTCTCCTCGGCGGTGAGGCCGAGCGAGAGCAGGGCGCGGATCTCTCGCACCACCTGCACATCCACCTCGGCATAGTCGCGATAGCCGTTGCCCGCCCGCCGCGGTGCGAGCAGTCCGCGTGACTCGTAATAGCGCACGGCCTTCACCGTCACACCGGCCTGATCCGCGAGCTCCTTGATCTGCACGCGTACGACCGTAGACCTTGCCCCTGGGGGCAAGGTCAAGCCCGTGATCGGCCCGCCGGATAACCTCAGGGCCATGAGCGCCATCGAAGGAGTCTCCGACACGTTCGACCCGAGCCGCTGGGACGAGGTGAAGGGCTTCGAGGATCTGACCGACCTGACCTATCACCGGGCCAAGGAGCACGGCACCGTACGCATCGCCTTCGACCGCCCCGACGTACTCAACGCCTTCCGCCCGCACACCGTCGACGAGCTCCTCCGGGTGCTGGAGCACGCCCGGATCTCGGCCGACGTCGGCTGCGTCCTGCTCACCGGCAACGGCCCCTCGGTCAAGAACGGCAAGCACTCGTTCTGCACCGGCGGCGACCAGCGCATCCGCGGCAAGGCCGGCTACCAGTACGAGGAGGACGAGGCGTACGCCGCCGGCCGGACCGGTGCGGAGGAGCCCACCCTGATCGACAAGGCCAAGCTCGCCCGGCTGCACATCCTCGAGTGCCAGCGACTGATCCGCTTCATGCCCAAGGTCGTCATCTGCGTCGTCCCGGGCTGGACCGCCGGCGGCGGCCACTCCCTCCACGTGGTGTGCGACCTGACGCTCGCGAGCGCCGAGCACGGGCGCTTCAAGCAGACCGACGCCGACGTCGGCTCCTTCGACGGCGGCTACGGCTCCGCCTACCTCGCCCGCCAGGTCGGCCAGAAGTTCGCCCGCGAGATCTTCTTCCTCGCCGAGGAGTACTCGGCCGCGGACGGCGTACGCATGGGCACCGTCAACCGCGCCGTCCCGCACGCCGAGCTCGAGGACGTCGCGCTCGAGTGGGGCCGCAAGATCAACGGCAAGTCGCCCACGGCCCAGCGGATGCTGAAGTACGCCTTCAACCTGCTCGACGACGGACTCGTCGGCCAGCAGATGTTCGCCGGTGAGACCACCCGCCTGGCCTACATGACCGACGAGGCCCAGGAGGGCCGCGACCAGTTCCTGGAGAAGCGCGAGCCCGACTGGTCGCCGTACCCCTGGTACTACTGATCTGCCGCATCTGCGCAGTCCCCGTCACCCAGGCTGCGTGATGCCGATGGCGGGCGGCGTGAGGTGACATGGGCAGATGAGCGCGATCGAGCTCCGGGCACGTAGAACCCACTACCTCACTCTGGCGGAGCGGGCGTCGGCGGGCCGCGGGGCGCGAGCGGAGGTCCCACGGTCGGTCCACGGCGAGTGGCAGCCGGCGCCCGACCGGGCCGACCCTGTCAGCCTCCTCGAGGAGCAGGCAGCCAGCCGGGTGCAAGAGCTCGTGCCGCTCCGCTACGGCAGGATGCTGGCGTCGCCGTTCACGTTCTACCGTGGTGGCGCCTACCTGATGGCGGCAGATCTGGCGAACGAGCCGCGCACCGGCCTGAGGGTCCAGCTGTGCGGCGACGCGCATCTGTCGAACTTCGGGACGTTCGCAGCACCGGACCGGCGGCTGGTCTTCAGCCTCAACGACTTCGACGAGTCCTTGCCCGGCCCCTTCGAGTGGGACGTCAAGCGGATGGTGGCGAGCTTTGCGGTCGCGGGACGTGACCGTGCGTTCGATGACGCCGAGCGCAGGGTCGTCAACATGGCTGCCGCATCGTCCTATCGAGATGCGATGCAGGACCTGGCGCGGAAGCGCAAGCTCGACGTGTGGTACTCGCGCTTGGACGTGGACGAGCTGGACGCCGTGCTGAGCTCGCAGTTCACGGCCAAGCACCTCAAGCGCTTCCGCAAGAACGTGGCCAGGGCCCGGTCGAAGGACAGCTTGAAGGCCTTCTCCAAGCTCGTGGAGATCGTGGATGGACGTCCGCGCCTGATCAACGATCCTCCGATGATCGTGAGGGTCCAGGAGCTGATGCCCGACTCGGAGTTCCATGAGGTCGAAGAGACGCTCCATGCCATCCTGCGCACCTACCGCCGGACCCTGCGTGGGGATTATCGGCACCTCCTCGAGGGGTTCCGCTTCACCGACGCCGCACGCAAGGTGGTCGGCGTGGGCAGCGTCGGCACCCGCGCCTGGATCGTGCTGCTGGTCGGCAACGACGACCAGGACCCGCTCTTCCTCCAGGCCAAGGAGGCCCAGGCATCGGTCTTGGAACCCTTCCTCGGCAAGAGTGCGTACGCCAGCCACGGTCAGCGGGTCGTCGAGGGGCAGCGACTGATGCAGTCGGCGAGCGACGTGATGCTCGGCTGGATGAGGGCGCAAGGGTTCGACGGCGTCGAGCGGGACTTCTTCGTCCGGCAGCTGTGGGACGGCAAGGGTTCGGCGATCGTCGAGGCGATGGACCCCGCCGCCATGACCGGTTACGCCCGGATGTGTGGGTGGACGCTGGCACGGGCCCACGCACGCTCCGGTGACCCGGCCGCCATCGCGAGCTACCTCGGCTCCGGTGATCGGTTCGATCGGGCCATCTCGAGGTTCGCCGAGGCATACGCAGACCAGAACGAGCGGGACTACGCAGCGCTCCGTCGTGCGGTCGACGAGGGCCGGATCGTGGCTCGGAGTGGCTGAGCCCGTTCGGCGAGCTCGCAGGACCATCACCCCGCGGCGCGCCCGGATGCCTGGTCTGGTTCGGGCGAGGCATCCGTCGGGCGGCCCGCCGAGACGTACCGGTTCGCTGCGGGGACCGCGGCGAGGCCATGGGCCAGGACACTGAGCAGGACCGTGAGGGAGATGACCGCGACGACTTCGGTGCCGACCGCGTGCAGGTCCTCGAGCACGATCAGCGCGAAGATGACCGAGGCCAGGCCGCGAGGACCGAACCAGCCGATGAAGACGACGCTGAAGCGGTCGAACCCGGCGCCGAGCAGCGCTATCGCGACCGGCAGCATGCGGACGACGGTCAGGCTGAGGACCGCATAGAGCAGCACGGTCCAGCTCCACTGGTCCTGGATGACCGGCACAGCCAGCGCACCGAAGACGAGCCAGCTGATCATCGAGGCCACGTCGCCGGACTGGTCGACGAAGTACACCTCCTTCTCACCGCTGCTCCCGGCGGTGTTCCCGAAGACCAAGCCGGCCACGAAGGCAGCGACGAACCCGTTCCCATCCACCAGGAGAGCCGCGGTGTACGCGAGCAGGGCGAGAGCCAGTACGGCCGGACCGGCAAGCTCCTCGGACAGCCAGCCGCGCTTGCCGGCGAGCCTGCTGACGGTGCCGCCGACGCCGCCGATGACGATGCCCGCGACCAGCCCGACCAGCAGCGAGAGAACCGCTCCGCCCGGACTCTCGACGCCGAGGACTCCCTCCGCCGTCGCGACACCGGCGATGGCCACCAGCACGATCGGCGTCGCGATCCCGTCGTTCAGCCCGCTCTCGACATTCAGCGCGCGTCGCACCCTCGCCGGCACGTGCGGGTTCGACATGACGGGCGCCCCGAGCGCGGCGTCGGTGGGCGCCAGTGCCGCGCCGACCAGGAGGGCCGCCCACGGGTCGAAGCCGATCACGATCATCGCGGCACCTGCGCCGAGCGCGATCGTCAGCGGCAAGCCGACGCCGAGCAGTCGTACATAGGTGTTCAGGTCACGTCGGAACTGGCGGAGCCGGACCCGAGACGCGTCCGCGAAGAGGATCCAGACGAGGGTGACTTCGGCGACGAGCTTGACCAGCTCGGGTTCGACCTCGAGGTCGAACAAGCCGAACACGTCGGCAAACACCCAGCCGCAGGCCACGAACACGATGGGGGCGGTGAGTCCGGCGGGCTGAAGCCGGCCCGCGAGAACACACCAGGTGACGATGGCCGCGAGAACGGCGGTGAGTGCCAGGGAATCCATGCAGCGGACCTCCGGGTGGACGCGACGGCTTGGTCAGGCGGTCATTCGTGACGAACGTACGGGCGTGGCCGCCGGGTCTCATCGCACTGTCTGTGTGAACTGGCGGGTGCCCTCGATGACCGTGTCGTCAGTGGTCGACAGTCCCGGGCATACGGCGGTGCTCGCCCCGGATGCGTCGACCGAGCATCCCGGGACCGGTCGCCAACACCTGGCCCACGAGCGCGGTCGTGAGAAAGCAGAAGGCGGCGACGTAGAGCCAGGTCAGATAGGTGAAGGCGACACCGATGGATCCGTACCGGTCGGCGCTTGCCTCGAGCGCCCCGGGGAGCCATGCCTGGGTGGCGGGGCGGACGGTGATCATCAGCAGAGCGAACAGCAGCGCACCCGGAACCAGCATCCGGGCGCGAACGGCGCCGGCGAGCAGCGCCCAGGGCACGAACGATGCGACCGCGACGTCCCAGGAGAACGAGACCACCCGTGGCCACAGCTCCCGAGGGGGAATGGCGTCGAGGGGCTCACCCGCAGTGCGGACGAGGACCAGGGAGAGCGCGAAGACGAGGACGACAGCCAGCCAGCGCCAGGCTGAGCGCAGCCTGGTCTGCGGTCGGGGCAACCCCCAGATCGCGGCGAAGGCGCGAGCCAGCGCCCGAGACAGGCTGGTCGCCGAGACGAGCACGAAGATGGCCCCGACGATGCCGAACGCTGCACCACCGCTGTCGACAGCGCCCTCGAGGACCTGCCGGGACTGCTCCGGCAAGTCGATCGCGTCGGCGAACCCGTCGCTGTTCGAGCCCAGGGTGGCGATCAGGATGAGTACCGGGAGTACGGAGGTGAAGAACTGGGCCGCGATGGTCATCGACCGGTCGAACACCTCGACTCGGCTGAGTCCCGCGGCTGCCTGCAGCACGATCCGTCCCGGTCGCCTGTCGAGCAGCCGTCCCAGCCGCCGCTGCAGCCCGGCGGGCAGACGCCCCAAGGAGGCATCGACGCGTGCCCGGGCCGGATCGTCGACCGGCTCGGCGTCTGGGCCCGGCTGGCTCTCCTCGGACGGAGTCCCGTCGTTCGATTCCATGCCGATCTCATTCTGGCGTTCCCTCAGGCTGAAGCTCGGCCGAGACCGCCGGCTCCGGCTCCGGCTCCGGTTCCGGCTCTGCGTCCGGCTTCCCTGAGATCAGTGGCAGGGCCCACCTTCCGCCCGGATCGGCCTCGACCAAGAGGGCCTTGGTGAGCAGGGTGAACGGGACGGCGAGCAGCGCGCCGACCGGTCCGACCACCCAGGTCCAGAACACCAGCGAGAGGAAAGTCAACGTGGGGGAGAGACCGACGGAGTCGCCGACCACGCGCGGCTGGATGATGGACTGGATCACGAAGTTGATGACGCTGTAGACGACGATGACGGTGATCATCAGGCCGAACCCGCTGTCGAGCAGGGCGATGAGGGCCGGCGGGATGACGCCGATGATGAAGCCGACGTTCGGGATGAAGTTGGTGACGAATGCAAGCACCGCCCACACGAAGGCTCCGGGGACGTCCAGCAGGTACAGGGCGACGCCGTCGATGACGGCGACGACCAGCCCGAAGCTGGCCGAGACGCCCATGTAGTTGCGAGTGCCGCGGGCGAAGTTGTCCAGCGCGGCGACCGGGTCGGGGAAGCGGTCACCCAACGCCTTCAGGCTGCGGCGCGTGGAGTTGGTGTCGAAGGCGACGAACAGCAGCACCGTGATCAGGAAGAGCAGATCGGTGAGCAGGCCGAGGGTGCCGGAGAGCACCGACATGGCCACGTCGATGAGCTGACCCGGGTCGAACGCGTTCACCACCGCATCGATCTGTTCCTGTTTGACCCCCGCGTCCCGCAAGGTGTTCCCCAGGTTCGCGACACCGTCAGTGATCTGGTCGGCGTACTGGGGCACCAGGGCGGCCAGCTGGGCGATCGACACCATCAAGGCCATTGCGAAGAGCGAGAGCAACAGGACTGCCGCGGCCAGCATGATCAACGAGGTCGCCCACCCGGGAAGCCGTCCCCGTTCCAGCCACCGGCGGATCGGGTGCAACGTGATCGTGATGACCATCGCCATGAAGACCGGCCCGACGATGTCGGCGATGGATCTCACCCCGGCCAACGCGATGGTCAGCGCGGCGACACCCAGCAGCAGGGTCCACGCGAACGATCGGGGCCGAAGCCCGCTCGGGGCAGTGGTGGAGGCGTGCTTCATGGGATCTGGTCGCCCCTCCCGGGGTCGCGCTGAGCCGCACCGGATGCGCCGGCTGCTGGAACGGGTTCATTCCAGTGCTGGTTCCCCGCGGGCGAATCACCTGCATCATGTGAAAACACCTGAATGCCCTGGTGGGTGTCGTGCGACGGGTCACCCGGAGCGGATGAGGCGCCGCGGTCCTCGCTGTTCGTACGCTCGGTCGTGTGACGGAGAGTCGTCCCGCGCGTGCGCGGCCGGCCGCCGGGCTTGATGACGTGCTCCTCGACGTCAAGCTTTCGGCGCCGCAGATGCGTCCCGGCATGGTCAGTCGGGCGCCGATCATCGAGGTGGCCAGGGCCAGTCCGGTGAGAGCGGCTGGGATCACGGCCCCGGCAGGGTATGGAAAGTCGACACTGCTCTGCGAGTGGGCCGCGACTGAGGACCGTGTCGTCGGGTGGGTCTCGCTCGACCCTCTCGACGACGATCCGGGCATATTGCTGGCGGTCCTGGCCTCGGCGTACGTCAGGATGTTTCCGGCCTGGGCCGGGCTAGTCGCCGATGTCAGCGGTGTGGGTGTCTCTGCTCTGGGCCGTGCCGCGCCGGTCATCGCGTCCGCGTTCCGGAGGAGTCCGGCCCCGTTCGTCCTGATGCTCGACGATCTGCACGATCTGCAGGCACCCGCGTGTCACGACGTCCTGAGCGTGGTGATCTCCGGCATGCCCGTCGGCTCGCAACTGGTGACCGCGAGCCGCGCAGAGCAGCCGCATCTGTCCCGCATGCGTGCCTCTGGGGACGCGCTGGAGCTGCTGGCCGCCGATCTCGCCCTGGAACCCGGCGGCGCCGAGCAGATCTTCTCCAGGTCCGAGGTCCCGCTGACCGAGACCCAGGCCGCGCTCGTCATCGAACGGACCGAAGGCTGGCCGGCCGGCGTTCAGCTGGCGGCGATGATCGCCCGCGACGCCCAGCAGGACGACTGGACGGTGTCGGGCAACGACCGGTACGTGGCCGACTACCTGTACCGCGAGTCGTTGAGCCAGCAGGACCAGTCGACGCAGCGCTTCCTGCGCCGGACCGCGGTGCTGGACCGACTGCACGCACCGCTCTGCGACGCGCTGCTCGCAGAGTCGGGCGGCCAGGACCGGTTGCAGGCGCTCGAGGCGTCGAACTCGTTCCTGATCCCGCTGGATCGCAGGCGGGAGTGGTATCGGTACCACTCGCTGTTCCGGGAGTTCCTGCTCGGGGAGCTGCGCCGTGTCGAACCCGATGCAGTCATGGGGCTGCACCTGCGCGCCGCCGACTGGTACGAGGCGAACGGGGCGCCGGCGATGGCGCTGGAGCACCTGCTGAACACCAGCGAGCGCGACCGTTGCGTGCAGCTGATCACGCAGCTCGTGCAAGTCACCTACAGCGCCGGCCAGCTCTCGACCGTACGGAGATGGCTGGCAGCGCTCGGAGGCGACACCATCTCGGCTCATCCCCCTCTGGCGGTGTTGGCCGGCTGGATCGGGGTGTTGGGCGGTGCGCCCGTGGAAGCCCTGCGCTGGGCCGCTCTGGCGGATGAAGCCGTCTACGACCAGGTGCCTGTGGACGGCACGGCTTCGTTCGAGTCTTCGCGCGCCATGTTGAGAACCTTGATGTGTCCGGCCGGCCCGGAACGGATGATGCGCGACGCCGATGTGGCGATGGCGCAGGAGCCGGCGTGGAGCGCGTGGCGGGACACGGCGCTCACCGGGTCCGCGGAGGCGCATCTCCTTGCCGGAGATGTGGACCGGGCAGCTGCTCTGTTCAGCGAGGCGGCCGTAGTCGGGGGCGAGATCGGCAACATCGACACGGTCGTGAACGCGGAGTCCGTGCTGGCGCTGTTGGCGATGGAGCGCGGCCAGTGGGGCGAGGCCAGGGATCGCGTCGCCCGGGCAGTCGGCGTCGTCGACGAGTATCGGATGTACGACTACGCGGCCAGCGTGCTGGCGTTCGCGGCGGCTGCACGGCTTGCCCTGCACGATGGCGCGCTGGAGCAGGTGGATCTCCAGCTGACGCGGGGGATGCGGGCACGCCCGTCCTGCACGTACGTCCTGCCGTCCCTCGCCACGCGCAGCCGGCTTCAGCTGGCCAGGGTCTTCTGGGCTCGTGGCGACCACACGACGGCGCGCCACCTGCTTCGGGAGATCGATGACATCCTCGTCCACGTCCCGAACCTCGGCGTCCTGGTCGACCAGGTCAACGACTTCCGGAAGGTCGTCGCTGCGGATGCGAGGGGTGTGACCGGCCGGGGGCCGCCGCTGACACCCGCGGAGCTGCGGCTCCTGCCGTACCTGCAGACCCACCTGACCATCGGCGAGATCGGGGAGCGGCTGTACGTCTCACGCAACACGGTGAGCTCGGAGGTCGCCTCGATCTACCGCAAGCTGGGCGTCTCCTCGCGCAACGAGGCAGTGAAGCAGGCAACCGTCATCGGGCTCCTCGGCGGCTAGTGACAACGATCAGCCGGGGTGCTCCTGCTCGAGCGCGTCGGCGTCATATCCGAGCGCCATCGCCAGCCGGGGAGCGGCCGCCACCACGCGCGCCGTGCCGATGACCGGAAGGACACCGATCAGCACGTCGACGACCTCGGCAGCGCTCGCGCCGGCATCGACGGCCGCATCCGCGGCGGCACCGTAGGAGGGGACCTCGCCCCCGACCGCAACCAGCGCGGCCAGCCGGACCAGGGCCAGAGTCCGGGCATCCAGCATGGGTTCGAGCCACGCGACGTCAGCCGCGTGAGCGGGACCCTCTGCCCAGTCCGTCTGGTTGATCACCAGGCGGTGGAGTCGATCGACGTAGTGCACTCCGGACCGTCCTTCCGGCTCGATCTGAGCCTGACCGCGACCACCCATGTCCCCACGCCGACGAAGAATGTGAGACCGCCGGGCCGGGGAAGAGAATCGCGCTGCAGGAGCCCATTCATCCCCACCCGGCCCGGGGCCGCATCACGCAGATCTGGTGAACCCGGCCGGCGGCCTCTGACCTTCACGTCTTCTGTGTGACGACCCCGGTCCCGCTCGCCGCGAATGATGGGACCGGTTGCCCGACGCCACGCCGACCCATCGAAGGAGTCATCATGAAGCTCATCCCCGCCATCGTCGCCGCTCTGACGCTCAGTGCGTCGCTGGCAGCATGTGGTGAAGACGACCCCGCCGTGTGCAGCTCGGTCAACGAGCTGCAGTCGTCGGTCGACGACGTCAAGGGCATCGACATCGGCTCCTCCGAGACTCTCAGCGACCTGCAGACTGGGCTGAGTGCGGTCGAGGACGACCTGGTCGATCTCAAGGCCGACGCCGCCGACGAGTTCTCGACGCAGATCGAGGCCGTCGAGGCGAGCTTCGCCACTCTGACCAGCAGCGTCGAGTCGGCCATTGCGGGCGTCTCCGTGGACACGCTGGCCGCGGCTCGTGCCGCACTGTCCACCTTCGGCGACGACATTGAGACCCTCGTGACCGACGTCAAGGAAACCTGCTGACCGGACCGCGCGCCGCGTCAGCTGTGCAGGCGACGTGCTCCTGTCACCACTTCAGCTCGATCTCGAGCTCGCGTTCGTCGTCCCCGATCTCGACCTCCAGCTTGAAGTCGACCTCGTCGGGTACGTGCACCTTGAAGCGCAGCCCGCCTCTTTCGAACTCGACCTCGTTGTTGCTGGCGAGCGCGTCGGCCAAGGCATGCAGGCGAGCCGCGGCGTCCTCACGACGGAGCCTCGCCCGTTCCGTGACTTCCATCAGGTCCATCTCGATCTCCTTGCTTCGACGTTGAGGATTGCTGAACGCGGCCGAGCGTGATTCGTGCCAGCCCTACAGATGGCATCATCGCAACCTACCCATCGACATGGAGACCGGCGTCATACAGAACGCGTGAATCCCGCTCGAGTTCAGCGCGAGCATCAAGCGGAGGAATCACGTGGAACGGACCATCGGCGCCGCCGCACACCGTCCAGCAGCACGTGTTCGAGAAGACAGGCGTACGCAGCCGCCATGATCACGGACCTTCCAGGACGTCGATGTCGTAGACCTCCAGCCAGGTCAGGCAGACTTCGAGCATGGTCGCGCGTGCGGCCAGGCGCTGGCCGAGCCGGTCCTCGACACGACCGATGCGGTAGCGAACCGTGTTCGGATGGATGAAGAGCGCTTCGGCCGTCGCCTCCACGCTCAACCCGGTCCGAAGGTGGGTGAGCGTGGTGTGGCGCAGGTCCTCGTCGCCGCGGCCGCCGGTCATCAGCGGCGCCAGCTCCCTTCGGACCATCGCTCGGGCGAGCTCGCCGTCGCCGACCAGTCCCACGAGCTCCACATCGGCGTAGCCATGGGCCCTCGTGGGGGACCTGCGGCCGATCCGCTGCGTCGCGACCGCCTGGAGGTGGCTGTCGCGGAACGCTGTCGGTCCATGGCAGGCCCGCCCGAGCGCGAAGTGGAGCTCGGCCTCCTCCAGGAGCGGGATCACGGCCCCGAGGTCGACGGTCGGCTCTTCGGCGGTGGCGACCCATCCCCAGAGCTCCCGGCTCCCGGCCAGCGTGGTCAGTGGACGCGGCAGACCGAGGCTCTCGCAGATCTGCAGCGCGAGGTCGAAGAGCGGCGCGCCGCCGTCGGAGGTCGAGGGCGCGGAGAGGACGAAGGCGGTCTGCCACGAGGTGAGCTTGTGGCCGAGCACGCGTTCGCTGTCGGTCGTCGGAGCAGCGCCGGCGATCAGGGCCTCGATGGCCTCGGACCGGCGTGCCTGAGCGCCCTCCGCCAGTGAGGCCCGCTCACGGGTGTAGTGGCCGATGAGCTGCTCGACCGCATCGTCGATCCACTGCTCGGCGCGCAGCCACAGAGCGAGCAGCGCCTCGTCGCGGGCCAGACCGTCGGGCAGCCGATCTGGCTCCGTGTTCTCCGCGACGTAGCCGAACACGGTCTTGTTGGCGACGCGATAGACCTTGAGCAGCACACTGATGTCGAGGTGGCGGCGCGCGATGGACAGGCTGAGCGCGATGGCCGCCGACGGCAGCGCGAGGCGATAGTCGTCGGCGAGGCTGACCAGGAAGTTGCGCCAGTGCTCCCGGGTCGAGGCGTGCAGCTCCTCGACGAGCACCGGGTCGGTGGCGATCTCGGGGATCGCGTTCAGGATGTCGTCGTCGACGCGTCGGACGAAGGCGTCCACCATCCCCGGGCGGAGGGAGTTCTGGGCGAAGTCCTGCAGCCACCTCTCGACAGGTGCTGGTGTGGTCATGGTCGGGCTGCCTTTGGGGTGTCGAACATGCTCGCGCGGGTCGGTCTCGCGGATCCCGGATCTGTTTTGGAGTCTCCCACAAACGCGAGGCGCGAATGTGGTCGCCGTCACAAGCGCCGACCGGACGTGTGCGACCACCATGAGGAGCGCCCGAGTACCCCGGGCCCGACGAGAGGATGGCCATGGAAGAGTTCGACTACATCGTGGTGGGCAGTGGCTCAGGCGGAGCGGTGCTCGCCGGTCGCCTCAGCGAGGACCCGCGCACGTCGGTGCTCGTGCTCGAGGCAGGCGGGCGAAGCCGTCCGAACCTGAACGTCCAGATCCCGGCGGCGTTCGCGAAGCAGTTCCACACGACGATCGACTGGGACTACACCTCCGAGCCCGAGCCGCACCTCGACGGCCGCCGGATCTACCAGCCGCGCGGCAAGATGCTCGGTGGCTCCAGCGGCATGAATGCGATGATGTACGTCCGGGGCAACCGAGCCGACTACGACGGCTGGGCCAAGTCCGGCGCCACCGGCTGGTCCTATGACGAGATCCTCCCGCTGTATCGCCGGATGGAGACCAACAGCCGCGGCGCGAGCGAGTTCCACGGCGACTCCGGCCCGCAGTACGTCGAGGACGCTCCCGATCCCCGTGCGGTGTCAGGGCGATTCATCGACGCCATGGCCGAGGTCGGTATGCCACGCGTCGACGACTTCAACGGAGCCGAGCAGGTGGGCGCATCGATGTTCCAGCGGTTCACTCGCCGCGGGCAGCGCTGGACGACGTACGACGGCTATCTGGCTCCGCGTCGCAAGCAGCCCAATCTGACCATCACCCCGAACGCCTTGGTGCACCGCGTCCTGATCGAGAACGGCCGCGCCACCGGCGTGGTCGTCAACGTCGGGGGCCAACTGCAGACGATCCGCGCGGCCCGTGAGGTGGTGCTCGCCGCCGGCGCCTACAACACGCCACAGTTGCTGATGCTCTCCGGCATCGGCCCCGCCGAACATCTCGCCGAGCACGGCATCGCGACGGTCGTCGACAATGCCCACGTCGGCGCGCACCTGATGGACCACCCGATGCTCCTGATGAACTGGGAGACGACGGATCGGGACAACCTTGCCCACGCCGAGAAGCCCGGTGAGCTGCTGAAGTACGTCACCCGTCGGAAGGGCATGCTCACCTCTAACGTCGGGGAGGCCGGAAGCTTCTTCCACACCAGCGTCGACGACATCGCCCCTCAGATGGAGATGATCACGGCCCCGGTCTACTTTTTCCAGCACGGCGCGGCGTCCTATGACAAGACCGCCATCGCGATCGGGTTGTCCATGGTCGGCGCGAGGTCCGAGGGGGCGGTCCGGCTGCGGTCCGCGGACCCGGCGGCGGCGCCGAGGATCTGCAACAACTACTTCGCCGACCCCCGTGACATGCAGTCGATGATCGACGGGATCGAGCGGGCGCGCGAGGTCATGGCGAGCCGGACCATGCGCGGGACCGTCGGCAAGGAGATCCACCCCGGCCCGTCGTACGGCACGAGCCGGACCGACCTCGAGCGAGCCGTGCGCGCGGAGGTCGAGCACACCTATCACCCGAGCTGCACCGCCCGGATCGGCGTCGAGGGCGAGGGCGTGCTGGACGCTTCCCTGCGGGTTCAGGGCGTCACCGGTCTGCGGGTCGCTGACGCGTCGGCGATGCCGCGGGTCACCCATGGCAACACCCACGCACCCACCATGCTGATCGGCGAGAAGGCCGCCGATCTCATCAAGAGCGGAGCCTGAGATGTCCACCCAGACCATTCCTCAGCGGGCTGACGAGATCGCGGCTGCAGCACAGGCCGGCGCCAAAGCGTGGTCCGGCGTCAGCCTGGCCGGGCGCCGAGCGCTGCTGCGGAAGTTCGTCGGCCTGGTCGACGAGCACGCCACCGAGTGGGTCCGGGTCGCCACCGAGATCAAGGGCCTTACACCGGGCACTCCGCCGGTCGGGGAGGAGTGGATCTCCGGGCCCTGGGCCACGCTCTACTACGCCGGACACCTCGCGCAGACGCTGGCGACTATGGAGCAGGTCGGTACGCCGACGGACGGCTTCGACATCCGCCCCGTTCCCGGCGACAGGGTCGCCGTCGAGGTGCTCCCGCACTCGGTCTGGGACCGGCTGCTGCTGTCCGGCTTCTCCGCCGAGGTGTGGTCCGAGCCCGGGGTCTCCGCCGAGGAGGTGCGTGCGACCGCCGGCCTTGGCCTGCGCGAGCCCGAGGCGGTACGCGGCACGTGCGTCGTCCTCGGCGCCGGCAACATCTTCTCGATCGCCCCGCTCGACGCGCTCTACGTCCTCTACGCCGACAACCGCTCCGTCGCGCTCAAGCTCAACCCGGTCACCGACCGGCTGTTGCCGGTGTTCGAGGCGATCTTCGCCCCGTTCATCGAGTTGGGCGTGGTGCAGGTCTTCACCAGCGACCTCGAGCTCGGCTCGGCACTCATCGCTCATGACGGCTTCGACGCGGTCCACATGACTGGCTCCGAGGCGACCCACGACGCGATCGTCTGGGGTCCGGGTGCGGAGGGCGCGGCCAACAAGGCGGCCGGCACGCCGTTGCTGCGCAAGCCGATCACCAGCGAGCTGGGCGGGGTCGCGCCGGTCATCGTCACACCCGGCCGATGGTCGAAGCGTGACCTGGAGTTCCAGGCGCGTCACGTCGCCACCATGCGACTGCACAACTCCGGAGCCAACTGCGTCGCTGGCCAGGTGGTCGTCGTCAGCAAGGACTGGAAGCAGAAGGACGACTTCCTCGCCGCCTTGCGGCGTGCGCTCGCCGATGCGCCCGTACGTCCGGCCTGGTATCCCGGCACCGGGCCCCGGATCGACGCCGCCCGGGGTGGTGCCACGCCGTTCGAGGCGCTCGGTGGCACACCGGAGCGCACCCTGCTCCCGGCCCTCGATCCGTTCGAGGACGAGGCGGCGTACTCGATGGAGTTCTTCGGTCCGGTCCTGGGCGTGACCGAGATCTCCGGCGCCGGGGCGGAGTTCCTCGGCCACGCCATCGACTTCGCCAACGACCGGCTGCGCGGCACCCTCGGTGCCAACATCGTCATCCACCCACGCGACCTCGGCGCGGTGGGGGCTGACCGGTTCGAGCAGCTGCTCGCCGGCCTGCGCTACGGCACGATCGCTGTGAACGCGTGGACCGGAGTCGGCTACCTCTCACCGTTCGCGACCTGGGGAGCCTTTCCCGGTCACACCCCGGACGACATCCAGTCCGGTCACGGTGTCGTGCACAACGGGCTGCTCCTCGCGCGCCCCGAGCGCACCGTGGTGCGCGGCCCGTTCCGCCCGTTCCCTCGCTCATGGGCGAGCGGCAGCCCGGCACTCACGCCGGTCCCGCCGTGGTTCGTGCACAACCGTACGGCGGAGACGACCGGGGAGCGGCTGGTCCGTTTCTCGGCCGCGCCGCGCTGGCGGAAGCTCCCCGGGGTCTTCGCCTCGGCGCTACGGGGCTGACAGCGGCGGTCAACGGCGGTCAGCGAGAACGAAGGCCGTTCAACGCGACGAGCTCGCTCAGCTCACGTTGATAGGCGCTGTAGGTCTCGCGCAGGTCCGCCGCCGGCCAGTCCGCCGGGCGGAGCTCCACGGGGAGGAGCGGGTCTTCGCTGAGGTGGCGCACGATCGCAGCGGCCGTGGCGAGCCGTCGCGCGGGCTGGGGCGTGGATGACAGGAGCTCGAGCAGACGCTCGCCTTCGCGCGCCCAGCCGCCGAGATCCCACAACGAGGCGGCGAGCTCGGCCGGATCCTGCTCGGGTGTTGCCGTGAAGGTCTGGAGCACCGGATCCGTGAAGCGCGGACGCTGGAGGTTGGCCGGTCGGGTCCAGACCCCCTCGCGAAGCTCGGCGAGTCGGTGCGCCTTCAGCGCATCGCGCAGTACGGCGCGTTCAGGGCCGGGCCGGCCGGCGGTGACGACGACGGCCATCTCCCAGGAGCCGTCCCACGGCTTGTCCGCCGTGTGCACCGCTTCGTCCTGATGAGCCTGCCGCTGGACGAGCCGCTCGCCGAGCCGGTAGCCGGCCTCGGTCCTGCGCAGGTCGCCGTCGCTCACGGCGCGGGTGGCCGCGACCCGCACCGTCGCTGGTGCGATGCCGAAGAACTGCCCGGCGCGGGCGAGGTCGGCGGGGGTCAGCGGGTTCGGGTGTGCGCCGAGCATCAGGCTCAGGATGGTGGAGCGGGCGGAGAGCGGAGCAAGTTCATCGCGCGCGGTAGCCACGCGGCCATCCTCTCATGCAACAGATCTCGACACGGTTGTGTCTATTTGTGTAACATCATGGGTGATGACCCTCCGCTAGTAAGGGGAAGCGCATGACCAGCACGCATGAGGTGTTCAACCAGGTCCCGCCGTTGGTGGGTCACAACACGGCCGGTGATCCGGTCCTGCGGGAGGGTCTCGAGCGTGAGGGTGCCGCATGGGCGCTGCCTGAGATCGACGAGCTGGGCCGCCTTGCCGGCACTGCCGAGGCGCAGGAGTGGGGCCGGCTCGCCGAGCGGGTGCCTCCGCGTCTGCACACCCATGATCGCTACGGTCACCGCGTCGACGAGGTCGAGTACGTCCCGGCGTACCACCAGCTGATGGGCGTGGCGGTGGAGAACGGCCTGCACGCCGCTCCCTGGGCCGACGACCGGGCCGGTGCCCACGTCGCCCGGGCCGCGAAGTTCTACGCCTGGAACGTCGACGCCGGCCACGGCTGCCCGATCTCGATGACCTACGCCGTGGTCCCGGCGCTGCGGGCGAACCCCGAGCTCGCCGCGCGGTTCGAGCCGCTGCTCACCAGCCGGGAGTACGACTTCGGGCTCCGCGATCCCGAGTCCAAGCGCGGTCTGATCGCCGGGATGTCGATGACCGAGAAGCAGGGCGGCTCCGACGTACGCGCGAACACGACGACCGCGACTCCGCAGACCGACGGCACCTACGTCCTGCGCGGGCACAAGTGGTTCACCAGCGCCCCGATGAGCGACCTGTTCCTCACCTTGGCCCAGACGCCCGCCGGCGTCTCCTGCTTCCTCGTCCCGCGCGTACTGCCCGGTGGCGAGCGCAACGCGATGCGTTTCATGCGCCTCAAGGACAAGCTCGGCAACAGGTCGAACGCCTCCTCCGAGATCGAGTACGACGCCGCGACCGGCTGGCGCGTGGGCGAGGAGGGGCGCGGGGTCCGCACGATCGTCGAGATGGTCAATATGACCCGCCTCGACTGCGTGATCGGCTCCTCGGCCGGCATGCGCACCGCGCTGACCATGGCGGCGCACCACGCCCGGCATCGGTCGGCTTTCGGCAAGCGGCTGATCGAGCAGCCGGCGATGCGCAACGTACTCGCTGACCTGCAGATCGAGTCCGAGGCCGCGACGACGGCGATGCTGCGGCTGGCAGGTGCCAACGACGGGGCGATCCGCGGGGACGAAAGCGAGGCCGCCCTGCGCCGGATCGCGCTCTCGGTCACGAAGTACTACGTCTGCAAGCGGGCGCCGTTCATGGTCAACGAGGCCCTGGAGTGCCTGGGCGGGAACGGCTACATCGAGGACTTCGACGTCGCCCGCATCTACCGCGAGATGCCGCTCCTCTCGATCTGGGAGGGATCGGGCAACGTGGCGGCGCTCGACGCCCTGCGAGCGCTGGCGAAGGAGCCGCACACCCTCGACGCCTTCGTGGCGGAGGCGGAGCTCGCCTCCGGCGCCGACGCCCGCTACGACGCTGCGCTGGACCGGTTGAAGAAGGAGTTCACCTCCTTCGACGACATCGAGCTCCGGGCCCGGCGGATCGTCGAGCAGATGGCCCTGGTCTTCCAGGGGTCGCAACTCCTCCGGCACGCACCGGCTCCGGTCGCCGACGCCTTCTGCTCCTCGCGCCTCGGCCGCGACTGGGGAGGCGCGTTCGGCACGCTGTCGCCGCGCGGCGACCTGTCCGCGATCATCGAGCGCGCGCTCCCGGCATGACGGTCGAGGTCACCAAGGACGGTCCGGTCACCACGGTCCGGATCAACCGTCCAGAGGTACGCAACGCCGTCGACCGGGCGACGGCGGAGGCCCTCGTGGCCGCCTTCGAGGAGTTCGACGCCGATCCCGATGCCGCCGTGGCGGTGCTGCACGGCGAAGGCGGCAACTTCTGCGCCGGCGCCGACCTGAAGGCGGTCGCCGGTGGCGACCCCAACCGGTTCGAGCCCGACGGAGACGGCCCGATGGGTCCCACGCGGATGCGGCTGGGCAAGCCCGTCATCGCCGCCGTCGCCGGCCATGCCGTCGCTGGAGGCCTGGAGCTGGCGATCTGGGCCGACCTGCGGGTCATGGAGGAGGACGCGGTCTTCGGCGTCTTCTGCCGGCGCTGGGGCGTACCGCTGATCGACGGCGGCACGGTCCGGCTGCCTCGGCTGATCGGCGCCAGCAACGCCATGGACCTGATCCTCACCGGCCGTCCCGTCGGCGCCGAGGAGGCCCTGCGGATGGGGTTGGCCAACCGTGTCGTTCCGCCCGGCCAGGCCCTCGCGGCGGCGCAGGACCTGGCGCGGCAGCTCGCCGCCTTCCCGCAGACCTGCATGCGCCACGACCGGCTCTCCATGCTGGAGCAGGAGGGTCTCAGCGAGCAGGACGCCTTGGCCGTCGAGTACGCGCACGGTGTCGTCTCCGTGACCACGGACACCGTCGCGGGCGCGACCCGGTTCGCCAGCGGAGCCGGGCGTCACGGCTCCTTCGAGGCCGACTGACTGGCGCGGATCCAGGTTCAGCCGAGGGGGAGCGGGGAGCTCTCCTTGGTGTTGCCGAACGCGAAGGTGGTCTCGATCGAGGCGAGCGCCGGCATCGTCCGGAGGTTGTCGCGCAGGAACCGCTCGTAGGTCTCGAACGACGGGGTGACGACCTTCAGCAGGTAGTCGTGGTCGCCGGCCAGGACGTACGCCTCGGTGACCTCGGGGATGGCGCGGAGGTGCTCCTCGACGGTCTCGACCGCGTCGGTCGTGTGGGTGGCCATCTTGATGCGTACGAACGCGGTGATGTTCATGCCGACCGCGTGCGGGTCGACGACGGCGCGGTAGCCGCTGATCACGCCGGCCTCCTCCAGGGCTCGTACGCGGCGCAGGCATGGCGAGGGGGAGAGGCCGACACGGTCGGCGAGCTCCTGGTTGGTCAGGCGGCCGTTCTGCTGCAACTCCCAGAGGATGTGCTTGTCGGTCTCGTCGATCGTACGCATGTTGGCAGATTCTGCCACTGAGACGTGTGAACGTGGCAGATCAGGCAATCGTCTGCGCCGCGATTCTTCCTATCGTGGCGCACCATGGGGACGCAGCAGAGTGGTGGGAATCGGGCGCTGGCGGGATGGTCGGCGCTGGGGATGACGGTCGTGCTCTGGTCGTCGTTCGCGCTGAGCACGCGTGGCATCGGTGGGTCGAGCCTGACCGTCGCAGATGCGGCGTTCCTCCGCTTCGTGACGCCGGTGGTCCTGCTGGCCCCGCTGCTCCCGAGCACGATCAGGGCCGTACGCCGCGAGCGGCCGTACGTCCTCGCGCTGCTGCTCGTGGGTGGGCTCCCGCACTTCCTCGTCTTCGCGTTCGGCGCCAAGCTGACCAGCGCTGCGCTGACCGGAATGCTGGTGCCGGGCACGGTGCCGCTCTTCGTCACGCTGCTCGCGTTGGCACGTGGCCGGGTCTCGCTGTCGCCGCGGCGGGTGACCGCGCTGGGGCTCATCACGGCCGGCGTCGCCGTGAGTGGGGTCCTGGTCGGTGGCGGCGCGTCCCTGGGCGGGGTCGGGCTGCTGCTCGTCGGCGGGTTCGCCTGGGCGGTGTTCACGACGGGCCTGCAGCGTACGAGCCTGACGCTCCTGCAGATGGTGCTGACCATCTGCACCGTCTCGAGCCTGGCCGCGCTCGTGCTGGCCTCGTTCGGCGCGATGCCGTCGCACCTGCTCGCGGGCACCGCCGAGTTCGACGACGTGCTGCTCCTCACCGTGCTCCAGGGCATCGGGACCGGTCTGATGTCGACGCTCTGCTACGCCTTCGCTGTCAGGGCGCTCGGCAGCGGACCGGCCTCGGTCGGTGGCGCGGTGAGCCCGGTGCTGACCGCCGTCGTCGCGGTTCCGATCTTCGGTGAGCTCATCGGTGTCGGCCTAGCCGTCGCGCTGGCCCTCATCGTGGCCGGCGTGGCCACGTTCAACAGGTTCGGGTCCGCGCCGACCTCAGGCGACGATCCGGCCGGCCTCGAGCCGGATGACGTGGTCGGCGGCGGCGATGCTCTCCTCGTCATGGGTGACGCACGCGATCGTGGCACCGCGGGCGGCCTCCTCGGCGAGGAGCTCGCGGGTGCGCTGCCGGCTGGCGGCGTCGAGCCCCGCTGCGGGCTCGTCCAGGAGCAGGATCTCCGCACGCTGGACGATGCCCTGAGCCAGTAGGGCACGCTGGCGCTGTCCGCCGGAGAGCTCGCCGAACGTACGGTGCTCGAGGCCGGTCAGGCCGACTCGGCCGATCGCCTCCGCGACGTCGCCCCGCCGTCGGCCGCCCCGCCGACCCCAGGTTCCGATCGCGACGACGTCGTGGACTGTCACCGGGAGGGTGTCCGGCGTCGAGGGGCGCTGCACGACCAGGGCGAGCCGTCCGTGGCGGGTGACCGAGCCGCGCCGCGGGTTCCGCACGCCGGCGAGAAGCTCGACGAAGGTCGACTTCCCTGACCCGTTCGGCCCGGCGACGGCGGTCACCGTCCCGGCCCGGAATGCGGCGCTGACCTCGTGGATCACGTCTCGGCTGTCGTAGCCGAAGCAGAGATCGTGGGCGGAGAGGTGTGGGGAGTCGGTCTGGTCGCGGGGGAGCACGCGCCTCACTATATCAATTGGTAACCATTCTCATTAACCGTTAGAGTCCGGCCCCGTGCCATCGATCATCGAGCCCTTCCGGACCGACTTCATGCTGCAGGCGCTCGCCGGCGGCGTGCTGGTGGCGGCCATCTGCGGCGTCGTCGGCACCTGGGTCGTGATCCGGGGGATGGCGTTCCTCGGTGAGGCGATCGGGCACGGGATGCTCCCCGGTGTCGCTCTCGCGACGGTCCTCGGCGCACCCGTCATGCTCGGCGGCGCGGTGAGCGCGATCGTGATGAGCGCGACGATCGGAGCGCTCCAGCGCCGCGGTCGCCTGACCTACGACACCAGCATCGGGCTGCTGTTCGTGGCGATGCTCTCGCTCGGCGTCATCATCATCTCCCACTCCCGCAGCTTCGCCACGGACGCGACGGCGATGCTGTTCGGCGACGTACTCGCCATCGGCCCCGACGACATCACCGTCCTCGCGATCGCACTCGCCGTCACCCTGGCCATCGCCGGCGGCTTCCACCGGCCGTTCGTCGCCTCGGCCTTCGACCCCCGGATCGCCCGTACGTTGGGCCTGCACCCGCAGCTGGCGCAGGTGATGCTCGTCGGCCTGGTGACCCTCGCCGTGGTCGCGTCCTACCAGGCGGTCGGCTCGCTGCTCGTGATCGCGCTGCTCCTCGCGCCGGCCGTGGCCGCGGGGCAGTGGACGACGCGGATCCCGACCACCATGGCCTGCGCCGCCGGGATCGGCGCCGTCGCGGTCTTCATCGGCCTGACCGCGTCCTGGTACGCGGGAACCGCCGCCGGGGCGTCGATCGCCTGCGCGGCCATCCTCACCGCGGTCACCTCGGGGCTGCTCCGCAGCGCCCTCGGTCTTCTTCGACGTCCGTCCCCCACCTCCGAAAGGACCTCATGCACCGCAGGACACTCGCCGGCATCGTCACAGGGCTGACGCTGGTCGCCGCCACCGGATGTGGCAGCTCTTCGGCCGATGACCCGAGCGCCGAGTCCGGCTCCGGGAAGGACCATGGCGCCGTCGACGGCGCGCAGGAGGTCGCCGAGCCCCAGCTGCACCTGACCACGATCGACGCCGACGGCGCGGTCGCCCAGCTCGACCTGCTCGAGGGGAGCTCGGCGGAGGTCGGGACCATCGGCGCCCCGAGCGCGGTCGACTCCGACGGCCGCTACCTGTACGCGACCACCGCGGACGGTGTGGAGATCGTCGACAGCGGGATGTGGACCTGGGACCACGGCGACCACTTCCACTACTACCGGGGCGAGCCGCGGGTGCTCGGCACGGTCGAGGGCGAAGGTAAGGCGACTGTCGCGACTGGTCCGCTGTCGACGGCCGGCTCGACGGGGGTCTTCTTCGAGGACAGCGGCGAGGCGGTCCTGCTGGACAACGAGGCCCTCGCCGACGGCGAGGTGCGCGAGCTGTTCCGGCTCGAGGCGGAGCCGCACGAGGGGCTGGTCGCTCCGTTCGGCGACGGTGCCCTGGTGACGGTCGCCGACGGCGGTGAGGTCACCGGACTGAGCTATCACGACACCGACGGCAGCGCGGAGGGTAACCAGATCCCCTGCGCCGAGGCGAGCGGCACGATCACCACCCGGGTCGGCGTGGTCGTCGGCTGCGCCGACGGCGCCGTGCTGGCCACCGAGACCGACGGCAGGCCCAGCTTCGAGCGGATCGAATACCCGAAGGACACGTCGGCCCCGCCGGCCACGAGCTTCGACGGCCGCAAGAGCCGCCCGACGGTCGCGGCGCTCTCGGGCAGGACCGGGATCTGGCTCCTCGACACCCGCGAGCGGACCTGGAGCCACCTCGACGCGGGCGTACCGCTGCGCCAGGTGGTCGCCGCTGACGACGAGGAGGGGCACGTGCTCGCCCTCGACACCGCCGGCCGTGTCCGCGTCTTCGCCGCCGATAGCGGCAGGCAGCTCGCCGCGACCGAGCCCCTCGTGAACCCGAGCGACAAGGGGGTCGATCTGGTCGTCGACCAGGAGCGTGCCTACCTCAACGTGCCGGCCGAGGGAGTCGTCCACGAGATCGACTACGCCGACAAGGCGCGGATCGCGAGGACGCTCGAGACGCCCACCGCCCCGGTGTTCTTCACGGAGACGGGCCGATGAGGCGCCTGCTCGGGACCACCGTCGCGATCACGATCGCGATGACGCTCACCGCCTGCGCCGGAGGCGACGACGGCGATGATCGCCCCCACATCGTGGTGACCACCAACATCCTCGGCGATGTCGTCGCCGGCACGGTCGGCGACGCCGCCCAGGTCACCACCCTGATGCGGCCCAACGCGGACCCGCACTCCTTCGAGATCTCGGCCCGGGAGGCCGCGATGATGCGCGAGGCCGACCTGGTCGTCTCCAACGGGCTCGGCCTCGAGGAGGGCCTCCAGCGCCACCTCGACCAGGCGGCCGAGGCCGGCGTCGAGACGTACGTCGCGGGTGAGCAGATCGACGTCCTCGACTATGCCGACGGGGAGTCCGCCGGCACGCCGGACCCGCACTTCTGGACCGACCCGGCACGGATGCGCGACGTCGTCGACGGCCTCGAAGCCGCGACGACGGACATCGAGGGCATCGACGACCGGATCGTGGAGCAGGCGGCCGCGGCGTACCGGACCGAGCTCGAGGAGCTCGACCAGGAGATGACCGACTCCTTCGCGAGCATCCCGGAGCAGCACCGCAGCCTGGTCACCAACCACCACGTGTTCGGCTACCTGGCCGAGCGGTTCGGGTTCCGCGTCGTCGGCGCGGTCATCCCGGGCGGCACGACCCTGGCCGCGCCCAGCGCTGCGGACCTGCGGGACCTGACCGAGGCGATCGAGCAGGCCGGCGTACCGACGATCTTCGCCGAGTCCTCCCAGCCGGACCGGCTCATCCAGGTGCTCGCCGACGAGGCGGGCGTCGATGTCGGCGTCAGCGAGCTGTTCACGGAGTCCCTGACCGAGAAGGGCGAGGGCGCCGACACCTACCTGACCATGATGCGCGCCAACACCGAGCGCATCACCAGCGGGCTCTCACCAGAGCCCACCGATTGAAAGGCGCACCATGCTGACCCCACAGAGCCGGGCCCGACAGAACCGTGCCCTCCGAGCCGTGACGGCGGTGGCCGGCGTATCGCTGGCGCTCTCGGCGTGCGGATCCACTGCCGAAGGCGACGAGTCGGCGACCCCGAAGGCGGACAACGGCAGCCGCCTCGCGGTGTCCTACGCCAACGGGATCGCCGTCCTCGACGGTGAGTCCCTCGAGGTCGTGGAGGAGTTCGAGACCGAGGAGTTCGTACGCCTCAACTCGGTCGGCGACGGCCGCAACCTCACGGTAACCACCAGCAAGGGCTTCCAGGTGCTCGACACCCGGACCCCCGAGCTGACCGACCTCGTCTTCCCGGCCGACACCGGCGGGCACGTCGTCCACCACGGCGACAAGACGGTCCTCTTCGCCGACGGCAGCGGCGAGACGACCATCTTCGAGACCGGTGCGCTCGGTGACGCCGGCAAGCTCCCGGGGACGACGACCTGGACGGCTCCCGAGGCCCACCACGGCGTCTCGATCGTGCTCGAGGACGGCACCCTGCTGACCACGGTCGGCACCGAGGAGAGCCGCTCGGGCGCGATCGCGCTCGAGCCGGACGGTGCCGACTTCAAGGAGGTCGCCGTCAACGACACGTGCCCCGGCATCCACGGCGAGGGCACCGCTGCCGACGAGGCGGTGGTCTTCGGCTGCGAGGACGGCGCCCTGCTCTACCGCGACGGGACGTTCGAGAAGCTCCAGGCGCCCGACGAGTTCGGCCGGATGGGCAACGCGTACGTCTCGGAGACCAGCCCGATCATCGTCGGCGACTACAACACCGACCCCGACGCCGAGGGCTACCTGCTCGACACGGTCACGCTCGTCGACACCGAGAAGAGCACCTTCAAGCCGGTAGCGCTCCCCGAGGGCGTCGAGTACACCTTCCGCGACGTGGCGCGCGGCCCGGAGGACCTGGCCTACATCCTCGCCACCGACGGCTCGATCCACGTCCTGGACCCGGCGACCGGCAAGATCACCGACGAGTTCCCGGTCGTGAAGCCCTGGGAGGGGCCGGTGGAGTGGCAGGACCCGCACCCGGCGATCAAGGTGAACGGCGACATCGCGTACGTCACCGAGCCGGCCAGCAACACCGTCCACGCCGTCGACCTCACCTCCGGTGAGGTCACCGCCTCGGTCGAGCTCTCCGAGCAGCCGAACGAGATCGCGGTCGGCTGACCCCACCACGAGCGGGCGCGTCTGTCCCGTATTCGATCGCCGAGTCGGCGCATCTGTCCCAGATCTCGAACCGAGATGGGGCAGACGCGCCGACTCGGCGGGATTTCGCGGGGCAGTTGCGCCGAGTCGGCGAGTCAGGAGAGGGCTCTGCGGGCGGTGTCGAGGAACGTACGGAACGACTCTCGGTCCTCCGGCCCGAGCTCGGCCAGCATCTGCTCCTCGAGCTCTTCGACGCGAGGGTCGTAGGCGTCGAGGAAGGCGCGGCCCTCGGTGGTGAGGCTGATCAGCATGCGGCGCCGGTTGTCGGGGTCGATGCTGCGCTCGATGAGGCCGCGGCGCTCGAGGGCGCCGATGAGATCGGCGGCGGACTGGGCGCGTACGAACGAGGCGCGGGCCAGGTCGGCGGCGCTCATAGTCGGGCGGCGCTCGAGCACCGACAGGGCGGTGTACTGCAGGGCGGTGACCCCTGATTCCTTCAGGACGGCGTCGAGGCGGGCTCGGGTGGCGAGCTCGAGCTGCTTGACGACGTAGAGCAGCAGGGGTGCGTCGGTCATGCGGTCATTCAAGCATCGCTGCGCTTGCGAGAGACGGATACTTCTGCGATTATCAGGATTCCTGTCAATCATGAGGAGTTCATCATGCTCGGAACCCCCCTTCCCGATGCCCTGCGGGCGGAGCGCGTCGACGACATCGCGGTGCTGACCCTCGCCCGCCCCTCGAAGCGGAACGCGCTCAGCGACGAGGCGGTGCTCGGGATCGAGCGGTTCTTCGATGGTCTCGAGCAGGACGTACGCGCCGTCGTCATCGACGCGGACGGCGAACACTTCTGCGCCGGGCTCGACCTGTCCGAGATGACCGAGCGCGACACCCTCGCCGGGGTCAGCCACTCGCGGATGTGGCACCGGGTCTTCGAGAAGATCGAGTTCGGGCCGGTCCCGGTCGTGGCGGCGCTGAAGGGCGCCGTGGTCGGGGGCGGGCTGGAGCTCGCCGCCGCCGCGCACATCCGGGTCGCGGAGGAGTCCACCTTCTACGCCCTGCCCGAGGGGCAGCGCGGGCTCTTCGTCGGCGGTGGTGCCTCGGTGCGCGTCCCGCGGCTCATCGGGGTCTCGCGGATGGCCGACATGATGCTGACCGGCCGTCGCTACGACGCGCAGGAGGGGCTGGGGCTCGGCCTGAGCCAGTACGCCGTGGCCGACGGCACCGGTCGCAAGACCGCCCTCGAGCTGGCCGGCCGGATCGCCCAGAACGCGCCGCAGACCAACTTCGCCGTCGTGCAGGCGCTGCCGCGTATCGCCGAGGCCAACCCTCGCGACGGCTTCCTGATGGAGTCGCTGATGGCCGCGATCGCGCAGGGGACCAACGACGCCAAGGGGCGGATGCAGGACTTCCTCGACGGCAGGGCTGCAAAGGTGACGGACCAGTGAGCGCGACCCAGCAGCAGTTCGAGCAGGGCGATGTCGTCTGGACGCCGCCGGCGGACGTGCTCTCCACCTCCCGCGTCGGTGAGTTCCTGGCCTGGCTCGCCCGCGAGCGCGGCCTGGAGATGATCACGCACGAGGAGCTGTGGCGCTGGTCGGTGACCGACCTCGACGGCTTCTGGTCGGCGGTATGGGAGTTCTTCGAGGTGCAGGCGCACGCTCCGTACGACACCGTCCTCGCCTCCCGAGAGATGCCCGGGGCGCGCTGGTTCCCGGGAGCTCTGCTCAACTACGCCGAGCACGCGCTCGGCACCGACGAGGATCTCGACCGGGTCGCCGTGCTCGGCCGTTCGCAGACGCGTGACGACGTCGAGCTGACCTTCGGCGACCTGCGCGACCAGGTGGCCCGGGCGCGGGCGGCGCTGAAGAGGCTGGGCGTACGCCGCGGCGACCGCGTCGCCGGCTACCTGCCCAACATCCCCGAGGCCCTGGTCGCCTACCTCGCCACCGCCAGCCTGGGTGCGACCTGGGCGAGCTGCGCCAGCGAGTTCGGGCCGCGCAGCGTGATCGACCGCTTCGCCCAGATCGAGCCGGTCGTGCTGCTGGTCGCCGGTGGCTACCGCTACGGCGCCAAGGACATCGACCGGGGTTCGCAGGTGGCCGAGATTCGGGCCGAGCTGCCGTCGGTGCGTCATGTGGTCGATGTCGAGTACGGCCAGCACCGCGTCGAGGACGCGCTCTCCTGGACCTCCCTGCTCAGCGCGGAGGAGGCGGCTGAGCTCGCCTTCGAGCCGGTGCCCTTCGACCACCCGCTGGTGGTGCTCTTCTCCTCCGGCACGACCGGCCGGCCGAAGGCGATCGTCCACGGCCACGGCGGCATCCTGCTCGAGCACCTCAAGAACCACGCGCTCTCGTGGGACATGGGGCCCGAGGACCGGATGCTCTGGTTCTCCACGACCGCCTGGATGATGTGGAACGCCCTGGTCTCCTCACTGCTCGTCCGCTCCTCGATCGTCATGGTCGACGGCAACCCGATGCACCCCGATCTCACCTGGCAGTGGCGGCTCGCGGCCTCGACGGGGGCGACGGTGATGGGTGCCAGTCCGGGGTTCGTGATGGCCTGCCGCAAGGATGGCGTCGAGCTCAAGGACCTCGGTGACCTGCGGGTTCGCGTCCTCGGCTCGGCCGGAGCGCCGCTCCCGCCCGAGGGCTACGCGTGGCTTCGGGACCAGCTCCCGGGGGCGCAGATCAACGTCGGCAGCGGCGGCACCGACGTCTGCTCCGGCATCGTGCAGAACAATCCGCTGCTCCCGGTCTACGCCGGTGAGATCTCCGGCCGTTGCCTCGGCGTCGACGCCCACGCCTACGACGAGTCCGGCCGCCCGGTCATCGGCGAGCTCGGCGAGCTGGTCATCACCTCACCGATGCCCTCGATGCCGGTCGGCTTCTGGGGCGACGACGACGGGTCCCGCTACCGGAGCGCCTACTTCGACCACTTTCCCGGGGTGTGGCGCCACGGCGACTGGATCCTCTTCCACGACAACGGCAGCTGCCACGTCGCCGGCCGCTCCGACGCAACCCTCAACCGGGGCGGTGTACGCCTCGGCACCGCCGAGTTCTACCGAGTCGCCGAGGAGGTGGACGGTGTCGCCGACTCGCTCGTCGTGCACCTCGAGGATCCCGACGGGGGCAACGGCGAGCTGCTGCTCTTCGTGGTCACCGACTCGGGCGTACGCCTGGACGACCCGCTCCGGGCCCGACTGGTCCGCGCGCTGCGGTCGGCGCTCTCCCCGCGACACATTCCCGACCAGGTGATCGAGGTGCCCGCGGTGCCGCGCAACCTCACCGGCAAGAAGCTCGAGTTGCCGGCCAAACGCATCCTGCAGGGCGTACGTCCTGAGGACGTCGCCAGCCGGGACGCGCTCGCCGATCCGGCATCCCTGGACCCGTTCGTCGCCCTGGCGACCTCGGGCGCGCTGAGCAGGAGGACCGCATGAGAAGCGGTGAGGACGTTCGTACGCTCGGGGTCGTCGGCACCGGCGCGATCGGGATCAGCTGGGTCGTGCTCGGGCTCGACCACGGGCTCGACGTGGTCGCCTGGGACCCGGCCGAGGGTGCCGAGGGGCGCTTGCGTGCACAGGTCCCGAAGGGATCGCTGCGGTTCGCGGACAGCCTCGAGGAGGTCGGCGCTGCCGCCGACCTGGTGCTCGAGAGCGGACCCGAGCGGCTGGAGGTCAAGCGCGAGATCTTCGCCGCGCTCGACGCGGCCGCCGCGGGTGACGTACTGCTGACCAGCAGCTCCTCGGGCCTGATGCCGAGCACCTTCCAGGACGCCTGCACGCACCACCCGGAGCGGGTGCTCGTGGCGCACCCGTTCAACCCGCCGCACCTGGTGCCGCTGGTCGAGGTCGTGGGCGGATCGGCGACGTCCGCGGAGGCGGTCGACGCTGCTCTGGAGACCCTGCGCCACCTGGGCAAACGTCCCATCCATATCCGCCGCGAAGTGCCCGGGCACGTGGCCAACCGGCTCCAGGCGGCGCTGTGGCGCGAGGCGTACCACCTCGTCGACCAGGGCATCGTCTCGGTCGCCGACATCGACACCGCGATCGCCGACGGCCCCGGGCTGCGCTGGTCCCTGCTCGGTCCCTTCGCGACCCAGCACCTCTCCGGTGGCCCGGGCGGGCTCGGGCACGTGCTCGAGCATCTCGGTCCGCCGATGGTCGAATGGTGGGACGACCTCGGTCACCCGAAGCTCACCACCGGGCTGGTCGAGAAGCTGGTCGACGGGGTCCAGGAGGAGCTCGACGGCACCTCTGCCGAGGACCTCGTCGCGCGCCGCGACCAGGCGCTGCGGCGACTGCTGGAGATCAAGACCGACCTCGGGCTCGGCTGAGCCCACGAGACGAACGAGGATCGACATGTTGGACAGCGGCATCGGATCGTGGCCCGCCCGCCGGGCCCGGATGACCCCTGGCGCCCGGGCGTTCGTGCAGGACGACGCGGTGGTGACGTACGCCGACGTCGACCGCCTCGTCGAGGCGGTCGCCCACGGCCTGCGCGCCCGCGGCGTCTCGGCCGGCGACCGGGTCGCCTTCCTGGGCCTGAACTCGATCGAGCTGGCGGTGACCCTCTTCGCCACCGCCCGGCTGGGTGCGGTCTTCCTGCCGCTCAACACCCGGCTGGCGCCGCCCGAGCTGGCCTGGATCCTCACCGACGCCGAGCCTGCGCTGCTGATCCACGCCGACGACTTCGACGAGGCGGTCGCCTCCGAGGCGGTCGCGGCTCTCGGGCTGCCGAGCCATCGGTTCGCCGCCGCCGCCGGCGGCCACGGGCTGGACGCCCTCGCCGTGCCGTCGAAGGAGCGGATCGACGTCGAGGTCGGCCTGGACGACGTGTTCATGATCCAGTACACCTCCGGCACCAGCGGCCGCCCCAAGGGCGTGATGTTGACGCACGGAAACATCGCCTGGAACGCATTCAACCTGCTCGTCGACGTCGACGTCCGCTCCGACGAGATCGCCCTGGTCACCGCCCCGCTGTTCCACACCGCCGCGCTCAACCAGGTGCTGCTCCCGACCTTCCTCAAGGGCGGTACGTCCCTCATCGCTGCCCGCTTCGACCCTGCCGCCGCGATCGCCACCATCGAGCGGGAGCGGGTCACCCTGCTCTTCGGCGTGACCTCGATGTACCAGGCCCTCGCCCAGGAGCCGACCTGGGCGACCGCCGACCTCGACAGCCTCCGCTCGGCCCTGAGCGGCGGCGCCCCGATCCCGCGCACGCTCCTCGACACCTGGCAGAGCCGCGGCCTGCACATCATCCAGGGCTACGGCCTGACCGAGGCATCCCCAGGGACGACCATGCTGCGCGCCGGCGACGGCCTCGACAAGCTCGGCTCGGCCGGCACCCCCTGCTTCTTCACCGACGTACGCGTCGTCGCGCCCGGCGACGAGGAGGCGGCTCCCGGCCAGGCCGGCGAGGTGCACGTCAGCGGTCCCAACGTGACACCCGGCTACTGGCGCAACGAAGCGGCGACGGAGGCTGCCTTCGACGGGCCCTGGCTGCGTACGGGTGATGTCGCGATGCTCGACGACGACGGCTTCCTCTATGTGGTCGACCGGGTGAAGGACATGTTCATCAGTGGCGGCGAGAACGTCTATCCGGCAGAGGTCGAGCAGGCGCTCTACACCCATCCCGGCGTTGCCGAGGTCGCCGTCATCGGCGTCCCCGACGAGCGCTGGGGCGAGGTCGGCCGCGCCGTCGTCGTACGCCGCCCCGACTCCGCCCTCACCGAGTCCGACCTGCTCGGACACCTCGACGGACGGCTCGCCCGCTACAAGATCCCCAAGGCCGTCGTCTTCGTCGACGAGATCCCGCACAACGCCTCCGGGAAGCTGCTGAAGTCCCGGGTCCGCGAGCTGTACGGCAACCCGAAAGGACCGTGACCATGCGTTACCAGCCCCGCATCGACACCGGCTCGATCCGAGCCCTCGACATGCACACCCACGTCGAGGCCGACCATCACGGTCACTTCTCGCTCGACCAGGAGCTGATGGACGCCTCGGCGGCCTACTTTCGCGGCGATCACCCACGCACCCCGACCGTCGACGACCTCGCCGCCTACTACCGCGAGCGCGACATGGCAGCAGTGATCTTCACCGTCGACGCCTCCACCGGCCTCGACCATCCGCCGCTGTCGAGCGAGGAGATCGCCGAGCGCGCGACCGAGCACGCCGACGTGCTGATCCCGTTCGGCTCCGTCGACCCCCGCAAGGGCGAGGCCGCCGTGAAGCAGGCCCGTCGTCTCGTCGAGGACTACGGCGTACGCGGCTTCAAGTTCCATCCCGGCCTGCAGGCCTTCTCGCCGGCCGACCCTGACTTCCGCCCGCTGTGGGCCACGCTGGAGGAGCTCGGCGTGGTCGCGCTCTTCCACACCGGCCAGACCGGGATCGGTGCCGGCCTCCCCGGCGGCCGTGGGATCAGGCTGCGCTACTCCGACCCGCTGCTCCTCGACGACGTAGCCGCCGACTTCGCCGACCTCCAGATCGTGATGGCGCACCCGGCCGTCCCCTGGGTCGACGTGCAGATCTCGATCGCGACCCACAAGGCCAACGTCCACATCGACCTCTCCGGCTGGTCGCCGAAGTACTTCCCGCCGCAGCTGGTCAAGCAGCTCAACGGGCCGCTGCGCCGCAAGGTTCTCTTCGGCTCCGACTTCCCGGTGATCACCCCTGACCGCTGGTTCAGCGACCTCGAGAAGCTCGAGATCAAGGACGAGGTCCGGCCGCTGCTGCTGAAAGAGAACGCGATCCGCCTGCTCGGGCTGGCCTGACCAGCGTTTTGACCATCGCACCTATTGACGGGGTGACGGGCACCACCCAGTATTGACAGGAATCCTGATAAACAGGAATCCTGAACGGAGCCCGCAATGACCCTCATCCCCGACGGCAGATGCCCGGCCGGCCCACGGACGCACATGGGCCGGATCCTCGCCAGCACCCCCACCGGCCGTCCCAGACCCGTCTACGACCCTCGGCCGACGGTCGGGACGCACCGCGGCAAGGGCCACTGACATGCCCGCCACGTACGAGGACCAGCAGCTCTTCATCGGCGGCCGGTCGACCGACTCGGTGAGCGGCCGACGGATGGACGTCACCGATCCCAGCACGGGCAAGGTGCTGACGAGCGTGCCGGCGGGCGACGCCGCCGACGTCGCTGCCGCGGTGGCGGCCGCCCGGGAGGCCTTCGACACCGGGCCGTGGCCACGGATGAGCGGACGCGATCGCGCCCGCATCCTGCACCGTGTCGCGGACCTGATCCGCGAGCGGGCCGACGAGCTGGTCGAGGTCGAGAGCCGCGACGTCGGGAAACCCGTGACCCTGGCCCGACACGTCGACGTCGAGACCGCGGCCCAGCAGTACGAGTACTGCTCCGCGCTGGCGCAGACCCTCGACGGGTCCGTGCGGGACACGCCCATCGCCGCCCTCGCCTACACCCGGCGCGAGCCCCTGGGTGTGGTGGGTGCCATCACCCCGTTCAACTTCCCGCTGGTCCTGTCCAGCAGCAAGATCGCGGCCGCCCTGGCGGCCGGCAACACGGTCGTGCACAAGCCGGCCGACGACACCCCGCTCAGTGCGCTGTTCATGGCCCGGCTCCTCGCCGATGCCGGGGTGCCCGACGGCGTACTCAACGTCGTGACCGGGACCGGTCCGGAGGCCGGCGACGCACTGCTGCGCCACCCGGGGGTCGACAAGATCGCGTTCACCGGGTCGACGGCCGTGGGCCGCCGGGCCGCGAGCGTCGCGGGCGAGCACCTGAAGCCGGTCACCATGGAGCTCGGTGGCAACGGCGCGCACATGGTCTTCGCCGACGCCGACATCGAGATCGCCGTGGGTGCCGTCATCAAGGCCTTCGTCTTCAACACCGGCCAGTTCTGCATGGCCGGACCGCGACTGCTCGTAGCCGCGGAGGTCCACGACACGGTGGTGGACATCCTCCGGCACGCGGTCCCGGGCGTACCCCTCGGCGATCCGCGAGACCCGGCGACGATCATCGGCCCGATGGCCGGAGACCAGCACCGCAAGAAGGTCGAGGAGTACGTCGCCCTCGCCCGCCAAGAGGGCGGCGAGATCGTCACCGGCGGGGAACGTCCGGACCTCGGAGACGACCTCGCCGACGGGTTCTACTACGCACCGACGGTGATCACCGGGCTGCCCGCGGACTCACGCGTCGTCAACGAGGAGGTCTTCGGGCCCGTCCTCACGGTCCAGTCGTTCGCGGACGAGGACGAGGCCGTGGCGCTCGCCAACTCCACGGCGTACGGGCTGGCGGCTGGCCTTCACACCAGCGACCTCACCCGGGCGCACCGAGTCGCGGGCAGGCTCGAGGCCGGCATCGTCTGGGTCAACGACTGGGCGATGCTCGACCCCGCGGTGCCGTTCGGCGGTGTCAAGCAGTCCGGCTTCGGCCGCGAGTACGGCCCGGAGGCACTCGAGGCGTACACGAAGGTCCGATCGGTCGTCATCTCCCTCCCGCCCACGACGTCCGCGACCGGGGAAAAGTCATGAGCACCACGACCCAGGCAGCGGTGGTCGAGTCCGCCGGTGCCCCGTTCACCCTCGGAGACGTCGAGCTCGACGCGCTCCGTCCCGACGAGATCCTGGTGCGGATGGTCGCCGCCGGGCTCTGCCACACCGACCTCGGTGTGGCGAGCGGCGGACTGCCGTTCCCGCTCCCGGGCGTACTCGGGCACGAGGGTGCCGGTGTGGTCGAGGAGGTCGGATCCGGAGTACGCAGCCTCGTCCCCGGCGACCAGGTGCTGCTGTCGTTCAGCTCCTGCGGGACCTGCGCCCAGTGCCGTGACGGCCATCCGGCCTACTGCGACGTCTGGCTTCCCGCCAACCTCATCGGCGGCGCCCGGATGGACGGGGTCTCCCCGGTGGGGAGGAAGGGGGAGCCGATCGGCGGCCACTTCTTCGGGCAGTCCTCCTTCTCCCGCCTCGCGGTCGTCGACGAGCGCAGCGCCGTACGCGTCGGCCCGGAGGCCGACCTGTCCCTGCTCGCGCCGCTCGGCTGTGGTGTGCAGACCGGGGTCGGTGCGGTCTGGAACGTGCTCGCGCCGCGCCCAGGGTCCTCGGTGGTGGTCCTCGGCGCGGGTGCCGTCGGCCTGTCGGCCGTGATGGCCGCACGCCTCACTCCGGCCACCCGGATCATCGCGGTGGACCGGGTGGCCGAGCGGCTCGAGCTCGCACGCGAGCTGGGGGCGACCGACGTCATCGACGCGGGTCAGGGCGACGACCTGGCCTCGGCGCTGAAGGACCTGACCGGCGGCGGCGCGGACGGCGTCGTGGAGACGACCGGCAACACCGGCGTACTCCGTCAGGGTGTCGACGCCCTGCGCGCCCGGGGCATCGCGGTCATCGTCGGGGCGCCGCCCTTCGGCACCGAGGTCGGGATCGACGTGAACGCGATGCTGCCCGGCAAGCGAGTGACCGGCCTGACCCTCGGCGACGCCGAGACCCGCACCCTCATCCCGGCACTCGCGCGCCTGGTCGCCGACGGGCGGATGCCGCTGGACCGGTTGGTCCGGCGCTACCCGTTCGAGGACATCCAGAAGGCCGTCGCCGACATGGTCTCGGGCGTCACGGTCAAGCCGGTGCTCACGTTCTAGCGCGTCAAGCGAACGATCACGACCAGTCGGGAGAGTACGGCCGATTGAACGTGTCCGGCCGGAACGGGATGAACCGGGCCGGTCCGAGGTCGAGGGACTCCGCGACCCGGTTCATCCGGGCCGGGGTCTCTCGGCCGTGCCACTCGCCGGTGTCGAGCCGGTGCAGCAGGAGGTTGGCTGCCGCGACGCGCTCGGCGTCGGAGAAGCCGCAGTGCTTCGGTGTCTCGACGTAGGTCTGACGCAGCAGGTCCGAGTTGCCCGCCCGCGTGACCTCGTTCTGATACTCGCTCTGCTGGGCGACCGTCGAGATCTGGTCGCCGATATTGCTCATCGTCACGACCGGCACGCTGATCCGGCCGTCGAACTCGGTCCCGAGAGCGAAGCGCTTCACCGCGGCGGGATCAGCGCTGATCCTGTCGTAGTCGTCGACCCTCGAGACGTCGGTCTCTACCGACAGCCCGGCCTGCCGGTAGAGCCTGGACACCACCCGGCGCGTCTCCGGTGAGGCGTTCGCGAGCTGCGCGGCGTAGTCGACGCCGGTGTTCCACGACGGGTTGCCGCCGACCAGGGCCTCGAAGGACCGCCGGCTGCTCATGGCCTGACCGATGTAGGGAAGAGAGTCAGCGGCGAGGGCGCCGTACCAGCCCCGCTGGTACGCATCGGCGTCCCGAGCCTCCGGCCGAGGCTCCGACTCGGACCACGCGGGCAGCTGGCCGATCGTGGCGGCCAGCGCGATCCGGGCGCGCCCGGCCGGCGTCTGCTGAGCCTCGGCGAGGCGTTCCTGCCAGGCCGCGATCGAACCCTTGACGTCCTCGGGGATGCCGACGACAGGCAGCGTTCCGGCGGGGTCGAGCAGCGTCGAGAGGACGAAGACCGTGTCGAGCTTCTGGTTCCACTGCGAGACGGTGCCGGACAGCCCGCCGCACATCGAGACGACGCCGTCGATCGAGTCCGGGTAGTGCTGGGCGACGCCCGCGGCGACGAAGCCGCCCATCGAGCTGCCCATCGTGATCCGCCGGTCCGCCTCGCCGGCGGCGTCCTCGAACCGGTCCAGCGCCTCCACCTGGTTGGCGAGTGCCCCGGGGATGTTCCATCCCGTCACCGTGCGGGTCGTACCGCCGTACGCCGCACCCTGCTCGACCAACTGCTCAGCAGTCGGGGAGACCGTGGCTGAGCCGGCGAAGTCGAGGTCGACGAAGACGGTGCCGTTCCAGTCGTCCGGGACCAGGAAACGGTAGGGCGTCGAGTCGGCGAGGTGTCCGCTGATCACGGTGGTCTCCTTCGCTGCCATCGCGGGGGTGCTGAAGGCCAGCAGCGCCGGCGCCGTTACAACCGCAGCGGCGGCCGCGGCGATCATGGTTCTCGGTCTTGCGTTGAGGTGCATCACAGCTCACTTTCATTGTCGGGTCGTGCGTCGAGGCGGTTCTCGCCACGTCGAAGGGTGTGGAGGGCGACGGCGAACGCGCAGGTCAGAGCCACGGCAGCGCCCGTCAGCAGGGACACCCGCCCTGAGGTGCGGTCGATGACCCAGCCGCTGATCAGACCGCCGAACGGGGCCATCCCGACGTTGCCCAGCAACATCAGAGCCATCACGCGGCCGACCGCCTGTGCCGGCGCCGCGGCCTGAGCGACCGCGTGGATGACGGCCGTGTAGAAGCCGAAGCCGAGCCCGAGCACCGGGGCGAGCACGAGGAAGACCGCGAGCGTGCCGGGCAGGGCGCTGGTGAACAGGGTGGCTCCGAGCAGTGCGCAGCCCGCTGCGAGCGTTCCCGTCGACACCCTGGGCAATGCGGTCGCGACCAGGCCTCCAGCCACGGCGCCGACGGCATTGAGGGCGTGGTTGAGGCCGACGCTCGTCGCCGATCCGTCGAAGGTCAGGGCCACCACGGAGGTGAGGACGATGTTGAGGTTGAGCGCCAGGAGCGCGATCACGGCGTTGACGACCAGGAGGAGCCGCAGCGCCGGGTCCTGCAGGAGATCACCGAGCCGACCGGGACCCAGGTCGAGGCGCCGCACCAGGCGCTCCTCGCGGGGACGTACGAAGAGCAGCAGCACGAACACGAGCAGGAAGGAGACGGCGTTCGCCAGCAGGCACACCACCGGACCGGCCGCCTGGAACAGCAGCCCGGCCAGGCCGGGTCCGATCGAGCGGCCGGCCGCCACCGCGATCGTGCTCAGCGACACCGCCCGGCCGAGCCGGTCCAGGGTCACCAGCGACCGGATGATCGCCTGGGCGGCGACCCGCTCGAACGCGTTCACCGCCCCGAGGCACGCGACCAGGCCATAGACCGCGAGCAGGCTCGGGGTGCCTGCCGAGACCACGGCGGCGAGCAGCGACACCACCACGGCCGACAGTGCCGCGCCGATCAGCAGGACGGCTCGCGAGCTGACCCGGTCCACGATCCGGCCCGCGTGGATGCTGAGCAGCAGGATCGGCAGGAACTGCGCGAAGGTCACGCCGCCGAGGGCCTGGGCGCTGCCGGTCGCTTCGAGCACCACCAGCGACAGGGCGAGATTCTGAAACCAGGTGCCGATGTTCGTGATCACCTGCCCGACGAAGTAGCGGAGGAAGCCGGGCTGGGCGAGCGGAGACAGGATCCCGTCGTACGACATGAGGTCAGTCCCCGGCCGGCACCCGCTCGCGCAGGAAGTCGGCGATCCGCTCAGGGATGCGAGCCGCGCCGCTCGAGCGTGAGTCGGCGTTGTTGGCGCGGATCTCCAGGACGGGGATGCCCTCGGCCTCCAGAGCCTCGGAGATGAACCGGCCGCCCGGGGTGTCGTCGGCGACCAGATGGACGACGCCGTCGACGCCGTGGGCCTGAGCCTCCTTGACGTACCACTCCGCCGACCACGGCGGAACGTAGAGCAGGTCGGTCAGGCCGACGAACCGGGCCGCGAGCGCCCGGAGCGGATCGGGTCCGTAGCGGACGTAGCCGTCCGCCGCGATCGCCAGATACATCGACCAGACGAACACCGCACCGAAGTCCTTGTGGAACCGCTGGTAGAGGTCGAGGTCGGACCAGAGGCCCCGACCGATCCACATCAGCCGGCGCCGCTCGCCGGGACAGACGGCGACGCAGTCGTCGATGCGCTGAGCTACCTCGTCGTGCAGCCGGCGAGCCGCGTCAACCGCCCACTGCGTGCCACGGTGCCACTGCGGGACCATCACCGCGGGCATCGTGTCGTTGACCAGGACCGGTGCCGGCCGGGCCGCGGCGAGGAGATCGCGGGTGCGCCGGTTCCACTCGGCCTGCTCGTTGGCCAGCCGCATGATCTCCGCGAAGCGGTCCTCGTCGAAGGCGCGTCCGGTGCGCTCCTCCAGCCACCCGATCAGGTCGTCGATCTCGTCCTGGAGGAGATCGAGGCGATCGGTGCCGAACGCCGTCTCCCACTCATACGGCACCAGCTCCCACCATCGCGGAGGCACCGGGTCGGCCGCCGTACGCGAGAGGAGGTACGTCTCGGTCCCGGGCCGGCGGCCCCACTGCTCGAATATCTTGTGGGTCACGTCGCCATGGCTGTCGGCGATCGCGAACGCCGGGTTCGGCAAGCCGCCCCAGGGCTGCTGGTCGAGCGGCAGGGCCTGGGCGCCGAGCGGCATGGCGTCGTACTGCTGGCTGTGGTCCGGAAGGCCGGTCTCGGCCAGCATGCGCATGCTCGCCGGTCCGAGTCGCTTGGCGGAGATGATCGAGGCCCACCATTGGTTGACCACGTACGGCACGTCGAACGCGCGCAACACCTCGTGCGGCGCATCGGCGTTGACGAGCGCGATCGGGTCACCGTCGCGCGCACGTCCCGCCATGTCGGCGAACCACTGCTTCTGGTGCTGCGTCGCGGCGCGTGCCGCTTCGAGCCGGCTCATGAGATGACTCCTGCTGTGGATGCGAGCTCGGCCTGGATCTCGGCCACGCCCTCCTGTGCCGCGGCCACTGGGTCCTCGGCGGACCGGATGCGGGTGCGAGCCACGAGCGGGACTCCGCGGCGGCGAAGCTCCAACCGCTGGTGAGGCAGATCCCATGCCGGCGCGTCGTCGTGCTCACGCACCAGCGCCAGCGCCGCTCGCGCGTGGGCCTGCTCGGCGCACCTCGCGGTGTACGCCGCTCGTGCTGCGGCCAGGCCACCCGTGGCCGCAGCGGGGCGGGCGAGGTGTGCCGCCGCCAACCCGTCGATCACCTCGCCGATGGTGGGTGCCTCGACGGCGACACCGAGCCAGGCCAGATCACCGGTGTCGTGGTCCTCGCCGACCACGACGACGTCTCCGGTTCGCTCCAGGGCGTCGTAGACGCCGGGGTCTGGGTGGTTGCTCCCGGTCACGTAGACGGGCGTCGCGCCGGGTGCGGTCGGAGCCTGGGCCTCGGTCACCGCGGCGACCGCGTTCTCGGGCGGCGTCGCAGCGGCAGCATGGTAGGCGCGGAGGGCCGCCGCACCCGTACAGCGGCCGGTCCGACGACGCTCACGCATCGTCTCGAGCGCACGCCCAACCGCCAGCTCCCGCTCGGCGGCGTGATGGAGCGATCTGGTGTCGGCGCGGTGGCCCGTGACCTGCTCGCAGAACTCGAGCAGACGGGAATACTGCCTCCCCACGAATCGTCGGGCTGTCGGGCTGCTCAGGCGCGGAGCATCGACGAGGTGGACAGGGAAGGGCAGGCGCCCACGCTGGGCGAGGATGCGCAGGACGTAGAAGATGCGGAGGTTGGCCTGCGAGTCATGGCAGACCAGCAGCCCGGCGAGATCGTCGTGCCGACCGGACAACAGACCGTCCAGGATCAGACCCGCGACCGCGTCGACGGTGCCGAGCAGCTCGCCCGCCTCGGCGGAGACGGCCTCGTGCCAGGATCCGAGCAGGCGCTGCGGGACGGCACCCGTGGCGAGCACGAGCTGGCGGGGGACGTCGTCGCCGACGATCCCGATCCGTGGCACGGCGCCGGTCACAGGACGCCGGCTTCCCGCAGCTTCTCGACCCGGTCGGCGTCGTAGCCGAGCAGGTCGCCGAGCACGCTCTCGGTGTGCTCGCCCAGGCCCGGAGCCGGAGCGGTGATGTCGACCTGGCTACGGGAGAAGACCATCGGGATCCCGCTGCCATAAAGACCGTCATGGTGTCCGAACTTGGGGTGGATGAGCGGCGTGACCTCGCCGCGCCCCGTCACGAGCTCGTCGCGGACCGCCTGAGCCGTGTCGCGAACCGGGGCGACTGGAACCGAGCTGGCCTCGAGCGCAGCGAGGGCCGACTCCAGGGTTCGCCCGGCTGCCCAGTCGCCGATCATCCGGTGCAGGGTGTCGGCGTTGGCGACGCGGGCGTCCCGGGTGCCGAACAGGTCCGAGTCGACCAGGTCGCCGTGGCCGATCGCGGCCAGGACGCCGCTCGCGAAGGCATCGGTCGGGGCACAGATGGCGAACCAGCCGTCCTGTGCCCGGAAGGTGCCGAAGGGTGCGAGCCGGGGCACCAGCGAACCCGTACGCAGCGGGAAGCCGACCGACTCCAGGGCATCGAACGGTTCACAGGCGACCAGCGAGGTGAGACTGCCCAGCATGGAGACATCCACATGCTGTCCTTCGCCCGTGCGCTCGGCGTGGAGGACGGCGGCAAGGGTGCCGATGACCGCGAACAGCGGGGCGACCAGGTCGCCGATCGGCAGCCCGAACCGCACCGGCGGGTCACCGGGCTCGCCTGCGGTCATCATCACGCCGCTGAGCGCCTGGATGATCGTGTCCATCGCCTTGCCGTCGCCTGCCACGCCCTGGGCACCGAAGCCGCTGATGGAGGTGTAGACGACGCGGTCGTTGACCGCCTGGACGGCCGGGAAGTCGATGCCGAGCCGTTCGGTGACACCCGCGCTGTAGTTCTCGACGACGATGTCGGCATTGCGGACGAGATCGAAGAAGACCTGCCTGCTCTCCGGCTGCTTCAGGTTGAGCGTGATGCTCTCCTTGCCGCGGCCGCGGGACAGCATCGACACCGACATGTCGTCCGGCGAGGACCGGCGCAGCTGCAGTCCCTCGGCGGTCAGGTAGGGCGAGTTGTTGCGGGAGGAGTCGCCTCCCCGCGTTGGGTTCTCCACCTTGATCACCCGCGCGCCGAGACCGGCGAGCAGCAGTGTCGCGTAGGGGCCGGCGAGCGCTGTCGTCAGATCGATGACGGTCTTTCCGGCCAAAGGTCCCGAACTCATGTCACACCTCGGCTTCTCAGGGTTCCTGGCATTCAATATCAAGCAAGTTGATATCACGAAGATTCGTAAGTCCACAAGGCCAAGGCGCTCGAGAGCCATTCTCGGCGCACAGAGGCGTCCTCCGACAAATTTCTGCGAAGGTATTGACAGGATCCCTGACTGATGCTGATATCAAGTCACATGAGAAGTGCTGTTCGTCACACGACCTGCGGCACGACCGGATCACGACCGAACTGGAGTGCACCATGCAGGTAAGGACGACTGCCTCACTTGTCTCGATCGCCCTCGCCGGAGCCCTTCTCGCGGCCTGCGCCAACGGCGCGGCCGAGGAGTCGGGCGCGGCGTCGGGGAAGGTGGACACCGACGCCCCGCTCTACGACGCGCTTCCGAAGGACGTCAAGGACGCCGGGGAGCTGGTGGTTGTGGGCGATGCGCACCCGCCCTATCGCACCGTCGAGAAGGATGGCGAGATCACCGGCATCGACCCCGACCTGTGGAAGGTGCTGGGCGAGCAGCTCGGCGTACCCGTTCGGATGGAGGTCGCCCAGTCGATGCCCAGCATCCTGACCGGGATGCAGTCCGGTCGGTGGCTGGCCTGGAACGGGCCGGTGCAGGCGAACCCGGAACGCGAACGCGCGTTCGACGCCATCACCTGGCTGCAGACCCGGACGACCTACGTCTTTCCGAAGGAGAACGCCGATGCGCTCGCCGGCGACGACGGGCCGTGCGGCCAGACCATCGCGATCGTGGGCGGCAGCATCACCGAGAGCGAGGTCGAGAAGCTCAACACCTGGTGTACCGAGCGGGGTGAGCCGGCCAACGAGCGTGCCGACTACGCCGACACCAACGCCACGCTCCTCGCGGTGAAGAGCGGCCGAGCCGACTTCGCCGGGATGACCGAGACCGCTGCGCTCGACGTGACGGCCGCTGACGAGACGTACGACTACGTCACCCAGACGGACGAACAGGGCTCGGGCGTGAGTCTTCTTGCCCTGCTGACACCTAAGGACAGCGGTCTGGGGGAGACGATGCACGAGGCGTTTCAGAACATCTTCGAGAACGGTGACTACCAGCAGGTTCTGGAGAAGTGGGGCCTGGAGCCGGTCGCCGTCGAGGAGCCGCTGATCAACCCGACCACGAAGCGTGAGCCCTCATGACGGTGGCTGACACGCTCCTTGCACGGCCAGACTCGGCGCGACCCGACGCGGCGACCGCCCGGCCCAGGTTCCGGCCGGGGCGGCTCGCGTCCGTGGGGGCCCTCGCTGTTGCCGCCGTACTGGTCCTGATCTGGGCGGCGACCAATCCTCGGTTCGAGTGGGCCGTCGTGGCGGACCTCATGTTCGACCCGTCGGTGATGTCCGGGTTGGGGATGACCCTCTTCCTCACCGTTGTCTGCATGGCACTCGGCACCGCCATCGGCACCGCGGCCGCCGCGGGTCAGCTGAGCGACTTCGGCCCGATCCGATGGACCTGCCAGCTCTATGTCGGTCTGCTGCGAGGCGTACCGCCGCTCGTGCAGTTGATCTTCTGGTTCAACCTCGCCTACCTGGTGCCGCGGCTCTCGGTCGGGTTCGCGTCCTGGTCCGTCAACGACCTGATCACGCCACTGACTGCCGCGATCATCGGCCTCAGCCTGCACGAGAGCGCCTACATGGCGGAGATCATCCGTGCGGGGATCATGTCGGTCGACAGCGGGCAGCGCGATGCGGCCCGGGCCATGGGCTACTCGGGGCGTCAGACGTTCTGGAAGGTGGTCTTCCCGCAGGCCCTGCGGGTGATCGTGCCGCCGTCGGGTAGCCAGTTCATCGCGCTGCTCAAGGGCACCTCGCTGGTCAGCGTGATCACCCTGACCGACCTCCTCTACTCCGTGCAGATCATCTACGGCCGGACCTACCAGGTCGTGCCGCTGCTCCTCGTGGCCGTGATCTGGTACCTCCTCGTCGTGACGCTCCTGACCCTTGTTCAGCGCCGCATCGAGAGGCGGCTCGGCCGCGGCTATGACCGGTCGACGTCCGTCCGGGCCCGCTCCCTGGAAGGGGATCCCGCATGACACAGGCATCAACGGAACCCGTCATCCGGGTCCAGGATCTACGCAAGCGCTACGGCGACAAGGTGGCGCTCGACGGTGTCGAGCTCGAGGTGAACGAGCAGGAGGTCGTTGCCGTCCTGGGTCCGTCCGGCTCGGGCAAGTCGACTCTCGTGCGATGCATCCACCAGCTCGAGACCATCGACGGCGGTGCCATGTTCCTCGACGGGGCGCTGCTCGGCTACGAGGCGCATCGCGGGGGCTACCGCACGCTGAGCGAGAGCCGGGTGTGCGTGCAGCGCCGGCGGATGGGCATGGTCTTTCAGCAGTTCAACCTGTTCCCGCACTGGACCGTGCTCAAGAACATCACCGAGCCCGCGGTCTCCGTCCACGGCCAGACTCGACGACAGGCGGAGGAGCGCGCTCGCCACCTCCTCGACCGGGTCGGCCTGTCCGACAAGGCCGACGCGCACCCGCGTCACCTGTCCGGTGGTCAGCAGCAGCGGGTGGCCATCGCTCGAGCGGTCGCCACCCGGCCCCGGGTCGTGCTGTTCGACGAGCCGACCAGCGCGCTCGACCCGGAGCTGGTCGGCGAGGTGCTCCAGGTCATGAAGGATCTCGCCGAGACCGGGATGACGATGGTCGTGGTCACCCACGAGATGGAGTTCGCCCGGGACGTCGCCGACCGCTGTGTCTTCATGGCCGACGGCAAGGTCGTCGAAGAGGGTCCCTCGGACCGGTTCTTCTCCGATCCCCGCACCGAGCGGCTCCGTGCATTCCTGTCCCGCTACTCCGGTGAGCGTCGTTCTCCGGTTGACCTCGAGAAGGTGTCGTCATGACCGTACGCATCGCCGCAGTCGGCGACATCGTGCTGCAGCAGCCCGAGACCGAGAAGCTCTTCGAGCCCAGCTCGGCGATCCTGCGCGCGGCTGATGTCGCCATCGGTCAGATCGAGGTGCCGCACACGACCTCGACCGAGACGACCGGCATCACCGTCCCGTCGCCGCCGGCCGAGCCGGAGGCGCTCCGCGCGATGGCAGAGGCCGGCTTCACCGTCGGCACGACCGCAGGCAACCATGCGTTCGACCTCGGTACGAAGGGGGTCGTCGACACGATCGAAGCGGCCGCTGCGTACGGGATCGCGACGACGGGCACCGGGGCGAACGTCGCCGCCGCGGTCACCCCGGTGGTGACGTCCGTCCGGGGGCGCACCGTAGGCGTGCTCAGTTACAACTGCGTGGGCCCGCGGGAGTCGTGGGCGACGAGCCTCAAGGCTGGTGCGGCGTACGTCAAGGTGATCACCCACTACGAGCTCGACGACGCCAACCCGGGCAATCCGCCGACCGTCTACACGTTCTGCGACAAGACGTCCCTGCGCGCGATGACCGACCAGGTCGCCGCGCTGGCCGAGCGGGTCGACATCGTGGTGGTGGCCCTCCACAAGGGGATCGGGCACACCCCGGCAGTGATCGCCGACTACGAGTTCGAGGTCGCCAGGGCGGCCGTCGACGCCGGCGCGGACATGGTGGTCGGTCACCACGCGCACATCATGCGCGGCGTCGAGGTCTACCGCGGCGCCCCGATCTTCCACGGGCTCGGCAACTTCGTCACGGTCACCGACGCGTTGACCCCGGATGCCGACAACGACTCCGAGGAGCTGCGCGCCTGGGCGAAGCGCCGCCGGGAGCTGTACGGCTTCGAGCCCGACCCCACCATGCCGGCGTACCCGTTCCATCCGGAGAGCCGCAACACGGCGATCGCGGTGATCGACGTCGACGACGACAATCGCGTACGTCCCGCCTTGATCCCGTGCTGGATCGACGAGCAGGCGCGGCCGACGCCACTCGCGCAGGGTGAGGGCGACTCCGTGGTCGCCTACATCGAGGGCATCTCCCGGACAGCGGGGCTGACGACGAGCTTCCGTTGGGCCGACGGTGGGACGGCGGTGGTCGTGTCCTGATCCCCGCTGCCCGGAACAGCCTCATGGGAGACTCTGATCCCGCCCTCGCCCTGATGTGAAAGTGGTTCACCCCATGTCTGAAGAGCCAGCGGCCACGCCGCGCCCGGCGGCGCCCGTCGGACCGGAACGGCTTCCCACGGCGGCGTTCTCGCGGATCGAGTACGTCTCCCAGCGGCTCGCGCGCGCACTCCAGCGGGCGACCGAGCTGATCGCGGCGAGGCAGTCGATCTCGGTCTCGGAGTACCGCATGCTCCTGATCCTGAGCGACCACGTGCCGAGGTCGAACGCCGACCTCGCACGGCTTATGTTCGTCTCCTCCCAGGCCGCCCATCTGGTACTGTCCGACCTGGTCTCGCGCGGGCTCGTCGAGCGGACCCCTCACCCCGACAACCGGCGGATCAGGCTTGCGCGCCTCACCGACGACGGGCTCGCCAAGCTCAACGCCTGCCTGGCCGAGATGATCGCTGTCGAGGACCGCATCTATGCGGGGATGCCGGCTGCCGAGCGGGGTCTGCTGCTCTCCTCGCTCCACCACGCGGCCGAGGTGTTGGCCGGTGGCTACTTCGGAGACGAGGACACCGAGCGCGAAGCGGTTCGGCTGCGCGCCGGGCAGCGCGCGGGGAGCGCTGAGGGCGCCTAGATCCCGGGATCCGCACCGGGTCTGCCTTCGCGATGGGTTGACGGGCGTGATGCGCGTCACTCACAATTGCCAGGAATCCTGATAAACAGGAATCCTGAATGGAGCCCCCAATGACCCTCACCTCCGGTGGCAGGACGACCGGTCCACGTACGCAGATGGGCCGGATCGTGGCCAGCAGCTTCACGGGCAGCTTGATCGAGTACTACGACTTCCTGCTCTACTCCACCGCCTCGGCCGTGGTCTTCAACCAGGTCTTCTTCTCCAACCTCGACCCGGTGACAGGCACGATCGCGTCCTTCGGCACCTTCGCCGCCGGCTACCTGGCGCGCCCGCTCGGCGGCGTGATCTTCGGCCACTTCGGCGACCGGCTCGGCCGGAAGAAGATGCTGGTCCTGACCATGCTGATCATGGGTGTGGTCAGCTTCCTGATCGGCTGCCTGCCGACGTACGGCCAGATCGGTGCGGCCGCGCCGGTTCTCCTCGTGCTGCTCCGAGTCATCCAGGGTGTCGCGATCGGCGGCGAGTGGGGCGGCGCGGTGCTGATCACCGCCGAGCACGCCACGTCTCGGCGCGGGCTGTGGGCCTCGTTCACCAACGCCGGCGCCCCGGCGGGCATGGTCCTCTCGACCGCGGTGATGGCGGTGATGGCCTCGGTCACCACGCCCGAGCAGTTCACCGCGTGGGGCTGGCGGGTGCCGTTCCTGCTGAGCATCGTCCTGCTCGCGGTCGGCCTGTGGATCCGCCTCAGCGTGATCGAGTCGCCCGCCTTCGAGGCGATGAAGGAGAAGAAGGCAGAGGCGCGTACGCCGCTGCTCGACGTCCTCCGCAACCACCCGCGTACGCTCCTACTGGCCGTCGGCGTCGGGCTCGGTGCCTTCGTCGTGCAGGGGACGCTGACCACCTTCCTGATCAGCTACGCCATCGGGGCCGGCTTCGAGCGCCCGACGGTGCTCAATGCGCTGACCGTTTCCTCGGCCGGCGCGGTCATCGGCATCCTCGGCTGGTCGGCGCTCACCGACCGGGTCGGTCGCCGGCCAGTGGTCCTCGCCGCCGCCGTCGCGACCGCCGTCTTCGCGTACCTGCTCTTCCCGATGCTCGACAGCGGCAGCGTTGCGCTGCTGGTGCTCGCGGTCGTCCTAGGGCAGTCGGTCATCCACGCCGCCTTCTACGGCCCGCTCGCCGCGCTGATGAGCGAGGTCTTCAAGACCTCGTCGCGCTACACGGGCGCCTCGCTCGGCTACCAGCTCGCCGGCATGGGCGCGGGCCTGTCGCCGCTCCTCTTCGCCTCGCTGCAGAAGGCCGGCGCCAGCACCGTCATGCTCTCCACGGTCATCGCGGCGTTCTGCCTGTTGAGCGTGTTCTCCCTGGTCCGGCTCGGCGAGACCAGCGACCGAGAACTCGTCGACGCCTGACCCCATGGCACACCGCGCCCGCCGCGTGAACCGCGGCGGGCACGGTGAGTCGACGTGGATCGCCGAGGCGTTATCGGTCTCGAACCGGCCGCCGAGCGGCGAGGTATTCCGTGGGCATGCCCGGACCGGGTCGCACCACGACCTGATCAGGGGGAATCTGCCCGTGCTGCTCGCACCGCGTCTCGACGTGAACCGGTTCGCCGCAGTCGGCGTGCAGGTAGTCGATCGGCCGGCCGTCGGGTGCGAACCAGGTGTCTCCCCATTCCGTGAGCGCGATCAGCGCCGGCCGCAGGCCCTGGGCCATCGCGGTGGGCCGGTAGTCGCCGGCGTCGTCGCGTGTCATCAGGCCCGACTCGACGAGCGTCGCGAGGCGCGTCTTCAGGATGTTCGTGGAGATGCCGAGGTTGTGCTGGAAGTCGCCGTATCGGGTGACGCTGGCGAAGATCGCGTCCCGCAGGATCAGCAGCGTCCAGCGCTCGCCCACGATCTCCAGCGAGCGCGCGATGGAGCAGATCTGGCCGTCGTACGTCTTTCCGAGCACGAGGATGACTCTAGCAAATCACTTGCATGATGAAAGTGCGTGCGTCTACGGTGGACTTGCATGATGCAAGTCACAGCCGATTTCAAGGGGACAGCCATGAGCGACCTGACCGCAACCTTCACCGTCGACGCCACCCCTCAGGAGGCGTACGAAGCCATCAACGACGTACGTTCCTGGTGGGGTCACCACATCGCCGGGCCCACCGACCAGGTCGGTGCCGAGTGGTTCTACCTGGTGCCCGACATCCACTACTCCAAGCAGCTCGTCAAGGAGCTGGTCCCGGGGGAGCGCGTCGTGTGGGAGTTCACCGACGGCTACCTCGACTTCATCGCGGACAAGAAGGAATGGATCGGCACGACCGGTCGCTTCGACATCGTCCCTGACGGCGCGCAGACCCGCGTGACCTTCACCCACGAGGGCCTCGCGCGCGGCGACGAGTGCTTCGACGTCTGCTATGACGCCTGGACCCACTACATCACCGTCAGCCTCAAGGGCCGGATCGAATCCGGTGAGGGCACGATCCGGACGCAGGACCAGGACAAGGCCGCGGTAGGCCGGTAACGCCTCATCTGCTGGTGAGGAGTGGTCGATTTGGGCCCGCCGGAGCCGCTCGGGAGGGCCAAAAGTGACCACTCTTCGAGCGGTCGATGGGCCGCCGGTCGTGCTCTCGTGCCTGGTATTACTTGAACATGTTGAAGACCTGGCCCGGCCGCGGTCGTCTGGCGTTGTACGTCGCCGCGACCGTGCTCGGGATCGTGGAGGCCGCGGTCCTGACCACCGACCCCTACGAGGTCGCGGGCGGGGTCGCTCTGCTGATCGGGGTCACGCACGCCGCCTCGATTCCGTTGGCGCTCCGGCGTCCGGTGGAGGCGGCCGGTCTCTCCCTGGTCGCGGTCACCGTGGCCGCACTGGCGATCGCGAGGGTGAGCGAGAACGGATGGCCATGGATGGTGCCGCCGCCGACGCTGACCCAGCTTCTGGTGCTGGTGGTTCTGACCCTGGTCGCCGGGTGGCGGCTGGCGGCGATCACCCTAGGCATCCAGGTCGCCGCCGGGGTGGTCCTGGCCATGGTCGGATGGGCCTGGAACGACATCGGCGACTCGCTCGTGGAAGTAGCCAACTTCGCCTCGCTCGCGCTGCTGTTCGGCGCCCTCGCCGCCGTCGCCAGACGGCTGGCCGAGAGTCGCAGCGCCCTGCGCGAGGAGCACGAGCGTCGCTCGGTCGTCGAGGAGAAGGCCCGCATCGCCCGCGAGCTCCACGACGTGATCGCCCACAACATGTCGCTGATCACCGTGCAGGCCAGGTCGGCGCCGCACCGGGTAGACGACGTCAGCCCGGCGGCCGAGGCGGAGTTCGACGAGATCGCCGACCTGGCGGCCTCGGCGCTACGGCAGATGCGTGGGGTGCTCGATGTGCTGCGTACGGAAGAGGGGCAGTCGGGCCGGGTCCCGGTGCCGGGTATCGACGGGCTGGCCGATCTCTTCGAGTCGGCCCGCGGGACCGGGCAGCGGGTCGAGGTGCGCGGTGATCTCCCTGAGCTCACCGACGTGGCTCCCGAGGTGGGCACCGCGGCCTACCGGATCGTGCAGGAGGCACTCAGCAACGCCCGCCGCCACGCTCCCAGCGAGCCGGTCGGCGTCGATCTGACGATGGGGGAGGAGGGCCTCGGGATCCGGGTCGCCAACCCGCTCGACGGTGCCGCCCCAGCCTCGTCCACCGAGACCAGCGGCGGAGGTCATGGGCTGATCGGGATGCGCGAGCGTGCAAGCGCAGTCGGCGGGAGCATCACCGCTGGGGCCCGCGACGACGAGTTCGTCGTCGACGCGCGGCTCCCGGCGCAAACCGCGGTGCGCACACCCGCCAAACGCGGTAGGAAGACCTCGTGAGCGAGCGCCAGCGAGTGAACCATGAGTCCAACACGCCGCCGCGTCCGTATCCTGGCGCTTGCGCTACGGGGGTGGCGGCGTGACGGTGAAGATCGTGGTCGTTGACGACCAGGAGATGGTGCGCTCCGGCTTCGTGGCGCTGCTCGGTGCCCAACCGGACCTCGAGGTGGTCGGCACCGCCGCCGACGGATCCGAGGCGTTGCAGGTGGTGCGGCGTACGCATCCCGACGTGGTGCTGATGGACGTCCGGATGCCGGTGATGGACGGGATCGAAGCGCTCCGGCAACTGTCCGAGAACCCGGCCACCGCACAGACCAAGGTGGTCATGCTGACCACCTTCGACGCCGACGAGTACGTCCACGAGTCGCTGCGCCTCGGCGCCAGCGGGTTCCTGCTCAAGGACGCCTCGCCCGACGAGCTCGCCTCCGCGATCCGGGTGGTCCATGCCGGCGAGGCGCTGCTCTCCCCGTCGGTGACCCGGCAGGTGATCGCGCAGTTCGCCCGCGCGCCCAGGAAGAGGCGTGCCGACCCGCGCCTCAAGCAGCTCACCGAGCGTGAGCGCGAGGTGCTCGAGAACATCGCCCGCGGCAGCTCCAACAGCGAGATCGCCGCCGAGCTCTTCCTGGCCGAGCAGACCGTGAAGACCCACGTCAGCCGCATCCTCGGCAAGCTCGGGCTCCGCGACCGCGCCCAAGCCGTGGTCTTCGCCTACGAGAGCGGCCTCGTCGCTCCCCACGTGTAAGAGCGCGTCCTAAGGGTCATCCCGCACTACCCCGGTAGGGGGTCGAATGGCTCCCCAGAGTGACGCGCAGCGGGAGATCTGATTCCTACCGTCACAGCCATGACAGTTGTGACGCCGCTCAGATACGGCCTCAACGAGGCCGACGGAACCATCGGACCCCGGCTCCTCGCCTGCGACCCTCCCGGAGGGGCGCGGGTCGTCGAGGCCTTCGGGGATGCTGCCACCGCCGACCACATCGCCGTCGTCGTGCCCGGCAACGGCCACCACCTCGGCAACTACTTCACCAGCACCGAAGCCCACAGTCCGCGGTCCCGCGGGCAGTTGTTGCTGCGTACGATGCAGGCGATCGCGCCGGAGAGCCGGTCGGCCGTCGTGGTCTGGCTGGGCTACCACTCGCCGCCGGAGTGGTACAACGCGATCACCAACGGCCCCGCCTACGCCGGTGCGCAGGATCTGGCGAACCTCACCCACTACCTGCCGCGCGCCGCCCACCTCACCCTGATCGGCCACAGCTACGGCTCGACGGTGGCCGGCCTCGCGCTCGCCAGCGCCCGCGCCGAGGACTGCGTCGCGCTGGGCAGCCCGGGGATGGGCGTCGTGCACCGCTCCGAGCTCGGGTCACGCACCCGGCTCTGGGCCGCGTACGGCGAGACCGACCGGATCCGGCTGGTCCCGCAGGTGCGGCTCGGCCGCCTCGGTCTGGGACGCGGCCCGCTGCATCCCGAGCTCGCCGCGACCCGCTTCGGCACCGGCGACATCCCCGGCCACTGTGGCTACTACGCCGAGGGCAGCGAGTCGCTGCTCAACATCGCCCGGATCGCGCTGGGCCGCTACGACGAGGTGACCCCGGCCGGCACCACCACCGCCCCAGTCCGATCCACCCGACCCGCACGATCCATCGCAGCCATGGAGGCAGCAGCATGATCACCGACGAACCCGCCATCTGGACCCAGGGACTCCGCAAGAGCTACCCCGGCCGCGGCGCCGCCCTGGACGGCATCGATCTCGCCGTCCCCGCCGGCACCGTGCACGGCCTGCTCGGCCCCAACGGCGCCGGCAAGACCACGACCGTACGCATCCTGGCCACCCTCGCTTCGTTCGACTCGGGCCAGGCCTGGGTCGCCGGCCGCAACGTCGCCCGTGACCGGGCGGGGGTGCGAGCGCGCATCGGCATCGCTGGACAGTACGCCGCCGTCGACGGGATCCTGAGCGGCCGCCAGAACCTGGAGATGTTCGCCCGCCTGCACCGGATGCGGGCCCGGGAGGCACGAGCCCGCGCGGACGAGCTGCTCGAGCGCTTCGACCTCGTCGAGGCCGCCGATCGCCCGGTGCGGGGTTACTCCGGAGGCATGCGCAGGCGGCTCGACCTCGCGGTCAGCCTCATCCGCAGCCCCCGCGTGCTCTTCCTCGACGAGCCCACCACCGGCCTCGACCCGCGCAGCCGCCTCGAGGTCTGGGACGCGGTCCGCGAGCTGGCCGACTCCGGCACGACCGTGCTGCTGACCACCCAGTACCTGGAGGAGGCCGACCGGTTGTGTTCACGGATCACGATGGTCGACCGCGGTCGAGTCGTCGCCGAGGGGTCGCCCGCCGAGCTGAAGTCCAGCGTCGGCGGCCGTGACCTCGACGAGGCGTTCCTGCTGCTGACCGAGGGGGCCTGAGATGAGCACGCTAACTGAGGTCGCTGACACCCACGGATCACGCATCACGTGGGCGGCGGTCGACACCTGGGTCGTGGCAAAGCGCCACCTCCTCCATCTCGTACGCCGCCCCGACGAGCTCCTCGGCACCCTGATGATCCCGGTGATGGCCGTGGCCATGTTCGGCTTCGTCTTCGGCGAGGCCTTCGGCGTCGCGATGGACGTGCCCGGGGCGGAGTATCGCGAGTTCCTGCTCCCCGGCCTCTTCGCGCTCACCATGGCGTTCGGCATCGGCAACACGACGATCTCGGTCGCCGAGGACGTACGCGGCGGGGTGCTGGACCGGATGCGATCCCTCCCCATGTCGCCGGTGGCGGTGCTGGCCGGGCGCGCCCTGGCCGACATGATCCTGGCCGTGGTCGAGCTGACCATCCTCCTCGCGCTGGGGACCCTGTTCGGCTGGCAGGCCCATCTCGGGCTCGGTGCGGTGATCGCCGCGCTCGGGCTCCTGATCCTCCTGAGAATGGCGTTCTCCTGGGTCGGCATCCTGCTCGGTCTGCTGGTCAGCGGTCCCGAGGCGGCGATGAAGTACTTCGCGCTCGTCTTCCCGCTCGCCATGGTCGCCGACACGATCGTGCCGACCGACCTGATGCCGGGCTGGCTCGCCCTACCCGCCGAGTGGAACCCGCTCTCGTCGACCGTCATCGCCACCCGCGAGCTCTTCGGCAACATGGCCGCCCCTGCCACGACCTGGGTCGGCGAGCACGCGCTGACCATGGCCGTCCTCTGGCCGGTCGCCATCATCGCGATCTGCCTGCCGCTGGCCATGGCCCGCCTGCGGCGACTGGGGCGGTGACCACGATGACCACGCTCCCGAGCCAGGCGCACCGTCAGGTCAACGCCTACACCGAGCTGATGAGTCGCGTCAGGCAGGAGGGTCTGCTGGCGCGGTCGCCGAGGACGTACGCCCGGCGTATCGCCCTCCTCGGCGCCGGCTTCGCGCTCGCGCTGATCGCCCTGCTCGCCCTCGGGCAGACCTGGTGGCAGCTGCTGGTCGCGGCGGCCTTCGGGGTCCTGTTCACCCAGACGGCGTTCCTCTCCCACGACGGCGCCCACCGTCAGATCTTCGCCTCGGGCCCGAAGAACGAATGGGCCTCCCGCGTCCTCGGCAACCTGATCGTCGGGCTGAGCTACGGCTGGTGGATGCGCAAGCACACCCGCCACCACGCCAACCCGAACAAGGTCGACGCGGACGAGGACATCCGCCCCTCGGTCCTGCTGTTCACGCCCGAGGACGTCGAGCGGCGCACAGGCTTCAAGCGGTGGCTCACCGCCCGCCAGGGCTGGCTGTTCTTTCCGCTGCTGACCCTCGAGGGCATCAACCTCCACGTCGGCGCCGTCCGCACTGTGATCGGCGACCGAGACCTCAAGCATCGGCGTACGGAGGCAGCGCTACTCGCGCTGCGGCTGATCGGCTGGCCGGTGCTGGTCTGCTCGGTTCTGGGTCTCGGCCTCGGCGCGGCGTTCCTGGGCGTGCAGCTGGCCGTCTTCGGCGTCTACATGGGCGCCAGCTTCGCCCCCAACCACAAGGGCATGCCGCTGGTCCCGCGCGACACCAGGATCGACTTCCTCTCCCGCCAGGTCCTGACCTCCCGCAACATCCGCGGCGGGCGCTGGGTCGACTGGCTCATGGGTGGCCTCAACCTGCAGATCGAGCACCACCTCTTCCCCAGCATGCCGAGCAGCAGCCTCCGCCGCGCCCAGCCGCTGGTCCGCGCCTACTGCGCCGAGCAGGGCGTCCCCTACACCGAGGCCGGCCTTCTGGAGTCGTACGCCATCGTCGTCCGCCACCTCAACCGCGTGGGCCTCGGCGACCGCGACCCCTTCGCCTGCCCGTTCGTCGTGGTCAACAGGACGGGCTGACCGTACGGCCCGACATCGCCCATCGTGGGTGAGGGGGCGGCCCCAGCGTCCAGCTACCGTGCTGACGGAGTCCAGGGCCGAATCCCAGGGAGAGGAATCGCATGCCTTCCGTTGCCGAGTCACTGCTCTGGATCTCGATCGTCGCCGTCGCGGCTCCCATTGTCGCTGGCTTGGTCCCACGCCGCCTGGTCCCGGAGGTCGTCCTTCTCCTCGGACTGGGAATGTTGATCGGGCCGTTCGGGCTCGAGTTGGCCGTCGAAGGCCCGCCCATCGAGCTGCTGAGCGAGCTCGGTCTGGGGATGCTGTTCCTTCTGGCCGGCTTCGAGATCAAACCTGCGGAGCTGATCGGGCGGGCCGGGCGACGCGCGGGTCTGACCTGGTTGACGTGTCTCGGCCTGGCGTTCGCCCTCACAGCCTTGCTGGCCGCAGCGGGGGTGGTTGATGGAGAAGTGGCCCTGGCCATCGCCCTGACGTCGACCGCCCTGGGAACCCTGCTGCCGATCCTCAAGGACTCTGGCATGACCACAGGACGGGTGGGCGAGTCGGTGCTGCGTCACGGTGCGTACGGCGAGCTCGGGCCCGTCGTGGCCATGGCTCTGCTTCTGGGCACCCGCGGCGCGACGGCATCGCTCCTGATCCTGCTGGTCTTCGCTGGGGTGGCTCTCCTGCTGACGATCCCGTCGCTTCGGCTGCGCGGTGGCAGCTCGTGGTTGCTCGTGCACATACGTCATGGGGCGGAGTCGACCAGTCAGACCCCAGTTCGGCTGACTCTCCTGCTGCTGGTCACCCTCAGCTTCGTCGCGCACGAACTCGACCTGGACATCGTGCTCGCTGCGTTCGCAGCCGGCTTCATCCTCCGGCTGGCCCTCCCCGATGGCGACGAGAGGTTCGAGGCGCGGCTCGGGGGCATCGCCTTCGGACTGCTCGTGCCGGTGTTCTTCGTGACCTCGGGAATGGCCATCGACCCACGAGCCATCGGGCGCAACCCCGGCGCCTTCGCGGCCGTGCTTGCGCTCATCCTGCTCGCCCGCGCCCTTCCCGTGTTCATCTCCAGCCGATTTCTCGGGCCGCCCCACGACCGCTTCGACACCCGCGACGGCGCCGCGGTGGCGCTCTTCGCCGCCACCGGGCTGCCCATCATCGTCGCGGTGACCTCGGTATCGGTGTCATCGGGTGAGATGTCGACCGAGAACGCCTCGGTGCTCGTGGGTGCCGGCGCCACCACCGTGCTCTTGTTGCCCATGCTTGCGACCGCGCTGTTGGGCCGCTCGCAGACTCGCGATGAGTCCCGGTCGGCAGCGGACACGCCGACCGACTCTTGAGCCGCCCCGAGAATCATGACGGCATGCCCTACGGGGCCGGATCGGCGAGCACCGCTGCCCGGACCCTCCCGTGGTCGGAGTAGTCCGTATCCGCCTCCACGGTGCCGGCGCCACCGAGCTCCCTCTCCCACGCCCGGGTGAGGGACTCGGTCTCGCCCTCCTCGCGGGCTCGCCGGTCGAAGGTGACCCGCGTGACGTACCCGTCGTCGGACCAGACCAGCACCCCGTCGACCTCGGCCTCGAAGCGGTGGCCGTCGGGCAGGACGAGGTCGACCCGGTCGCTGTTGTAGTCGCGCATCCCCGGGAACTCCTCGTTGTCCTCGGGGAGGCTGGAGAGCAGGACTGGTTCGCGCAGGTCGAGCTCGATGGTGTCGGGGTCGCGGGTGAGCTGGGAGAACACGACGAGCGTGGCGATGAACAGCACCGGCACCGCGAGCACGCCGACCCCGGACCAGGCCAGCGGCTTGGGGTTCTTCCCCGACATCCGCACCGCCCCGGCGGCCACGAGCAGGATCAGCCCGACAGCCACGAAGAACAGCAGGACAGCCCCGACGACGATGATCAGAACCGCCCCACCCGCACCCATGGCCCCAGTATCCCGGCCGTGCGGTGCTCCGCACGGCCGAACGGGCTAGGAGACGGTCGCGACGACGCAGATGGCCAGGGTGGAGAAGTAGACGACGCCGGCGAACACGGCGTGGAACCCGACCCGGAGCGGCAGCCTGCGTTTGAAGATCGAGCGGATGGCGAGCTTGTAGGCGTTGACCGTCGAGAGGTGGGCGCCGCCCATTCGCCGCGTACGCCACAGCAGCATGTTGTCGCCGAAGCTGTTGCCGATCGTGATGAGCAGGAGGGCGGCCCACGCCCAGAGGACCTGGTCGACCAGGACGTACGTCGTCCAGGAGGCGACCCCCAGGACGGAGAAGCCGACGTGGGCGAGGACCACCGGTGAACGGGCGCGGCCATGCCGGAACCAGCCCGTCAGCAGCAGGACTCCGACCGCTGCCTGGACGATCCACGCCACGAGGACGACGTACGACATGGTGCGACCGTACGGGCCCTCGTGGCGCGGTGGGCGAGCCGAGCCGGCGATCCCCGATAGAGGGGATCGCCGCCGGGACCGGCCTCAGAACGGGGTCAGCGTCACCGCCATCTCGGAGGCGTTGTCCTCGACGTACGAGGCGAAGCCGCCGACGTCGTCGAAGGCGAACCCGTAGGCCTTCCCGTCGACGGTGTTGTCGTGCATCGCCTTGCAGTACGCATGGACCGGGTCGCCCTGGTAGAAGCCGGCGGGGTCGCCGGTGGGCTGGTCGGCGGAGGCGAGCAGCGTGGTTCGGTTGAAGCCGGCGCCGAGCACCGCGGCGACCGGGCCGGTGATGCCGTCGTTGGGGGCCGCCAGCGCGCCGTCGCAGAAGAGCACGTCCCGGGTCGTGGGCCGGCTGAACGCCTTGACCCCGCCGTCGAAGACGAACTGATCGCCGCTGACCCGGCCGGTGAAGGTGGTGTTGTTCGCCTTCACGACGAGCGACTCGGAGGCGTACTTCGACCACACCTGGTCGATGTAGGAGTCGAAGTACGTCGTCGGGAACAGCCCCGCGTCCAAGCCGTGTCCCGGCGCGAGGATGCGGCGGTCGTCGACGACGAGGGACCCGAAGTCGGGGGAGCTCGAGACGGCGGAGAAGATCTTCGCGCGACCGCCCTCCTTGAGCGTGCCGGTGGTCGGCGACTCCTCGCCGGTCAGCGCGATCGATAGCGGGACGCTGAACATGTCGACCATGGTCGTGTTGCAGTAGATCCGGCCGCTCTTGTAGGTGAACTCGACGCAGTCGTGGAGCACGCCGTAGCTGGGGTCGGACTCGACCCACGCCGCCGGATAGGCGAGCGCGTTGCCCTCGTTGACCTTGAACTTCAGCTTCTCGCCGAGCGAGAAGTAGATCCGGCCCGACATGTCGGCGGGGATCTGGGAGAGCGTGTCGCCGCTGCCCGAGAACGGGATCGCGTAGTCGGCATAGCCGTCGGCGCCGTTGTCGGCGAGCGAGACGGGCACGAGCGTGCCCTCCGGCGTGACCCGGGACTGCTCGCCCGTCGCCAGGTTGGTGCCGACGATGTAGAAGTGGATGGAGGCGTTGTCGTACGCGCCGGTCCGGTTGGCGAAGCGGAGCTGGATCGTGGCCTGGGCTCCGATCCGTTGCGGGCGCATGGCTTGCGCGGCCTGCCAGCTCGTCCCGCCGAGAAGGGGGACGGCGAAGGCGGCAGAGGTGGCGGCGAGTACAGATCGTCTGGTCAGCATGGGACCTCCCGAGTGGGGAACTGTAGGAACCCGAATTACAGTAAGGGTCCTTTACAGTAAAAGTCCATACCTTCGCCGGGCGGCGTCGGGATGGCCTCGGTTCGATCACAACTACCGATCGAGTGACCAAAACAGCGGTCCGGGGGCAGCGGATGTTTCGTCAACCTCGCTAGCCTGAATCCTTGTGAAAGTTGTCGTGCTCACCGGAGCCGGGATCTCCGCCGAGAGCGGTCTCGCGACGTTCCGGGATGTCGATGGGCTCTGGCAGGGTCACCACGTCGACAACGTGGCGACGCCCGAGGCGTTCCATCGTGATCCCGCGACGGTTCATCGGTTCTACGACGACCGCCGCCGGGAGCTGCGCGCGGTGGTGCCCAACCCCGCCCACATCGCGCTGGCCAGGCTGGAGCAGGTGCTCGGCGACGAGCTGCTGGTGGTCACCCAGAACGTCGATGACCTGCACGAACGCGCCGGCTCCCGCCGGATCGTACACATGCACGGCGAGCTGCTCTCGGCCCTCTGCGACTCCTGCCAGGGCCGGTTCGCCTGGGACGACGACCTCGCCGACGCCCCCGCCTGTCCGGGGTGCGGCAACGACGCGCTGAGGCCCGACGTCGTGTGGTTCGGCGAGATGCCCTACGACCTCGACCTGATCGAGCGGGCGCTCACTCGGGCCGACCTCTTCGTCGCCATCGGCACCAGCGGCGCGGTCTATCCGGCCGCAGGTTTCGTACGCATGGCCGCCCGCTCCGGAGCCAAGACGCTCGAGCTCAACCTGGACGCGTCCGAGACCTCGCACCTCTTCGACGACGCCCGTCAGGGGCCCGCCGGCAAGCTGGTGCCTGAGTGGGTTGCCGACGTTCAGGCCCTCGCGCGTTGACCCTTTCGTAATTTCTGTCACGATAGGCCGGTGTTTCGCCAAGCCGTGCTCACGACCGCCCTCATCGTCGCGCTGACCAGCGCTCTCGCCGGCTGTGGTGAAGGGGAGGGATCGCTGTCCCAGGCGCGTGACTACGCGAAGGAGCCCGGCAACCAGATCGCCGAGGACGCCCGCGCCGCGATGGGCGACATCAAGACCGTGCATGTCGAGGGGGACGTGCTCGACTCGGAGAGCACCAAGATCACCGTCGACCTCGACGTCTCCGCCGACGACGCGTGCGTCGGCAAGGTCAGCATCGGCGACGGCCGGATCTCGCTGCGCTCCATCGACGGCTCGGCTTGGTATCAGGGCGACGAGGAGTTCTGGAAGGCGATCGCGCCGGCCAAGGGCGAGGGCGAGCGCATCGCCAAGCGGGTCGGCAAGAAGTGGGTCAAGCTCGAGGGCGAGCTGGCCAGTCTGCGTGCCTTCTGCAGCATCGACAGTCTCACCGCCCAGATGGTTCCGGCCGAGGCCGAGGCCCAGGCGATCGGTCCGGCGATGGCCGCCGACGGCCCCGCCGTCCGTCTCGATGTCACCCACGGCGAGACCGAGAGCCGGACGTACGTCCAGGCCTCGGAGCCCCACCGGATCGTGAAGTGGACCCAGGGCAGCTCCGGCGAGCTCACCTTCTCCGACTTCGACAAGGAGTTCCAGGTCGAGGAGCCCCCTGCCGACGAGGTCTTCGACCTCGCCGAGCTGGAGAAGTGAGAACGTCCCTGGAGTTATTCTCACTTTTCAGGAAAAAGTGAGAATAACGCGTACGCTCTTCTCATGAGCAAGCACGACGCGGCGCTGATTCCAGCGGCTGAGCGCGTCGTCGTGCCGTGGCGCCAGAGCGTCAAAGGCGGCACCATCGATGACCGTCGGTTGGCAGAGGTGACGGTCAGCATCCCCGCGCGCATCGCCGGCGTCAGCCTGAGTGTCCCGCCTGGAGTGGCCGCCGAGTGCGATGAGGCCGTTCGAGCGATCGCGTCGCTGGACGCCACCCATGGCCCTCAGCTTCGCCCGCTGGCGACGATGCTCCTGCGTGCCGAGTCGATCGCGTCGTCGAAAATCGAGCACGAGATCGCCTCGGTCGAGGACTATGTCCGTGCTCTGCATGGCGCCAAGTCGAACTCATCTGCGCTCTCGATGGTCCGTGCCACCGGGGCTCTGGATCGGCTCGTCTCCGGCCCGCTCGATCTCGACACGCTCCTGGACGCGCATCGACGACTCATGCGTGACGATCCCATCGATGGGCCGTACGCCGGGCGTTGGCGTGACATGCAGAACTGGATCGGAGGCAGTGACCACTCGCCCCGGGGTGCGATCTACGTGCCTCCGCCACCGGACCGTGTCCCCGACCTGATGGGTGATCTGGTCGATTTCGCGACCCGCGACGACATCGCGGTGATTCCGCAGGCCGCGATCGCGCACGCGCAGCTGGAGGCGATTCATCCGTTCACCGACGGCAACGGCCGCATCGGTCGGGCGCTTGCCGCGGCAGTCGTGCGTCGTCGCGGCATTTCGCGTGCGGTGACGGTTCCGGTTGCTTCCGCACTGGCGGCTCGTCGTGGTGCCTACTTCCAGGCTCTGAACGACTTCCATGCGGGCGACACAGTGCCCATCATCAGCCTCATCGCGACCGCATCGACGGTCGCCGCTGAGGAGTCGAAGGTGACGGCGTCCCGGCTGGCTGAGCTGCCGAACGACTGGCGTGAGCGGGTGAAGCCGAGCAAGGCCAGTGCGGCCGAGTCGCTGTTGGACAAGCTGGCGGCGGAGCCCGTGGTCACCACCGAGGACGTCGAGGACGATCTGGGCCTCTCCGTTGCGACGACACATCGGGTCATCGACCGCCTCCGTGGTGCTGGAATCATCCGCCCGCTCACCAACCGCACCCGCAACCAGGTGTGGGGCGCTGGCGACATCCTCGATGAGCTCGCCGACCTGGACGTACGCATCGCGGCCCGCGCGCGGGAGGAATGACTCCCCAGGAATGAATGGGCAGTCGTGAGGCTTGCTAACCAATGTGTCCACTTCGATCAGGCCCACCCGCAGCTCGGTAGGACTTCGTAGCGAACGCGGACCGATCCTGCTCGCCGTGATGGTGTCGCTCAGCCTGGTCGCGATCGACATGACGATCCTGGCGACGGCGGTACCGAGCGTGGTGAAGGACCTCGGCGGCTTCGAGCAGTTCCCGTGGCTCTTCTCGATCTACGTGCTGGCCACCGCGGTGACCACGCCGCTGTACGCCAAGGTCGCCGACCGGCTCGGGCGCAAGCCGGTGATGATCGCCGGGATCGTGGCGTTCCTGGTCGGGTCGTTGCTGTGCGGGCTGGCATGGTCGCTGACCGCGCTGATCGTCTTCCGGGCGATCCAGGGGATCGGTGCCGGGGCGATCCAGCCGATGGCGATGACGATCGTCTCCGACATCTACACGCTGGAGGAGCGCGCGGTCGCGACGTCGTACGTCGCCTCGGTCTGGGCCACCGCCGCCATCGTCGGGCCGACGCTCGGCGGCCTCTTCGCCGACTACCTCGACTGGCGGCTGATCTTCCTGATCAACCTGCCCGTCGGAGCGGTCGCGCTTTGGCTGCTGCGGCACTTCCGCGAGGACCGTCGGCCGGCCGCCGTCGATCGCGCCATCGACTGGTCCGGTGCCGGACTGTTGACGATCGGCGGGATCGCGCTGCTGCTCGGCCTGCTCGAGGGCGGGCACGCCTGGGCGTGGGCCTCCTGGCCGTCCTACCTGATCTTCGCGGTCGGCATCGCGGCCCTGGTCGCCTTCGGGTTCGTCGAGCGCCGTGCCGCCGACCCGGTGCTGCCGCCGTGGGTCCTCAGCCACCGCGTCCTCGTGCCGGCCAACGCCGCCAGCCTGATCGTCGGCGTGGTGATGCTCGGGCTGACGACGTACGTCCCGCTCTACGCCCAGAGCGTGCTCGGTCACTCGGCGCTGGTGGCCGGGTTCGCGCTCGCCGGGATGAGCATCGGCTGGCCGATCGCGGCCGCCACGGCCGGCCGGATCTACCTCTCGAAGGGGTTCCGGACCGCGGTCGCGCTAGGCGCGCTGCTGGTCATCGTCGGCGGGCTGGTGCTGATCACGGTCGGCGAGAGCTCGTCGATCTGGCACCTGGCCATCCCGTGCTTCGTACTCGGCCTCGGCTTCGGCTGGTCGGTCAACCCGGGCGTCGTCGCCGCCGGGTCGGCGGTCGACTGGGAGGTGCGCGGGGTGGCGACCGGGTCCAACATGTTCGCCCGCTCGGTCGGCTCGGCGCTGGGCGTCGCGCTCTTCGGTGCGGTCGCGAACGGGCTGGTCAGGCGTGAGTACGCCGGGGGAGAGGTGCCCCCGCTCGAGGCCCTGCCTGCCGACGTCCTCGCGCCGGCGCTGCACGTCGTCTTCGTCGTCGGCCTGGTCGTCTCGCTTCCGCTGCTGGTGGTGGCGTGGCGTACGCCGGTCCGGATCCACGGGTGACTCTGCCGGTTTTGAAACGGTGGTTACCACTGAGTAACTACTGCGCGTAGACTCCGACGCATGCTGAAGCGCGACCACTATGAGGAAGACCACGAGGACTTCCGAGCCTCCGTCCAGCAGTGGCTGGAGCGTTCGGTCAAGCCCCACACCGACAAGCACATCGCCGACAAGGCGCTGCCCCGCGAGTTCTGGCTCGAAGCCGGTGAGAACGGCTTCCTCGGTCTCGCGATCCCGGAGGAGTACGGCGGCGCCGGCGCCGACGACTTCCGTTTCAACGCGGTCCTCGCCGAGGAGCTCGCCAAGATCGGCGCGGCCTACCCGACCTGCGTCGGCATCCACTCCGACATCACCGCTCCCTACCTCGTCCGCCTCGGCACCGAGGAGCAGAAGCAGCGCTGGCTCCCGGGCGTGGCCTCCGGTGAGATCCTGCTCGCCATCGGCATGACCGAGCCGTCCGGCGGCTCCGACCTGGCCGCGCTGAAGACCACCGCGGTCCGCGACGGCGACGAGTGGGTCATCAACGGCTCCAAGACCTTCATCACCAACGGCTACTCCTGCGACCTGGTCATCACCGCGGTCCGCACCGACCCGGAGAAGGGCGCCAAGGGCATCACCCTCTTCGCCATCGAGGCGACCAAGGAGGGCTTCTCGCGCGGCCGCAAGCTCGACAAGGTCGGCATGGAGGAGTCCGACACCGCCGAGCTCTTCTTCGAGAACGTACGTGTCACCGACGCCGAGGTCATCGGCGAGCTCAACCGCGGCTTCATCCACATGATGGAGGAGCTCCCGCAGGAGCGCGTCTCGTGTGCGGTCGCCAACGTCGCGCAGGCCAAGCAGATCCTGCTCGAGACCGTGCAGTACGCCAAGGACCGCAAGGCCTTCGGCCAGTCCATCGGCGCCTTCCAGCACAACAAGTTCCTGCTCGCCGAGCTGGTCACCCAGATCGAGGTCGCCGAGGCGTACGTCGACAAGTGCGTCGCCGCGCACGCCCGCGGGGAACTCACCCCGGTCGAGGCGTCCAAGGCCAAGTGGTGGTCCTCGCAGGCGCAGTCCGAGGTGCTCGACCACTGCGTCCAGATCCACGGCGGCTACGGCTTCATGAACGAGTACCGCGTCGCTCGCGCCTGGCGCGACGCCCGCGTCACCAAGATCTGGGCCGGCTCCAACGAGATCATGAAGGAGCTCATCGGCCGCGACCTCGGCTTCTGAGTTTCTCTACTCGTACGTCCCTGACGGGCGTCCACCTCCGGGTGGGCGCCTGTCGGCGTATTTCTCGGTGTTTCGGTGACGCTACGACCGTTCGAAATCTTCGGGTTGTCTATTGTCAACAATCAGCGGGCTCCGTCACGATGATCGGGTGGTGGGAACGGTGTTGGTTTGGTGAGCGTCTTCGGCCCCGAGGAGTTCGCGGAGCGGCTGGAGAAGGTGCAGCAGCGGATGGCGGAGCGGGGCTGGTCGGCGCTGGTGGTCGCGGATCCGGCGAACCTCTACTACCTGACCGGCTACAACGCCTGGTCGTTCTACGTGCCGCAGTGCGCGGTCGTGCCGGCGGCGGGGGAGCCACACCTGTTCCTGCGGGCGATGGACGCGCACGGAGCGACGCACACGGCGGTGCTGCCGAAGGAGCGGATCCACGCCTATCCGGAGGAGCTGGTCCACCGGCCCGATGTCCATCCCTACGACCACATCGCCGCGCGGGCGCGGGAGCTAAATCTATTTGTCGACAGTCCTGACGCCGTCGTCGCGATGGAGCTCGACGCCCATTATCTGCCGGTACGCGGATTCCTGGCGGTGCAGCGGGCCATCCCGCGCACGCGGATCGTCGACAGCGGGGAGCTGGTCAACTGGGTACGCCTGGTGAAGTCGGCGGCCGAGCAGGACGAGATGAGAGCCGCCGGCGCGGTCGCCCAGCGAGCGATGACCGCGGCGCTGGAAGGGGTGCGGTCGGGGCGGCGCGAGTGCGACGTCGTCGCCGACATCCAGGCGGCGCAGACGGTCAGCGTCGGCGGGGTCGGTGGTGACTACCCGGCGCTGGTGCCGCTGCTGCCGACCGGCGTCAGTGCCGACACACCCCACCTGACCTGGACCGACAGGGTCCTGCGACGCGGTGAGGCGACGACGATCGAGCTGGCCGGCGTACGCAATCGCTACCACGCCCCGCTCGCCCGGACCGTCTGCCTCGGGCCGCCGTCGGCCAAGCTCCTCGACTGCGCCGGCGCGACCGCCGAGGGCATGGAGGCAGCGCTCGGCTCGATGAAGCCGGGGGCGGCCGGTGCTGACGTACATGCCGCCTTCACCCGGGTGATCGCCGCCCACGGGCTGAGCAAGGACTCCCGGATCGGCTACTCGATCGGGATCGGCTTCCCGCCCGACTGGGGCGAGCGGACCGTCAGCCTCCGGGACGGCGAGGAGACGGTTCTCGAGCCCGGGATGGCCTTTCATGTGATCCTCGGGATGTGGATGGACGGCTGGGCCTATGAGCTCTCCGAGTCGGTCCTGGTCACCGAGCACCTGCCCGAGCCGCTGACCTCGATGCCTCGTCAGCTGATCGTCAACGAGTAGTCCACCAAGGAGGAAGTGTCGAATGTCGACAATCCGCACGGACATCCGGCTGCCCCTGGCAGCACGCACCGAGCACCTCGTGGGTTCGGTGATCGACTCCAGTACGTCGCTGCTGGCCGGGCAGACCCACGACATCGTCCGCCTCGCCATGGGCAGTCCGGCCCAGGACGCGATCCCGGCCGCCGCGCTGGCCGCGGTCCCGCTGGAGCCGCACGCCTTCGACTACGCCGCCACAGAGGGCGACCCGGCGCTGCGGGAGGCGCTGCTGGCCCAGCTGGCCGGCACCAGCGACGAGACCACCTCCGACCGGCTGACCATCACCTCCGGCGGGATGCAGGGTCTCGACCTCGTCCACAAGCTCTTCACCGACCCCGGCGACATGGTCGTCGTCGAGGCGCCGACCTACACCAACGGCAGCGCGACCGCCCTCTCCTACTCGGCCGAGCTCCTCGAGATCCCGGTCGACGAGGAGGGCCTCGACGTGGAGCGGTTGGAGGCAGAGGTACGCCGCACCGGCAGCCGTCCGAAGTCGATCTACGCCATCCCGACTTTCCAGAACCCGTCGGGGGCGACCCTGTCGCTGGAGCGCCGGATCCGGCTCATCGAGCTCGCTCGCGAGTGGGGCTCGATCCTCATCGACGACGACCCCTACGGGTTGCTGCGGTTCGCCGGTGACCCGCTGCCGACGCTGCACGAGCTTGCCGACGGTGACCCGCTGGTCTTCTCGGTGCGCACCTTCTCCAAGACCGTCGCGCCGGGGCTGCGGGTGGGCTGGGTCGACGCCGACCCGTCGCTGGGACAGCTGCTGATCAACGCCAAGCAGGCGATGGACACCTGCACCAACCTGCCGGCGCAGTGTCAGCTCGCCGGGTTCCTCGACTCGGGTGGGTTCGACGCCCACGTGGCCGATCAGCGGATTGTCTACAAGGAGCGCAAGGAGGCGATGCGCGCGGCGTTGACCAAGCACTTCGACGGCCGGGCCACCTGGACCGACCCCGACGGCGGCTTCTTCCTCTGGGTCACCTTCGATCCGCCGGTCGACACCACCGCACTGTTCGAGGTCGCCCTCGCCGAGGGCGTCGCGCTGATCCCGGGCAACGCGTTCTCGCCCGGCGGGCTCTTCCCGCACGCGATGCGCCTCTGCTTCGCCTCCACCCCGCCCGACCGGATCGCCGAGGGCATCGCCCGGCTGCGGAGGGCGGTCGACCGCCTCGTCGAGGAGGGGCGGTGACGTCAGTCGATGCCGACGAGGTCGTCGCGCTCGCCCAGCGGCTGGTGCGCGCCCGCGGTCAGAACCCGCCGGACTCGGAGGCCGCGACGGTCGCGGTGCTCGCCGAGGAGTGCCGCCGGCGCGGGCTCGAGGTGGTTCTCGACGAGGTCGCGCCCGGCCGCGCGAACCTGATCGCGCGGGTAGGCGAAGGTCCCGGGCCGGGGCTCCTGATCGTGAGCCACTCCGACGTGGTGCCGGCGGGAGAGGGTTGGAGCGGCGACCCGTTCTCCGGAGACGTACGCGACGGGCGGCTGCACGGACGAGGCAGCGCGGACACCAAGGGCGGCCTGGCGGCGGCGATCGTCGCATTGTCCACAGTCGACAACACCGCCGACCAGCCACCGATCACCCTCGCTGTCCTCGTCGATGAGGAGGAGCTCGGCCTCGGCATCCGCCACTTCGTCCGCGGACTCTCGGCGGACGACCACACCGCCTGCCTGGTCGTCGAGCCGACCAGCCTGCAGCCGGTGATCGCGGCACGCGGCGACGCCTACCTGGAGATCACCCTCACCGGCCGGGCCGCCCACTCCGGCAACCCTGCCGACGGCCGCAACGCCATCCATGGCATGGCCCAGGTGATCGCCGAGATCGAGCGCTGGCACGACGAGCTGGCCGCGGGCCCGCACCCGCTGTGCGGTCCGGCGACCTGGAGCGTCGGCACGATCGAGGGCGGCCAGGCGACCTCGACGGTCGCCGCACACTGCCGGATCACCGCGGACCGCCGCCTGCTCCCGGGCGAGTCCGCGAGCGACGTACGGAAGGAGGTCGAGAGACGCCTAGCGGCCCTCGACCTCGCCGGCCGCGGCCTCGCTGTCGAGATCCGGATGACCATGGACATGCCCGGCTTCGAGACCCCGGTCGACGATCCGATTGTCGACAACGTCGCCGCCGCGCTGGCCGCAGCCGGCGCACCCTCACCCGCCCCGACCGGCTGGACCGCCGCGTGCGACGGCGGCTTCGTCGCGAGCACGGGCATCCCGGTCGTCGTGCTCGGCCCGGGCTCCGTCGCCGAGCAGGCCCACCGCCCCGACGAGAGCGTCGCGGTCGCGGAGCTGGTGACCGCCGCCCACACCTACGCCGCCCTTTTCCGAAGCGTCGGTCACCCGAGCCCGGCATGATGACGGCCATGACTCAGCGTTCCTCTGTCGCCATCACCCATGCGTACGTGGTCCCCGTCTCGGCCGAGCCGATCGAGAACGGCACTGTCCTGATCGAGGACGGGGTAATCACGGCCGTGGGCACTGACGTCGCCATCCCCGACGGCATCGAAACCATCGACGCGGAAGGGAAGTGGCTGCTCCCGGGGTTCGTCGAGGGACACGGCCACATCGGCACCCACGAGCAGGGCGAGGGCTGGGCCGGCGACGACACCAACGAGATGACCGACCCCGACGGCGCGGGCCTGCGGGCGATCGACGCGATCAACATCGAGGACGAGGGCTTCCGCGACGCCCTCGCCGGCGGCGTCACCACGGCGGTGATCAAGCCCGGGTCCGGCAACCCGATCGGCGGCCAGACGGTCGCGATCAAGACCTGGGGCGGGCGGACCATCGACGAGCAGGTCGTCTCCGACTCGGTCTCGGTCAAGAGCGCCCTCGGCGAGAACCCCAAGCGCGTCTACGGCGACCAGAACAAGACCCCCTCGACCCGCCTCGGCGTCGCCAACATCATCAGGAAAGCCTTCGTCGAGGCCCAGAACTACGCCGCCAAGAGGGCAGCCGCCGAGGAGAAGGGCGAGCCGTTCGACCGCGACCTCGGCAAGGAGACCCTCGCCCGCGTCCTCGCCGGCGAGCTCGCCTGGGACCAGCACACCCACCGTGCCGACGACATCGCCACCGCCATCCGGCTGAGCGAGGAGTTCGGCTACCGCCTCGTGGTCAACCACGGCACCGAGGGCCACCTGCTCGCCGATGTGCTCGCCGAGAAGGACATCCCGGTCATCTACGGCCCGATGTTCGTGAGCCGCTCGAAGGTGGAGGTACGCAACCGCGCCAACCGCAACATCGCTGCCATGGCCGCCGCGGGCGTGCGGGTCGCGATCACCACCGACCACCCGGTCATCCCGATCAACTTCCTGGTCCACCAGGCCTCCTTCGCCGTACGCGACGGCCTCCCGCGCGACACGGCCCTGGCCGCGATCACCACGAACCCGGCGAGCTTCCTGGGTCTCGACGACCGCGTCGGCGCGATCGCGCCCGGCCTCGACGGGGACGTGGTCATCTGGTCCGGGGACCCCCTCGACACCGACCATCGCGCAGAGCGCGTCTTCATCACCGGGACCGAGGTCTACAGCTGGGACAGCGAAGTCGACGCGGGCCGCGGCGGCGGGCGGACCCGCGAGCGTGTAGAGCGGTTCGGGATCTGACCGTGCGCAACGAACCTCGAACCGCTGACGTACCCATGGGTATGACCCCCACCAAGATCAGCACAGACGACAGCAAGCGAAAGATCCGCCCCGCGGCGTACCTTCTGCCCGTTCTGGCGCTGACGCTGGCACCTGCGTTGGCCGGATGTGGCTCCGAGGCGACGGACCCAGGCGCTAACGTGTCTGACGTGCCCACCTCATCCAGCCCGACGCCCGCCGAGGACCCGAAGGTCGCAGCCGCGATCGCCGACCTGGCCAAGCGTCAGGGGGTGAAGAGCGAGGAGATCACCGTCGTCTCCAACGACAAGGTGACCTGGCGCGACGGCAGCCTCGGCTGCCCTGAGCCGGGGAAGATGTACACGATGGTCCTGACCGACGGCGTACGCGTGGTGCTCGAGGCCGCCGGGAAGACCTACGAGTATCACGGCGGTGAGAGCGGCCCGGTCGCCTTCTGCGAGAACCCGCAGGAGCCTGTTCCCGACAAGGGGAGCAGTGACGCTCCCCAGTGAGGGTGCCCACGCGGGCCACGGGGACGCCGAGGAGCGGGCCGAGGGCCTGAAGAACCGGCTCAACTGGCTGCGCGCCGGCGTCCTCGGCGCCAACGACGGCATCGTCTCCACCGCCGGCGTGGTGATGGGCGTCGCCGGCGCGACCACGGGCACGACCACGGTCCTGATCGCGGGTGTCGCCGCTCTGGTGGCGGGCGCGATCAGCATGGCTGCGGGGGAGTACGTCTCCGTCTCGACCCAGCGCGACACCGAGAAGTCGCTGATCGCCAAGGAGCGTCGCGAGCTGCGGGACATGCCCGAGGAAGAGCTGCGCGAGCTCGAAGGGTTCCTGCGGGAGCGCGGGCTGGAACCCGAGACCGCCGCCGAGGTTGCCGAGCAGCTCACCGATCGGGACGCGCTGCGTGCCCATGCCGTCCTCGAGCTCGGCATCGACGTCGACGATCTCACGTCGCCGTGGTCCGCTGCCTGGGCGTCGATGCTGGCGTTCACCCTCGGCGCGCTGCTGCCCCTGCTGTCGATCATGCTCCTGCCGGACAGCGCCCGCATCTGGGGAACCGTTCTCACGGTCACCGTCGCGCTCGCCATCACCGGCTGGACCAGTGCTCGCCTCGGCTACGCACCACCTGGCCGCGCGGCGCTGCGCAACGTTGCCGGCGGTCTGCTCGCAATGCTGGTGACCTACGTCGTCGGCGACCTCCTCGGCACACAACTCAGGTGACCCGGCCCCTGCCGCCGGGCACAATGGACATCGATGAATCGAATGTTCGTGGCGGTGATCCCGCCGGAGTCGGTGATCGAGGATCTCGACGAGTTCTTGTCCGTACGCCGCGACGCGGCCGCCTTTCGCTGGTCGGCGCCTGATCAGCTCCATCTGACGCTCGCCTTCGCCGAGCACGTTCCCGACCGGTCCCTCGATGACGCGATCGAGCGGCTGGAGACGGCCGCGGGACGGCGTACGCCCTTCGACCTGACCGTCACCGGAGGCGGCGCCTTCCCCAACGTGACCGAGGGCAAGGTCCTCTACGCGGGCGTCGAGACCGATGCCGCCGAGGAGCTCGACCGGGTCGCTGCCGGGACCCGGAACGCCCTGGTCAAGGCCGGGGTCGAGGTCGACGGCGGCCGCTTCCGGCCCCACCTGACGGTCGCCCGGACCGGGATGCCGATGGAGCTCAGCAACTGGGTGCGGCTGCTCGATGCGTACCGTAGCCCGACCTGGACCGTCTCCTCCTTCGCGCTGGTGCACTCACGGCTCGGCGAGGGGCCGAGGAAGCGTCCGGCCTACGAGGTCATAGCAGAGTTTCCTTTCGGCTGAGAGGAAGCCCCGGGCGGTACCGGTCGGGACTCCGCATCGCTACCGTGTGCGCCCTGTTTCTGACCTGACCAGAGGAGAACCGGACATGAGTCGTCGAGTGGGGCGCAACGCCTACACCGGACTTTTCAACGACGTCGTGCTGCTTGCCGCCCGTGTGGTGGTCGGCGGGATCTTCGTCGCGCACGGCTGGCAGAAGTACGACCAGGGCTTCGCCGGCACCGAGCAGTTCCTGGGCGGCCTGGGGGTCCCGGAGCCCGCCATCGCCGCTCAGGTGGCGACGTACGTCGAACTCGTCGGCGGCGCGCTGCTGGTGCTGGGCCTGTTCGCCCCGATCGCCGGCATCGTGCTCGCCGGTCAGATGGCCGGAGCCGTCTGGTACGCCCACCGCACCACCGAGGTCTTCGTCGACCAGGGCGGCTGGGAGCTTGCTGCCGCGCTCGGCGCCGCCGCCCTCGTGCTCGGTCTGGTCGCCCCCGGCCGGATCACCCTCGACCAGCTCCTCACCTGGCCCTTCAAGGCCATCGCCGCCAAGCGCAAGGCCCGCGCCGAGGCAGCCGAGGCCGAGACCGCCGAGGCCGAGCCGTACGTCGAGGAGAAGGTGACCATCAAGGCCTGAGCCTCCGCTGGCCCGGCCCGCCGCCCGTGTAACACGTTGTTCGTAGGACTACTCGCCCTATCAGAACGACCGGATAGTCCTACGAACGACGTGTTACACGCGAGCGAGCGCCACGAACAGCGTGTTACCGAGGCGCGAAATCAGCCCGCGACGCCGTAGAGCCGGTCGCCGGCGTCACCGAGGCCGGGGACGATGTAGCCCTTCTCGTTGAGCTTCTCGTCCATCGCGGCGGTGACGACGCGGACGGGGGCGTCGACGCCCTCGAGACCCTTCTCCAGCGCAGCGACACCCTCCGGGGCGGCGAGAAGCACGACGGCGGTGATGTCGTCGGCGCCGCGCGAGACCAGGAAGTCGATCGCGGCGGCGAGGGTGCCACCGGTGGCGAGCATCGGGTCGACGACGTAGCACTGGCGGCCGGAGAGGTCGGCGGGGAGACGCTCGGCGTACGTCGTCGCCTCGAGGGTCTCCTCGTTGCGGACCATGCCGAGGAAACCGACCTCCGCGGTCGGCAGCAGCCGGATCATCCCGTCGAGCATCCCGAGACCGGCCCGGAGGATGGGGACGATCAGCGGCTGCGGGTCGGTGAGGCGTACGCCCTGGGTCGGAGCGACCGGCGTGACGATGTCGACCGGGGCGACCCTCACCCCGCGGGTCGCCTCGTAGGCGAGCAGCGTGACGAGCTCGTCGGCGAGACGACGGAAGGTCGACGAGTCGGTCTCTTTGTTGCGCAGGGTGGTGAGTTTGTGGGCGACGAGGGGGTGGTCCACAACGAGGGTCTCCATGGGGCGAAACCCTACGTCACCAGTCAGACCTTGACCTTGACGCTCCGTCAAGGTCTTGACTGGTCTCATGCGGATCGGAGAGCTTGCGGCAGCGGCGGGGGTGAGCACCCGCACCGTGCGCTACTACCACCAGGTCGGACTGCTCCCTGAGCCGGAGCGATCCGCGTCCGGATATCGCGTCTACGGCATGCGGGACCTGGTGTTCCTCAGCCACGCCCGACGGCTCGTCGAGCTCGGCCTCGGCCTCGACGAGGTGCGGCAGGTGTTGGCGGACGAGGAGGGACGCGACCTCGGCGAGATCGTCGCCTCGATGGACGCCGCGCTCGCTCTGCAGCAGGAGCGTCTGGCCGCTCAGCGGCGACGTCTCGCCGAACTGCAGGAACGGGTACGCGACGGCCGCCTCGCGCTCGACGACCTCCCCGACCCGAGGCTGGTCGAGTTCTTCACCCGTGTCGAGGCAGCCGGCGCCACCGGCCCGATGGCCCGGCTCGACCGCGACGTACTCGCGTTCATCCCCGGCACCGAGGCGAGCCGCTGGATCGCCCCGATGCTGCCGCTGCTCGGCGACGAGGACTTCACCCGGCGCCTGGTCGGGATGTACGACGAGTTCGACCGTCTCGCGGACGCGGACCCGGACGACCCGGCAGTCGCCACGCTCGTCGACCGGATCCTCGACCTGCTTCCGGAGGAGTCGTTGCGCGCCCTTTCCGAGCACGACCTGGTGAGCGCCAGCGGCGATTTCGTCATCGACGCGGTCGTCGAGGAGTTCACCCCCGCCCAGGCGGCCGCCGCTCGCCTGCTCATCGAACGCACTCGTGCGCCGCACACCGTCACCCAGGAGGAGAAGGAAGAATGACCGCCATCGAGCTGACCGGACTGGTCAAGACCTTCGGAAGCGTACGAGCTCTCGACGGTCTCGACCTGCACGTCGAGACCGGCGAGGTGCACGGGTTCCTCGGCCCCAACGGCGCCGGCAAGTCCACCACCATGCGGGTGCTGCTCGGCCTGCTCCGCGCGGACAGCGGCCGGGCGCGGCTGCTCGGCGGTGATCCGTGGCGCGACGTCGCCACGCTCCACCGCCGGATCGCGTACGTGCCTGGCGACGTACCGCTGTGGCCCAGCCTGACCGGTGGCGAGGTGATCGACGTGCTGGGCCGGCTGCGCGGCGGCCTCGACGAGAAGCTGCGCGGGCAGATGGTGGAGCGCTTCGAGCTCGACCCGCGCAAGAGGTCGCGCACCTACTCCAAGGGCAACCGGCAGAAGGTCGCGCTGGTCGCGGCGTTCAGCGCGGAGGCCGACCTCTACCTGCTCGACGAGCCGACCTCGGGCCTGGACCCGCTGATGGAGGCGGTCTTCCAGGAGTGCGTCGAGGAGGTCGTCCAGCGGGGTGCGACGGTGCTGCTGTCCAGCCACATCCTCGCCGAGGTCGAACGGCTCGCGGACCGGGTGAGCATCATCCGGTCCGGCCGCACCGTCCAGAGCGGCACGCTGACCGAGCTGCGCACGCTGACCCGCACCACGGTTGTCGCCGAGACCCGGACCCCGGTCACCGACCTGGCCTCCCTGCCCGGCGTCCATGACCCCGAGTACGACGACAGCCACGGCACCCACACGGTCACCCTGGCCGTCGACACCGCCCAGCTCGACGACGTGGTCGGCATCCTGCACCGGGCCGGGATCGTCTCCCTCCAGGCACACCCGCCGACTCTGGAGGAGCTGTTCCTCCGCCAGTACGGCGACGTGGTGACCCGATGAGTGCCCACGAGCTCTTCGCCGGTACGTCGACCCTGGTCCGGCTGGCGCTGCGCCGCGACCGGGTGCGCCTCCCGCTCTGGGCCCTCGGCATCGTCGGAGTCTCCGCGGCCAGTGCGGCCACCGTGAAGGGCACGTACGACACGGCCGCCAAGATCGCCACGTACGGGCCGACCGCCGGGGCGAGCGCGGCGTCACGGATCACCAGTGGCCGACAGGTCGCCCTCGACACGGTCGAGGGGATCATCGCCAACGAGATCACCCCGATCGTGACGCTCGGCATCACGCTGCTGGTCGTCTTCACGGTGGTCCGCCACACGCGCGCCGAGGAGGAGTCCGGGGCGGCCGAGCTGGTCCGCGCGGGCGTCGTGGGGCGTCACGCCGCACAGGTGGCCGCACTCGTGGTCGCGCTCGCCGCGACGGTCGTCATCAGCGGACTGCTGGCCGTGGTGCTGATCGGCCTGGGCCTGGAACGCACCGGGTCGCTGGCCTTCGCGGCGGAGGTCGCGACGCTCGGCCTCCTCTTCGCCGGCCTCGCCGCGGCGGCCGCCCAGGTCACCGCGTCGGCCCGCGGCGCGCTCGCGATCGCAGGCGGTCTGCTGGGGGCGGCGTACGTCGTCCGTGGCGTCGGCGCGGTCGGCGACAGCGCGCTCTTCTGGGTCTCGCCGTTCGGTTGGGCCCAGGGGGTCAACGCGTTCGGTGACGAGCGATGGTGGCTGCTCGGGGTGCTGCTCGCGGCCGCGGCCGTCTGCTTCGGTCTGGCCGTAATGCTGACCGCGCGACGCGATGCCGGCGCCGGCCTGTTGCAGCCGCGGCCGGGTGCCGCGCGCGCCTCCGCCGTCCTCGGGACGCCGTGGGGCCTGGCGCTGCGCACACAGCGGGGCCTGGTGATCGGCTGGGCAATCGGGCTGGCGGTGCTCGCCGCGATCTACGGCTCCGTCATCCCGGAGGTGCCCGACATGCTCGAGGGGAACCCCGACCTGCTCGAGGCGATGGGTCTGGGTGCCGGCGCCGGCGACGCCCTGATCGACGCGTTCCTCGGCTACGTCAATCTCACCCTCGGCGTGATCGGCGCGGTCTTCGGCGTCGCCTCGGTGCTGCGGCTCCGGGCGGAGGAGGAGACCGGGCGGCTCGAGGCGCTGATCGCCACCCCGCTCACCCGGACCCGCTGGCTGGTCGGCTCGCTCGCCGTGACGGTCGTCGGCGTGCTGCTGGTGGCCCTGGCGATGAGCGCCGGGATGGTGCTGGGGTACGTCCCGGTCGCCGGCGAGGTCTCCGGCTCGCGCGTCTCCGAGTTGATCCTCGGCGTTCTCGCCCAGCTGCCGGCGATGCTGCTCGTCGCCGCCCTCGCCCTGCTGATCCTGGCGTGGTTGCCGCGGTTCGCCGTCCTGGCGTGGGCGCTGGTGGCCTGGGTGGTGCTGGACGCCTTCCTCGGGGAGACGCTCGAGCTGCCCGACGGGGTCCGCTCGCTGTCACCCTTCTTCCACCTGCCAGCGTACCCGACGGAGACCTGGACCGCCGGTCCGACCGTCGCGCTGCTGGCGACGACGGCCGTCGTCGCAGCGCTGGCCCTCGTCGGCTACCGGCGCCGAGACGTGGGCTGACCAAGCGGGGCGCATGAGACCCGAAACACCGCGCCCTGAGCGTGGAATTCAGCGATACGGCCTAGACCCAGGGCGGTTTCGGTGTCACTCTGGTCGTGTGTCTGATCAGCTGGAGCAGATCGAGGGTGTTGACTTCGCCGTCGCGATGTATCGCGAGGACGGCGCCTGGGTTGTGCGCGAACTCGCTCACGACCTCCTGACCGATGTCGAGACTCTGACGCACGCGCTCCACCGCTTCCCAGGCGATGGCGGCGCGATCGCGATGGCGGCGATCGACGAGGACTTCTTCGTGATCGTCCGGGTCCACGGGGCAGCGACCAAGGTGCTGCTCTCCGACGTGACCGCGGCCGACGAGTGGGAGCTGGCCGCGTCGGCTCTCGACGTGCTCGGGCTTCCGCTGCCCGAAGAGGTCGAGGACGAGGAAGAGCCCGACCCCGCCGGTGACCTCGGCATCCTCGCCGACTTCGGGATGAGCGCAGTCGAGATGGGCATGCTGCTCGACGACATGTTCGAGGACGACCTCTACCCCGACGAGACGCTCTCCGAGATCGCCCGGGCGATCGGCTGCGGCGAGGCCTTCGACGACGCCGTCGGCCTCATGCCGGCGTGACCCCAGCCAGTCGATGGGAGGCCCCGATGCGGGCCGCTCTCGATGAGGGTCGTGCTGCCCTGGCGACCGGTGACGTGCCGATCGGCGCGGTCGTCGTCGACCCGTCCGGCGTCGTGATCGGGAAGGGCCGCAACGTACGTGAGGCCGAGGCCGACCCCACCGGACATGCCGAGGTGGTCGCGCTGCGCGAGGCGGCCAAGGCCCGCGGCGAGTGGCGCCTGGAGGGCTGCACGCTCGTGGTGACGCTGGAGCCGTGCACGATGTGCGCCGGCGCCGCGGTCCTGGCCAGGGTGGAGCGGATCGTCTTCGGTGCCTTCGACGACAAGGCCGGTGCGGTGGGGTCGCTGTGGGACGTCGTACGCGACCGCCGGCTCAACCACCGGCCCGAGGTCGTCGCCGGGCTGATGGCCGAGGAGCAGCGCGCGCTGCTGGAGGACTTCTTCGGATCCCAGCGAGGCGGCCCCGATTTCGGCGAAGACCACCCGAGGTTGTAACTTATTCGGCGGTGACGTGTCCGAGCGGCCGATGGTGCAACACTCGAAATGTTGTGTAGGGCGACCTACCGTGGGTTCAAATCCCACCGTCACCGCCATCCGAAAACCCCTGGGTAACCAGGGGTTTTCTGGTTTCCCAGAGAATCAGAGGTAGCGAGCGGCCACCGTGGCGGCCCGAGCGCCGTAGCCGCCACCGAACATGGCCGCATGGACGAGCAGCGGGAAGAGCTGGTGGAGGCCCTGGCGATCCTCCCAGCCCTCGGCGAGCGGCGTCGTGTCCTCGTAGGCGGACATCATCCGCTCCAGGTGGGGCAGGCCGAAGAGCGCGAGCATGGCGAGGTCGACCTCACGATGACCGGCGTACGCCGCGGGGTCGATGAGCCAGGCCTCGCTGGTCCGGTCCCAGAGCACGTTGCCGTTCCAGAGGTCGCCGTGGAGCAGGGCCGGCGGCTCCTCCGGGATCAGCGAGGGCAGCTTCCCGACGACCTGCTCGACGCTCTCGGCGCCGGCGGCGTCGATGGCGCCGCGGTCACGGGCGGCCCTGAGATAGGGGAGCAGGCGGCGTACGGCATAGAACTCGGCCCAGGTGTCCGCGGGCTTGTTGGGCATCGGCATCCGGCCGATGAACCCGTCCCTGTCGGCACCGAAACCCGAGACCGGGGTGCTGTGGAGGCGCGCGAGCGCGCGGCCGAGCTCCTCGGCGGTCTCGGCGTTGGGGCGTCCGGGCTCGATCCAGCGCAGGACCAGGCAGTCGGGCTCGGCGGCGAGGACCTCGGGGACCTTCACGGCCCCCGACTCCTCCAGCCAGCGGAGCCCGCGAGCCTCGGCGGCGACGAAGTCGTCACGCGGTGGGGAGAGAGCCTTCATGAGCACCAGCGAGCCGTCACTCAGGCGGATCTTGGTGGCGGTCGAGATGTCACCGCCCGCGACCGGAGATGTGCTCACCACCGCCGCTCCGAGCAGCTGCTCGGCACGACGGGCGACCGCGGGCTGGCGGGTCACGAACCGGGCCTCGCCGAGGCCACGGATGCAACGATCGCATCACTCGTACGCTCCACCATCGCCAGCACCTCCCGGAATCCCTCAGCACCACCGTAATAGGGATCGGGTACGTCCCCGGGGCCTTCGGGATCGAAATCACGGAACATCCGCAGCCCGCTGTCCGGTGCCTGACCAGCCAGATCGGCCAGATTGTCGGCATCCATCGCGAGCACGAGGTCGTACGTCTCGGGGTCCCCGACCGGCCACTGCTGGGCCCGGTGACGCTCGGGGTCGTAGCCCGCCTCGAGCAGCGTCGCGGCCGCCCGGCGGTCCATCTTCTCGCCTGCGTGCCAGCCGCCGGTGCCGGCCGAGACGAGCTCCACGTCGTCGAGCCCGGAACCGTCGAGACGCTCCCGCAGCACCACCTCCGCCATCGGAGAACGGCAGATGTTGCCCAGGCAGACGACCGCGATCTTCATGGCCTGAGTTTTACATTTCGGCCAAGAACGCGTGGCGGATGTGGAATCTGGAGCGCCGCGTGACCTCTCACTCGTCGCTCTCCGGCCAGACGCGGTCGAGGCCCCAGTCGACGATCGAGATGATGATGCCGCCGAGGACCGCCGCCCAGAACCCGTCGACGTGGAAGCCCACCCCGGTCGGGCCGAGGATCCACGCGGTCAGGCCGAGCATCGCCGCGTTGATCACCAGCAGGAGCAGGCCCAGGGTGAGCAGGATGAACGGGAACGCGAAGAACTTCACGACCGGCTTGACGAAGGACGACACGAGGCCGAGCACGACGGCGACGATCAGCAGCGGGAGCAGCTTCTGCTTGATCTCGTCCATGCCGCTGGTCGGGCCGTCGAAGTAGATCCCGCCGACGAGCCAGGTTGCCACCGCCAGAGCGATGGCGTTGGTGATGAGCCAGGTCACGATGCGCATACCGGTGAGTCTGGCAGGCTCCGCAACCGCGCGTAAGAGCCCGCGCCAGGTGTGGCGACTGTGTTACCCCTGCTCACGGCTCCAGGCGGAGCGCCTTGCAGATGGAGTGGGCGGCGTCGGAGAGATGCTTGTCCAGGAACTGCTCGGCCTCGTCGATGCGGTCGGCGTCGAGGAGGCGGACGAGGGCGGCGTGGTCCTCGGCCTGGTCGTGGGCGTTGCGGCGGATGCGGTCGACTTGGGCGAGCGAGAGCTTGAGCTCGAGGACCAGGTGCTCCTGCATCGCGACCAGCCGCGGTGACCCGGTGAGGGCCACCAGTGAGAGATGGAAGGCGAGGTGGCGCTCGTTGAGCTCGCGGTAGGTCGAGCGCTCCGAGTGGACCGCCGAGATGTACGCATCGAGCGACTCGTGCACCGCCCGGCGGTCCTCTGCGGAGGCGTTCCGCCAGTTGCGCACTCCGGCTCCTTCGAGCACCCAGCGGGCGGCGCAGACATCACGGACGGAGGCGGCCTCGGGGGTGGCGACGGCGACGCCCTTGTTGGGTGCGCGGGTGGCCAGGCCCTCGGCGACCAGGATGGTCAGCGCCTCGCGGACCGTGGAGCGGCCGACGCCCAGCGACTCGGCGAGACCGTGCTCGCGCAGGGGAGTGCCCGACTCGAGCTCGCCCTCGAACACCGCCCGGCGGAGCTCGTCGGCGACGCGGTCGACCGTCGATGCGGGTTCGTCCAGGGTGAGCGACTCGAACATGGGCCCCATTGTCCTACCTGCGCCGTCTTCCGGTGATGACCGTTCGTGCTCTAACCTAACGGCACAGGATTGTCTGACAATCAGTCAATCAGGCAATCGGACGATCTGAAGTCAATCAGACCTTGAGAGGGGTACGAGTGAGCACATCGCTGAGCTGGGGCCGTCACTACCTGATGACCGAGCCGACGCACTACCGCATCGACTACGCCATCAACCCGTTCATGGACACCGAGATCCAGCCCGATCCGGTCCGTGCTCGCGCGCAGTGGGACACCCTGAAGGCCACCATCGAGGAGCTCGGCGGCCGCGTCGACGTCATCGCGCCCCGCGAGGACAGCCCCGACATGGTCTACGCGATGAACCTCGGCTTCGCGGCCACGGTCCCTGACGGCCGGCGTCACGTGCTCCTCTCCCACATGCGCTTCCCCGAGCGGCGCAACGAGACCCGCTCCGCGATCGAGTGGTTCGACGCGAACGGCTGGAGCTCGGCGTACGTCGGCAAGGACGGGGTCGGGCCGACCTTCGAGGCGGGCGACGTCTTCCCGTACGCCGGCTACCTGGTCGCCGGCACCGGGCCGCGCACCGACGAGATGGCGCTGAAGACCCTGGCCGCCGAGATGGGTGTGCGCGTCCTGGGCGTTCGGACGACCCACTCGGGGATGTACCACCTCGACCTGGCCTTCTGCCCGCTCGACGAGCGCCGCGCGATCATCTGCCCGGACGCCCTCGCTCCCGAGTCGGCGCAGGCGCTCCTCGATCTCGTCCCGGAGCCGCTGGTCATCACCGAGGAGGAGGCGCTCAGCACGTTCGCCGCCAACTCGATCGTGATCGGCCGCAACATCGTGATGCCGTCCTGCCCGGACCGCGTCCGCACCGTCCTCGAGGGATGGGGCTTCACGATCCGGATCGTCGAGATGAGCGAGCTCCACCTCGGTGGCGGCTCCGTGCGCTGCGTCACCAACCCGCTCGACATCGTGGTCGGCCGCGACGTCCCCGTGGTTTACGGGGGCGAGGTCATCCCGACCTAGGATCTCACGATATGAGCACCCCACAGCCCCGTCCCAGTGTCGCCGCTATGCCTGCGTACGTCGCGGGCAAGCCGCCGGTGGAGCGGCCCGGTCTGGTGACCTACAAGCTCTCGTCCAACGAGAACCCCTACCCGCCGCTGGACGGTGTGGTGGAGGTCGCCGCTGAGGCGGCGGGCCGGGTCAACCGCTACCCCGACGCGGGCAACACCGAGCTCTACGAGGCGCTCGCGACGGCCTACAAGGTGCCGGCCGAGGAGCTCGCTCTCTCGACCGGCGCCGTGGCGCTCATCTTCCAGCTGATCTCGGCCTACTGCGGTCCCGAGGACGAGGTCGTCTTCGCCTGGCGCAGCTTCGAGGCCTACCCGATCGCGGTGCTCGCGGCCGGTGCGACCGCGGTGAAGGTACCGGTCACTGACGACGGCCACCACGACCTCGACGCGATGGCGGCGGCCATCACGGAGCGTACGAAGGTCGTCTTCGTCTGCACCCCCAACAACCCCACCGGCACCTCGGTCACCCAGACCGAGCTCGACGCCTTCCTCGCGAAGGTGCCCGAGCACGTGCTGGTCGTGGTCGATGAGGCCTACGCCGAGTTCGTACGCATGGACGACGCCATCGACGGGATCGCGACCTACCGCTCGCGGGCCAACGTGGTCGTGCTGCGTACCTTCTCCAAGGCCTACGGGCTGGCCGGCTTCCGGGTCGGCTACGCCTTCGCGCCGGCGCCGATCGCCTCGACCCTGCGGGCGATGGCGCTGCCGTTCGGCGTCAACGTGGTCGCCCAGGCGGCCGGCGTCGCCTCGCTCGAGCGGCAGACCGAGCTGCTGGCGCGCGTCGACGACGTGGTGGCCGAGCGGACCCGAGTGGTCGAGGGTGTCCGCGCTGCCGGCTGGGACGTCCCCGACGCCCAGGGCAACTTCGTCTGGTTCGCCTTCGACTCCGCCCAGCGCTGCGCCGAGTTCGCCGCGGCTGCCGACGAGGTCGGCCTGATGGTCCGTCCCTACCCGCCCGAGGGCGTACGCGTGTCGATCGGTGAGGCCGAGGCCAACACCCGCCTCATCGAGCTCGCGGGTTCGTTCCCCAAGGGCTGACAGTCGGGGTCGCTCGAACAAATAGCAGAGGTCCAACAGCGTCGATGCTGCTGGACCTCTGCTAATTGGGTGAGAGTGGATGCCTCTACGGCAGCGGGAGCTTCCCGAGGATCGAGCTGAGCAGGTCGGTCAGGACCGGGCCTACGACCGGGAGGCTGTTGACGATGCCCAGCAGGCTGTCGGTGACGCCGGGGAGCTCGGGAACTCCGGGAACTCCGGGAACGCCGGGGACGGGGACGTCCGGGACCGGGACGTCCGGAATCGGAACATCCGGGACCGGGACCTCAGGGACGGGAACGTCTGCGGCAGGAACGTCAGCGGCAGGGCTGTCCGGAAGGGGAACGTCCGGAGTCTCCGGGATCCCTGGGCCCTCCGGGACGTCCGGGACGTCCGGGATCGGTGCGTCGGGAACGTCCGGGGTTTCGGGGACTTCCGGTGCGTCGGGAACGTCCGGTGTCTCCGGAACGTCCGGAGTGCCGGGTACGTCCGGGGTCTCCGGAGTGTCGGGAACATCAGGGGTCTCCGGGGTGCCGGGGACATCAGGGGTCTCCGGGGTGCCGGGAACGTCAGGGGTTTCCGGGGTGCCGGGGACGTCCGGGGTCTCCGGGACGTCAGGCGTTTCCGGAGTGCCCGGGACGTCCGGCGTGTCCGGAATCGGAGGACCCGGGGTGCCGGGGACCGGCGGGTCAGGAAGTGGAGGCGGGACGGGGCTGGCCATAGCTGGTGAAGCGACCGTGGCCAGTGCGAGTCCAGCGACGACAGCGGCGATTCGAGTCCGAGAATTCACGAAATCTCCTTAACTTGCTGTTTTGTCATGCCCGATGAATCCTGAAGCGATTTGAAGCATAAAGTCAAGAACAATCTTTAATTGATTGTTTCCTATACCAAAGCGGGTTTGCTTGCCGTAAACTCATCGGATCGCATTTGAACTGACGCTGACGTCCAGGTCTTGTTCCAGGTGAGCCCCTGGATGAGCGGTGGACGATATGGCCTTGCTGCGGGCCACTTCTCGGGTACCTGCCGGGGTAATAGATCTCCTTCGAACTGGCGATTGGGTAATTCCCTTGGGTCAAGACCCGGCATTTAGCCAGGGTGAAATGCGTTTACCAATCAGCTGATTCGGATCCCCTCGGTTTGCCTTCGTGATAGGCCACATTCGAGAGGGACGGCGGCACGAACCCGGCGGTTCGTTACCCCTGTGCAACCTGCATCGGTCACCCTTGACCCATGTCGATCAAGGTTGCGCTCGAACATCGGACCACCTACGAGTTCGCGCAACCGGTCCGGGTGAGCCCACACGTCGTACGCCTGCGCCCGGCGCCGCACACCCGGACCCCGATCGAGGCCTACTCGCTGTCGGTGACGCCGGCGGCGCACTTCATCAACTGGCAGCAGGACCCGTTCGGCAACTGGCTTGCGCGGCTGGTCTTCCCGGAGAAGACCGACAAGCTCGAGGTCACCGTGGGCCTGGTCGCCGACATGGTGGTGATCAACCCGTTCGACTTCTTCGTGGAGGAGTACGCCGAGACCTTCCCCTTCGACTACGAGCCGCAGCTGAAGGCCGATCTGGCGCCCTACCTCCGTGACGTGGAGTCGGCGACCGCGGCCGACGCCTGGCGGCAGCGGCTGCCCGCCCTGCCCGAGGACGGCCTGCGCACCGTCGACTTCCTGGCGAGCGTCAACCAGGCGGTCAACTCGGACGTCGCCTACTCGGTGCGGATGGAGCCGGGCGTACAGACTCCCGACGAGACCCTGCGGATCGGTATCGGCTCGTGCCGCGACTCGGCGTGGCTGCTGGTGTCCCTGCTGCGTCAGTACGGTCTCGCCGCGCGGTTCGTCTCGGGCTATCTGGTGCAGCTGGCCGCCGACCAGGAGTCGCTCGACGGCCCCTCCGGCCCGACCGAGGACTTCACCGACCTGCACGCGTGGTGCGAGGTCTTCGTCCCTGGAGCCGGCTGGATCGGGCTCGACCCGACCTCGGCCCTGTTCGCGGGGGAGGGCCACATCCCGCTCTCGGCGACCCCGCACCCGTCCTCCGCGGCCCCGATCGAGGGCGCCACCGACCCGGTCGAGGTCACCTTCTCCTTCGCCAACGAGGTCACCCGGATCCACGAGGACCCGCGCGTCACGCTGCCCTACACCGGCCAGGAGTGGGCCCGGATCGACGCGCTGGGTGAGGCGGTCGACCAGCGTCTCCAGGCGGCCGGCGTCGAGCTGACCGTGGGCGGCGAGCCGACCTTCGTGTCGCTGGACGACCAGAAGAGTGACCAGTGGAACACCGACGCCGACGGGCCGCACAAGCGCGAGCTCGCCACTGACCTGGCCGAACGCCTGCGCAAGGTCTACGGCAAGGGCGGGATCGTCCACCGCGGCCAGGGCAAGTGGTATCCCGGCGAGCCCCTCCCGCGCTGGAACATCGACCTGCAGTGGCGTACGGACGGCCAGCCCCTGTGGAGCGACCAGACCCTCTTCGCCGACCCTTGGGCCACTACCGACGCCGAGCCGGCCGATCCCGCCGCCGCTGAGGCCATCGCCACCAACATCCGCAGCATCCTCGGGCTCCCCGCGGAGCAGGTGTTCGCTGCGTACGAGGATCCGCTCGCGAAGATCGCCCAGGACGTAGGCCGCCCCGACGGCCCCAAGCCGGACGACGCCGCGGACCGAGGTGACCTGAACGTCACCGAGCTCGACAAAGAGGTCACCGAGCCGGTGGGGTGGGTGATCCCGATCAACACCAACGACGGGGAGTGGACGAGTCCGCAGTGGCGGTTCCGGCGGGGGCGGCTGGTGCTGGCGCCGGGGACCTCGGCGGTCGGGCTGCGACTGCCGCTGGACTCGATCTCCTGGCATGACCCGGAGTTCCCGGGCGAGCCGTCCTACCTGACGGCGGGCGAGCCGTTGGACCCCGAGATCCCGCAGGTCACCGTCACCGACCCCGACGAGGCGCCGACCACCGCGCTCGCGATCGAGGAGCGCGACGGGCTGGTCCACGTGTTCCTGCCGCCGACCGATCGGCTGGAGGACTACGTCGCCCTGCTCCGGGTGATCGAGCAGGCCGTCACCGAAGCCGACGTACAGGTCGTGCTCGAGGGCTACGGTCCGCCGCCGGACTCCCGCCTGGCGCGCCTGACGGTCACCCCCGACCCCGGCGTGATCGAGGTCAACGTCCAGCCGACAGCCACCTGGGCGGAGCAGCGTGAGCTGATCACGACGCTCTACGAGCAGGCCCGGCAGGCCCGCCTGTCCACCGAGAAGTTCGACCTCGACGGGCTCCACACCGGCACCGGCGGCGGCAACCACCTCACCCTCGGAGGCCGGAGCCCCGAGCGCAGCCCCCTGCTCCGGCGCCCCGACCTGCTGGCCAGCCTGATCCGCTACTGGCAGCGCCACCCCTCCCTCTCCTACCTCTTCTCCGGCCGCTTCATCGGCCCGACCAGCCAGGCGCCGAGGTTCGACGAGGGCCGCCCGGAGGCGGTCTACGAGATGGAGATCGCGCTCCAGGAGGTCGCCCGGATCACCCGTGAAGACCCTGAGCCGCGCCCGTGGATGATCGACCGCGCGCTGCGCCACCTGCTCACCGACCTGACCGGCAACACCCACCGCGCCGAGTTCTGCATCGACAAGCTCTACTCCCCGGACTCGTCCCGAGGCCGCCTCGGCCTCCTCGAGCTCCGTGGCTTCGAGATGCCGCCGCACCCGCAGATGGCTCTCCTCCAGTCGCTCCTGGTCAGGAGCCTGGTCGCGTGGTTCTGGGAGGAGCCGTACGAGGCGCCTCTGGTCCGCCACGGCAGCTCCCTCCACGAGGACTTCCTGCTCCCGCATGGGTGCCTGCGCGACATCGAGGAGGTCGTGGCCGACCTGCGCCGCCACGGGATCCCCTTCGAGTCACAGTGGCTGGCTGCGTACGCCGAGTTCCGCTTCCCGCGGATCGGGCTCGCGAAGGTAGGAGACATCGAGCTCGAGCTGCGGCAGGCGATCGAGCCGTGGAACGTCCTCGGCGAGGAGGCCACCGAGTCGGGGACCGCACGCTACGTCGACTCCTCGGTCGAGCGGGTCCAGATCTCGGCGAGAGGGATCGACCTCGACCGGCAGCTGGTGACGTGTCAGGGTGTTCCGGTGCCGCTGACCCCCACCTCTGTCCCAGACACCTTCTATGCGGGTGTCCGGTTCAAGGCGTGGAGCCCGTGGTCGAGCCTGCACCCGAGCATCGACGTCCAGGCGCCGCTGCACTTCGACGTCGTCGACATCGCCTCCGAGACCAGCCTCGGCGGCGCGACCTACCACGTCGTGCACCCGGGCGGCCGCAGCTACGATCACCCGCCGGTGAACGCCAACGAGGCCGAGGCGCGCCGCGCGAGCAGGTTCGAGGCCCGCGGCCACACCTCCGGCCGACTGGACGTCGCCGAGATGCGTGAGCGGGCGGCCCGCGGAACCACGCCCGACAACCCGCACACCCTCGATCTCCGACGGGTGGTGCGGTGACCGTCCTCCGCGAGTACGCCGACGCCCTCGGCCTCCTCGACGCGACCGACCAGCCCTACGACGAGGTCGTCGGGCCCGACGGCACCCTGCGTCCCGCGTGGAAGCCGATGGCCGAGACGGCCGTCTCGATCACACCGGCCACGCTGAGCCGGATCGGCCACGACGTCGAGCGGTTCCTCGCCGACGACGGGGTCACCTACCTGCGCCCCGGCGCCAAGCCCGAGCCCTGGCGGCTCGACCCGGTGCCGCTCGTCATCGATCCGGCGCAGTGGCGCATCCTCGAGGTCGGCCTGGCCCAGCGTGCCGAGCTGCTCAACGCGATCCTCGTCGACCTCTACGGCCCGCAGCGGCTCCTCCGGGACGGCATCGTCCCGGCACCGGTGATCTTCGGCCATCACGGCTTCCATCGTGTCGCCGCACGGGCCAGCAACCACGACCCTCGGCCGCTCGTCCTGGCCGCCACCGACCTCGGCCGGACCCCTGACGGTGAGTGGCGAGTGCTCGCCGACCGCACCCAGGCGCCGAGCGGGATCGGCTACGCGATGGAGAACCGCCGGGTGATCAGCCGGGTGCTCCCCGAGCTCCACCGCGACGCCGGGCTGCACCGGATGGAGCCCTACTTCGCGGCTCTCCGCAGCGCGCTGCTGGAGTCGGCGCCCGGCGACCAGGCCGATCCCCGGGTGGTCGTCCTGTCTCCGGGAACGCACTCGGAGACCGCCTATGACCAGGCTTTTCTCGCCTCGACGCTGGGCTTCCCGCTGGTCCAGGGAGCCGACCTGACCGTACGCAACGGCGAGGTCCTCATGCGTGGCCACGGCGACCGGCTGGAGCGGGTCGACGTCATCCTGCGTCGCGTCGACGCGACCTGGTCCGACCCCCTCGAGCTCCGCGGCGACAGCCAGCTCGGCGTGGCCGGCCTGATCGAGGCCGTACGCCGCGGCAATGTGCGGGTGGTCAACGGGTTCGGGGCCGGCGTACTCGAGAACCCGGGGCTCGTTCCCTATCTTCCCGCCGCCTGCGAGGCCCTGCTCGGCGAGCCGTTGCGGCTGGCGTCGCTCGGCACCTGGTGGTGCGGCGACCCGGCCCAGCGCGAGGAGGTCGAGCGGCGCCTGGCCGCGGACGACCTGGTCGTGCGGACGCTGGAAGGGACGATCGTCAACGGAACGCCCGAGGAGCTGGGCGCCCGGATCGCGGCCGATCCCTACCGCCATGTCGGGCAGGAGAGGATCACGCTCTCCCAGGCCCCGACCTGGGCGGAAGGGCACGGCGCGGTCGCCCGGCCGCTGACGCTGCGTACGTTCTCGCTTCGCTACGGCTCGGCGTACCGCCCGCTGGTCGGTGGCCTGGCCTCGATCCGCGCCGACGCGACCGGGCTGCCGCCGTGCAGCAAGGACGTCTGGGTGCTCAAGGAGTCGCCGCAGGACGCCGACCAGGGTCTGGCCGACGTGCTCCCGATGACCCATTCCCGCTCGGTCACGGTGCTCGTCCCGCGTGCGCTCGAGGACATGTACTGGTCGGGCCGCTACGCGGAGCGTGCCGAGGACCTCATCCGGCTCATCCTGGCCACGCACGTGCTCGCCGAGGACTTCCGGACGAGGCCGCGTACGTCCGGAGGCATCAGCCTCGAGGTGATGCTGAGCGCGCTCGACCGGTTGGGCGGGCACGGCCACGCGGACGCCGATATCGACGCCGAGTTCCGCTCCATGCTGCTGGACGCCGACCGGCCCGGGTCGGCGGCGCAGTCGCTGGCGGGGATGCGACAGGCCTTCAGCGGCGTACGCGACCAGCTCAGCCCCGACATGTGGCGGATCTTCTCCGCGACCGACCGGGCCGCCGAAGACCTCCGGGTCAACCCGCACTCGCTGCAGATCGCCGAGTCGGGGGCCGAGATGCTGCACGGCATCCTGGCGATGCAGGGGATCGTGGCGAGCATGATCCGCGACGAGGGCTACCACTCGATCCGGCTGGGACGGTTCCTGGAGCGGTCGATGCAGGTCTGCCACCTGCTCCGCACGACGACCACCGTGCGGAGAGGGCTCGAGGTCGACCGGGCAGTGCTCAACGCGGTCCTCGCCTCCGCCGAGTCCGCAGTCACCCACCGTCGCCGCTACCGGGGCTACGTACGCACCGGCGGCGTGCTCGACCTGCTCATCATGGACCGCGACAACCCGCGCTCCCTGGCCTTCTGTCTCGACGAGCTACGGCTGCATCTCACCAAGCTCCCCGGCTCGACCGGCTCGTCCCGCCCCGAGCGGCTCCTCGACGACATCACCGACATGCTCGACCGCACCGAGGTCGCCGGCCTCGTCGCCATCGGCGGTGTCGGCCGCCCCAACCTGGAGTCCTTCCTCGACCAGGTCCAGGCCCAGCTCGTCCGCCTCGCCGACGCCATCAGCGACGTCCACTTCGCCACCGGCCCCGCCCCACAACCCCTCAACGCCCTCCCGGCGCAATCGCTCACTTGAGCATCCAAGTCGTCGTAGGTTGGCGGCATGGGGAGTACGTCTGATCAGCAGCATCAGGAGCCGTTTCCCCGCCCGCCACACGGTCGCCGTGTGGTCTGGGCGGGGAAAGGGCGACCGGCCGTGGAAGGTGCCCCGCTCGCGCTTCCGGGCGTCGTCACAGAGGACTTGCCCGACGGCTGGTACAGCCCTGACGCGGTCTACGAGGTGAAGAACCTTCGAGCGATGTCCGACGCGGAGTTCGACGACCTCGTCCGGGCTGTCCGCGAAAGTCCTGGCTGGCAGGGGATCACCCACGACATCGTGGACGATTCGGAACCGTCACCGTACGTCGTCGGTGCCCCGGTCATGTGGCTAGGGCCGGTGCTCGGGGACAAGGATTGGGACCCGTCCAACAATGCCTGGAGGCTGGCAGTGTTCGGCAGCGCATCTGGGCCGCCGACTCGTGGCCATCGGGGTCGAATCGTCGAGGTCTCGCAGAGCGGGGCGCTTCGCGTGCGGTGGATCGACGAGGATGGCGAGTTCGAAGGACCAGGCTTCGTCGACCCCGGCGACGTGGCGGTTGGATCGGGATAGCATCCCGCGAGTGAGATACCGGGTCAGCCACACGACGACCTACTCCTACGACGAGGACGTGACGAACTCGTTCGGGATCGCCAACGTCACGCCGCGGGAGCTGCCTCACCAGCATGTCGGGAAGGCGGAGGTGCGGATCACTCCGGCGCCCGCGGACCAGTCGACCGACATCGACTTCTACGGCAACACGGTGACGTACTTCCAGGTCCTCGAGCCGCATCGACTGCTCGAGATCACCGCTGCCTCCGAGGTCGAGGTCAGCACGCCGGTCTATGACGAGACGAGCTTCGCCCAGCCGTGGGAGCGGGCGCGGCCGCTGGTGGACCCGACTCTTGCGGGCGCCTGGAGGGCGACCGATCTGGCGGTGGCCTCGCCGCTCGTGGAGCACACCCAGGAGGCGTACGACTTCGGTGCCGTCTCCATGACGCAGGGGCGCGGGATCGTGGAGGCGGCGGAGGATCTGATGCATCGGATCCATGCCGGGTTCGACTACGACGACACGGCCACGACCGTCACCTCGACGATCCCGGAGATCTTCGAGGCGGAGGGTGGTGTCTGCCAGGATTTCGCTCACCTGATGTTGGCCTGTTTTCGAGCGCACGGGCTCGCGGCCCGCTATGTTTCCGGCTACCTCGCCACCACCCCTCCGCCGGGGAAGCCGCGGCTCGTCGGAGCCGATGCCTCCCATGCCTGGGTGGAGGTGTGGCTGCCTCACTACGGGGCAGACCTCAGCGGCGCGGGGACGGGCCAGTGGCTCGCCCTCGACCCGACGAACGACACCAGGGCCGACGATCGCTACGTGAGCGTCGCCTGGGGACGTGACTATGCCGATGTGCCTCCTGTGAAGGGGGTCATCTACACCGAAGCCACCACCTCGACCTTGACCGTCTCTGTCGATGTGGCCCCCGACCAGCAGGAGTGAAGTTACGGTGTTGCTCGTGGGACAGCCTCCGCAGCGGGCGAGCATCGTGACCCGCGGCAGCCGCTGGCGTCGCGGAGTACGCATCTCTGGACTGCTGGTGGTCGCCGCGGCTCTCACCGCGCTCACGCTCTGGCTGCTGGCGCGCGGCTCGACCCCGGCCGAGGTCACCCGCGAGTTCATGGAGACCACCTCGGTCGCCACCCTCTACGAGCTGGCCTCCGACGAGGGCGACGAGCTTCTCGACGGTGGTGGCGCCAGCGCGATGATCGACGCCGCGGAGGGGAAGCGGACCTACGCCGACCCCAATCCGCGTGCGGTGGACCGGGACATGGTCTTCGGCGAGCCCGAGATGTACGGCGACGCCGCCCAGGTCACCGTCAGGGTCTCCTACACCGCCGAGGACGGCTCGGTCCCGGACGAGTCGATGGTCGTGGTCCTCGTCCGCGAGGACGGCGAGTGGCGCGTCGAGAGCTGGGGGACGGCCTGAGAAGGCCGATGATTGAGGGCATGGAAGCGTTCAGCTGTCGGGAGTGCGGCAACCGCCTCTACTTCGAGAACTCGGCGTGCGTCTCGTGCGGCACCCGGCTCGCCTACTCCCGCGAGGAGCGCGAGATCGTCCCGGTCTCGCCCGAGGGCAGGTACGTCGACAGCGACGGCTACATCTGGTGGGTCTGCGCCAACACGCTGGAGACGGGATGCACCTGGCTGGCCCGCATCGAGGGTGGGATCTGCTTCGCCTGCGAGCTGACCCGGACCCGGCCCAACGACGCCGCGCCCGAGTTCGTCCAGCAGCAGTACTCCCTCGCTGAGCAGGCGAAACGCCATCTCGTGGTCGAGCTCGACAACCTCGGTCTGGACGTCCGCACCAAGGTCGAGGATCCCGCCGAGGGGCTCGCCTTCGACCTGCTGGCCAGCGACGGGGTCGCGGCCACCCCGGACGTGGTCATCGGACACGACGGCGGCGTGATCACGATCGACCTGGCCGAGTCCGACGACGCCTATCGCGAGCACGTCCGGGCGACGCTCGACGAGCCCTACCGCACCCTGCTGGGCCACTTCCGGCACGAGGTCGGCCACTACTACGAGTGGCAGCTGGTCCGCGGCCCCGAGCTGATGGAGCGGTGCACCGAGGTCTTCGGCGACGAGTCGGTCTCCTACGAGGAGTCGCTCCAGCGCCACTACTCCGAAGGGCCGCCCTCGGGCTGGACCGAGAACTACATCTCGACCTACGCCACCATGCACCCCTTCGAGGACTTCGCCGAGACCTGGGCCCACTTCCTGCACATCCGCGACACGCTCGGGTCCGCGGCGGCGTACGGGCTCACCGACCCGGTGCCCGCCGACATGCCGTTCCGGCAGGTCGTGACCGACATCTGGGTGCCCCTCTCGGCCGCGCTGAACGTCATCAACCGGTCCATGGGCCACGACGACCTCTACCCCTTCGTCATCCCGCCCGCGGTCCTGGACAAGCTCGACTTCGTGGCCTCGTTGGTGCGCGATCCGCGCTGAACCGCGGGGCGATATTCCACCGGGCTACACCCATCGGCACTCTATGCTCCGGACCATGACAGACACCGCCGTCATCACCGACGCCAAGGAGCGCGCCCGTCCCGAGTCGGAACGGCTGTGGACGTCGGCGACGGTGATCACGTTCGTACGCACCATCGCGTCGGTGGTGCTGTCGGCGAGCGCCGCGTCTCAGGGCAGCCTGACCCTCCTGGTCATCGCACTGGTCGTCTACTGGGCCGGGGACAGCCTCGACGGGGCGGTCGCCAGGTGGCGCGATGAGGAGACGCGGATCGGCGGGGTGCTCGACATCTTCTCCGACCGTCTCTGCGCCGCGGCGTTCTACGTCGGACTGGCGTTCCTGCAGCCGGACCTGTCGCCGGCGATCTTCGTCTACCTGGCGGAGTTCATGGTGATCGACTGCTTCCTCTCGATCGCCTTCCTGGCCTGGCCGATCAAGAGCCCGAACTACTTCTACGTCATCGACCGGACGCTGTGGCGGTGGAACTGGTCCCACCCGGGCAAGGCGGTCAACTCGGGGCTCTTCGCGATCCTGCTGCTGGTCACCGGCTGGATGTGGTTGGGTCTGGCGATCGCCACGGCCCTGCTGGTCATGAAATGCGTCTCGCTGGGACGTCTTCTCAGGATCGGCCTGCCCGTGCCTCGATGAGACTTCTGATCGGCACTCTCCTCTTCTGTCTCGGCTCCGCGCTCATCCCGGTGATGAACGCCGAGGCGTACCTCTCCGTCGTCGCCCAGAGCTCTGACTGGTGGCCACCGTTGCTCGGGCTCGTCGCCGGGCTCGGCCAGACCGGCGGCAAGGTGGTCTGGTACTACGCCGGTCGCGGCTCCACCAAGATCCCCTGGATCAGGAAGAAGCTCGAGTCGCCCAAGTGGCAGGGTTCTTATGACCGCTGGTACGCCCGGACCTCGGGCCGCCCGGTTCTGGCCACCGCACTTCTGGCCGCGTCAGGCTTCTCGGGCTTTCCGCCGCTCGCGGTGATGGCCGTTCTCTTCGGCGCCCTGCGGTTCAACCTGCCGATCTTCACGCTCACGGTGCTCGTCTCCCGTGCGCTGCGGTTCTGGGTGATCCTGGAGGCCGCGGGCCTCGCCTGGACGTTCCTCTGATTCGCTTCAGGATTCAACCACAACGTTAGAGTGAGTCCATGCGGGAGAAGGCGACCTACGTACAACCTGGCAACGAGTTCAACCGGGACATGAACTACATCCCGGACCGGATCACTCAAGACGCGCGGACGCCTGAGTTCGGGCCGAGCGACGTGCCGTTGTGGCCGGTCGAACCGGGCCGCTACCGGCTGGTCGCGGCCGCCGCCTGCCCGTGGGCCAACCGGGCGATCATCGTCCGCAACCTGCTCGGGCTCCAGGACGTCATCTCTCTCGGCCTCGCCGGGCCGACGCACGACGCCCGGTCGTGGACCTTCGACCTCGACCCCGGCGGCGTCGACCCCGTGCTCGGGATCGAGCGGCTGCAGCAGGCCTACTTCAAGCGCTACCCCGACTACCCGCGCGGGATCACGGTGCCGGCGATCGTCGAGGAGGCCTCGGGCAAGGTCGTCACCAACGACTTCCCGTGGATCACCCACGACTTCTTCCACGAGTGGACCGACTTCTTCGCCGACGACGCGCCCGACCTGTGGCCGCGCGCGCTTCGCGAGGAGATGGACGAGGTCAACAAGCGGGTCTTCACCGAGATCAACAACGGCGTCTACCGGTGCGGCTTCGCCGGCTCCCAAGAGGCGTACGACACGGCGTACGAGCGGCTCTTCACGGCTCTCGACTGGCTCGAGGAGCGGCTCTCCGGGCAGCGCTACCTGGTCGGCGACCAGCTCACCGAGTCAGACATCCGGCTGTTCACGACGCTGGCCCGTTTCGACGCGGTCTACCACGGCCACTTCAAGTGCAACCGGCAGAAGCTGGTCGAGTTCCCCGCGCTGTGGGCCTACGCGCGCGACCTCTACCAGACCCCCGGGATCGGCGAGACGCTCGACTTCGTCCAGATCAAGCAGCACTACTACGTCGTCCACACCGACCTGAACCCGACGCAGATCGTGCCTGCCGGCCCTGACCTCTCCGGCTGGGACGAGCCGCACGGGCGCGAGTCGCTCGGCTGAAAGAAACTTTTCTTTCAGCCGGCGTAGTAGCCGGCGCGCTGTCGCTGCCTCGCGGCGCCGACCGCGCTGAAGTACGCCGAGGACGGCCGCACCCACAGCAGCACCAGGATCGCGACCACCAGCAACGGGCCCACGACCGCAAGCACGGTGCCGGCGGCCGACGTCGGCAATGCGGCGCCGCCGAGCGCCGCGTTGCCGGCGAGGTTGCCCAGGCTCGACAGGCTCCCGGCGAGGGAGAGCCCGCCGAAGACGGTGCCGGTGACGCGGGCCCAGTTGCGGCCCTTCCCGTTCATGATCGCCATCCAGATCCACAGCCCGAGGGTGATCAGCCCGAAGACGGTGCCGCCGATCTGGAGGATCGGGACGAACACGTCCGCCATCTCACGCGCGTCGAGGACCGAGGGATCGTACGTCGGCTGCTTCTCCATCTCCGTCACCATCAGCGTCTTCATCTCGGTGGTGTCCATGGTGAGGAGGAAGACCGTCGAGAGGATGCTCAGCAAGCCGCCGAGCCACATCCCGTAGACCGCGTACGTCAGGGTCTTGGGCCGTTCGGCGGGCTGGCTGTAGCCGTACGGATCGGACATGGTGCGCCTCCGGTGGTCTAGGGGGCGCGACTCTAGCGGCGCCCCACGGTCGCGACCACAGAAATTCCGATCAGCCCGCGTTGGGGAGGAAGACGTGGCCGACAGCGGGGTCCGTCGACCCGTCGTGGAAGCCGGCGATGACGGCCGGGGCGTCCTCGAGACCGGTGTGTTCGAGCAGCTTGATCGATGGCTGCTCCGTTCCTCCCATGCGCTCGAGGAAGTCACGCTCGTCGCGTCGATAGCGCTGCATGAACGCGCGCGACTGGCCTTCGGCCTTGTAGGCGTCGAGCTGGAGGGCCGCGAAGAAGAAGACCGGAGCCGGTCCGACGAGGCTGTCGTCGTCCTCGGGAAAACCGTCGGCTTGGGTCGACCCGATGAGGCAGTCGAAAGCGAGTTGGTCACCGAAGTGCTCGTGAACCCGGCGGCGCAGATCACCGTCGCCTGACAGATCGACGTAGACGGTCCGTCTGGTCCGGTCGATGGCCGTCAGGTCGGCGTACTCATGCGCTGCGGTGTAGTGGCCGAGGCCTTTCACGAAGTCGATGTTGCGGGCCGAGGTGAGCGCGATCTTCTGTGCCGGTGAGTCGGCCAGGCAGTAGGCGGTGCCGTACGCCGTCTTGCTCGAGGCGCTCGAGATCACGAACTGCTCGGCGTCGAAGAAGTCGCGGTCACGCAGGTAGTCGGCGGCGGTGTAGGAGGTGATGAACAGGGCACGGTAGATCGCGGTGAGGCTGTCCAGCCGTGGATCGGATTCCCGGGGTTCGAACTCGTAGAGGTTGTAGACCTGGGGCGTCCCGGTGCGGTGCTCGGCGCCGTCGACGAAGCTGCGGGAGGTGACAGCCGTGGGTCGCATCGTCAGATGGGTCGCGATGGGAAAGTAACCGAAGACTCGGGTCCCCACGGGGATGTCGGACGCCCTCGACTCGACGATCTCCGCGTGCCCCCACGCGGGCATGCAGCCGTACCCGGACTGTTCGGCCGGGAACAGATTCCAATAGCCCAGGGTGTCGCCGTAGACCGCATAGGTCATGTTGTTCGTCGTCAGAGCGAAGCGTTCGATCCGTGCCAGCACCTCGCCCTCGCCGAGCTGCGGTGCCGGGAGGTCCACCAGATCAGCCACTCCCAGGTCGCTCTTGAGCGACTCCACCTGGGCAAATCGAGTCATCGGTTCCTCATCTCCTGGGCCGGGGCTCCGTCACGTCTCGTAGAACTTACTAAGCGCTTGCTTAGTTGTCTATGTTCATCTGACTCGAACCTCTTCTCTCCCGGGGGCGGGTACCGTTTGGCTATGCCGATGTGCCACGGATCACAAGCCCGTGATCGGCGTAGCCAGCGGTGGCAACCCCACCCCGTGTGAAGGAAGCGTGATGACTGAATTTCTGGATCCGAGTCCCAGCCACACCGACATGGTGCAGCTGCTGAACCCCGAGGGAGAACGGGTCTCGCACCCGGACTTCGAGTTCTCACCCGACCGACCTGAGGACGAGGCCGTACGCGGCTTCTACCGCGACATGGTGCTGACCCGTCGCCTCGACGTCGAGGCCACCGCGCTGCAGCGCCACGGCGAGCTGGGCCTGTGGGCACAGCTGCTGGGCCAGGAGGCAGCGCAGATCGGCGCGGCCCGCGCCCTCGCGCCCCAGGACTTCGTCTTCCCGACCTACCGCGAGCACGGCGTGGCCTGGTGCCGCGACGTCGACCCGATGCAGCTGCTCGGACTCTTCCGAGGCACCGACCAGGGTGGCTGGGACCCCGCCGAGCACAACTTCGGGCTCTACACGATCGTCATCGGCGCCCAGACGTTGCACGCGACCGGCTACGCGATGGGTGTCCAGATGGACGGCCTCGTCGGCACCGGCGACCCGACCCGCGACACCGCCGTCGTGGCCCACTTCGGTGACGGAGCCTCCTCGCAGGGCGACGTCAACGAGGCGATGGTCTTCGCCGCCTCCTACAACGCACCGGTCGTCTTCTTCTGCCAGAACAATCAGTGGGCCATCTCCGAGCCGGTCGAGCAGATGGTCAAGGTGCCGCTCTACAAGCGCGCCCAGGGCTTCGGTTTCCCCGGCATCCGCGTGGACGGCAACGACGTGCTGGCGACGTACGAGGTGATGAAGTCGGCGCTCAAGCGGGCCCGTGAAGGTGGTGGGCCGACGATGATCGAGGCCTACACCTACCGGATGGGCGCCCACACGACCACCGACGACCCGACCCGCTACCGGGTCTCCGACGAGGTCGAGGCGTGGAAGCTCAAGGACCCGATCGCCCGGGTCGAGGCCTATCTGCGCCGTGGCGGTGGTGCCTCGACCTCCTTCTTCGCCAAGGTGGAGGCCGAGGCCGAGGAGTTCGGCGAGCGCCTGCGTGCCGGGATCCACTCCCTGCCAGAGCCCGATCCCGTACGCCTCTTCGACAACGTCTACACCGAGCTGCCCGAGGAGCTGCGTGAGCAGCGCGACGGCTACGCGGCGTACCTCTCCTCCTTCGAGCACGAGGGGGCTTCCCGATGACGAAGATGACGTTGGCGAAGGCGCTCAACGCGGGTCTCCGGCGCGCGATGGAGGACGACGACAAGGTCGTCCTGATGGGGGAGGACATCGGCCGGCTCGGTGGTGTCTTCCGGATCACCGACGGGCTGCAGAAGGACTTCGGCGAGGCGCGGGTCATCGACACGCCGCTGGCGGAGTCGGGGATCGTCGGCACGGCGGTCGGGCTCGCGCTGCGGGGCTACCGGCCGGTGGTGGAGATCCAGTTCGACGGGTTCGTCTACCCGGCCTACGACCAGATCGTGTCGCAGGTGGCCAAGTTCCACTACCGCTCCGGCGGCCGGGTCGCGATGCCGATGGTCATCCGGATCCCGTTCGGCGGCGGCATCGGGGCCGTGGAGCACCACAGCGAGTCGCCGGAGGCGCAGTTCGCGCACACCCCTGGTCTCAAGGTCGTGGCCTGCTCGGACCCGGTCGACGCCTACTGGATGATCCAGCAGGCGATCTCCCACCCTGACCCGGTGATCTTCCTGGAGCCGAAGCGGCTCTACCACTCGACCAAGGCCGACGTCGACGTCGACGCCACGCCTGGCCCGCTGTTCGCCTCGCGGGTGACGCGGACCGGCACCGATCTGACGATGCTGGCCTACGGGCCGACCGTGAAGACCGCGCTGACCGCCGCCGAGGCGGCCGTGGGGGAGGGCAAGTCGGTCGAGGTGATCGACCTGCGCACGCTCTCACCGCTGGACATGGCGCCGGTCTATGAGTCGGTGCGGCGTACCGGCCGTGCCGTCGTCGTCCACGAGGCCCACGTCAACCTCGGCCTCGGTGCCGAGCTCGCCGCCCGGATCACCGAGACCTGCTTCCACTCCCTGGAGGCACCGGTCCTGCGCGTGGGCGGCTTCGACACGCCCTACCCGCCGGCGCGGGCGGAGGAGTACTTCCTCCCCGACCTCGACCGGGTCCTCGATGCCGTCGACAGGAGCCTGGCATGGTGAACGAGTTCAAGCTGCCCGACGTCGGCGAAGGCCTCACCGAGGCCGAGATCGTCGAGTGGCACGTCGCTGTCGGCGACGTCATCAAGGTCAACGACCCCGTCTGCGACATCGAGACCGCCAAGTCCGTCGTCGAGCTCCCCTCGCCCTATGCCGGGGTCGTCCAGGAGCTCCTTGTCGAGGTCGGCACCGAGGTCCAGGTCGGCACCCCGATCATCCGCATCGGCGACTCGGCGGAGGCGCCCGCACCCTCGTCCGAGCCTGCCGAGCCCCCGTCGGTCGGGGCCACTTCGTTCAGACCCGCGAGCGAAGCGAGCGGTGTCGAGACCAACACAGCCGCTGACGAGCATGAGAAGCCGCTGACGCTGGTCGGCTACGGCTCCAAGGAAGACGCGGTCGTACGCCGCAACCGCACCGCCTCCGCACCGGCCGCCGCCGCGGGCACCGGTGTGCTCGCCAAGCCGACCGCCCGGAAGCTGGCGCGCGACCTGGGTGTGGACCTGGCGACCGTCACCCCGGAGCGGGATGACGGCGTGATCACCACCGCCGACCTGGAAAATCTGACGTCTGCTCCGGCGCCTTCGACGGAGTCGGCTGGGCCAGCAGCGCCGGTCGGTGGTGAGCGTCGTGAGCCGATCAAGGGCCTGCGCAAGCAGATGGGCCAGGCGATGGTCGACTCGGCGTTCACGCTGCCGCACGTGACCATCTGGACAACGATCGACGTGACACGTACCTCCGAGCTGGTGGCCGGCCTCAAGGCCAACCGCGACTTCGCCGAGGTCCGCGTCAGCCCCCTGCTGATCGTGGCCAAGGCGACGCTGCTGGCGATGCGACGTACGCCGATCATCAACTCGTGGTGGGACGAGGCCGCCCAGGAGATCGTCTTCAAGGAGTACGTCAACCTCGGCATCGCCGCAGCCACCCCCAGGGGCCTCCAGGTGCCGAACGTGAAGGGCGCCGACCGGATGTCCCTGGTCGAGCTCGGCGCCGCGATCAACGAGCTCACCGCCACCGCGCGCACCGGCAAGACGCCACCGGCCGACCAGACCGGCGGGACGTTCACGATCACCAACATCGGTCCGTTCGGCATCGACGGTGGCGCCCCGATCATCAACCCGGGTGAGTCAGCGATCCTCTCCGTCGGCGCGATCAAACGTCAGCCATGGGTCGTCGGCACTGGTGAGGACGAGCGCATCGAGCCCCGCGACGTCTGCACCCTCGCGCTCAGCTTCGACCACCGCCACATCGACGGCGAGGCCGGCTCCCGCTACCTCGCCGACGTGGCCAGGATCGTCGGCGACCCGAGCACCGCCCTCCTGTTCTGACCCGTTCGACAATCGCTCCACAGATCCTCAATTCGCTACCTCGAGGGGTATCGGATCTGGCACGATCCTCAGGCCCGCGCTGACGCGGGCCTGAGGATCTTCTGGAGGCAGGAATGGTGCTCCTGACGGGGCGCACGCTGCTTGCCGGGTTCGTCGCGATGGCCGCCTCGGCGACCGTGCTCGTGGCGAGTCCCGCAGGCGCGGCGACAACATCAACCGGCGTACGTTGCACGATCGTCGGCACGTCCGGTGACGACAAGCTCCGCGGAACGTCCGGCAGGGATGTGATTTGCGGTCGAGGCGGCGGCGATGTGATCGAAGGGAGGGGTGGCAACGACCTCATCGATGGCGGATCGGGCGTCGACATCATCAGCGGTGGGTACGGCAGTGACACCATCCTGGGTGGCGACTCGCAAGATCACATCCACGGCAACGCGGGCAACGACACCATCCGAGGCGGAGCCCGGCCCGACTTTCTCTACGGCGAGTCAGGAGCCGACAAGATCATCGGCGGACGCGGCAGCGACGACATCTATGGCGGCGCCGGCAGCGACCGCATCTGGGGTGCGATCGGAACCGACACCATCACGGCAGGCGATGGCAACGACATCGTCTCGACCGGTGCGGGGCGCGACCTGGTTTGGGGAGGCGTTGGTGACGACCGGATCTACGGTGGCACCGAGGCCGACGATCTGTACGGCGGCCGTGGCGCTGACCAGATCCAAGGCGGAGACCACAACGACTACATCCGCGGTGATGCTGGTAATGACCGCGTCTGGGGAGGCAACGGGGATGACAGCCTTCTCGGCGGCACAGGCTCGGACGTCCTCCGCGGAGATTCTGGAGCCGACTACCTCGAGGGAGGGGACCAGAACGACAACCTCGATGGCGGTTCGGGTGAGGACGTCCTCTATGGCGGTGCGGGTAGCGACACCTGCGCGATCGGCGCCCGCGACGTAGCGGGCACCTGCTAGGTAGAGCCGGTCAGCGACGCCGAGACGTCAGTAACGCCGGTCGAGTGGGCACCTCGGTGCCCACTCGACCGGCGTACGTGACGCCTCGGCCCCGGTTGGGGTCAGGCGGGGATGTTCCTGCGGCGGAAGCCGACGAAGGAGGCCAGCAGCAGGACGAGCGCGACGGCGCTGAGGCCGATCATGTGCGAGGCCTCGATGGGCTCCTGCGGGTAGCGGCCGACCCACCAGAAGGGGGAGATGCCGGCGACCGAGTCGGGGAGGTCGAACAGCGGCCCGAACATCCCGGTGATGCACGTGAACGCGAAGAGCGCCCAGATGACCGGCGTGATCTTCGGGACCCAGGCATAAAGCGCCGCGGTGAGGGCCATGAAGACCGCGACGGCCGGCAGGAACGCCGTGCCGCCCTTCAGGAAGGTGCCCAGCTCGACCTCACCGTTGACCAGCGCACCTGCCCACAGCGCGAGAGCGCCCGAGATCATGGTCAGGACGAAAGCGCCCACCGCCACGACCACGAGGTGTGAGGCGAACCAGCGACCCCGTGAGACCGGCTTGGCGAGCGTGATCTCGAGGCGTCCTTCGGTCTCCTCCGTCTTGGCCCGCAGGGTGGTGGCGATCGCATACCCGGCGGCAGCCAGCGCTGCGTACAGGATCATGATCGCCAGGAACCCGGTGAGTGGGTCGTCGCCGAACATATTGGCCGCCTCGGGGATGTCGCTGACCATGTCCTCGACACCCTCGCCGAGGTAGGTGCCGGTCGCCCCGAACATCACGAAGGTGCCGAGGAACCACCAGAACAGGGCCGTACGCTGCTGGCGCCACGCCATCGCGATCGGGGACGAGAGCGTCCCGGTCGCCTCGGCCCGGCCGGAGCGGCCAGCGAGCAGCGCCCCGTCGAAGTCGCGCTTCGAGGCCAGGAAGGCCCCGACGGCGAGGAGCACCAGCACCGCCACGACGCTCAGAGCGAGCGGCCACCAGCGCAGGTCGACGTACGCCCTCATCTGCTGCGTCCACGCGATCGGCGAGAGCCACGAGAGCCAGGTGCCGTGCTCGCCGGGCTCGGCCTGCAGGTCGCCGATGCCGCGTACCAGGACCGAGACGCCGAGCACGGCGAGCGCGAGGCCGGTGGCGCCGCGCCCGTGCGTGGTCAGCTGCGAGGTGACCAGCGCGACGGCGGCGAAGACCAGGCCGCTGACGGCGATCGACGTCGACAGAGCGAAGGTGTCGGCCACCGCGAGGTCGCCCGCGGAGATCAGCAGCGCGCTTCCGAGCACCGCGAAGACGACGTTGGCGATGACCACCGTGAGCAGCGACGCGGCGACCGCCGCGTGCCGGCCGACGGCGCCGGAACGGACCAGCTCGGCCCGCCCGCTCTCCTCCTCGGCGCGGGTGTTGCGGACGACCTCGAACATGTTCATGACCCCGAGCAGACCGATCATCCACAGCGTCATCTCGTTGGCGAACATGGCGCCGATCGTGTAGTCGTCCAGCCCGTAGTTCGGCCCGCCGAGGAAGATCGAGGCCGGCTGCTCCATCAGCGCAGCGCGCCCCTCGCGGTCCTCGGCCGTGGGGTAGACCGTGCTGAGCGCGGTGACGAAGTAGGCGTACAGCGCCAGCAGCGAGACGGTCCAGACGGTCAGCCGCACCCGGTCGCGCCGCAGCATGAACCGGGTCAGGTGCCAGGTGCCGGCGAAGGAGGTCAGGGGCGTACGCCGGGGGAGGGCCGGAGCGAGCGCGCTCATCGCGCGTCCTCCGTCTCGATGACGTCGCCGTAGTGCCGCATGAAGAGCTCCTCGAGCGACGGCGGCGTGATGGTCAGGCCACGTACGTCGAGGTCGGTCAGCGTCTTGAGCACCTCGCCGACGGCGTGGTTGTCCACGTCGAAGGCGACCCGGGTCCCGGCGCCGTTCTGGCTGGTCACGAGGTCGTTGACGGCCTGCAGCCCGCTCAGTGCCGACGGGTCGCCGCCGACGGTCGCGACGACGGAGGAGCGGGTCAGGTGGCGCAGCTCGTCGAGCGTGCCGGACTCGACAGCGACCCCGGCCCGGATGATCGTGACGGTGTCGCAGACCTTCTCGACCTCGCTGAGGATGTGGCTGGAGAGCAGCACCGACGAGCCCGCGGCCTTGGCCTCCCGGGCGTACTCGGTGAAGACGGCCTCCATCAACGGGTCGAGGCCGGAGGTCGGCTCGTCGAGGATGTAGAGCTCGGACTCGTCGAGGAACGCCGCGACCAGGGCGACCTTCTGGCGGTTGCCCTTGGAGTAGGTGCGCGCCTTCTTGGTCGGGTCGAGCTGGAACCGCTCCAGCAGCTCGGCCCGGCGGGCCTTGCGCTTGGCCTTGTCGCCGCCCGGCTTGAGACGGGTGAGGTAGTCGATGCACTCGCCACCGGTGAGGTTGGGCCACAGCGAGACGTCGCCGGGGACGTACGAGATCCGCTTGTGCAGCTCGACGGCGTCGCTCCAGACGTCACCGCCGAAGAGGCGGGCGGTGCCGGCGTCGGCGCGCAGCAGCCCGAGCAGGACCTTGATGGTGGTGGACTTGCCGGCGCCGTTGGGGCCGAGGAAGCCGGCCACCTGGCCGTGCTGGACGGTCAGGTCGAGGCCGTCGAGGGCCTTGAAGGAACCGAAGGACTTGTGCAGGCCCGCGATCTCGACCGCGGGGATGTTGTCGGACATGAAGAACTCACTTCCACGTTGGAGACGTATGAGGACGTACGCCGACGGGGCAGGGCATCACTCAGCTGTGCTCAAGTGATCGGGGGCTCCGTCGCGGGGTCCTCCGGCGGGTCCGGGACGTAGAGCATGTATTCGTCGAGCATGCGACGGGTGGTGAAGAAGCCCTGGGTGTAGAGCTCGATCATCGGGAAGTAGCTGGTCGTCATGAACTCTCGGACGATGGCGCCGAGGTCGGCGGGGTCCTTGGGCGGGTTGAGGGTGAGCTCGAGCATCAGCATGCCGAGGGCGGAGAGCACCAGGTAGCGCGCTCGCGCCGGCTCGTTCTGGCTGGGCTTGATCAGGCCGGCATCGACGCCGTGCTTGGTGTAGCCGACCGCGTCCTCGATCATCTGCTCGATGAAGGTCTGGCTGACCGGTCCGCCGCCCTGCAGCGAGCGCAGGACGTAGCCGAGCATGGGTGCGTACTCCTCCGCCGACGCGAACCTGTGCAGGATGCTCTGCCCGGAGGCCAGCTCGTCGATGGAGCCGTTCTTGGCCGCGCGGATCTCGGCGAGCACCTTCTCGTCGCACTCGGCGTGGAGCTCGTCCTTCGAGCCGAAGTGGTGGATCACCAGGGCCGGGCTGACCCCGGCGTCGGTGGCGATCGAGCGGACCGAGGCCCCGAAACCGTCGCGCGCGAACCGCAGCACCGCGGCGTCGCGGATCCGCTCGCGAGTCGTCGGGTCAGGGGCTGAACGCATGTTTAATGCTAAACACGTGTTCAGCCCCTGCGCAAGGGGTTAACCGATCAGTTGGTGGCCCAGGTGAAGTCGACGGCGATCGGGAAGTGATCGGAGAGCATCAGGCCGGTGCCGTCCTCGCGGAAGTCGGCGTCCAGGTTGCGGTAGGCGGTCGCGCTCAGGTCGACCCCGCCGCCGTCGCGGTAGAGCACCTTGTCGACGACCTCGCACTCCACGCCGGGGTTCGTCTCCGGGCACCCCAGGGCGGGGCTGCCGCGGTCGGGCTCGTCCCCGCTGCGTACGAGCTCCACCCAGGCGTCGGTGAGGCCGTTGGTGGCGGCGAAGTCGGAGATTCGATCGCCCTCGGTGGTGTAGCGGGTGTTGGTGTCGCCCATGACCAGGACGGCGTTGCCGGCGGAGTGCTCGGAGATGTACGCGGTGAGCTGCGCGAGATTGCCGCGACGAGCGGCCTCGTCCAGGCGGTCGTCGCCGGCATCGGCGTGCAGGTTGTAGACATCGATCCAGGTGTCCGGGGCGATGTGCGCGCGGTGGAAGGTGAAGCCCTTCGGGGTCAGGCAGTCGGCCTGGTTGATCCAGCAGTCGTCCCAGGTGACGCGGTCGAGCGCCTCGTACGGCTGGTGGTGCAGGCTGTTCAGCCCGCTTCCGAACGGCACTCCGCCCGAGGTCGGGGTTCGGTGGGCGTGCACGTCGGTCGCGTAGAGGTAGGCGTGGTAGTTGAAGTCCTCCTGGACGTTGACGATGTCGAACTCGTCGATCCGCCGGCCGATCTCGTTGGTGGCGGACTTGCGTGGGGTCGGCGCGCTGGAGAGGAACTCCGGGAGGCCGGCGATGTTGTACGTCAGCGCACTGAAGCTGCCCTCGGCCGCCTGCGCCGGGGTACCGAGGAGGGGAAGGGCCGCGGCGAGCGAGGTCGTGGCGGCGAGGGCGAGGAGACGCTTGATCTGAGGCACGAGAAACTCCGATCGAGTGTGGGGGTCGAGGGCTCGCGGAGAGCCCACCCCATCGTGGCGGAGTTCGTGGTGCGTGTCCGAAGATCTCCTGCGTACGTCCTCAGCCCGCGTAGCGCGCGGCCCGAGCGGTCGGCTCGCCCGGCCCGGAGGCGAGCAGCGCTAGGAGCTCGTCCTCGAGGACTTCTCCGACCCGGCGGCAGAACGTCTCCGGCTCGTCGGCGGCGTCGGGGGACTCCGCGACGATCCGGTCGACCACGCCGATCTGCTGGAGATCGACGGCGAGGACCCGCTGGGCCTCGGCCATCTCGGCGGCGTGGTCGGAGTCGCCGTACACGATCGCGCTTGCGCCCTCCGGCGGAAGTGGGGAGAGCCAGGCGTGCTGGGCGGCGACCACCCGGTCGGCGGGAAGGAACGCGAGCGCGCCACCGCCGTTGCCCTCGCCCAGCATCAGGCTGAGCGTCGGGGTCTCGACGTTGACGAGCGTGCCCAACGTACGCGCGATCTCGCCGGCGATGCCGCCGTTCTCCGCTTCCGCCGACAGCGCGGCGCCGGGGGTGTCGATGACGGTGACGACGGGGAGCCCGAGGCCGGCGGCGAGCTTCATCCCGCGCTGTGCCTCGCGCAGGCCTTCTGGACCGAGCGGTTGATGCGCCTGCTCGCGCCGGTCCTGGGCCAGCACCAGGCACGGCGCCGAGCCGAACCGTGCCAGCGCGATGATCAGCCCCGGGTCCCGCTCGCCCTGCCCGGTGCCGTTGAGGGGTACGACGTCCGAGGCGGCGATCCGGAGCAGCGCCCGCGCCCCTGGTCGGTCCGCGCGCCGGGACCGCGTGATCGCGTCCCAGGTGTCGACCGCCGAGAAGTCGGCCCCGTCGGCCGAGACGTCACTCCGGTCGGCCGAGGCGTCACCGGCTGACCACTCGGCCGACGCGAGCGACGTCTCGGCCGACGCGGGTGACTTCTCGGGGCGGAGGTCGAGGATGGTGAGAACGCGGTCGACGAGCCCGGCGAGCTCGTCGGGAGGTACGACGCCGTCGACGAGGCCGTGCGCGAAGAGGTTCTCCGAGACCTGGACGCCGGAGGGGAAGGGGCGGCCGTTGAGCACCTCGTAGACCTTCGGGCCGAGGAACCCGAGGAGTGCCGCGGGCTCGGCGACGGTGACGTGACCCAGGGATCCCCATGAGGCCATCACACCGCCAGTGGTGGGGTGGCGCAGGTAGACGAGGTAGGGGAGACCGGCGGCCTTGTGGCGGGTGACCGCCTCGGCGATACGCACCATCTGCACGAACGCCGGCGTACCTTCCTGCATCCGGGTCCCGCCCGAGGCGGGGCCGGCCAGCAGCGGCAGCCCCTCGCGCGTCGCCCGCTCCACGGCCGCGATCAGCCGCTCTGCCGACGCGCGCCCGATCGACCCGGCCAGGAACCGGAACTCCGAGAGCACCACGGCCACCCGTCGCCCGGCTATCCGGGCCTCGCCGGTGACCACCGACTCGTCGGTGTCGGCCCGCTCCCGGGCGCGCACCAGGTCGGCGGCGTACGCCTCGGGGAGCTCGCCGTGGACGGGCGGGGTGTCCCAGGACGTCCAGGTGCCCGGGTCGAGGACGAGGTCGATCAGCTCAGCGGAGGTCAGGCCCATGAACCGGACGATACTCAAGAATTGGCTCAGTGGCTGAGCCAGTCTCAAGGAGCAACACCAAATGCGTTAGTCTATTAATTCAGTAAACAAATACAAGGAGTCTGGAATGAGCGCCCCCGCGAGCCCCGAGCTCCTCTGGTATCTGCCCAACTTCGTCGAGACCGGCCATCGTGGCGACATCGCGGCGCCGGAGGACGGCTACGGCACCCTCGACTACCAGGTCGGCCTCGCCGAGGCGGTCGAGAACGCCGGCTGGACCGGTGCCCTGCTCGGCACGAGCTGGGGGAGGCCCGACACCTTCACTGTCGCGACGGCCCTGGCCGCGCGCACCACGACCTTCGAGCCGCTCGTCGCGATCCGCCCGGGCTACTGGCGCCCAGCCAACTTCGCCACCGCGGCCGCGACCCTCGACCAGCTCAGCCGTGGCCGGGTGCGGGTCAACATCGTCTCCGGCCAGGACGACCTGGCCGCCTATGGCGATCGCGAGGACTCACGCGCGGCCCGCTACGCGCGGACCAAGGAGTTCATGCGGCTGGTGCGGCGGCTGTGGACCGAGGAGAACGTCACCTTCGAGGGCGACCACTTCCAGGTCGCCGGCTCGACGATCACCCCGCGCCCGTACGCCACCGACGGCCGCCCGCACCCCAGGCTCTACTTCGGCGGTGCGTCACCAGAGGCCGAGGCGGTGGCTGCGACCGAGGCTGACGTACAGCTCTTCTGGGGCGAGCCGCTGGACGGCATCGCGGAGCGGGCCGAGCGCCTGCAAGGCCTCGAGCAGTCGCTCGGCCGCGACCTCGCGCCACTCGAGTTCGGGCTCAGGATCACCACGCTGATCCGTGACACCCGCGAGGAGGCCTGGCGCGACGCGGAGGAGAAGGTGCGCCGGATGGCCGACTCCGTCGGCGACCGCGAGTTCCGGCGGGCGGGCAGGGCAGCGGTCGGACAGAGCCGCCTCCTCGACCTCGCCGACCGTGGCGACGTGCTCGATGAGTGCCTCTACACCGCTCCCGGGAAGTACGGCGGCGGTGGCGCCGGAACGACCTGGCTGGTCGGCGACGCGGACGACGTCGCCGCAGCGCTGAGCCGCTACCAGGAGCTCGGCGTGACCCACTTCGTCCTCTCGGACACGCCCTATCGGACCGAGGTCGCCCGGGTCGGCGAGGCGCTGATCCCGAGGCTCCGCGAGGCGGGCCGGGTCGCGCTAACGGGACCAAACGGCGTACGTCGGGCGTAGTTAACCGGAAAGACACGGTCCTGACCTGCGAAAACCGTTGGTAGGTGGAGGGTGTTCGCTCTATTCTGGTAGCACCCGGTTTCGCCGCCGGGTGCCAACACTTGACCTTTTGAAGGGCCCACCATGAGCACGCAGCACTCGACCACCGCCCCGGCGGCGTGGTCGCTGACCGCTGCGCACGAGCGCGACCCTCATGCCCGCGGGAGCCGACAGTGACCTGGGTGCATAGCTGCACCGGATCACTCCGGGCCGCTCCTGCGAGACATGTCTGTCTCGTCGGGGCGGCCCCCTTTTTGTTTCAGTCCAGTGTTTCCACCCGATCTGCACGCGATCTCTATCCGACTCTCCTGGGAGGTAACCGAGTATGACCACGACCATGGGCGCCGTGACCCTGTATAACGCCTCCTTCGAGCCGCTCGGGAGGGTCTCGTTCAAGCACGCCGTGCGGATGCTGTTCCGTGAGGTGGCGGTGGTTCACGAGCAACAGGGCGACAAGATGATCGGGCCACATCCATGGCCCAAGGCGGTGCGGCTGGTCCGCTATATCGCCATGCATTGGATGTATCGGCCGGCCGGCTACTCCCGCGAGGGAGTGCTCAAGCGCGACCAGCATCGTTGTGCCTATTGCGGTGGCCAAGCCCGCACCATCGACCACCTGCTTCCACAATCGCGCGGCGGGAGATGGACGTGGATGAACACGGTGGCGGCGTGCGGCAAGTGCAACGGCCGCAAGGGCAACCGCACCCCGGAGGAGGCGCACATGGTTCTCCGGATCGATCCGTACGTCCCGACCCGGGCCCAGCTCGCAGCCATCGTCTGATTCGCCGATGTGCCGTTTTCTGCCCGCTGGATGGGCCAAATCGCCGCGTCGACTTGACGCATCATTAATAAGTACGATGGACTAACAAACATGTCCAAGGCGAGACGGCGTACGTTGCGGCCGATCGGGAAGTTGCTGCAGGAGGATGCGCGGCGGCACCACCGATCCCTGGTGCTCCAGCACCTCTTCGCGGTGGGTCCCGCGAGCCGCGCCGACCTGGCTCGAGCCTCCGGTCTGACCCGGGCCACGGTCTCCGATCTGGTGGGCAGTCTCCTCGACGACGGGCTCGTCGAGGAGCTCGGAGCGCCGGTGGAGAGCCGGGTCGGGAAGCCGCCGATGCTGGTCGGGCTAGCCGCCGACGCCACCCACATCGTGACCATCGACGTCTCCGGTGACGACCAGGTCGCCGGGGCCGTACTCAACCTGACGGGCGATGTCGTCCACCGCACCACCAGGTGCCGGGAGGGCCGCACCGGAAGCGAGGCCGTACGCCTCGTGAAGGAGCTGGTCACCGAGCTGATCGCGAGCACTGACCGGCCGATCCTCGGCATCGGGATCGGCAGCCCCGGTGTCGTCGCGGCCGACGGCACCGTGGTCGCCGCACCCAACCTGGGCTGGACCGAGGTCGCCCTGGCCGAGCAGGTGCGCCGCGAGACCGGCCGACCGACGTACGTCGCCAACGACGCCAACACCGCCGTGCTGGGGGAGTACACCTTCGGACAGTCCGGCGACGGCGGCCTGATGCTCGTGCGGGTCGGCACCGGTGTCGGTGCCGGACTGGTGCTCGAAGGCGCGCTGCTCCACGGGTTCGTCGACGCCGCCGGTGAGGTCGGGCACGTGACCGTCGACCCCGAGGGCCCGCTCTGCGCGTGCGGGCGCAAGGGCTGCCTGGAGACCTTCCTCGCGGTGCCGCGACTGCGCGAGCGCCTCGAGACAGCCCACGACGATGCGCTCGTGGAAGCCGGCGAACATCTTGGAAAGGCATTGGCCCCTGTGGTCGGAACCCTCAATCTTCACGAGCTGGTCCTCTCCGGGCCGGCCGATCTGCTGGACGGACCGCTGCGCGAGACCGCCGACCGGATCATCCGCGAGCGGACGATGCCCGTCAGCGGTGAGCCGCTGGAGTTCCGTACGTCGACGCTCGGCGAGGACGTCGTCATCGTCGGTGCCGCGGTGCTCGTCCTCGCCGGTGAGCTGGGGGTGTCGTGATGCCGTCCCCGACAACCGTCGAGACCCTGGCGCTGCGCGTCCAGGTCTCCGCCTTCGCCGGCCCCACCCTGCCGGCAGGCTATGCCGAGCTGCTCGGCGACGGCCTCGGCGGGATCTGTCTGTTCGGGCCGAACACCGAGGCCGGTGAGGAGTCCGTACGCAGCCTGTCGGCCGAGATCCGGTCCGCATCCGCCGCGGGCGGCTGGGCGCCGGTGATCACCATCGACGAGGAGGGCGGGGACGTCACCCGGCTGGAGGCGCTCGCCGGCTCCTCGGTGCTCGGTGCAGCCGCCCTCGGCGCTGCTGACGACTTGGCCCTGACGGAGGAGACCGGCAGAGCGATCGGGGTGCGGCTGGCGCGAGCCGGCATCAACCTCAACCTGGCCCCCGTCGCCGACGTGAACTCCAACCCCGACAACCCGGTGATCGCGACCCGGTCGTTCTCCCACGACGCCGGCGTGGCCGCCAAGCACGTGGCCGCGTGGGTGAAGGGCCTGGAGTCGACCGGCGTCGCCGCCTGCGTCAAGCACTTCCCGGGCCACGGCGACACCGGCCAGGACAGCCACGTCGCCCTCCCCGTCCTCGACGCCTCCTTGGACACCCTGCGAAACCGTGAGCTGGTCCCGTTCCTGGCTGCCGCGGAGGCCGGAGCCGCCTCGGTGATGACCTCCCACATCGTGGTGCCCGCGCTGGACCCCGAGCTGCCCGGCACGCTGTCGGCGCCGGTGCTGGGACTGCTGCGCGAGCTCGGCTACGACGGGCCGATCGTCTCCGACGCCCTCGACATGGCCGGTGCATCGGCGAGCCGAGGGATCCCGGCCGCTGCGGTGCTCTCGCTCAAGGCAGGTGCAGACCTGCTCCTCCTCGGCCCCGACAAGCCCACCTCACTGGTCCACGACACGACCGCCGCGATCGTGGCCGCGGCCGAGTCCGGTGACCTGCCGCTGGAGCGGCTCCAGGACGCGGTCGCACGCATCGACCGGCTGCTCGCCGACCTCGCCGGTGCGCAGCAGCGGCCTGACGGCGCCCTCGACCCCCGGTTCGAGGAGCGCTCGATCGAGGGCGCTCGCCGGGCGCTCGCGACGGCCAGCGACCTCAGCGACCTCGACGGGATCCCGGATCTCGCCGGTGCCCACGTCGTGACCGTCGACACCGAGGCCAACATCGCCGTGGGCGACGTGCCCTGGGGGCTGCCGCCGGACATCGTCATCCGCCCCGGCGACCCGCTCCCGGATCTCCCCGACGCACCTCTCATCGTGCAGGTGCGTGACGCACACCGCCGTCCCGAGGTCGGCCGGACCGTCGCCGAGCTCCCGGGTGCCGTGGTGCTGGTGGAGTGGGGGTGGCCCGGTGCGTACGACGGACCAGGGTTGCCGCGACTGTGTCCGCAGGGCTTCTCCCTGCCGGGCGTGGCAGCGGTGACCGAGGTGCTGCGACGATCGGGCTGGACCCGGTGAACCCCGCACCAGTGAGCCCAGTGCGGGTGGGCCTCGACATCGGCGGCACCAAGGTCCACGGCATCGCGATCGGGCCGGACGGGGCGGTGCTCGCCGAGGAGCGTGCTCCCACGATCCTCGGAGCCGAAGGGGTCGTGAAGAGTGCGGCCGCGGTGGTCGCGAGCCTGCGCGACGCGCTCGACGGCGGCGAGATCTGCTCGATCGGGGTCGGCATCCCCGGCATCGTCGACACCCGCGCCGGCACCGTGAAGCACGCGGTCAACCTGGGCCTGGACGGCGACGCCTTCCCGCTCGCGGAGCTGCTCGGCGCGCGGGCCGGAGCGGTCGTCACCCTCGAGAACGACACCAACGCGGCAACCCTCGGCGCACACGCCGTCGAGGACGTCGACGACCTGGTCTACCTCTCGCTCGGCACCGGCCTGGCCGCTGGTCTCTACCTCAGCGGCGCGCTCCGCCGAGGCTTCCACGGCGCGGCTGGGGAGGTCGGGCACCTCCCGGTCGACCCGGAGGGCCCGGTGTGCGGGTGCGGTCAGCGCGGCTGCCTCGAGCTGGTCGCTTCCGGTGCCGCACTCGCGGCCGCCTGGCCGACGGCGAACGGCCACCCCGCCGCGGCGCTCTTCGCCGCAGCAGCCTCGGGCGACCCGGCCGCCGTCGTCGTGCGGGACCGCTTCGCCGACGGCGTCGCCGCCGCCGTACGCTCGCTCGCTCTCGCCGTCGACCCCGAACGCGTCGTCATCGGCGGGGGTGTCGCGACGGTCGGGGAGCCGCTGCGGGAGGCGATCGCGCTCGCGCTGGCCCGCCAGGCCGAGACCTCGCCGTTCCTCGCCTCCCTCGAGCTCGCCTCGCGCCTGCGGGTGGTCTCCGCCGCCCCGGTCGCCGCCATCGGTGCCGCCCTGGTCACCCCGACGAAGGACTGAGATGGAAGTAGTTGTCCTCGAGACCCCCGCCGACGTGGCCTCCCTCGCCGCGGACGCGATCGAAGACGTCGTACGCCGCCGTGCGGCCGCCGGCTCCCCCGCGGTGCTCGGCCTGGCCACCGGCTCGACGCCGCTGGCGACGTACGAGGAGCTCATCCGGCGCGCCCGGGACGGTCGCGGGCCGTCGTATGAGGGCGTGGAGACGTTCAACCTGGACGAGTACGTCGGCCTGCCCGACGGGCACGAGCAGTCCTATCTGGCGACCATCCGGCGCGAGTTCACCGACGCGATCGGGATCCCGCCCGAGCGGGTCCACGGACCCGACCCGACCGAGGAGACCCTTCCGACGGCGGGGGAGCGCTACGAGGCGGCGATCGTGGCCGCGGGCGGCATCGAGGTGCAGATCCTCGGCATCGGCACCGACGGCCACCTGGCCTTCAACGAGCCCGGCTCGTCGCTGGCCTCGCTGACCCGGATCAAGACGCTCACGGCCCGGACGCGCAAGGACAACGCCCGCTTCTTCGGCTCACCCGACGCGGTCCCGCACCATGTGCTCACCCAGGGACTCGGCACCATCACCCGAGCCGGCCACCTGCTTCTCCTCGCCACCGGGGAGGGCAAGGCCGAGGCGGTCGCCGCCGCGGTCGAGGGACCGATCTCGGCGACCTGCCCGGCCTCCGTCCTCCAGCTCCACGGCCACGTCTCGGTCCTCCTGGACGAGGCCGCGGCCTCCCGGCTCGTACGCCGCGACTACTACCGCGAGGTCTACGCCGGGAAGCCGGACTGGCAGGGGCTCTAGAGAGCGTCGCGGAGCCGCTCGGCGGCCGTCTCCGGCGGGATGTCGTTGACCCAGAGCGCGACGCCGGACTCGATGCCGGCCAGGTACTTCAGCCGTCCCGGCGCCCGCCGGATGGTGAAGATCTCGGCGGCCAGGTGCCAGGTGTCCTCGCGGCCGGTCGGGGCCTGCTGCCAGCCGGCGATGTAGGGCACCGGGCCGGCGTCGTCGAGCCCGTCCATCCGCCGCAGGCACTCCTGATAGAGCGCGGCGAGGTCGTTCATCTCGACGGCGGTCAGCCCCGGGAGCGAGCCCACGTGTCGCCGCGGCACGACGCGGATCTCGTAGGGCCAGCGGCCGGCGTATGGCACGTACGCCACGAACGTCCCGTTCTCGGCCACCACCCGCGACCCGTCGGCGATCTCGTCGGCGAGCACCGCACACTGCAGGCACTCGCCGGTCGCCTCGCGATGGGCGTCGGCGGCGTTCACGAGGGACTCGATCCGCGGCGGCAGCACCGGCATGGCGTAGATCTGCCCGTGCGGGTGCTGCAGCGTCACCCCGATCTCCTCGCCGCGGTTCTCGAAGCAGAAGACGTAGGCCACCTCCGGCATCGCCGTCAGCTGCTCGGTGCGGTGGGCGAGCGCCGCGAGCACCGTGCGCACCCGCTCGGGAGGAAGGTCGACGAAGCTCTGCTCGTGGTCGCTGGTGAAGCAGACGACCTCGCACCGGCCACGCCCAGGCTGGGAGACGAACGGCTCCCCGGTCGCCTCACCGACGGCGACCGTCGAGAGCGCCGGGAACCGGTTCTCGAAGGCCACCACGTCGTAGCTCTCGGCGGGGATCTCGGTGAGCCGCCCGTCGACCGACGGGCACAGCGGGCACTCGTCCGAGGGCGGCTTGAACGTACGCGTCTGCCGGTGCCCCGCTACCGCCGTCCAGGTCGCGGTCAGCCGGTCCCAGCGCAGCTGCGACCCGCCCGCCCGCGGCTCCAGCGGCCGCTCGTCGTGCACCGAGCGCAGCGTCGGCTGTTCGTCGAAGAACCAGATCTCGCGTCCGTCCGCCAGCTTCGCTGACGTCGCCACCGGGTTGGTCGGCGCAGGGGTGTTCGGCATGGGCCCAGTATCGCCTGCGCCGGGCTACTTGCTGACGCAGGCCTGGGCTGCACCCTGGGAGACGTTGCCGTTCTCACCGAGGGAGCGGACCTGGATGCAGACCTTGGTGGCGCCCTCCAGACGTACGACCGCCTTGGGCCGGTCCACCTTGCCGCTGGTGGAGTTGTCGCCGACCCACTTGTAGCCGGTCGCTCCGGGCACACCGGACCAGGTGAAGACGGCGCGGTTGCCCTTGAGCGTGCCCTTGACCTTGCCGGGGGCGGCGGGGCCGGTGACACCGGGGAGATCGGTCTCGACGGGCGGGGGCGGGACCTCGTCGGGCTTCTCGTCCTCGCCGCCGCGGGAGAGCACGATGCCGATGGCGGCGGCGAGGAGGAAGAGGACGACGACGCCGATGATCGCCGGGGTCTTGCTGCGGGACTCCGGCGGGCGGGCGCCGGTGAGGACGGACGGGCCCTCATCCGTACGCGGGTAGCTGAACCGGGTGCGGTCGGCCGAGGCCGAGCCCGCATCCGGGTAGGAGGCCGCCTGGACGGGCGGCGGAGGCTGGGCGATGACCTGGGAGGGCGGCTTGACCTCGGTGACCAGCTCGGCCTCCGGGTCCGACGGCGGGGCGGGCAGGCTGCTGCGGCCAGAGCCGGTCGTCGGCCCGTCGCCACGAGAGGCCGGCACCGTCGGGACCACCGGGATCGACCCGCTGCCACCGGCATCGCGGTCGAGGACCTGCACCTCGGTGCGTCCCAGCCGCAGCTCCTGCTCGATCCGCTGGAAGTGGCGGGCCAGGTCGAGGACGGTCCTCGGCCGGTAGGTCGGGTCCTTCGCCATCGCCTGCTGCAGCACCCGGTCCAGCGACGGAGGTACGTCGGCCCGGCCCGTGGCCGGCGGAGCCGTGTGCAGGATGCGGGAGAAGACGGCGCGGTCGGAGTTGTTGCCCCGCTCCGCGAACGGTGAGCGGCCCACGAGCAGGTGCCAGACGGTCGCGGACAGCGAGTAGACGTCGGAGGCGACCGAACCGTTGGACGCCGAGGTGAGGACCTCGGGCGGCGACCAGGGCAGCGAGACCCCGATGTCGCCCTCGTCGTCGCGCGGGCGGCCGGCGATGCCGAAGTCGGCAAGGCCGGGCACGTCGTAGCGGGAGAGCAGGATGTTGGACGGCTTGATGTCGCGGTGGATGATCCCGGCGCGGTGCGCGGTCTCGACGGCCGACGCCATCTGGATCCCGAAGCGCAGCGCGTCCTGCACCTTCATCGGGTTGTTGCGTACGCGGGCACCGAGGTCGGCGTTGGGGTAGTAGCCCATCACCAGGTAGGGGCGGCCGTCCGGCGTCTCGCCGGCGCTGTGCACCGGCACGATGAACGGGTGCTCGGCCAGCTCGGCCATCACCGCCGCCTCCGCGGCGAACTGCGCCCGCTGCGCCTCGGCGAGGTCGGAGGACCGCATCAGCTTCACCGCGACCCGGACCTTCGGGTGGTGGCGCTCGTAGAGGTAGACGTCGGCGAAGCCGCCCGAGCCGAGCCGGCCCAGGCAGTTCATCCCGGGCAGCTCGGGGCCGAGCTCCGGGTGTGGTGTCTGGGTCACCCGAGAACCTCGTAGTTCAGGTTGATCGAGCCGGCGAGGCTCACCACGGCGCCGGCCTCCAAGGCGTACTCCTCCATCGGCCGCATCTGCTGCGGACGCCCACCGGGCAGGGTGAGGTAGGACCCGTTGGCGGAGCCGAGGTCGCGCACGAGCACCTGCCACTCCTCGAGCCTCACCTCGGTGTGCAGCCGGCTGATGTCGGGCAGCATCACCTTCACCAGATGCGGGGGTACGCCACCAGCCCCGGTGTTGCCGTTGGCATCCGCGCGCGGCGACCGCCCGAAGACGGCACCTCGGTCCAGGATGACGACCCGGCCGTCGCCCAGCTTGAGCTGGCCCAGCGCGGGGCGAGGGACCGAGACCGGCTGCTGGTGCGGCGGCAGCGCCATCCGGCAGATGCGGCAGGTCGGGGAGTAGGGCGGCGAGGCGTGGCCCTGCGGGCAGTAGACCGCCCACACCGTCGGCCCGCCCGCGGGCGGCACCGGGGTCGGCGTCGGGACGTCGCGGACCCGGGTCGCCATGTCGTTGGGCGGCGTGGGCGCCGGCGCGGGCATCGGGGGAGGCGGCACGGAGGGCCGAGCCGCGGGCGGCGCGACGGGCGGGGGCGACGGCTGCCGGTCCGGCGGGCCCCACGCGTTCGGGTCGGGCTTCTTGGCACCCTTCTTCCGCCACGGAAGCCCGTCGATGATGCCCTTCTTGGACTCGGGCGCGGGCTGGGACGGCGCTACAGGCGGCGGCACCTGAGCCGGCGGAGGGCTCTGGAACGACGAGACGCCTGGCATCGCCGGAGGGGGCGGCGGAGAAGCCGCCAGGTCCGAGCGCCGGATGGTGTGGTCCAGCGGCGCCATGGTCGAGTCGACCGGCACTTGAGCGGAGAAGTCGGGGTCGAAGACGACGTCCAGGGAGCGTGCGTGGGCGGTGTCGACCAGCGGCTGGTCCTCCTCCATCCCGCCCCAGGCCCCGTTGGCGAGCTCGGCCCGCTCGGGGACGGCGGCGAAGTGGCCGTCGGCCCACTTGCCGGAGACGTCGATGCCGTCGATGAAGACCGGCACCTCGTTGACGACGGCGGTCACCTTGGCAGGGGAGCGCACGGCGTACCGCACTCGCGGGCCCTCGCGTCCGATCAGCGCGAAGCCGGGGGCTCGCGGGCCGTCCGCGGAGAGCAGTCCGGCGATCGCGTCGACCGGCCGCGGGTCGGAAAGAGCGGCCTGGACGCCGTGGACCCGCGGGTCACCCGGCCCGAGCTGCACCAGCGCCCAGCACCGGTCGCCCTTCAACGCGAGCCAGTGCCCAGCACAGTAGGTAGCGGAATCACTCATGGGACGACGAGACGTCCCCTGCGGATCGTGAGGAGCCTGATGTCGAGACGTCAGTCTCCGCGGGGGCGGCGAAGAGCGAGGGAGGGGGTGTCACGAGTACCACAGTGACATTGTCGCGCCCACCCGATGCAACCGCAGCGTCCACCAGCCTCTGGGCGAGGTTGTCGATGCTTCCGCCCACACCGAGCGTCCGGGACGCGATGTCATGGATCTCGTGGTCCTCGAGCTCGCCGGTGAGGCCGTCGGAGCAGAGGAGGAAGATGTCGTCGGGCGACACGGCCATCAGCCAGGTGTCCGCCTCGGGCGACGGGTAGGTGCCGAGCGACCGGGTGATGACGTTGCGCAGCGGGTGTACGCGGGCCTCGGCGGCGGTGATCATCCCCGCCTGGACCATGACGGCGACCTCGGAATGGTCGATGGTCACCTGGGTGACGCCGGCCGGCGAGAGCCGGTAGACGCGCGAGTCGCCGACGTTGAAGACCAGCCAGTGGGGCGCGCCCTCGTATTCGACGAGCGCCACCCCGGTCAGGGTCGTGCCCATGCCCTGCTTCTCGGAGTGGCGTGCCGCCTCCGAAGTGATCGCGGAGTTGGCGGCGTGGACGGCGTCCTGGATGTCCTCGGGAACCGGGCAGATGGTCGCGAAGCGGCTCTGGAAGGTCTCCACCGCGAGGGCGCTGGCGACATCGCCACTGGCATGACCGCCCATCCCGTCGGCGACGACGGCCACCGCGGGCAGCATGACGAACGAGTCCTCGTTCACCTCGCGGACCCGGCCGACATCAGTCGCCCCCGCGGCACGCAGGGCTGGGTAACCGGTCATGCTGTTCCTTTGCGGTGCCAATTATCTGGGACATCCCTGGCAGGATGCGAAATAGTGGTGCTGGAAGCGGACACTTTAGAACATCCCGTACGGTATCGGTGAGCGTGTTCACTGAGCCGTGTGCCACGTTTGGCTCATTCGTGTGGCTTCTCACCCCGAGGCGCGCCTAGAGTAAGCCAGGCTTTTTGCGTCGGCTGGCCATTTGGCATGGAAGGACTTGGGGAGAGTCTTGGTGGCACGTTTCGGGATGGCGCCCGGCTGGATGCGGCGTCATCGGACCTCCATCGCGTCCTGGGCCGCTCTTGCCGTGGTTGCGAGCGGGTTGACCGTCTACGCGATCCAGTCGACGGGTTACCCCGTGCACAAGGCCGATCTCGACGACGGCGGCATCTGGGTGACCAACCAGTCCTGGGGCACTCTGGGCCGGCAGAACCGCCCGGTCGCCCAGCTCGACGGCGTCGTCTGGGCAGGCAACGAGACTGGGTCCAGGTCCGAGCGTGCCGGTCTCGACGTGGTGCAGAACGGCATCGCCGTGGCCTCCGTCGACCGCGACGCCCGCACGATCACGCCGGTCAACACCAAGCTCGCCGAGGGCATCGACGACGACGCGGTGACCGTGAAGGACAGTCGCGTGGTGATGGGCGGCACCACCATCGGCGTCGCCGAGCAGAAGACCGGCAAGGTCTGGCTCACCTCCGTCGACCCGACCACCGGCGTCGGCGACCTTTCCAATCTCTCCGGCTCCACGAAGCCCACCGAGACGGTCGGCGCCGACGCGGTGCTCACCATCGGCACCGACGGGACCGCGTACGCCGTCTCCGCCGCCAAGCGCACGCTGACCGCCTTCGCCCCGGACGGTGAGCGGTTCGCCGATCCCGCGGAGACCAAGCTCCCGAAGGCTCCTGAGTACGCGGAGACCCCGACCTCGGCGACCGCCGTCGGCAGCGAGGTCATCACGCTCGACCAGGCCGGCTGGCTGCTCGGCGCCTCCAAGGGCTCCGACATCGCCGTGGACTTCGGTGACACCGCGGAGAGCGCGGTCCTCCAGCAGCCCTCCGTCAAGGCCAAGGAGGTGCTCGTCGGCGACGCGACGGGCCTCAAGGCCGTCTCCCTGAGCAACGGCGAGATCCGCCACGTGGCCGAGTCCGCAGGCGACCCGGCGGCCCCCGTACGTCTCGGCGACTGCGTCTTCGGCGCCTGGGCCAACGGCTCGACCGGCTCGGTGGTGACCCAGTGCGGCGAGGGCGAGCCGATCCTGGGCGAGATCCCGACGCTCGGTCCGGCCGCCGAGCTGGAGTTCCGGGTCAACCGTGGCCAGCTGGTGCTCAACGACCTGCGCAACGGCGATGTCTGGGAGATCGACGGCGCCGACATCAAGAAGATCTCCAACTGGGAGGCGTTCCAGCCGCAGACCCAGAAGCAGAACCAGAAGAAGGACAAGCAGCAGCAGCAGACCAAGGCCGCCCAGGCGCCGAAGGCGAAGGACGACCAGCTCGGTGCCCGTGCCGGCCGCACCACGGTCCTGCACGTCCTCGACAACGACTCCTCGGCCAAGGAGTCGATCCTGAGCGTGGTCTCGGTCGGCGAGGCCTCCGTCAAGGGCGTCGAGGCCACCATCGCCCCCGACCGGCAGTCGGTCCTGGTGACCGCCCCCGAGTCGGCCGAGGGGAAGAAGACCAGCTTCAAATACACAGTCGACGACGGGATGAAGGGCAAGGCCGGCCAGGACGACGCCAGCGTCGAGCTCAGCATCGAGGGCTCGGGCGGCACCGGCAAGCCGACGCTGCGTGAGCACTACACACCGACCGACTACACCGTCGCGGCCGGCGGCACCGTGGAGGTCCCGGTGGTCGGCGACTGGCGCGACGAGCGCTACGGCGACCCGGTCACCGCTCAGTCCCCGACGGCGTCCAAGGGCAAGGCGAGCGTGACCCCTGACGGGCTGCTCCGCTACACCGCCGCCACGGACGCGTCCGGCAGCGAGAACCTCGGCTATCAGGTCAGCACCGGCGGCAAGACGTCGAAGGACAAGGTGCGGATCAACATCGTCGCCGGGGCCACCACCGCCTCCCCGGAGCCGAAGGACGACGTCGCCGAGGGCACCCAGGGCTCCTGGGTGACGATCCGTCCCCTCGACAACGACATCCCCGGCGCCGACCCGTCCAACCTCGACGCGACCCTCACCCTCGCCGGCGATGTCCCGCCCAAGGGCGGCCTCGAGGTGAGCACCGACCGGGAGACCGGCGTGGTGCGGGCCAGAGGAAGCTCTCCGGGCACCTACCAGCTCAGCTACAACGCCGGTTTCGGCGCCGCGAAGCCCGCCGCAGCGAAGATCCGCGTCGACGTCAAACCCGCCTCCCAGGCGGCGGACGAGCCGATCGCGACCCCGGACACGACCGCCGTCCTCGGCACCTCGACCCGCACCCTCGACGTCCTCGCCAACGACTACGACTCCCGGGGCCGGCTCCTCGCCGTGACCCACGCCGAGCCGGTCGGCGACAGCGACCTGACGGTCGCAGTGCTCGACGGGCGCTGGCTGCGGATCCAGGCGTCCAAGCCCGACATGGACCCGTCCACCCAGGCGATCCGCTACACGATCAGCAACGGCGCGGCCGAGGCCGAGGGATCGGTGACAGTGAGCCAGCGCCCGGCGCTGCGCGGCGCCGAGAACGCCCCCGAGGCGGTCGACGACGAGGCCACGGTGAGGGCCGCCGACTCCGTCTCGATCCCGGTCCTCGACAACGACTCGACACCCTCCGGTGACCCGGTCGGCCTGGTCGTCGACCAGACCATCGAGACCAAGGGCCAGCTGCAGGTGCTGGGCCAGCCGACGGTCGGTGAGGCCTACATCGACGGCAACCGGGTCCGCTACGTAGCCCCCGACGACGTGAAGGGGCCGGTCGACGTCGACGTCCGCTACGTCGTCCAGAACACCGGCGACCCCTCCGCGGAGCACTCCTCGGGCAACATCCGCATCCACGTCAAGCCGCTGCCCAAGAAGAAGGCCGACAACTCCGCGCCCGCGCCGAAGGCGCTGGAGTCGCGGGTCGTCCAGGGCGACGAGGTCACGCTGCGGCTGCCCACGGTCGGCACCGACCCCGACGGCGACTCGGTCTCGGTGACCAGGATCAACAGCGCGCCCGCCTACGGCCGCGTCCTGGCCCACGGCGCCAACACGATCACCTACCAGGCCTTCCCCAACGCCGCCGGCACCGACGAGTTCACCTACGAGGTCAGCGACCCGTTCGGGGCCGTCGCGACCGGCACCGTACGGATCGCCGTCGTCGCGCCCGGCGCGCCCCAGCGCCCGGTCGCCGTCGACGACCTGGTCACGCTCGACCCCGCCAAGAAGCTGACCTACGACGTGCTCGCCAACGACCTGCGTACGCCGGGAACCGAGCTGCACCTGGCCTCGACCGACGCGACCGAGGGCTCCAACGTCAAGCAGCGCTCCGACGGCATCGTCACGGTCCAGGGTGGCTCCGGCGAGCCGTTCCAGCACATCCCCTACCGCGCCACCACGGGTCTCCACGAGGACACCGGCGAGCTCGCGATCCGCTATCAGGAGGGCTACGACAACCCGCCGATGGCCGGGATCGTGGTCGCCCACCCCGAGGGCGACTCGTCGACCACCACCGTCGACGTGATGACCAAGGTGACCGACATCGACGACTCGCTCGAGGACCTCACCGTCGACGCGGTCAAGGGTCCCTCGGTCGGCGAGGACGAGTCCAAGCCGAAGATCGATGACGGCAAGGTCACCCTGCCGGTCGGCGACACCACCCGGGTGTGGACCTACCGGGTCACCGACCCCGACGGCGCCCAGGCGGTCGGCTCGATCTACGTCCCCGCACGCCCCAAGGACGCTCCCTACCTGAAGCCGGGCTCCGAGCTCCAGCTCAACCCGGGCGAGACGAAGAACGTCGACATCACCGACTACGTCGAGGACCCCGAGGGCGACCCGGTCGTGCTGACCACGACCGACAAGATCGTGGCCGCTCCCGAGGGCATGCTCAACACCGGCGACACCACCGCGACGACCGTGAAGGTCACCGCCGGTGAGACCAAGGGCCCGGCGACCCTGACGTTCGAGGTCGCCGACCGCGAGAAGATCACCTCCGCGGACGCCCACCTCTCGGTGATCTCGCTGCCGGTCCAGATCGGCAAGGAGGAGCCGGAGATCAACTGTCCGAGCACCCCGGTCGAGGTCCCGGAGAGCGGCAACGGCGCGCTGGTCGACATCGCCGCCATCTGCCACGTGTGGACCGCCGACCCGGGCGACGCCGACGACCTCGACTTCACCGCCGAGGTCGGGGACGGGCTCGACGGGGTCGAGGTCAAGCCCGAGGACGGCGGCCTGCGGCTCACCGCCGAGCACGCCGACGCCGGTGCCCAGGGCGCCCTGGAGATCGGTGTCGAGGGTACGGACGCGACCGGCCAGCTCCTGGTCACCGTCATCGCGCTGCCCGCGCCGTCCCTCTCTCCGATCAAGCCGCTGCAGACCGAGGCCGGGAAGACGGTCGCGATCGACATCGCCGACTATCTGCAGACACCGGTGCCGTCGGAGTCGCAGGAGGTGGTGATCACCAAGCTCGACCCGATCGACAGCGAATCGCCCGACATGGGCAAGACCAGCGGCTCGAAGATCACCTTCAATACGCCGGAGGAGGGCCACGGCCACTACCGCTACGCGATCGAGGTCAGCGACTCTGGCAAGGACTCCAAACGGGTCAAGGCCAACGGCGTCATCGAGGTGGACGTCATCGACGTCCCCGGCGCGCCGACGGCGCTGCGTACGACCTCCGACTTCCTCTCCAACGTGGTCGCGCTGTCGTGGAACGCGCCGAAGGACAACGGAGACGACCCGATCCAGCGCTACGAGGTGGAGGCCAACGGCGACCACGTCCAGGACTGCCCGTCGACCTCGTGCCGGATCACGGGCCTGAAGAACGGCGTCGTCTACGACTTCCGCGTGCGCGCGGTGAACTCCGTGGGACCGAGCCGCGAGTGGAGCAACTCGGCCGAGGGTGAGCCCGACGCCTACACCGGTCCGGTGCAGAACCTCCGCGTCACCCGCCAGCGCGACCACCGGGTCGAGCTGAGCTGGGACAAGCCGGCCCCGTGCGACTGCTCGGACGTGCAGAAATACCGGATCAGCTGGCCGGGCGGCGGCATCAAGGACATCTCCGCAGGTCAGACGACCTATCCCGCGGCGGTCAGCTCCAACGGCGACCCGGTGCAGTTCACCGTCGTGCCGCTCAACGACAAGGGCGTCAAGACCAACAAGGGCCCCTCCGCGACGGTCGAGGGGATGGGTGCCGGCAAGCCGGACACCCCGGCGACCCCGACCTTCACCTGGAACGACACGGCCAACAACACGGGCAAGTCGGTGACCGTCTCGTGGAGCCCGGTCGCCGCCAACGGCCCCGGGCCGGTCACCTATGAGGTACGCCGCACCGGCGGCACCGGCGAGAAGATCGTCTGCTCGTGGGTGGCCGAGACCAGCTGCCGCGACGACGTCGCCAACGACGGCACGATCTACACGTACGCCGTCAGGGCACGGAACGCGGAGGCGACCTCGCCGCGCGAGACCGGGTCCGGCGGCTCGCCGGAGGCGCACATCTCCAGCTACTCCGCAGGCGGCAAGGTCGAGGCGGCCGCGACTCCGGACGCGGTCTCCTTCGCCAGCGCGACCCCGACCGGGGCGAACGGCACGGCGGAGATCGTCTTCACGCCGCAGGCCTCGCACGGCAAGACCAACCGGGTCGAGTGCGTGCGCAACGGCTCCTCCTGCGGGAGCTGGACCTACCCGCCCGACGGCGCCGGTCAGCAGACCAAGACGATCACCGGCTTCACCAATGGCAACTCGACGGCCGTCGAGCTGCGCGCCTGCAACGACTCCTCCGGCGGCACCGGCGCCGGCGCCTCCTGTGGCGCCACCACGTCGAAGAACGTGACCACCTACGGTCCGCTGGGCACGCCTTCGATCTCGGCGAGCGTCGACGGCAACAAGGTCAACTGGCGGGTCAGCTACAACCCCAACGGCAAGGCCGCGACCGTCACCGTCAAGCGTGGTGGCACCCAGGTGGAGCAGTTCACCACCGGCACCGGCGCAGGCAGCCGCTCGGGCACGGACACCGCGCCCGAATGGAACACGTCCTACACCTACACCGTGACCATCAGTGACTCGCCGCGGGCGAGCAAGTCCGACTCGGTCACGGTGCGGACAGACCCGCCGCCGGACCCGACGCTCCAGGTCAACAAGGCCGGCGAGTGCAACGGCGCCGGCTGCCCGGATCCGGACGTGGCGTGTGGCGGCACCTGCTGGTACGTCGGCTCCACCATCACCGACCGTGCGTTCCCGGGCAAGACCTGGGAGTGCCGCACCAACGCCACCACCTCCCGCTGGAACGTGACGATCGGCAACGACGGCACGGGCTCGGGCAGCGGCCGCGGCTGGGTCGGCGCCAACACCCCGTTCACCGTCACCTGCACGACCTCCGGGCGTCCCACCCTGACTAAGAACGTAACGTGGTAGGAGAGAAGAAATGACCGTCACGACCGAGCAGGCTCGTTGGTTCCACGAGACCTTCGAGAAGCTTGCCGACAACGTCGAGAAGGCGGTGCTGGGCAAGCGCAACGTGATCCGCCTGGTGCTGACCGCGCTGCTCTCCGAGGGCCACCTGCTCCTCGAGGACTACCCCGGCACGGGCAAGACCCAGCTCGCCCGCGCGCTGGCCAACACGGTCCAGGGGTCGCACGCCCGCATCCAGTTCACGCCGGACCTGCTCCCGTCCGACGTCACCGGTGTGACCGTCTACGACCAGGGCAAGGGGGCCTTCGAGTTCCACCCGGGCCCGATCTTCCACTCGATCGTGCTGGCGGACGAGATCAACCGAGCCTCCCCGAAGACCCAGAGCGCGCTGCTCGAGGTCATGGAGGAGGGCCGGGTCACCGTCGACGGCGCCACCCGCGACGTCGGCCGCCCGTTCATGGTGATCGCGACCCAGAACCCGATCGAGCAGGCCGGGACCTACCGGCTGCCCGAGGCGCAGTTGGACCGCTTCCTGATGAAGACGTCGGTCGGCTACCCCGACCAGAACGCCACCGTCGAGCTGCTGATGAACTCCTCGGTCCGCGACCGCGCCACGCTGGTCACCCCGATCATCACCGCCCCGACGGTCACCCAGATGGCGGAGATGGCCGACCAGGTCTACATCGACCAGGCGATCGTCGCCTATGTCTCCGCGCTGGTCGACGAGTCGCGTCGCCACAAGCACGTCCGCCTCGGCGCCTCCATGCGAGGCTGCCTCGCTCTGGTGCGCACCGCCAAGGTGTGGGCGCTCGCCGAGGGCCGTTCTCAGGTGCTGCCCGACGACATCAAGTCGCTCGCCGAGCCGGTGCTCTGCCACCGCCTGATCCTCGACCCGGAGGCGATGTTCAACGGCGTCACGGTCGAGGACGTCATCGGCGACCTGCTCACCTCGGTCCCGGCTCCCACTGAGCGTGTCGCCTGAGATGAGCAGGCTCAGTGTCCGCAACATCGTTGCTGACCTGCGGAAACGACTCGCCCCGATAGCGTCCGGGGCGGGTTCGGTCTACTCGTTCGTCGCCGACCGGGTCCGTCCGTGGTTCGGCACGGTGACCTCGATCGGCTGGGGTGTGCTGCTTCTCGGCGCGCTGGCCTGGGTCGCCGCGACGGCGCTCGGCTGGATCGAGGCGTCCGTGGTGGCGATGGCGGCGCTGTTCCTCGTGATCGGCGCGGCCTTCTTCATGATCGGGCGCACCCGGCTCGCGGTGGCGACCGTGGTCGAGCCGCCGCGCGTCGCCGTCGGTCAGGCCCTGACCGGCGAGCTGCGGGCCCGCAACGAGGCGCGCGGTCCGCTCGTCTCGACGAGCCTGGAGTTCCCCATCGGAGCTGGTGGGGTGACGTACGACCTGCCGATGCTGCTTCCCGGCGCCGAGCACACCGAGCTGTTCGTGGTGCCGACCCAGCGGCGTGGCGTGATCGACGTCGGTCCCGTCCGGACGGTGCGCGGCGACCCGCTCGGGCTCTTTCGGCGGGTGCAGGAGTGGACCGACCGCACCGAGGTGTTCGTCCACCCGCGCACCACCCACCTGGAGCCCTTCGGCGTCGGTCTGGTCCGTGACCTCGAGGGGTCCACGGCACAGAACACCTCGATGAGCGACCTCGCCTTCCACGCGCTGCGCGAGTACGTCCCCGGCGACGACCTGCGCCACATCCACTGGCGCTCCTCGGCACGCCACGGGCAGCTGCTGGTGCGCCAGTTCCTCGACACCCGCCGCTCCCACATCGTCGTCATCGTCGACTCCTCGCCGATGTCCTACGACAGCGAGGACGAGTACGAGACCGCGATGTCGATCGCGGGCTCCCTGCTGCGCCGCGGCATCCTGGACGAGTTCGACGTGTCGTTCGCGACCGGCGACGTGCTGATGGTGCGCGCCACCGCGGCGAACGGTGGAGGGCGTACGGCCCTGGACGCCTGCTCCCGGGCCGAACCGCAGCCGACCAACCTGATCGAGATCACCGCCGAGGCCGCCCGGCAGGCGCCGGACGCGTCGCTGGTGATGCTGGTGACCGGGCGCTACCCGGAGTTCGTCGCGCTGCAGCGCGCGGCCGGCCAGTTCTCGGTCGATGCCACCACCGTCGCCGTGCGGGTCGACTCCTCGCAACGTGCAGGCTTCAAGGCCGTCGCCGACCTGCCGATGATCACCCTGCCCGACCTGGACCAGCTGCCGATCGTGCTGTCGAAGGGGTTGTCCGGATGATAAGCGGGCATCAACGGAATTCCTTCGGGGGCCAGCGCCGCCCAGGCACGCACATCGCTGCGTTGCCCCCGCTCGCGTTACGCCCGGTAGCCCTTCGCGGGGGCGCCTTGCGCTGCACGCACCTGGACGACGCTGACCCTGGAAGGAATTCCGCCGATGCCCGCTAAGCACCACGCCGTCGACGCCCTCCTCCTGTTCCTTCTCGGCACCATCGCCTTCCTCGGCTTCGACGACACCTACGCCGGCTGGACCTACCTGGTCGCCGGCGTCGCCGGGCTGCTGCTCGGGATCCTCATCTCCTTCGTCGGCCGCGGACAGCCGGTGGTCGTGCTGGCCGTCGGGCTCCTGGCTGCCTTCTTCGTGCTCGGCGGCGCGGTCGCGCTGCACGGGATCGGCGATCTCTCGTTCCTCCCGGTCCCCGACACGATCGGCACCCTCGCCGACAACTCCGTGCACGGCTGGAAGCGACTGCTGACCACGCTGCCGCCTGTCGACGGTGGGGCGCTGCTGACGATCCCCTACATCCTCGGCCTGGTCGCCGGCTGTGTCGGCTTCGCGCTGGCCGTACGGATGAAGGCGGCGCTGCCGCCGGTGCTCGTCGCGTTCGCGCTGATGGCCGGAGTGATCCTGCTCGGCGTGCAGGACCCGTCCAAGACCGCCCTGCTCGGCGCCCTCTTCGGAGCGATCGCGATCACCTGGCTGTGCATCCGAGGGATGCGGGCCCGCGCCCTCGCCGCAGGCGGCCGACGTCTCTCACGGACCGCGATCGGAGCCGCGCTGTGCCTCGGCGCGGCCGGGCTGGCGTTCCTCGCCGGTCCGCTGCTTCCGGGTCTCGCGCCCGAGCGCACCGTGCTGCGCGGCGAGATCGAGCCGCCGTTCAACGTCGGGCAGTACCCGTCGCCCCTGGCCGGCTACCGGGTCTACACCAAGGGCTACCAGACGCCGGAGGACGACCGCCGGCTCTACGAGAAAGACCTGTTCACCGTCTCGGGCCTGCCCGAGGGCACCCGGGTCCGGGTCGCCGCGATGGACTCGTACGACGGCACCGTCTGGCGCGCTGCCAACGACTCCGGTGAGACCGAAGGTCCCGACGACACCTTCCAGAAGATCAGCTCGACGCTGCGCAACCCGCTCGCCGACGGCAAGCAGGTGCGCGGGACGATCACGATCGGTGAGGACTTCGGCGGCGTCTGGGTGCCGCTGCCGACCGCGCTCACGCACATCTCGTTCGACGGTCCTGACACCGACTCGTTCCGCTACAACCTGGCGACGTCCACCGGAGTCCTGCCGTCGGCGCTGAAGCCGGGCGACTCCTACTCCTTCACCGCCTCGGTCGCCGACGAGAAAGTCGGAAAGAAGAGCGAGACCTGGTCGGGTGGGTCGCCGATCGGCGACGAGGCCGCCCAGTTCCAGGCGCTCGCCGCCGAGTACGCCGGCGGCGGTGACTCACCGATGACCAACGCTCTGGCGGTGGCGGAGAAGCTCAAGGAGGAGGGCACCTACACGGACGGGGAGCCGCCCAACCAGCAGTACCCGGCCGGCCATTCCCTGCGTCGTCTCGCCGACTTCACCGCCAAGGGCGGCCAGCTCGCCGGCAACGACGAGCAGTACGCCGCGCTGATGGCGATCCTCGCCAACCAGGTCGGCGTGCCGGCCCGAGTGGTTCTGGGTGCCGTCGTCGGCTCCGACGGCGTCGTCCAGGGCAAGGACATGCACGCCTGGGTGGAGCTGCGGATGTCGGACGGGTCCTGGGCCACCCTCGACTGGTCCGAGTTCATGAACACCGAGAAGCCGCCCGAGCAGAACGCCCCTCAGCCCGAGGAGCTCGTCACCGGCAAGGTCGTCCCACCGCCCGCGCCCGTACGCCCGCCCGCGACCTCCGGCGACCCGCTGGACGAGTCGGTCAACCAGAAGGCCAACTCGCGGCCCGACGGGTTCACGCTGCCGGGCTGGCTGATCGCCGTCTTCACGTACGTCGGCATCCCGCTGCTGCTCATCGCGGCCCTGTGCGGGGCGATTATCGGCGCCAAGATCTGGCGGCGACATCGCCGTCGGACGCGCGGCACTCCGGTCGCCCGTCTCTCCGGTGGCTGGCGCGAGACGCTCGACCACGCCCGTGACTTCGGGGTCGGGGTGCCCGTGGGCGCCACCCGCCGCGAGCAGGCCTCAGCCCTGTCCGAGTCTCCGGGCATGGATGGTGCGACGGGGCTGGCGCTGCTCACCGACACCACCATGTTCGGCGAGGCCGGGCCGCAGGACGATGAGGTCGCCGCCTTCTGGGAGCAAGTTGGGACGCTTCGTACGTCGATCTCCGACTCACGCACGAGGTGGCAGCGCATCCGGGCGGCGATCAACCCGCTCTCGCTGGTGCCGGCTCGGCTGTTCCGGAAACGCTGACTCAGTCGCCGAGGCCGTAGTCCCTGATCGAGTCCGCCGTGATCCGGAGGACCTCTCGCGAGGTCCCCGGCATCGGCGGGTCCACGTCCGTGAGCGCCTCGGCGGTGCCGCGGATCTCGACCATCCGCGGCTTCCACGGGTTGGTGGACTCGAGATCGTCGACCACGAAGGCCACCTGGGCGTGCTTCTGGACGTTCCGGAACTTCCGCGACCTGCCCATCTGGTGGCCGCCGATGATGATCCGGTGTTCCTCGTCGATCTTGAACCCCACGGGGTTGTTCTGCAGGCCGCCGTCGGGGGCGAGGGTCGCAAGCCTGCCCAGCGGCTGGGTGCGGAGGTAGCGGAGCTGGGTGTCGGTGAACTTCATGACTCCAGCGTCGGTGCTCAAGTTGAGTTGAGGTCAACCCAGATCGGGTTCGTTGACCTCGGGTCGTGCGAGCGGTCCGACGGCGGGCCCGTCCAGGATGGAGCCGTCGGGGGAGAACCGGGAGCCGTGGCAGGTGCAGTCCCAGCTGGTCTCGGCCTGGTTCCAGTGCAGGGGGCAGCCGAGATGGCTGCACCTGGCGCTCACCGTGTGCAAGACACCTGCCGGGTCGCGGTAGCCGCCGACGGTGTGGCCGTCGATGTCGACCAGGCCGCCTTCGCCCGGTCGCAGCTCGGAGGCGGGGCGGGCGTCGGGGTCGTGGCGACGGCCCGCGATGAGCTCCTGGCCGACCTTCAGGTTGTCCTTGATGAGCTTGCCGACGGACCGTACGTCGCCGATCCGGGAGGCGTCGAACACCGGTAGCCAGGGGTTGTCCTTACGGGCGAGAAGGTCGGCCAACACCATCGCGGCCACGGTCCCGATGTTCAGGCCCCACTTCTGGAAGCCGGTGGCCACCAGGATCGCGTCGCTCGTCGGTGGGTAGCCGACGTAGGGCAACCGGTCCGGGGTGAAGTAGTCCTGCGACGACCAGCGGTAGTCGATCGCCTCGACGTCGAAGGTGGTGCGGGCCCAGCCCTCGAGGTCCGCGTACATCGCCTCGGTCTCGGGCTCGGCGCCGGTCTCGTGACCGTTGCCGACCACGATCAGCCCGTTCGGGCCCGGGTCCAGCCACGGCCGGGTCGAGCGGCCGGGGGTGTCGACGCGGATCGCCATGCTGGTCGGCGCCGGGTCGCGTAGCCGGACCGCCAATCCGTAGGAGCGAGACGGCCTGGTCCGCGCGAAGTACCCGCCGAGCAGGCCGGGCGGGAGCAGCGAGGCGACGACCACCTGTTTGGCCACCACGGTCCCGGTGGGTGTGGTGAGCTCGACGGTTCGGTCGCGCTGCTCGTCGATGGCGGTGACCCGCGTGTCCTCGAATATCTCCCCTCCGGCCGCGATGAACGCGTCGGCGAGGCCTGCAAGGTAGCGGCTGGGGTGGAAGTGGATCTGGTCGTCGAACGCGACCGCGGCCTCGACGTCGAAGGGCAGGTCGGTGCTGTCGGTCAGTCGTGCGGGAAGGCCGAGCCGAGCAGCGGCCCGGGCCTCGTCCTCGATCCGGGACCGCTGCTCCGGTAGCTGCGTATAGGCCAGCGCCGGCGCTCGGGTCAGGTCACAGCTGATCTTCAGTTCCGAGACGAGATCGGCGACCTGCTCCACCCCGGCCCGCATCGCCTCGGCGTACTGCCGGGCTTTGGCCTCTCCGTGTCGTTGGACCAGATCGGCGTAGATCAGCCCGTGCTGCGCGGTCACCTTTCCGGTGCTGTAGCCCGTGGTGCCTGCACCCACGGTCGCCGCCTCCAGCACGGTGACCCGAAGGCCGCGGCGCTGGGCGAGGAGTGCGGTCGTCAACCCGACGATGCCTCCACCCACCACGGCCACATCGACCGCGTGATCAGCCTGCGGACCCGTCATCAGAGTGGCTAGCCGCGGCCTTTCGGCCGTGGCCAGCCACACGCTCGAGCGCTCCATCGCGTACGTCCTCTCTGTCGACGTCCGGGCGGAGCCACGAGCGCCTCTCTAGAATCGGTCAGAGCGGGCCAGGTCGATCTCCTGCCCGCGGGGTGCGCCCCAGTGCCAGGCCGATCCCGATCATCCCGGCACCGAGCACCAGATGGAGCCAGTTGTCGGCGTCGTTGAGCGGTACGAAGTTGGCGGTGCTCTGCTGGTCGATGACCAAGCCATAGATCCAGAGCACCAGGTAGATCGCCCCTCCGCCGATCAGGTAGGCGCGGGCTCCGTTCCACGAGGTGGCCAGGACGAGCCCGGCGATCCCGAACAGGAGATGCACGATGTTGTGCAGGATCGACACCTGGAAGATGCCGAGGAGCTGGGCGTTGGACTCGTGGCCGGCGAAGGTCATCGAGTCATAGTCGGTAGTGATGCCCGGGATGAACCCGAGGACTCCGACGAGCAGAAACGTTCCGGCCACGACCGTCGCTGCGGTCTGCAGCGTCGTTGCTGTCATGGACCGATAGGCAGTGGCGTCAGTCATGCCTGGCCTGGTACCCGTTCGTTGCGCTCGTATGCTGCTCCCACGCCTAGCTAGTTCTGCTAATCGGAAGGCTTACGTCCGGAACCCGGCCTAGCGTGCCTGGCCGAGCGAGCCCGAAGCCCAGCAGCAGGTGATCCACCTGGACATCGGAGTCACCGACCTGGCCGCGGCAGTCAACGACGCCGTCGACCTGGGTGCGCGGCTCGCGGACTTCCAACCCCAGGACGACGTACGCGTCATGCTCGACCCCGACGGCCACCCTTTCTGTCTCTATCCCGATCAGGCTTGAGCGCCAGCGTGGCCACAGCCCGATCGATCCGATAGAAAAGTTCTACGACCCGGGTTATCCTGGTTGCATGAGCGAAGTACGCGTGGGGGAGTTGAACCAGCAGACCGGGCGGGTGCTGAGACGAGTCCAGAATGGCGAGTCTCTGATCGTCACCGACCACGGCCGTCCGGTGGCGATGCTTGTTCCTGCGCCGACCAGCAAGTTCGATCGGATGGTCGCTCTGGGGCAGATTCGACTGCCGAGCAAGAACGATTGGGGTCTGCTGGACATCGAGCCGGTCACTCGGTCGGAGGACTTGGACGACGTTCTGGCTGAGCTTCGAGCGGACACGATCTGATGCTCGCGTACATCGACACGTCGGCGGCGGCGAAACTTCTTCTCGACGAGCCGGAGCGCTCATCTCTACGCGACCACCTGCAGGAGATGAAGGATCGCGGTGACCGACTGATCTCGTCGGACCTTCTTGATGTCGAGTTGGCGCGCATCTGCGTCCGGCTAGGCATCGATCAGGCGTTGGCGGGCCGGATCGTGGCGAGCGTGTCTCGAATGGGGATTCTGCCGGAAGTGATCGAGGAAGCGAAGGAGATCAAGCAGGCGGTCAAATCGCTCGATGCCATCCATCTCGGCACAGCCCTGCTCCTCGCCGAGGAGGCCGAGGGAGATGAGGCGGTCGAGCAGATCATCACGTACGACGACCAGATGGCCCGGGTAGCCGAAGAGCTTGGCTTCGAGGTGGTCAGCCCAGGGCGACGGTGAGGGCGAGGAGCATCGCGGGGTCGTCCAACCGGTCCCCGTACACGTCGCGCAGCTGCCCCATCCGGTAGCGGACGGTCTGGGGGTGGATGAAGAGGTCGGCGGCGACCTCGTCGCGCCGGCCCTGGTGGAGGAGCCAGGAGCGGAGGGTTTCGGTGAGCTTCTCGGCGGTGGCCGGGCGCAGGTCGGCCAAGGGGGCGAGAACCTGGGCGCGCAGGTCCTCGCGAGCATCGGCGTCGGCGGAGAGGACGAGTTCGACCAGGTGCTGCTCGGTGTCGGAGCCGAGGCCCGCCTCCTGGGCGCGGCGGGCGCGCTCGTAGGAGATCCGGGCCTCGCGCCAGGGCTTGGCCGGACCGGCGATCGACCGGCGACCCTCCAGCGCCTTCATCAGGGCCCGGCGGCGGCGACCGTGGGCGTCGGGGACCAGCAGCAGGGTGTGGTCGTCGAGGTCGCGCAGGTCGTCGTGTTCCAGGGTGCCCTGGTTGACCTTGGCGAGGATGGTGCCGACCTGGGAGTTGGGGACGAGTACGGCGGTCAGCGTGCTCGGCGGGGTCCACTCCGCCCGCACCGCGGCGTCGTCGAGCTCCTCCGGGGTCGCCTCGGCCAGCAGTTTGCGGGCCAGCCGCTCGCGCAGCTGGCGGCGTACGCGTCCGGTCGTGGCTCGCTCGTCGGCATGCCCGGCCGCCGAGGCCTCCGAGATCTCGTCGATCCAGGCGAAGACCAGCGCGGAGAATTCCACCAGCATCGCCGGTGCCATGCCGCCCTCGACGGCCTTGCTGGCGAGCTCTCGCCAGGCCACCCGGGCACCGATGCGGTAGGCGGCCAGCAGGGCCTCCATCGTCCGTCCGCTCCTGGCCTCGCCGCGGCCCAGGTCGTAGGCCCCCTGGACCGCCGGCGGCGTCGCAGCCGACACGTCGGAGGCCAGGCCCGCCCCGGAGGCGAGCGACAAGAATCCGCCCAGCGCTACGCCGACCGCGTTCCGGATGGTCTCGCCCATGTGCCCCGAGAGTGCGTCCTGGTAGGGAGGCACCTCGGCGATGATCGCGGCGACCACGTCGTCGCCGACCTGGGGGAGCACGGCACGGATCGAGGCGACGACCTCGGGCGTCAGATGGACGTCATAGGACGAAAGAGCCGGCACATCTCGGGAACTTTTGTTCGTCACGTATAAATCCGCCTATCAGATTCACGTCGCTAACACAGGAGTTTACCTCGTATAAGTAGCACTATGGATACATGGCTGAGATCTCTACATCCCCCGCCCTGTTCGCCCCGGGCGAGGCCAGGCGACCCGCGCTGCGGGAGAGGCTCTCCCGCAAGGTGTGGGGAGTCGCCGAGAAGATCGCCACGCCCCTGGCGCCGGCCGACTACCTGGACATGTTCAACCCGCTCCGACCCGGCGCTGACCTGCGAGGACGCGTCGTCAAGGTCACCCCGGAGACCGCCGACGCGGCCACCATCGAGATCAAGCCGGGCGCCGACTGGAACGGTCACACCCCGGGTCAGTACGTCCGCGTGGGCGTCGACGTCAACGGCGTACGCCACTGGCGGGCCTACTCCTTGACCCACGGCCCCCGCAAGGACGGCCTCATCTCGATCACCGTGAAGGCCGTGCCCGACGGCAAGGTCTCCAGCCACCTGGTGCGCCGCCTGCGCCCCGGCAAGATCGTTCACCTCGAGCAGGCCGCCGGCGACTTCGTCCTGCCCAGCGACCTGCGCGGCCACAAGTTCCTGATGGTCACCGCCGGCTCCGGCGTGACCCCGGTCATCGGGATGCTGCGCAACCTCTTCCCGGTCACCGACGAGGGCGTCGTCGAGCACCAGCGGCTCGACGTCACCGTCGTCCACGTCGCCCCGAGCCGCCCCGACTCGATCTTCATCCGCAATCTCGAGTCCCTCGCCGAGGCCGGCGCGATCCGCCTCGTGACCCGCTACACCGGCTCCGAGGGCCGCATCGACATCGACACCCTCACCGAGCTCGTCCCCGACCTGAAGGAGCGCAAGGCGTACGCCTGCGGTCCCGCCGGTCTCCTCGACAACCTCCAGGCCTGGTACGACGAGGCCGGGCTGCCGCTCCAGACCGAGCAGTTCCGTCTGGCCACCGTCGTGACCAGCGAGGGCGGCACCGTCGCCTTCACCGGCAAGACCGTCGACGCACCTGGTGACAGGCCGATCCTCGACGCCGCCGAAGAGGCCGGCGTCCTCATGCCGAGCGGCTGCCGTATGGGCATCTGCTTCGGCTGTGTGCTCCCGATGAAGGAGGGCGCCGTCCGCGACCTCCGCAATGGCGAGCTCACCGTCGCCCGCCCGGGTGAGACCGGCCCCGAAGGGGTACCGATCCAGACCTGCATCTCCGCCGCCGCCGGCGAGTGCGTCATCGACCACCCTGCCTCCTGAAGCATCCCCCACAAGACGAGAGCGAGACAGCCATGACCATCGCACCTGATGCCCCGGCCTACACCGGCCCGATCGCCCACCTGACCCGCGACGACATCGAGCAGCTCGGCCGCGAGCTCGACGCCATCCGCCAAGAGGTCATCGACACCCGCGGTGAGCGGGACGCGGCCTACATCCACAAGGTCATCAAGGTCCAGCGCTCGCTGGAGCTCGGCTCCCGTGCCGTCCTGCTCGCGAGCATCTTCCCGCCGGCGTTCGTCGTCGGCACCGTCGGTCTCTCGATCGCCAAGATCCTGGACAACATGGAGATCGGCCACAACATCATGCACGGCCAGTGGGACTGGATGCGTGACCCGAAGATCCACTCCACCGTGTGGGAGTGGGACAACGCGTCGACGAGCGAGGGCTGGAAGCACTCCCACAACGAGCTGCACCACACCTACACGAACATCGTCGGCAAGGACAACGACCTCGGCTGGGGCATCATGCGCGTCGACGAGGAGCAGCGCTGGACGCCGTCGAGCCTGTTCCAGCCCGCGATGAACTTCATCAACATGTGCATCTTCGAGTATGGCATCGCGATGTACGACCTCGAGCTCGGCCGGGTGATCCGGCAGAAGAAGAAGGGTCGCCGCCCGTCCGCCGAGTGGCAGATGTCGGCGAAGCGTACGCTCGCCAAGATCCGCCGCCAAGCGTTCAAGGACTACGTCGCCCACCCGCTCGTCTCGATGGTCACCCTGTCGGGCCCGACGACGCTGCTGGCCAACGTGATCGCCAACTTCACCCGCAACGTCTGGACCCACTCGGTGATCATGTGCGGTCACTTCCCCGAGGGCGTCGAGACCTTCGAGCTCAAGGACATCCCGGAGAACGAGACCCGCGGTGAGTGGTACGTCCGGCAGATGCTCGGCTCGGCCAACATCTCCGGCTCGAAGTTCCTGCACGTGATGTCCGGCAACCTGTCCCACCAGATCGAGCACCACATCTTCCCGGACCTGCCGTCGAACCGCTACGCCGAGATCGCGCCGAAGGTCCGCGCGCTCTTCGACAAGTACGACCTCAACTACCACAGCGCGCCGATGCCGCAGCAGGTCGCTTCCGCGTGGCACAAGGTCCTGCGCCTCTCGCTGCCCAACGGCTTCCTCGAGTCCACCAACGTACGCAACGCCCCCTCGCAGGTCGTCAAGCTCGTCAAGGCGGTCCGCGGTGACACCCGCACCCGCCGCCGCCTGCTGAAGGAGTTCGAGGCGGCCGGCGCGGCCTCGGTCGGCAAGGCCATCTAGTTCGATACGACGGGGAGTTCTGCAGGGCGTACCAGTCGGTAACCCCTGCCGAACTCCCCGTCGTTCCCGTCGGGGGTCGTACGCGCCCGAGCGCCGCAGAGGAACACCTCGGTCACACCTGGACCACGGTGACGAATGTCGTATGGACATCCCCCGCCGGGACCGGTAGACAACTAGGCACTATGGAGAACGAGTTGATTCCCGGAACCGGGTCGCCGACCGCGGTGCGCAGCTATGTGACCGCCAACAAGCCGAACCCGTCGGCGCTCGCCGAGGGTCTGTGGGTGCTTCCTCCCGACGTGCTCTCCAGCGGTGACCGCGCGATCCTCTTCGACCAGTACAAGCTCTATGTCGCCGAGGCCGAGCGGCTCAGCGTGCGGCGTACGCTCACCAGCGCGTTCCTGCTGGTCCTCAACGTCGGGCTCCTGGTCGCCGGCACGGCGCTCGTGGCCAGCTCTCCCGAACAGCCCTGGCTCTTCACGGTCGCCCTGATCGCCGCCCTCGGCTCGTGCCTCGGCTGGTTCTGGATCATCCGCTCCTACCGGCAGATGGCGAGCGGGAAGTACTCCGTCATCTCCCACCTGGAGAAGCAGCTGCCCGCGGCGCCCGGCGTCGCGGAGTGGTCGGCCGTCGGCCTCGGTCGCGACAGCTCGCGCTACCTGCCGATGAGCAACATCGAGGTGTGGGCGCCCGCGCTCTTCGGCTTCTGCCACGTTGCGACGTACGCCCTGCTCTACCTGCCCTAGTCGAGCACCCTCACCTCGAGCGGGGTCTCCCCGTCCGGCCCGACGGCGTAGGCGACGGCGTCGGGCCGCTCGCTGATCGCCTCGACCAGCTCGCCGTCGCGCCACAGCAGGGCGACGCCGTCGTCGGCCGCGTAGCCGGCGGGCAGCGCCCCGGAGCCGACGAACCGGACGTACGTCTCGCGCCGGTCCGCCTCGCCGAGGAAGTGCGGGCAGAACGAACCGGGGAGGAAGCCAAGGCCGTCGGGGAGCGGGGCGGTGGGGCCGAAGGAGTCGGTCGAGGAAGCCTCGTACCAGCAGTTGGCCCCGGCCGAGATCCCGGCCAGGATCGTGCCGCCGGCGGCGGCCTTCTCCAGCAGGGCGGGCAGCCCGTGCAGCCGCCACACCGCCAGCAGGTTGGCCGTGGACCCGCCGCCGACATAGACGATGTCCTGGTCGAGCAGCTGCTCGAGCTCGTTGATCGGAAGCGCGTGCCCTTCGGGCGCCTTGTTGAACAGCGACAGGACCTTCGCCTCGGAACGGTCGGCGTACGCGGCGAGGAACTTGTCGTGATAGCTGTCCGCGTCCCCGCTCGCGGTGCCGATGAAGCAGACCTTGGGCCGCGTGTTCCCACTCAGCCGGTGCAGCTCCGCATCGAGGGGTGAGACGTCCCGCCCGTGCACCTCCGGCATCGAGAAGCCGCCACCGCCCATGGTCAGGATCGTTCCGCGCATGGGCGGAGTCTAGGACGCGATCTCCGCTGCATCGTCCAGAATGTCGAGCCTGTAGCCGAACCCCCGCAGCGCGGCAATCTCAACCGATGATGCGGGGCCGAGGCGCTTGCGGAGGCGACGGACGGCGGTGGCGATCGTGTCAGGATCGCCGAGGTAGGGCTGATGCCATACGCGGTTGCTCAGTTCCTCATACGACCACGCATGGCCGGGATGGTCATGCAAAAGTGTCAGGAGGTCGAACTCTCGGGGGCTGAGCCTGAGGTCTCGGCCTTCGGCAAGCGCCCGGCGACCGCCGTGATCGAGTAGCACCCTGCTCGTGACTGCCCTGACATCGATCGGTGCAGCCGCCGACATGGTGATCTGTTGACTTGCCATCGAGGTCAACGTGGAGATGGCGGCGTGGGCATCGGCGGCTTTGGTCAAGACAACGTCGTTGTCCAGGATGCGCGAGATCTGCTCGACTGCGCCCTGCGGAAGACCAATACACAGGACCTGAGGCTTCGCGGGATCCGGACCCGAGACTGCAACCACGTGTACTCCTGAACTGCTGACGATGCCTGTGGGGGTTTACGTACGCCGTGACAATGTAACCGCCGCACTGCGTAGATTCTCCCCCTGGGTATAGCTTGATGCTCCGTTGTCGCCGAACTGTCGGAGAAGTGCCGGAGTTCCTCCATTGTTCTCGACATCCCGATCGATCAATATCGGAGGCCAGCGGGGCCGCACCAGTGGGTCCGCACCAGAGGACAGGAGTGGTGTATGGGCTTCAACAGAACGTCAGCGTTGAAACACAAGCAGAAGCTCGTCGGCGCCATCATCGCGAGTGCGGCGGTTGCGGCTGCGGGTTGTGCCGTAGCGATGGCGCAGTCATCAACTGCCAGTGCGGCGTCAGGCTCCAGTGCGGTCGCTGCGGCCGCGGTGGCAGCTCCGGTGTACGCGCAGTCGGTTACCGCCGAAACTGCAGTTGTTGATGGTGTCGTATCTCGTCAAATTGCTGACGATGACATCAAACCCATCGAGGCTGAGATGGCGAATTCGACCGCGCGGTCGGCGTACAAGTTCGGCGCGGACAGGATCGTTGTGTCCAGGGCGACTAACGGACTCGGCGAGTCGCGTACCGTATTTTCGCGGATGGTCTACGAGCCTGATCTCCAGGAATGGTATGCGGAGGAAGCCGTTGACCGTCCTGTTGAGGCCAATCAGTTGGGTTTCACCTGGGCCAGATTTGAACTGCCAAGTGGAGATCAGGTCTTCGTTTGGGACGGCAAGCCAGTCGGCTCCGATTTGTATGTGGGAATGGCCCACTTCTCGGGTGCACGTGAGTCGGGTGCGGCCATCTACAACGAGCTCGTCATGGAAGGCGAGGTTGGTCTCGGATGATTCGCCGTGTAATCGTCGTGCTTTCAGTGGCCATTGCGACGTTGACCATGTCCGCAGGCAGTGCTAATGCGGCAGAGAAGACGACATGCTCATCAGGCTACTATTCGGATCGTGTGGTCAGTAGGGCCTACACGGACAAGAGTGGACACCTCGTCGGCGCGCAGATCGACGGGATCGACTACGCGGACCACGTCAATTGTGTACTGGGGAACACCTACCCCTCTGAGCACATTGTCGATATCTACCGTAGTGGTGGCGTCTACAAGTACGCCAACGGATCGTATTCACTCTGCTACATTGTGACTGGGAAATGGATGGGCTACTTCAACGGAACCCGGGTAACTTGGGGTGTCGACCTTGACGGGTCCCATATCAGTCCGTCCAAGTGCGGCTGGTCCTACGGGCCGATCAAGGTTAGGAATTACGCCAAGGGCCAGTGGGATAATGGCACTGTGAAAACTGTGACGACGATCGTCACGGACAGTAGACTCTAGGAGAGATCTTGCGCTCGATCCGCAACTTGATTGTCGTACTTCTATCTCTGACCTTGGTATTTTTGGTTGGTGAGATGGTTCTCGGGCTTGACATGTTGTCAGTAATCGACTCTTTTGTGCGGAGTCAGTTTCTCCAGACTGCCTCTGGAGTCGCCGTGGGCGTATTCGCGGGGCTGTCGGCTGATCGAGTATTCAGGAATCGGTCACTGAATCAGCGCGATGATCAAGTCGTCAAAAGATAGCAAAACTGTAAACGGCCCCGCTGGAGCGAATTCCGGCGGGGCCGTCGCGTTGGAGCATACTTGACTACGCGGGTCACCTCACGGCGATAGGAGCGTCCCTCTTTCGAGGGAGTAGATTCGGCTCCGCCCCACTTGGGCGAAGATCAGTGATCTGGTCGGCGTGCGTAGCAGCCAGGTGGCCGGCAGGGTCGGCTGGGTAGTGTTCGTGTGCGACCCCGGGGCGATCGGTTAGCACAAAGGCCCTGGTCGGTGAGCGCCGCGCTGGGCGCGCGATATCTTGAGCATGTCGGTAAGGCACGCAACGGTTCGGGTTGGCGGTGCTGGAGTCCAGCGCACCGTGGCCATAGCGAAGGCGTCGCAGGCAGATGTTGGCGGGGATACTCGAAGGCCGACTCGGGACGAGTCCTCATCGAGGTGGGCGTGGACCGGCGTCGTTGTGCATGATGTGCGAGTCCAACTGCGGGTTCTGGTCGTGGCAACGGATCCAGGAACGCTGCTGGGGCGGCCAGATCGCCGCCGCGCGTGCTCTACGACGTGGCCGTGCTCCGCCTCGAGGCAGAGAATCGAATACGAGCTCTGCTGGATCGGCTACTAAAAAGGAACGGCGGATCGATCCACAGATCGGGTCAGGCTGCGGATCGACCCACGTGGGTCCCGCTTGGGTTCGTCTCCTACGTCCTGACTCGTGCCACAGGGGTGGCATAGGTGCGGGTCGCGAACTCATTACCAGTCTGATCGGCGGCGCCACTCCCGGCGTGTCTGAGGGGGCTCGAACGAGATCAAGTGTTCGTCGGATGATCCTGAAGTATCGAGCGGCCGGCATGTTGGCCCCGGTTCGGCTGACCCCGCGCATCCGAGGGAAGCCGCGAATGTGATGAGTCTGATTGCGGAACGGTCCCGCCGGGTGTACGCCCGGCGGGACCGTTAGATGACGCAGGATCCTACTTGACCCTCACGGTCACCACCTTGGTGATCGCCTCGTTGTTCCGGTCACCCGAGTAGACCACCTTGTAGGTGTGCGTGCCTCGGATCGCCCGGAAGGTCGCCTCCTCCTTCTTCAGAGTGAAGCGGCCGACGCGGACGCCGTTCTCGCTGACGACGATCTCGCCGGAGGCGCGCTTGCCGTCGACGGTGATCTCGACCTTGCCCCACCTGGGCGAGGTGGCGGAGATCTCCGGGACCGCCTTCTCGGTGCAGTAGCTCAGCGAGACGTTGTCGATGGCCCAGCCCCTGGCCCCGCCACAGCCGTCGCGACCGAAGTCGAAGCGGAACTGCACGGTGTCGCCGGCGGCGGCGATCGAGTCGAGCTTCACGATCGTGGTGCCCCACTGGCCGGTGAAGCTGTTGCCGTCCGAGCCGGTCCAGGCCGCCTCGCCCTCCATGAATCCGCTGCCGACACTCATCGTGCCGCCCGGCGCGTTGAAGGCGTACGCGGTCTGGTCGACGACCTTGAACTCGCCGCCGTTGACCGATGCCTTGACGTTGCCGCCGTCATAGCCCCACTCGGTGAGGACCGAGTGGTCGAAGCTCAACCGCGGCGACAGGCCGCCGGGGACGGTGAGGGTCGGGCTGACCAGGCCGTTTCGGCTGGTGATGTCGCCCGTCGCCGAACCGCAGGCGCCCTCGTTCGGGTCCGGTGCGAACGCAAGACCGCTCTCGTTGCCCTCGACGTCCGAACCGGCCTCCCAGGGGTAGTCGTTGCCGGGGACCAGTGCCTCGGCGTCCTGGGTCCAACCGGTCAGACCGTCCTCGAAGTCCTCGGTGTAGGTGGTGACCTCGTTGGTGCCCTCGCCACACAGGGCGGGGGTGTTCGGGTCGAGCATCGGCCCGAAGTTGCACTGGACGGGCTCCTCGGTCAGCTCGGTGGCCGTGTTGGCCGCCGAGACCGCCGCACAGTCAGCGGCCGTGATCGGCTCCAGAGCCGGAGCCTCGGCCTCGCCACCCGGAGTCTCGCCGCCGCCGGTCTGCGGCGTCGAGCCGCCCAGGGTGAGCTTCTTGAGCGTGGTCACACCGGTCAGGTCGGCGCACGAGGAGACGATCGCCTGGGCGTACTCGGGGAAGCCCGAGGTCGGCGTCAGGTAGTTCGTCTGGGCGTGCCAGATCAGGTTGGCCGCCTTGTCCAGGCCGATGCTCGCGACGTCGACGTCGTTGTAGGAGCCGCCGTCCACGAGCAGGGCGTAGTGGTGGTTGATGACACCGGAGTTGACGTGGACGCCGCCGGAGTCGGTGGCGCCGTCGCAGTGGTACTCCTCGTCGGAGACCTTGCCCGGGTCGCCGTAGCAGTTCGGGTTCCACATGTCGCGGATCGCGCCGCCGAAGGCGGTGGAGTCCTCACCCATCAGCCAGCGTACGGACTCGTCCTTGGTGTCGGCCGAGGTGTCCTTGATGGTGATGTTGACCGTGCCGGTGGCGTTCTTGATCTTCTGGCCGGTGGCGTAGTCGGTGGTCGCCCCGTAGATGTCGGAGTTGCCGGAGATGCTGCCGATCGACTCGCCTTGCCGGAACGCGATCACAACGCCCTTGGCGCCGGCGTTCTTCGCGTTCGCGACCTTCTGGGTGAACGGGCAGGTGCCACGGTCGACGAGCACGAACTTGCCGTTGATCGCAGCGGCGTTCTCCAGCGGCGAGCAACCGTCGGTGGTCGTCGGCCCACCGCTGTTGGCGGCGTCGAGGCCGACCACGATGTCGCTGGTCACTCCGGCGGTCGGGTAGACCGGGCCGAAGTTGGCAGCGGCGGCCGGGCAGTCGCCGGCCACGTCGGCGGGAGAGTTGATGGTCAGGGTGATGGCGCCGCGGGTGGAGGAGGAGCAGTTTCCAGCCGTACGGGCCACGTCGTCAGTGGTGTTCTCACGGGTGTTGAGGAAGTCGACCGTGTTGCCCCACATGTCGGAGTACGCCTCGTTGAGCGCACCCGGCTGCCACTGGTAGATCAGGCCGGAGGTGTGCTCGGTGTAGGCGTGGCCCCACTCGTGCGCCACCACGTCGTCGGAGGTGACGCCGGAGCAGTAGTTGGTGGTCTCGCCGTTCCAGTTGGCGTTCGGGCACGAGATCGCCGGGTCGTTGTTGACCGTGATCATCTTCGAGCCGTTGCCGTCGTAGGAGTCGCGGCCGAAGGTGTTCTTGAAGAGCCAGTAGGACTCGCCGGTGGTGGCGACCTCGTTCTGCTGGTCCTGGTCGAGCGTGCCCGGGAAGGCGTCGTTCTCGGTCCAGACGGTCGCGTCGTCGCCAGTGTCGGGGGTGTTGTGCTTCTCGACGAGCTCACGGTCGGTGGCGGCGTGGAGCATCGAGTAGCGGTTGACCGGCTTGCCGCTGGCGGCGTCGAGTACGACGACCTCGCGCACGGTGGACCGGTTGGACACCTCGACGACCCAGGCGAGCAGGCTCTTGCCGCTCACGCCCTGGGCCGCGCCCATGCGGTAGATGTTGAGGTCGGCCTTGACGACCTCGACGCCGGTGGTGTCGACCTTGTCGGCGTGGGCCTCGGCCGGCTTCGCCTTCACCAGCTCGAGCGCCTTGGCGCCGGCCTTCTCCTTCGACCACTTCGGGGTCGTGCTGAGGTCGAGGTTCGGGGCGGCGAAACCGTTGACCGAGGTCAGGTCGCCTGCCTTGTCGACGTGGGCCTTCAGGACGCCGCCGAAGACCGGCACGTCCTTGTAGGCCTGCTCGAACTCGACCGTCCAGCCGGCCGGGGTGGTGCTGACCTTCGACTGGTCGAGCTGGCCGGCCTCGGCACCGAAGACCGAGGCGTACTTGTCGAGGTATTCGCGTGCCTTCTCGGCCGCCTCCGACTTGCTGTCAGCGGTGACGCTGGGCAGCAGGTCGCCCTTGGTGGACGCATAGCCGATCAGGCCGGTGGCGCCCTCCTTCTTGAGGGTCACGGTCTGATCGGCCGCAGCCTTCAGTTGATCGATGCCGCTGGGATCCGGTTCCGCAGCGATGGCAGCGATCGGTGTGACCACCAGGCCTGCCGCGACGAGCGCAAGGCTGATTCCTTGCTTTCCGAGCTTCACGGGTTGCTCCTCTCGGGGTTCCGCCGCGTCGAGTCGCGGCGATTTCGCATCGTAGAGAGATTTGCGATGAAGAAGGGTGCAAACGCGAAACACGAGTCCGAAACGATTCGCCCTCGGGAGATTCTCAGTGAGGGATCCTCAGGGGCGATCTAAGGTAGTTTCCCGATGTGCGGGCCTACCTCAGGCGCAGATTCTCAAGGGGTGCCCTTGGAGATCATCCCGCCTTTGTACGCCGCCGGCCTACCGTGCCACGGAGACGACTCTGCGTTGTGGTTCTCAGAGTCCCCCGCCGCCCTCGAGGTGGCCAAAGATCGCTGCCTCGACTGCCCGGTGATGCGTGAGTGCCTCTCCGGTGCCCTGGCCCGCTCCGAACCCTGGGGCGTCTGGGGCGGCGAGATCGTCGAACGCGGCCAGGTGGTCACCCACAAGCGTGGCCGCGGCCGACCCCGCCGCCAGGCCGCCTAAGCCTGGTCGTGCGCTGACTCCATGCCCAGGCTCGCGGCGAGCTTCGCGACCTGGGCGGGGGCGGCGTACGCCTCGATCTCGGTGATCCGTCCGTCGACCACGGTGAAGGCCATGACGCTGTAGAGCTTCCCGTGGAAGGTGATCGCGACGCCGGCGGAGCCGTTGACGAGGGCCGAGTGGGTGATGCGGTCGGCGTGGGCGTACATGACGGCGTTGCCCGCGACCTTCGCCGCGCCGCGGTAGGTGGTGATCCCGGAGCCGATATCGGAGTGCAGGACGACATCGGGGTGGAGCGCACCGATCAGCCGGTCCAGGTCGCCGTCCTGGGCGGCGGCGAAGAAGGCGTCGACGACCTCGCGCTGAGCGGTGACGTCGTTCTCGGGCGTACGTCCTCGAACCCTGCGTCGGGCGCGGCTCGCGAGCTGACGGGTCGAGTCCGAAGAACGGTCGAGCATCGTCGCGATCTCGTCGAAGGGCACGGCGAAGAGATCATGGAGTACGAAGGCCAGCCGCTCGTCCGGGGAGAGCTGGTCGAGCACGACCAGGAGAGCGATGCTGACCGAGTCGGCGAGCATCGCGCGCTCGGCCGGGTCCTGGGTCGCGCCATCGGCGAGGACGACCGTGGGGTCCGGCAGCCGGTCCCCGGGTAGCTCGGAATCAAGGGACAGCTCGCCGCGGGTCTTGCGCGAGCGGAGCATGTTGAGCGAGACGCGGGCCACCACGGTCGTCAGCCAGCCGCCGATGTTGTCGATCTCGTCGGCGTCGCTGCGGCTCAGCCGGAGCCAGGCGTCCTGGACGGCGTCCTCGGCCTCGGAGGTCGATCCGAGCATCCGGTAGGCCACCCCGAACAGGTGTCGTCGCTCCTCCTCGAAACGCTCGGCCAGCCACTCCTGCTGCATCGTCGGTCCTCTCGATCGTGCGGCCCGCACAGTGCGGGCCCTCATAGACCCGACCCGCGAAGCAGACCAGATGTGACCGCTTCCGTGAAAGAAATTTTTCTTTCACCGACCTGTCACATCGCTGCGGCGGGGCGGGTCAGGGATGGCATGAGCAACCGAATGAAGAACCCCGCAGAAGTCATCCCGCAGGCATTTAAGGGCATCGGCAACCTCCTGGCCGCCGTGGCCGAGGGTGGTCTTCACGAGACCACGACGGAGCTCGTCGCCATCCGGGTGAGCCAGCTCAACGGCTGCGCCGCCTGCCTCCAGGGTCATGCCGTACGTCTCGCCGACGTCGGCCTGCCGATCGAGAAGGTCGTCGGTCTGGCCGCTTTCCGTGAGTCGCCCTTCTTCGACGAGGCCGAGAAGGCAGCACTCTCCCTCGCCGATGCCCTCACCCGCCTTGCCGACTCCGAGGACGCGGTGCCGGACGAGCTCTGGCGTGAGGTCACCAAGCACTACGACGAGAAGCAGACCGCGGCCCTGGTTCTCTGCATCGCCACCCACAACCTCTTCAACCGGGTCAACGTGACGGTGCGGGAGGACGCCGAGCACCCGTTCTGGATGCGTTGATCTCGAAGCTGGGGCGGACGGGAGGTCAGGCCAGGGCGGCGGAGACGACCGCCTTGGCCTCCTCCTGGACCTTCGCCAGGTGGTCAGGACCTCGGAACGACTCGGCGTAGATCTTGTAGACGTCCTCGGTCCCCGACGGTCGGGCCGCGAACCAGGCCGACTCGGTGGTCACCTTCAGGCCGCCGATGGCCGCACCGTTGCCCGGCGCCTCGGTGAGCTTGGCGGTGATCTCCTCGCCAGCGAGGCTCGTCGCGGTCACGGCATCGGGGGAGAGGCCAGCGAGCTTCGCCTTCTCCTCGCGCGAGGCAGGGGCGTCGATCCGGGCGTACGCCGGGGCGCCGTGCTGCGCGATCAGCTCCGCATAGCGCTGCGACGGCGTCTTCCCGGTGCGCGCCAGGATCTCGGAGGCGAGCAGGGCGAGGATGATGCCGTCCTTGTCGGTGGTCCACACGGTGCCGTCGAAGCGCAGGAACGAGGCGCCCGCCGATTCCTCGCCGCCGAAGCCGAACGAGCCGTCGATCAGCCCCGGTACGAACCACTTGAACCCTACCGGAACCTCGACCAGCGGCTTGTCGAGCGCACCGGCGACCCGGTCGATCATCGAGGACGAGACCAGCGTTTTGCCGATGCGCGCGGTCGCCGGCCAGTCGGGACGCGCGCCGCCGAAGAGGTGGTCGATCGCGACCGCGAGGAAGTGGTTGGGGTTCATCAGGCCGGCGTCGCGCGTGACGATCCCGTGCCGGTCGGAGTCGGCGTCGTTGCCGGTGGCGATATCGAACTCCGGAGTGCTCTCCAAGAACCGCACCAGCTCGGCCATCGCGCTGGGGGAGGAGCAGTCCATCCGGATCTTGCCGTCCCAGTCCAGCGGCATGAAGCGCCAGGTCGGGTCGACCAGCTCGTTGACCACGTTGAGGTCGATCTTGTGCCGCTCGGCGATCTCGCCCCAGTAGGCGACCGAGGCCCCGCCCAGCGGATCGGCGGCGATCTTCACCCCGGCATCGCGGATGGCGGCCAGGTCGACCACGTTGGGCAGGTCGTCGACGTAGGAGCCCAGGAAGTCGTACGCCTCGGCTCGTCGCTTCGCGGCGGCGAACGGCACTCGCTTGACGCCGGAGAGCCCGGCGCGGATCAGCTCGTTGGCGCGCGCGGCGATGACCTTGGTGGCGTCGGAGTCCGCCGGGCCGCCGTGGGGCGGGTTGTACTTGAAGCCGCCGTCGGAGGGCGGGTTGTGGGACGGGGTCACGACGATCCCGTCGGCGAGGCCGGCGCCCGACAGCCGGCCGGCGTTGGCACGAAGGATCGCGTGCGAGATCGCCGGTGTGGGCGTGTAGCCGTCGCGGTCGTCCACCAGCACGCGTACGTCATTGGCGACCAGCACCTCCAGCGCACTCGCCCAGGCGGGCTCGGAGAGGCCGTGGGTGTCGCGCCCGATGAACAGCGGCCCATCGATTCCCTGCGAGGTCCGGTAGTCGACGATCGCCTGGGTCGTGGCCAGGATGTGCGTCTCGTTGAAGGCTGACTTGAGCGAGGACCCACGATGCCCCGAGGTGCCGAAGACGACCTGCTGGGCCGGATCGTCCGGGTCCGACTGCAGGTTGTAGTAGGAGGCGACCAGGTGAGGTACGTCGACCAGGTCGGCGGGCGTAGCGAGCGTTCCAGCGCGTGGGTCAGCCATGTGCCCCATCATGCCTACTGCCCCGTAATGTTCTCCCCATGCCCCTCGTCACCACCGAAATCAACGACGGCATCGCCCAGGTGCGTCTCAACCGCCCGGACAAGCTCAATGCGCTGACCCTCGACCTGCTCCGGGAGCTGGTCGACACCGCCAAGGAGCTCGGCAAGAACCACGATCTGCGCGCGGTGGTCATCGCCGGTGAGGGGGACGCGTTCACCGCCGGTCTCGACTTCGCCTCGGTCCTGCGCGACCCGAAGAAGATCGTGGGCGCGTTCCTGCCCGTGCCCTTCCGTGGCACCAACCTCTTCCAGGAGTCGGTGTGGGCCTGGCGCCGGCTTCCGGTCCCGGTGATCGCGGCCGTCCACGGTCACTGCCTCGGCGGCGGCGTACAGATCGCCCTCGGCGCCGACTTCCGCATCGCCGAGCCCGACTCGCAGTGGTCGGTCCTCGAAGGCAAGTGGGGCATCATCCCCGACATGACCGGCATCCGGTCGCTCTCGGAGGTCGTCGGCATCGACACCGCCAAGAAGCTCACTATGACCGCCGAGCAGTTCTCGGGCGAGCGTGCCTACGAGCTGGGCCTGGTCACCGAGCTCTCCGCTGACCCGGTGGCCACCGCGACCGCCTTCGCCCGCAAGCTCTCCGAGCGTTCCCCCGACCAGCTCGCCGCCGCCAAGCGCCTCTTCAACGACACCTGGTACTCGCCCATCAAGCGCACCTTCTCCCGCGAGCGCATCGAGCAGCTCCGCCTCCTCTTCGGCGAGAACACCAAGATCGCCCGCGAGGCCGCCTTCAAGCGCGAGAAGCCGACCTACAAGCCCCGCCGCTGACCCGAATCAGCCGAGGCGTCACCCGCGTCGGCCGAGACGTCACCCCCGTCGCCCGAGGCGTCATCCGCTGCCGTCTCGGCCAGCGCGCGTGACGTCTCGGCCGACGTACCTGACGCTTCGGCCTGCGCGGCCGACGCTTCGGCGTGCTTGCGGCGGCGCTTGATCTCGCCCTGGGCGAGGACGAAGGCGAGGACGACGGGCCAGACGTACTTCAGGTTGTTGGCGACCCACTTGACCCATTCGGGGACCTGCACGTTCGGCAGGTCCGGCCAGGGGATCGACGGCCACGGGACGCTGGGCAGGTCGGGGAGCGGCAGGTCGGGGAGGTCCGGGAGGTTCGGGAGCGGCAGGTCGACGTCCGGGAGCGAGATCCGGGAGACGATCCACGCGACGACCATCGCGGCGACGATGCCGCCGACCACGCCCGCGGCGCCGCCGAGGGTCTCGATGAGCGCATAGCGCTTGGGGTGGTCGATCACCCGGCGTTCGTACGCAGCGGCCCGTGACCCCGGCTCCGGGGTGAGGTCGACGCCACCGATGCCGGTCATCCCGGCCAAGTCCTCGCCGGGCTCGAAGTAGGTCGCGCGGCGCGGCGTGCCGAGCCCCGAGTGGATGACGAGCAGGGTCCCGTGCTCCTTGCTCTCCAGCCGCGCCCGGTCGTCGGAGGTCTTCTTGGTGAGGACCTCTTCGCCGTCGACGGTCCACACGAACGTACGGATGATCTCCCCGGTCACCTCGAGATGGTGGGTGTGTTCGGAGATCGTCCGCGACCAGATCTGGACCTTCTTGCTCACCCTGGTGAATCTAGGATCCGGGACACAGTCAAGGCATCGGCCGGAGGTAGCGACCGGGCTCAGACTTTGGTCAGGGGTAGGCCAATCAGGGGTAGCACAGCCCCGTGGTCTGCTCGGAGAGCTCCCACAGTGCCCGCGCCGCCTCGGGGTCGCGCGCGAGGCGCGTCGCGGTGACCGGCTTCGGCACCCCGCGACCCTCGAAGGCGTCGCTCGGCCCGATGTACGTCCCGGGCTCCAGGTCCGGGTAGGTCGCCGCCATCAAGGCTGGCCAGGCGCCGGCCTCGGGGGTCTGCGCCATCGCTCGGACGGCGGCCTCGCCGATGCTCGCGATCGGAGCGATCATGCGCTGGGAGGCGCCGTTCGCCATGAGGTGGGTGGCGGCGAGCCCCGGGTGGGCGGCGTACGCGCCGACCGGCAGCCCCGCCTTCTCCAGGCGTCGCTGGAGCTCGAAGGTGAAGAGCAGGTTGGCGAGCTTTGACTGGGAGTAGACGCCCCACGGCGAATAGCGGCCGACCTGGACCGTCGGGAACCCGAGCGGCGCCTTGCGGGCCACCTTGTGTGCCACGCTCGCCATGGTGACGATCCGCCCCTCGCCGCTCTCCGCCAGCGGCTCGAGCAGCAGCCCGGTCAGCAGGAACGGCCCGAAGTGGTTGGTCGCCATCTGCAGGTCGAGGTCGTCCACGGTCCGCGACTGCGGCGTCGCCATCACACCGGCGTTGTTGACCAGCAGGTGCAGCGGTCCGCCGCCGTCGAAGGTCGCCGCCGCGATCGCCTCGGCCCCCGCCCGCACCGCCTGGAGCGAGGAGAGATCGAGCGCGACCCGGTCGAGGCCGGCGCCGGGAACCTCCTCGGTCAGTGCCTCCGCAGCCGCGTCGAGCTTCTCCCAGGACCGCCCCGCCAGGATCACTCGTGCCCCCGCGGCAGCGAGGCCGCGCGCGATGAAGTAGCCGATCCCGCCCAGCGTCGGTCCGGTCACCACGGCGTTCTTGCCGGTCAAGTCAGGAATATCGGAGGTCGTCCACGGCATGCGGCCACACTAGGCCGCCGGTCAACACATTGGCTGGATTTGAAAGTCGCCCCGCCCGATCAGCCCAGTCCGCCCAGCGCGAGCCCGCCCGCGATCGCGAGCATCATGCACCCGATGAGACTGTCGAGCACCTGCCAGGCGCGCCGGCTGGCAAGCAGCGGCGCGAGGAGCCGGGCGCCGTAGCCCAGCCCGGCGAACCAGACGATGCTGGCCACGCAGCCGCCGATGGCGAACCCCCATCGCGCCGAGCCGTACGTTGCCGCGATCGACCCGTGGAGCACAAGTGTGTCGATGTAAACATGCGGATTGAGCCAGGTGAAGGCAGCGGCCTTGGCGATCACGCGGGGGAGCGTCTCGCGGGGCGCATCCGCAGCATCCATCCCCGAGGGCCGCAGCGCCCGCCGGAACGACCCGATGCCGTACCAACCGAGGAACACGACCCCGAACCAGCGCAGCACCTCCACCGCCCACCCCGCGCTCTCGACGACCGCTCCCATGCCGGCGACCCCGGCGCAGATGAGGAGGAGGTCGGAGACCGCGCACACGGCCACCACCGCGAGCACGTGCGAGCGCAGGATGCCCTGCCGAAGGACGTACGCGTTCTGGGACCCGATGGCGATGATGAGGCTGAGTCCGGTGAGGAGGCCGGCGAGGCTGGCGTTGATCACACCAGCGACGCTAAGCCGCCACGCACCTACAGACCAGCGAAAGAATCTTACCGAAGATAAGCCACACTTAAGTCATGACCGCCCTCGACCCGACCCAGCTCGAGACCCTCGTCGTGATCGCGGAGGAAGGCACCTTCGACGCCGCGGCGAGACGCCTCCACATCACCCCGAGCGCCGTCAGCCAGCGGATCCGGGTGCTCGAGCGGGCGGCCGGGCAGGTGCTGGTGCGGCGTACGACTCCCTGCACGCCCACCGAGGCCGGCGAGCCCCTGATCAGGCACGGCCGCCAGCTCCGCCTGCTGCTCGACGAGGCCGCCGCGACCCTGAGCTCGGGCGACAGCAGCGACGACACCGTCATCGACCTCTCGGTCGTGGTCAACGCGGACACCCTCGCGACCTGGTTCCGTCCGGTCCTCGACGAGGTGGCGACCTGGGACCGGACGGCGCTGCGGATCACCGTGGAGGACCAGGGCTACTCGGCCGACGCGCTGCGCCGCGGCGAGGTCCTCGCCGCGGTCACCAGCGAGCCGAAGCCAGTCCAGGGCTGCACGGTTGAGCCGCTCGGCCGGCTTCGCTACACCCCCGGCGCGGCGCCGGCGCTCATCGAGCGTCACCGCAAGGGCAGAGGCATCGACTGGGGCGCCATCCCGATGATCGTCTTCAACGAGAAGGACCATCTCCAGGACGAGGTGCTGGCCGCGCACGGCGCGACCCGGCCACCGGTGGTCCACCGGGTCCCGAGCAGCCACGACTTCCACGAGGCCATCCGGCGCGGCCTCGGCTGGGGGATGCTCCTCGACGCCCAGGCCGAGGCCGACCTCGAGTCAGGGGCGACGGTCCCGCTCCCGGGCGCGAAGCCGATCGACATCCAGCTCTTCTGGCAGCGCTGGCGTCTCGACTCGATCGCTCTCGACGACCTGAGCGAAGCCGTACGCCGCGCCGCCAGGTCGCAGCTGCGCCGGGTGCGTCAGCCCCGGCCGCCCGGATAGCCGCCCTGCGACGGGCCCGGGCCCTGGCCGGGAGGGTAGTTGCCCTGCTGCGGCGGGTAGTTGCCCTGGGGCTGGCCGGGATAAGGGCCCTGCGGCTCCGCGGGGTAGGGGCCGACGTCGTAGCGGCGGTGCTCGACGGCCGTGGTGTGCTGCGAGCGGTTCACCGACAGCAGCACGCCGATCGCGATCGCGAGTGCGCCGGCGATGGTCAGGATCCAGCCGAGCGGTTCGGTGGCGATGGCGTTGGCGATGTCGTCGGGCAGATCGACCGCTCCGGTGAGCAGGATGAGTCCGAGGACCAACAGAATGATCCCAAGGCCGATGGTCATGACAGAACTCCAGACGTGAGAAGGCTGGCGTTCAACGCTACCCGCCTGTTTCGGTCAGGCATACCGTCCCCTGCATCGCGGTCGACGCCACTCAGGCCGTACGCCGCGCCCCAGAGACCCCACGAGCCGCGATCCCGAGCAGCACCAGCAGGAGCGCGCCGAAGGCGAGCATCGCCGGCTCGGTCGCGACGTACTGCAGCAGGATCCCCAGCAGCACCACCGGCACCGTGATCCCGAGATAGGCCATCAGGAAGAGCCCGGCCAGCGCCTCGCCGCGGCTGTTCGCCGGCGCCACCGAGATCACGGTGGCGATCGCAGCCTTGAACGACATCCCGGACCCGGCCCCGGTGACGACGGCCCCGACGACCAGCACCCAGAACGTGCCGGACATCAGGGCGCCGACGACCAGGATCAGTCCGGTGGTCAGTGCGACCAGCCCGACGACGTACAGCCTCGGGCGCGGCCAGCGCCCGGCCAGCACCTGGAAGAGCGCCGCGGCCCCGAAGATGGAGAAGCCGACCACGCCCGCGACGGCGTGCGAGTGCATGTCCAGATCCTCGGCGAGGAACGACGGCACCAGGGAGGTGAAGAAGCCGAACATCGCGAACGCCACGAAGCTCGCCATCCCCGCGGCGAAGTAGGCGCCGCGTGCATCCGCCGGCACCCGCACCCGTTGCGGCCGGTAGGTCCACCCCGGCTGGTCGGTGTCGACCGTCTCCGGCGCCGCCACGACCGCGAGCAGCCCGAGCACCATGAGGAACGCGAAGACCGCGTACGGCGTGTAGAGCGGTCGCGGCGCCCACTCGGCCAGGGCGCCGGCGACCAGTGAGCCCAGCCCGAGGCCACCGATGTTGGCCGCGGTCGCGACCACCTCGGCCCGAGTAGCCGGAGCCCCGGGACGGCTACGCCGGTGCAACTCGGCGAGGTGGGCCGTCGCGGTCGCGGTCAGCATCCCGACGCCGAGCCCGGACAGCAGCCGCGCCAGCAGCAGCCAGCCCAGCTCATGGGTCGAGAGGAAGATCAGCGCCGAGAGCACGTTGAGCAGCACCGCCGGCGCCACCACCCGCCGTCGCCCGAACCGGTCCGAGAGGTGGCCGGCGAGGAAGAGCGAGACCGCCACCCCCGCCCCGTACGTCGCGAACACCACCGTGATCACGAACGAGCCCCAGCCCTGCTCGTCGACGTAGAAGACGTAGAGCGGAGCCGGCGCGGCCGCGAAGCCCATCGTCACCGCGAACAGGAACGCCACCGACCAGAACCCGCGAGTGTGATGCGCGGAGTTCGTACGCAGCCGGGGCTCGGTCACAGAGGTCACGTGACTTCTCAACCACTTCGGGTGCCTGAGGAATTCCGCCAGACGCACCGCGGCCCGCCCGGAGAACCGGGCGGGCCGCAGCGTACGAACGGATCAGAGTCAGAAAGCGGACTCGGGCAGATCCATGATCGAGTTGTCGATCGCCTCGGCGATGGCCCGCTCAGCGGTCAGCTTCGGCAGGTTGTAGGAGGCGAAGAACTTCGCGGCGGCGACCTTGCCGGTGTAGAAGTCCGTGTCCTTGCCGGCGTCGCCGGCCAGGGCGGCGAGAGCGATCTCGGCCTGGCGCAGCAGCAGCCACGCGACGACGACGTCGCCGACGGCGAGCAGCAGGCGCGAGGTGTTCTGGGCGACCTTGTAGATGTTGGTGATCTCCTCCTGGGAGGCCATCAGGTCGTTGAACATGTGCCCGACGATCGCGTTGACGTCCTCGAGCGCGGTCGCGAGCAGGGCACGCGACTCCTTGAGCTCGGCGGAGCCCTCGGCGTCGAGGAAGGCCTGGATCTCTCCGGCGATCTGGCCGAGCGCGGCGCCCTGGTTCTTCACGATCTTGCGGAAGAAGAAGTCCTGGCCCTGGATCGCGGTCGTGCCCTCGTAGATCGAGTCGATCTTGGCGTCGCGGACGTACTGCTCGATCGGGTACTCCTGCAGGAAGCCCGACCCACCGAAGGTCTGCAGCGACTCGGTGCCGAGCAGCACCCAGGCGCGCTCGGAGCCGTAGCCCTTGACGATCGGCAGCAGCAGGTCGTTGACCGCGGCGGCCAGCTTGTTCTCGTCGGAGCCGTCCTCGGTGAGGACGACCTTCTCCTGCCACGAGGTCGTGTAGTAGACCAGCGCGCGCATGCCCTCGGCGAACGACTTCTGCACCAGCAGCGAGCGGCGTACGTCGGGGTGGTGGGTGATCGTGACGCGCGGGTCCGTCTTGCCGGCGGCGACGAGGTCGGCGCCCTGGACGCGGGTCTTGGCGTACTCGAGAGCGTTCAGGTAGCCGGTCGAGAGGGTCGCGATCGCCTTGGTGCCGACCATCATCCGAGCGTTCTCGATGACGTCGAACATCTGGCGGATGCCGTCGTGGACCTCGCCGAGCAGCCAGCCCTTGGCGGGCTCGCCGCCGCCGACCTGCGGGTCGCCGAAGGTGAGCTCGCAGGTGTTGGACACCTTGATGCCCATCTTGTGCTCGACGTTGGTGACGTACGCACCGTTGCGCTCGCCGGTGAGCTCACCGGTCTCGTGGTCGAAGTGGTACTTCGGCACGAGGAAGAGCGAGAGGCCCTTGGTGCCCGGGCCACCGACGCCCTCGACGCCCTTCGGGCGGGCGAGGACGAGGTGCATGATGTTCTCCTGCAGGTCCGACTCAGCGCTGGTGATGAAGCGCTTGACGCCGGTGATGTTCCAGGAGCCGTCCTCGTTGGGCGTGGCGAAGGTCTTGCCGGCGCCGACGTCGGAGCCCGCGTCGGGCTCGGTCAGCACCATGGTGGAGCCCCACAGCTTCTCGACCATGAACTTGGCGATGCGCTTGTCGCGCTCGTTGCCGTTCTCGAAGACGACCTTCGAGAAGAACGGGCCGGCGGCGTACATCCAGATCGCCGGGTTGGCACCGAGCAGCATCTCGGCGGTCGCCCATACGAGCGAGTTCGGGGCCACCTGGCCGCCGATCTCCTCGGGAGTGTGCAGGCTCCAGAAGCCCGACTCCATCCACGCGTCGTACGACTTCTTGAACGCGGCCGGGACCGGCGCAGTGTTGGTCTTGGGGTCGAAGACCGGCGGATTGCGGTCGGCCTCGACGAACGACTCCGCGAGATCCTCGCGCGAGAGACGCTCGACCTCGGCGAGGATCTCCCTCGCGGTGTCGACGTCCAGGTCCGCGAAGGGACCGGTGCCGAGGACCTTGTCGGTGCCGAAGACCTCGAACAGGTTGAACTCGATGTCGCGGAGATTGCTCTTGTAGTGGCTCACTGATCCACCTTCATAACCTTTGTCGGATTTACCAGTTGCGGGAGCGCCGGTCGGCACGCACTACTGGCGGGTAACATTAAGAATAGGCTCGCTCTCGAGGGGTGGCAAGCCCGGGGCTACTCACAGGTAGGGTTCTTCGTCACAGCGCTCCGCCAGGGAAGCAGTCCAGAGGAGAGCAGAAGTACGCCTCCGGCCACCGCGATCGCGGTCCGAGGGCTCGTCGCCGCGGCCAGTGCGCCGGCCGCCAGGACGCCGACGGGCTGGGCGACCTTCATCGTGATCGACCATGCCGCCTGCACCCGGGCCATGTGATCGTCGGCGGTCTCGCGCATCCTGTAGGTGGCGAACGTCGGGTTGAAGACCCCGGCGCAGAGGATCAGCCCGAAGTTGGCGGCGGTGAACCACACGAAGCCGACCGGCCCGCTCGGGGTGAAGGCGATCGGGATGGTCCAGAGGGGTCCGGGCGACCCCGGACCCGAGCAGCACCGCCCGCTCGCCGAGCCGGTTCGTGAGGCGAGGTGCGCACATGGCGCCGAGGATGCCGCCGAGGCAGGGCAGACCCATGGCGACGCCGTACATCCACGGCTCCATGCCGAGCACCCGCAGCGTCAGCACCGTCTGCAGCGGGCTGGTCGCGATCACGCACGAGCCGAAGAGGGCGGCGTTCAGGAAGAGTGCGCGCAGGTCGCGACGGGCGAGGATGTAGCTCCAGCCGGCGGTCACCTCGGCCAGCCAGTGCTGCGGCTTCCTCGTCGGCGGTTGCGGCTCCGGCGTACGGATCGAGCGGATGCCGAGCGCCGAGAGCAGGTACGTCATTGCGTCGACGAGCACGGTCAGCGTCGGCCCGAACGCCGAGACCAGCGCGCCGCCGACCGGCGGGCCCGCGGTGAAGGTGGTCCAGAACGTCGTCTCCAGCCGGCTGGTCGCGGCCAGCCTCGCCTCCGGGCTGACCAGCGCCTTCAGGTGTGCGCCGGAGGCCGCGGTGAAGGCGAGCTCGCAGGTCGCGGCGAGGACGCCGACGACGCACAGGTGGGCGTAGGTGAGCATGTCGAAGACCCCCGCCGCGGGGATGCTGAGCATCGCCGCGAACCGGATCAGGTCGGCGCCGATCATCGTCGGTCGCTTGTACCGGTACTCGATCCACGGCCCCAGCCGGATCCCCGCCGCCGCGGCCGCGAACCCGGACAACGCCGCCAGCAGCGACACCTGGAACGTGGAGGAGTCGAGGACCAGCACCGCGACCAGCGGCAGCGCGCCGTACGCGATGGTCGACCCGGCCTGGCTCGTCGCCGTGGCCAGCCAGAGCCGGTCGAAGTCCCGCCCGGGTGCCGCAGTCCCGCGAGCGGTCTCCGAGACGGTCACCCGGTGACCCTATCCGGCGGGACTCGGCGATCAGGTAGAACACGTTCCAGTTTCGGCGTACGATCTGGCGCATGATCTCCTCCGACGCCATCACCTGGAACGCCCCCGACGACGAACACCCCGCACGTACGGCCGGGCAACGCTCCTACGCTGCCGTCGCCAAGGGCGACCTCGACGAGTGGCTGACGATCTACGCCGAGGACTGCGTGCTCGAGGACCCGGTCGGGCCGTCGATGTTCGACCCCGAGGGCAAGGGCCACCACGGTCACGAGGGCCTCAAGGCGTTCTGGGAGAAGGCCATCGCCTCGGTCCACACGTTCGAGTTCGAGATCAACGACTCCTTCGCCAACCCCGGCGGCAACACCTGCGCCAACATCGGCAAGATCAAGACGTCGTTCCCCGACGGCAGCTACACCACCACCGAGCTGATCATGGTCTACACCGTCAACGACGAGGGCCGCATCAAGTCTATGAAGGCCTTCTGGGAGCCCGAGCGCACGATGGCGAGCTTCACTGCGGCGGGCTGAGCGCACGAGTGGGCGAAAGCGGTAGCCGATCCAGTCCAGAACCTGCCACTTTCGCCCACTCGCAGAATCGATCAGATCGTCGGATAGGCGGTGCCCACCGGCGGGTACGACTGCAGACCGCCGATTGTCACGCAGGAGTACGTGGCGCCGGCCCAGGGCTCGGGCGCGCAACGGTCCTTTCCGGACTGGCCTCTGACGACATCGGCGTCGGCGCCGCCGACAAGTTGATCCCGGTCGTCCCCGCCGAAGATGCGGTCCCGCCCTTCGCCACCCGCGATCGAGTCGCGTCCGATGCCGCCGACCACGTAGTCGCTGCCGCCGTAACCCTTGATCCAGTCCGGCCCGCTGCCACCGTAGAGACCGTCGTTGCCCGACTGGCCGCTGATGCTGTCGGGCCCGGTCCCGCCGTACGCCTGGTCGGCGCCGCTGCCGCTGTAGACGCCGTCGCTCCCGCTCCCGCCGTAGAGTCGGTCGTCGCCGCTGTCGCCGTGGACGTAATCGTTGCCGAGACCGCCGGACACGGCATCGCTCCCGGCCGAGCCGAAGACGTTGTCGGATCCGCCTTCGCCATAGACGCGGTCGTTGCCTCCCTGGCCCTCGATGAGGTCGTTGCCGTCGCCACCGTAAAGCGTGTCCCCGGCGTCGGTCCCGCTGGCCGAGGAGATGCCTGGGGCGTAATGGCCATGGATTCGGTCATTGCTGCCGAGCCCCCAGATGACGTCCGAACCGGAGCCTCCGCGGAGATCGTCTCCTCCGGACGTGCCGTGGATCCGGTCGTTGCCCGATCCGCCGTCGGCCTGGCGGGACCAGATCTCATCGTTGCCGCCCTGCCCGAAGACGTAGTACGCCGCACTGATCTTGTCGTCGCCCTCGCCGCCGCAGACGACGTCGTTGGAGTCGGCGTGGATGGTGTCATTGCCCGGCGTGCCGAGGATGACGTCCTCGAAGGAGGAGGTCTGGGGCTGCTGGCCCCGGTTCATGTCGATGGTGACCGGCGAGCCGCCGCAGGTCGAGGCTGCGGTGCCGGGGCCGGCGGTCACAAGAATCGCCGGGATGATCAGGAGCGATGCTGCGCCGGCGAGGGGGATAGTGGTACGCACGGCGCACACCGTAGTGGGTATGTCGTGGTCGCGCCTGGGTATTTCATCGGTCAGTGCACTTTCCCGCCATGGAGGGATTCGGGCGACCGGAGAGCGCTATCCCGCCGTCACTTTCCCGCCATGGCGGGAAAGTGCTCCGCCCAGGTTTCGAGGGCAGCTCAGGCGATCGCGTGCTCGGCGATCCACTCGACCAGAGGACGTACGGCTCGCCAGTCCTTCTTCACCTCGCCGACGAGGTCGGGGGCGTGGATGATCGGCTCGAATCCGATGGTGCGGCCGAGGTGGATCGACTTGTAGCGGAGGAGCTCGATCTTGGGGTGGTCCTTGTCGAAGCCGCGCGGAGCGGTCTTGAGGCGGTCGCCGGTGACCTCGTACCCCTTCTTCTCCGCGACTGCGAGGCGTTTCTCCAGGTCAGCGCCGTAGTGGTCGTGGACGATGGCGTCGCGAAAGGCGGCCAGCCGGGGCGGCTCGAACCAGTAGCAGCCACCACCGGTGCGGATGCCGCGGGGCGAGACCTCGACGTAGTAGCCGGTCTGCGGCGCCACGGCCACGAAGGCTCCCTGGTGGGTTTTGTACGGGAGCTTGTCCTTCGAGAAACGTACGTCGCGGTAGGGCCGGAAGATCTTGGCGCTGCCGAACTCCTCGGCGAGCTCGTCGGTCAGCGCCTTCATCGGCGCGTGGACCGACTCCTTGTAGACGTGCTTGTGGGCTTCCCAGAACGACTTGGTGTTGTCGACCTCGAGGTCGTCGTAGAAGTCGAGCGCTGCAACGGGGAAACCTTCGAAAGCCACGTACGCAGCCTATCGACGTCCGTGGAACCCCAGCCTCAGACGGCGGGGATCTGGATGCCGTCGGCCACCCGGCGGGCGTGCTCGGCCATCGCGCGGGCGATGTTGGCGGACTCGCCGAGGTGGCGGCACGGGTCGAGCAGATCGGAGATCTCGCTGCGAGTGAAGTGCTCGGAGACCTCGGGCGAATCGGCGAGGAGCGAGGCGAAGTCGATGTCGTCGACCGCGGAGCGCTGAGCCAGCTCGAAGACGACGTCGTGGGCGACCTGGCGGCCGATGCGCTCGCCGAGCTCGAGCATCAGCGACTCGGACCCGATGAGGCCGCCGGAGAGAGCCAGGTTGGCGCGCATCCGGTCCTCGTCGAAGGTCAGGCCGGTGAAGATGACCACGAGCCTGGCGAGTACGTCGCCGGCCAAGCGCGACGCCTGCGCGACGGCGTCCTCGAGGATGCCGGTCATGGCGCCGTTGGCCTCGTGGTCGTGCAGCATCGACTCCATCGCCGGGGCGACGAGCCCGCGCAGCTGGGTGGCGGCGGTGATGACGTCGAGGGTGAGCTGCGGGTTGCGCTTGTGGGGCATCGTCGAGGAGCCGATGGTGCCCTCGGGGATCGGCTCGAAGGCCTCCCCGAACTCGGGCTGCATCATCGAGTAGACGTCCTTGCCGATCTTGCCGGCGGTGCCACCGAGCATGCCCAGGATCGAGACCCACTCGACCATGCCGTCGTTGATCGCGCGCGAGGGGACCGGCATCGAGCCCATGTCGAGCCGGGAGGCCGTCTCGGTCTCGATGGCGCGGGCGTGGGAGCCGAAGGAGGCCATGGTGCCGGCCGCGCCGCCCATGAGCAGCCGGAAGACACGGTCCTCGACCGAGCGGAGCCGGTCGACGTGGGAGGCGATCTCGTCGATCCAGATGGCGACCTTGAAGCCGAAGGTGATCGGGACCGCGTGCTGGGAGTGCGTACGCCCCGGCATCGGCACCTCGGCGCCGGCCTCGGCGACCTTCGACAGCGAGCGCAGCAGGTCGCCGAGCAGGTCGAGGATCTTGTCGTGCGCCTGGCGCAGCAGGATCAGGTCGGCGGTCTGGGTGATGTTCTGCGTGGTCGCGCCCCAGTGGACCCAGCCGCCGTGCTTCGCGCCGACGACCCGGCAGAGCTCCTCGACCAGCGGCGTCAGCGGGTGGCTGTGCTCGGCGGTCGCCTTCTCGATGCGGTCCAGGTCGAGCTTGTCCAGGTCGGCGGCCTCGGCGATCGCCTCGCCGGCCTCGGCGGGGATCACCTTCACGGCCGCTTCGGCGCCGGCGAGGGCCGCCTCGACGTCGAGTCGTGCCTGGAGGCGTGCCTCGTAGGTGAAGAGATCTCCGATGCCGTGGTCGGGGACTCGTCCGTCGGTGAATCGGCTGCTCGAGCCCGCGGGCATGTCGAGTGATCCTTTACGTGTCGTTCACACAATGATTGGAAAACAGAAACCCAATCTTAATGGACGCAAGCCGCAAACACCCGCGATCGTGTGCTGCGTCACTTGGATCGTGCAAGTGAACTGAAACAGGCCGTGCCAAACGGCACGGCCCGCCTTCATTGGAGCGGACGACGAGATTCGAACTCGCGACATCAACCTTGGGAAGGTTGCGCTCTACCAACTGAGCTACGTCCGCAGGTGCGACCAGGATGTTACCCCACACGCCCGGCCAGGTGTGAAACCGGTCAGGAAAGTCGCGTCATCTGGGGATAGCGGGCCGACAACCCGTCGCCGGCGGGGCCGCGGAGCATTCGACGTACGGCCCAGGGGAGTGCTCGAGCAGCGAGCCGCCTGACCTCGCGGATGGGGCCACCGACGCTCGGTTCCTCGATGACGACCAGCGGTTTCGGGGTGGGGAGGTGGTGGCGTACGCCGAGGGTGTCGAGGACCTTGATCGCCATCAGCTGGTGGCCGGGGGAGCCCAGGAAGCCGTGGCCGTCCCAGTAGCCGGCGTCGTCGTACTCGGTCATCCGCCAGAAGTCGACCAGCGTCGCACCGCGCCGCTGGGCGATCTCGCGGACGGCCTCGTTGTAGACCGCGAAGCGTCCGCGGAGCAGCCGCCCGACGGTCGACGCCCGCGCGCCGTACGCGGTGAAGACGAGCACCTTCGCGCCGCTGTCGACGAGCTGCTCGATCGCCGACTCGTAGGTCACGAGCAGGGCGTCGATGTCGACGTGCGGCCACATCAGGTCGACCGATCCGCCGTAGATCGTCACCACGTCCGGCTCGAGCGCGATCGCCGCCGCGACCTGCTCCTTGACGATCCGGTCGATCCCTCGGCCGCGGACGGCGAGATTGGCGTAGGTGAACTCGGGGGTCCGCTCGGCCATCACCTCGGCGACCCGATCGGCCCAGCCGCGTACGCCGTTCGGGCGACGTGCGTCGGCGTCGCCGACGCCCTCGGTGAAGGAGTCGCCGAGCGCGACGTACCGGCGGTAGCCGCCGGGAATCAGCGCATCCAGTGCCATGGCTCTGATTCAACCGGATTTGGACTAGGTTTGGCTCGTGCTGCTGAGCGACAAGGACATCCTGACCGAGATCCACGACGGAAGGATCGTCATCGACCCCTGGGACGAGTCGATGCTGCAGCCGTCGTCCGTCGACGTACGCCTGGACCGGTTCTTCCGGGTCTTCGACAACCACAAGTACGCCACGATCGACCCGGCCGTGGACCAGTCCGAGCTCACCCGGCAGATCGAGACCGAGGGGGATGAGCCGTTCATCCTGCACCCGGGCGAGTTCGTGCTCGGGTCGACGTACGAGACGGTCAGCCTGCCCGACGACATCGCGGCGCGCGTGGAAGGGAAGAGCTCACTCGGGCGGCTCGGGCTGCTCACCCACGCCACCGCCGGCTTCGTCGACCCGGGCTTCTCCGGCCACGTGACGCTCGAGCTGGCCAACGTCGCGACGCTGCCGATCAAGCTCTACCCAGGCATGAAGATCGGTCAGTACTGCTTCTTCAGGCTCACCTCGCCCGCCCAGAACCCCTACGGCAGCGAGAAGTACGGGAGCCGCTACCAGGGCCAGCGCGGCCCGACCGCCTCGCGCAGCTTCCAGAGCTTCCACCGCACCAAGATCTGAGCGGCCGGTGGGCGAGGTCTTCGCGGGGCGCTACGAGCTGCTGGAGCCCATCGCGGAGGGAGGGATGGGCGCGGTCTGGCAGGTCCAGGACCGCCGCGAGGGCGACATCAAGGCCGCCAAGCTGCTGCGTCAGCGCGATGCCTCCTCCCTGCTCCGGTTCATCCGCGAGCAGGCCACCCGGATCCACCACCCGCACGTCGTGACCCCGCTCGGCTGGGCCGGTGAGGACGACAACGTGCTGTTCACGATGCCGCTGCTGCGAGGTGGCTCGGTCGCCATGCTGCTGGGCGACTACGGCGCTCTCTCCGAGCAGTGGGTCGTCGCGATCCTCGACCAGACGCTGTCGGGTCTCGAGGCTGTGCACGCCGCCGGCGTGGTGCACCGCGACGTGAAGCCGGGCAACCTGCTGCTGGAGGTGACCGGCGCGGGCGTCCCGCATGTGCGGCTCTCCGACTTCGGCGTGGCCGTGCCCACCGACCAGCCGCGGCTCACCGAGGCGAACGTGACGATCGGTACGCCGGGCTACATGGCGCCTGACCAGGGCTTCGACCCCGACCCTCGCGACGACCTCTACGCCACCGCGGTCACCGGTCTGCATCTGCTGACCGGGACGAGGCCGCCGCACGATGCTGCGTACGTGCCATCGACTCCGCTGGGGCAGCTGCTGCTGCGCGCGGTCGGCGAGGATCGCGCCGCCCGGCCGCAGTCCGCCGGGGAGTTCCGGCAGCTGCTCGCTCAAGCCGTGCCTGCGCGGCCGTGGGAGCCGGGGGAGGCCGAGGTCCTGGACCAGTACGCCGCCGGCCGCATGTCGTCGCCACCACCTCCGCCTCCTCCACCGACGCCTCGGGACACTCGCGAGAAGACCGCGATGCGGCGTACGAAACAGCACGACGACCGGCCGGTGTGGCCGATCGTCGTGCTGGCGCTCGCCGGGGTTCTGCTGCTGGCGGGCAGTGCCTTCCTGCTGAGCTAGGCCCGCCGCCTCCGGATCAGCAGCACGGCCGCCGCGGCGAGCGCGACGATCCCGAGCCCGGCTCCGCCGATGCCGGCGACCAGCTTGATGGTGTCGACCGACGACTTGCCGCCGTTCTCGCCCTTGCCGGTCCCGTCGGTCGCCTCCTGCGCGCGGGAGCCACCCGAGCCGTCCGAGTCCTCGGTGCCTTCGGCCGAGTTCAGGTTGAGATCGGCGGTCGGCGCGGACAGCCCGGAGACCTTCTCGTAGTCGGGTTCACCCTCGCCCTCGTCGCCGACGGTGTCGATGGTGAGGGTGTAGGGCACGTTGATGTTCTCGTCGAGGCCGTATTGCACCCGGACGTAGTGGACGCCCGGCAGCCCGGTCGAGGCCTCCGCGTCGGCGTAGTCGAAGCGGTTGCGGTAGGCGACGACGTTGGACAGGGTGCCGGTCCGCCAGGCGTCCGGGCAGTTTTGCAGCAGGCCCGTGGTGCACCAGCTCTCCGGCGACTTGCTGCCGAGGTCGACTGTGGCCTCGCCGCCGAGGGGCCCGATGACGTCGAGCTCGATGCCGGCTCCGACGCCCCACTCGCGGCGGATCTCCTCGGTCAGCCTGGCGTCGAACTGGGCCTGAAGGTGCTGGCCGAAGCCGACCGGGACGCCGATGACCTGGTTCTCGCCGGGGTTGATGTCGAAGGAGTAGGTGCCGGCTTCGACGATCGGTGCGTTGGCGATCGCGCTGCCCGGAACCATGCCGGTCGTCGGCTCGCCCGGCGTCAGCTCGGTCCACGTCGGCGGGTCGGGCTGGGCAGGCAGGGCATCGAGGGCTGCCGCGCTGACCGGCGGCTCCTCGTAGACCATCAGCTGGACCTGCTTTCCGGCGATGGCGCCGGTGTCCTTGCCTCCCGACTTGGTGTCGAAGAAGAGCTCGTCGGCGGTGTTGCACGGCGCCTCAGGGTCGGTGTCCGCGCTGTGGGTCGAGCCGAAGATCAGCCGGTTGCCGTCGCCGTGCGTCGTGCTCTGCACGACCGCCCGCCGGCACTGCCTGAGCTCGCCGTTCTCGTCCTCGACGCTGATCTGCGCGTTGAGGTTGCTGACCAGATCCTCGGACTCGCCCTCGAAGATCAGGCCGAAATGCACGGTGGTGCCTGGCGCGGTGCGCTCGAAGCGGTAGTAGCGCTCGCCGCGGGTCTGGATCGTGTCCAGATACTGCCCCGCCTTCACGACGGGTGCGGCGGTCGCGTCAGGGGTGCCCTTCACCGGGGCGCCGGTGAACTCGAACGGCCGCAGCGCCCGCTGCGAGGCGCCCGAGATCGACTCGCCGATGCCCTCGGCATCGTCGGCGTCGTAGTAGGTGCCGTTGCCCTTCTCGGCGATGCACTCCAGCTGCCTGCGCGCCTTGCCCGAGACCGAGAGACCGACGACGTCGATCTGCAGGTCGATGCCCTGATCGGCGATGGCCTGCGCTGCCGGGCACGGGTCGCCGCAGGTCGACTCCCCGTCGGAGACGAGGACGATCGACCGCTTGCCTTCGGACCCGATGTCCTCGGCGGCGCGCTCCAGGGCGACCGGGATCGGGGTCTCGCCATAGGGCTTGTAACCGCTCACCGCCGACCTCAGGTCGTCGCGGTTGCCGGTGCCGGGCTCGACGACCAGCTGGGTGTCCTCGCAGGCGCCCTTCTGCTTGCGTCCGAACACCTTCGCGCCGAAGACCCGCATGCCCACGTCGGCGCTCTCGGGCAGATCGTCGATCACGGTGCCGAGCGCCTGCTTGGCCGCCTGGATCTTGGTGGTGCCTCCGCCGGCCGGCTCCTTCATCGAGCCGGAGGAGTCGAGCACCAGGATCATCCGGCCGTACGTGCCCTGGTTCTGCTCCTCGGCGGCAGCGGGGGCGGCACCGGTGCCGGCCACGGCCACGGTGAGGACCCCGGCAAGGCCGGTGGCGATGACAAGTCCTGTTCGCATGAGTCGCACCCTATGTTCACTAACGTATACGCCGCAAGTACGTTTGCAAATCTTCTGTCTACGTGTGTAGATTGCCGGCATGGGGGTCGAGGAGAACATCCAGCAGCAGCGCGAGCTGTACGGCGAGCCGCTCGGTGAGCTGGTGCGCCGCGCGACCGCTCCGCTGGGTCTCACCCAGGCGACCACTGCCAAGGTGCTCGGTCTCAGCCCGGCGATGCTGTCGCACCTGATGACCGGGCAGCGGGTCAAGATCGCCAACCCGATCGCGCTCGGACGCCTGCACGCGCTGATCGACCTCGGTGCCAGTGCGGGCGGCCTCACCACCTCTCAGATCAACGAGCGGCTCGACGAGATCCGTGAGCTCTCCTCGGAGCTGACCACCGGCTCCAGGGCCGTGGCTGTCGAGGGTGGCGCGGCGGTGCGCGGCGTACTGCGCGCGGTGGCGTCCGGTCGCGAGCTCCAGCAGGCCGTCGACGCCCTGCGCGAGGTCGCCCCCGGTCTGGCTGAGGTGCTCCAGATCTACGGCTCCGGAACCGACGAGGAGATTCGTGCTCATTTCGCTTCCGTCCGTCACCTGCTCTGAGGAAGGGGCTGTCGGTGGTCGCCGCTAGGGTCGGGTGGATGAGTGAGACACCGTTCCTGGCCCCTGATGGCCAGACGCGTTGTGCGTGGGCCGGAGGGGCGCCGGAGTTCCTCGACTACCACGACACCGAGTGGGGATTTCCGGCCGGCGGTGACGTACGGCTCTTCGAGAAGATCTGCCTGGAGGGGTTCCAGAGCGGGCTTTCCTGGCGCACGATCCTGAACAAGCGGCCGGCGTTCCGGGAGGTCTTCGCCGACTTCGAATTCCACAAGGTGGCCGAGTTCGATGAGGGCGATGTCGAGCGCCTCCTGCAGGACGCGAGGATCATCCGCCACCGCGGCAAGATCGAGGCGGCGATCAACAACGCCCGCCGCGCGGTCGACCTCGTCGAGGAGCGCGGGTCGCTGGCTGCGTACGTCTGGGGATTCGAGCCCGAGCCGCTCAAGGTCCCGGAGGTGGTGGCCACCTCTGCCGCCTCGATCAGCCTCTCCAAGGACCTCAAGAAGCGAGGCTGGAAGTTCGTCGGGCCGACGACGATGTACGCGTTCATGCAGTCGATGGGGATCATCAACGACCACTCGCTCGACTGCGTGATCCGGGATCGGGTCGAGGCCGAACGGGCGGCGTTCGTCAGACCCTGACCTGTCCGCTGTGTCGTCCCAAACCCTGGGGGCCGATACCGCGTGGAAACCAGAATGTGTTTAGGCTGTCCTAACTAAGCATTGCCTAACCCGAGGTGGTTTCCCCCGTGTTCCGTCGATCTGTACTCATCGCTGCGAGCCTCGTGCTCGCTGCCACCGGCCTGGCTGCGTGCAGCACAGGCGCGACCGACTCCGCGGACAGCTCCGCGGACTCTGCCTCGAAGGCCGATTCGGGCGCCTTCCCCGTCACTGTCGAGCACGCCTACGGCAGCACCGAGATCACCGAGGAGCCGACGAACGTCGCCACCATCGGCTGGTCCGACCACGACGTGGCGCTGTCGCTGGGTGTCGTCCCGGTCGCTGCCCAGGCGATCACCTGGGGCGGCAACGAGCAGCAGTCGACCGACTGGTTCGACGCCGAGCTGAAGGAGGTCGGCGGCAAGCAGCCGGTGCGCTTCAACGCCGACACCAGCATCCCCTTCACCGAGATCAGCAAGGCTGCGCCCGACCTGATCCTGGCCACCAACTCGGGCATCACCAAGGCCGACTACAAGAAGCTCAGCGAGATCGCCCCGACCGTCGCCTTCCCCGGTGACCCGTGGCTGACCTCCTGGCAGGACTCGCTCGAGATGATCGGCAAGGCCACCGGCCGGGTCACCCTGTCCGAGGAGGTCAAGAAGGAGACCGAGGACTCGATCGCGCAGGCCCAGAAGGACCACCCGCAGATCGTCGGCGCCAGCTACCTGGTCACTGGTGTCCAGGACAACTCCAAGCTCGGCACCATCGGCCTCTACGGCGCCGGCGACGCCCGCCCGCAGATGCTCACCCAGCTCGGCATGGAGCTGGCCCCGGTCGCCGACAAGCTCGTTCCGAAGGGGCAGTTCTACACCGACGTCTCCGCGGAGAAGGCTCCCGAGCTGGAGTCGGAGGTGCTGATCAACCTCGGCTACACCGAGGGCAGCTTCGAGGCCCTGCAGAAGGACAAGCTGCTCAGCCAGATCCCGGCGATCAAGGACGGCCACTACCTCGACGTGACCGACCAGCCGCTCTCCCTGACCTTCTCCGCCGCGAGCACCCTGTCGATCCCGTACTTCATCGACGAGCTCGTTCCCTCGATCGCCGAGGCGGTCGACGGCGGGAAGGTCAACGTCACCGCGGCTGAGTGAAGCCCGCGTTGACCACACGTACGCGTCTGGCCCCGGCCGACCCGGCAGCAGCTGCCGCCGCGGTCGTCCGGGGCAGGAGGCTGCCTGGGATCGGGCTGATCCTGGCGGCGCTGCTTCTCGCGGCCGTCGCCTCGGTCCTGCTCGGTTCCGAGTGGGTTCCGCCCACCGCACTCTTCGACGACGGCAGCTTCGGGCACGCGATCCTGGAGAACCGGATCGCCCGCACCGCGATCGCCTTCGCCGTCGGCGGCGCGCTCGCGCTCGGCGGCGCCTGCCTGCAGGGACTCACCCGCAACCCGCTGGCGGACCCGGGGCTGCTCGGTCTCAACGCCGGTGCGGCCTTCGCGGTCGTCGTCGCGCTCGTGTACGTCGGTGCCACCGGCCTCGACTCGCTGCTGTGGGCCGCCTTCATCGGCTCCGCTCTGGCTGCGATCCTCGTGCACGGCGTCGCCGCGATCGGTCGTGACGGCGCCACCCCGGCCAAGCTGGTGCTGGCCGGCGCGGCGCTGACCGCGGCGCTGACCAGCTGGACCAGCGGCATCCTGCTGATGGATCACAAGGGCCTGGAAGTCTTCCGGCAGTGGCAGGTCGGCACCATCGGCAGCGACTGGGGTGACCTCGCGATCTGTGCTCCGTTCCTCGCTATCGGTGCCGTGATGGCGCTGCTGGGTGCCCGGGTCCTGGACGCGCTCGCGCTCGGCGACGACCTCGCCAAGGGGCTCGGCCGCCGTACCGGTCTGGACCGGGTGTTCGTCGGGATCGCGGTGGTGCTGCTGAGCGGCACCGCCACCGCACTGGTCGGCCCGGTCGCCTTCGTCGGCCTGGTCGTCCCGCACGCCGTACGCGCCCTGGTAGGCCCCAGCTACACGCTGGTGCTGCCGCTCTCCATCGCCGCCGGAGCCGCGCTCACCGCCATCGCCGACGCGCTCGGCCGGGTGGTGCTGCCGCCCACCGAGGTGCAGGTCGGCATCATGACGGCCGTCGTCGGCGTACCTGCTTTCGTGTGGTTCCTGCGGCGTGGACGGATGGCCGGCCTGTGAGCACAACTTCTGTCGAACCCACCCGGTCGGTCGACGTCGTACGCAAGGCCCGACGGGCCCCGCGACGACACCATGCCTTCGTGGTCGCTGCCCTGGCGGTGGTCCTCTTCGGAGCCTTCGTCGCCCGGGTGCTGCTCGGCAACTTCATCATCACCGTGCCCGACTTCTTCCGGATCCTCGGCGGGGCCGAGATCCCCGGCGCCACCTTCCTGCTGATGTCGGAGAAGCTGCCCAGGGCGATCCTCGGGGTGCTGGTCGGGGTCGCGTTCGGCAGCGCCGGCGCCGTCTTCCAGAGCACCCTGCGCAACCCGCTGGCCAGCCCCGACATCGTCGGCGTCTCGCTCGGTGCGAGCGCGTCGGCGGTCTTCGCGATCGTGGTGCTCGACCTGCAGGGGCTGGCCCTGAGCATCGCCGCGATCGTGGGTGCGATCGCGATCGCGGTGGCGGTCCGGCTCGTCGCCGGCTCCGACGGCAGCTATCGGCTCGTCCTCGTCGGAGTGACCGCCGCGGCCGCGATGACCGCGGTCGTCCACTACCTCTTCACCCGCGCCAACGAGTTCGACGCCCTGCTCGTGCTGCGCTGGCTGACTGGCGCACTCAACGGCGTCACCTGGCCCACCATCTGGATCCTGCTCGGCTTCCTCGTCGTGCTCCTCCCGGCGCTGGTCTGGACCGCCCGCTCCGCCCAGATCCTCCAGCTCGGCCCAGACGTGGCCACGGGTCTGGGCGTGAGCCGGCGGCGTACGGACCTGTTGCTCCTGATCGCCGTCCTGCTCACCGCTCTCGGCGTCGCCGCGGCCGGGCCGGTCGCCTTCGTCGCGTTCGTGGCCGGACCGATCTCGCGGGCGCTCAACGGCGGGCGCACGACCCTGGTCGGCGCTGCGCTCGTCGGCGCGATCGTGATGGTGGCGGGCGACTACATCGCCGACTATGCGGTACCCGGCGTCTCCTTCCCGGTAGGCGTCGTCACCGGTGCGTTCGGGGCGCCGTTCCTGTTGTGGTTGCTCGCCGCTGGGCGGGCTGGAAGGAAGGCTTGATGAGACTCGCTGCGGAGAGCGTGAGCCTCGGTTACGGCGCGGAGCCGGTCGTCGACGGGGTCTCGCTCGAGATCCCTGACGGCCTCACCACGGTGATCGTCGGCGCCAACGGCTGCGGGAAGTCGACCCTGCTGCGCGGGATGGCGCGGCTGCTCCGGCCCATCTCCGGGCAGGTGGTCCTGGACGGCAAGGCGGTCCACAAGCAGCCCACCCGCGCGGTGGCCAAGACGCTCGGCCTGATGCCGCAGTCGCCGGTCGCCCCCGAGGGCATCACCGTCGTCGACCTGGTCGGCCGCGGACGCCAGCCCCACCGCGGTGCGTTGAAGCGCTGGTCGCCCGAAGACGACGCGGCGGTCGCGGAGGCGCTCGAGCTGACGGACACGCTCGACCTCGCCGACCGCGTCGTCGACGAGCTCTCCGGCGGTCAGCGGCAGCGGGTCTGGGTGGCGATGGCGCTCGCCCAGCAGACCGACCTGCTGCTCCTCGACGAGCCGACCACGTTCCTCGACGTCGCCCATCAGGTCGACCTGCTCGACCTGCTCCACGGGCTCCGTTCGTCGCGTGGCACCACCGTCGTGATGGTGCTCCACGACCTCAACCTGGCCGCCCGCTACGCCGACCACCTGATCGCGATGAGCGGCGGAAAGGTCGCCGCCACCGGCACGCCCGCCGAGGTGGTCACCGCCGACCGCGTCGAGCAGGTCTTCGGCCTGGAGTCCCAGGTCATCGTCGACCCCGTCTCGGGCACACCGATGGTCGTCCCCATCGGACGTCATCACCGACCCGCTGCTCACCCCCACGCACAAGGAGCCTGACATGCCCATCCTCGCCCGCGTCTCGGTGCGCTCCGTCGAGCGCCTCTCCCCGTCCTTCGCCCGGATCGAGCTTGCCGGCGACGACCTTGCCGACTTCGGCAACGACGGCCCGACCCTCGACCAGCGCATCAAGCTCCTCTTCCCGGCCACCCCGGGCGTACTGCCCGAGCTCACCGCCGAGGACTGGTACACCGAATGGCTCGCCCTCCCCGAGGACGAGCGCCCGCGGATGCGCACCTACACGATCCGCTCGATCGAGGGGGAAGGCATCGAGAAGCGTCTGTACGTCGACTTCGTGCTGCACCCCGGCGCGCACGGTCCCGGCTCCGACTGGGCCGGCGCGGCCAAGCCGGGCGACGAGATCCTGGTCGCCGGACCCAAGCTCGGCGAGCCCTACGGCGGGATCGAGTGGCTTCCTGGTGACGCCACCCGGCTGCTCCTGGTCGGCGACGAGACGGCCGTCCCGGCGATCGTCTCGATCCTCGAGTCGCTGCCGGCGGACGCCACCGGATCGGCCTTCCTGGAGGTGCCGGTCGCTGGTGACGTACAGGAGGTCTCTGCGCCTGAGGGGCTGCAGGTCAGCTGGCTGCCGCGCGAGGGCGCGCCCGTGGGCGGACCGGCCCTGGCCGCCGTCGGTGGGCTGCTCGGCTTCGAGGCGACGCCCGACGACGTGACCTCGGTCGAGGTCGAGGACCCGGACCTGTGGGAGACCCCGGACTACTCGTCCTCGGGCGAGGAGGTCGCCAGCACCGAGAGCGGTGCGGGAAGCGGCGAGGACGGGCGCTACGCCTGGATCGCCGGGGAGTCCCGGATGGTCACCGCGCTGCGACGTCATCTGGTCAACGAGCTGGAGATGCCGCGCAAGCAGGTCGCCTTCATGGGCTACTGGCGCGAAGGCGTGTCGATGAAGGGGTGACCCAGCGCGGTTTTGAGACGTACGCGTGGTTAAGTTTGGTGCGCCCAATCAAATAGAAGGGTCTCGGAATGCAAGCAAGCATCCTGGCCGCGGACACCCTGATCCAGGCCAACGCGGTCGACTATCTCCTGATCGCCATCTACTTCGCGTTCGTTCTCGGCATCGGCTTCCTGGCCAGCCGCGGCATGTCGAGCTCGGTCGACTTCTTCCTCTCGGGTAGGTCCCTGCCCGCGTGGGTCACCGGTCTCGCCTTCATCTCAGCGAACCTCGGCGCCGTCGAGATCATGGGTATGTCGGCAACGGGGGCTCAGGTCGGTCTTCCGACCGTCCATTACTTCTGGATCGGTGCGATCCCGGCGATGCTGTTCCTGGGTGTCGTGATGATGCCCTTCTACTACGGCTCGAAGGTGCGCTCGGTCCCCGAGTTCATGAAGCGCCGTTTCGGCACCGGTGCCCACCTGGTCAACGCGCTCTCGTTCGCGCTGGCGCAGCTGCTCATCGCCGGCATCAACCTCTACCTGCTCGGCTCGATCGTGCACGCGCTGCTCGGCTGGCCGCTGTGGGTGGCGCTGATCGTGGCCGCGGTGATCGTGCTGTCCTACATCACCCTCGGTGGTCTGAAGGCCGCGATCTACAACGAGGTGCTGCAGTTCTTCGTGATCGTCGCCGCGCTGCTGCCGCTGACCCTCCTGGGCCTCCACCGGGTGGGCGGCTGGGACGGCCTGACCTCGAAGATCGAGAAGGCCGCGGCCGCCAACCCCGACACCATCGCGCCCGCCGCCGACCAGCTCAACTCCTGGCCCGGCGCCGCCCTGACCGGCTTCTCCTCCGACTTCCTCTCGGTCGTCGGCATCGTGTTCGGTCTCGGCTTCGTCCTCTCCTTCGGCTACTGGACGACCAACTTCGTCGAGGTCCAGCGCGCGATGGCCGCCGACTCGATCTCGGCGGCGCGGAAGACGCCGATCATCGGCGCCTTCCCGAAGATGTTCATCCCGTTCATCACCATCTTCCCCGGCATGATCGCGGCGGTCCTGGTCACCGAGATCGCACAGACGAAGGCGGGGGAGTCGGTCGCCGGCGGTGCCTCGGGTGAGGGCGTGACGTACAACGACTCGCTGCTCTACCTGATGGCTGAGGTGCTGCCCAACGGTCTGCTCGGCCTGGCGATCACCGGTCTGCTGGCGGCGTTCATGGCCGGTATGGCCGCCAACGTCTCCGCGTTCAACACGGTGGTGTCCTTCGACATCATCCAGGAGTACATCATCAAGGACCGCCCCGACGACTTCTACGTGAAGCTCGGCCGGTGGGCGACCGTCGCGGCGACCGCCATCGCGATCTTCACCGCGATCCTGGCGTCCAACTTCTCCAACATCATGGACTACCTGCAGACCCTGTTCGGGTTCTTCAACGCGCCGCTGTTCGCGACGTTCATCCTGGGTATGTTCTGGAAGCGGATGACCGCGACCGCCGGCTGGATGGGTCTCGTCTCCGGCACCTTGGCGGCGGTGACCGTCGGCATCCTCGCCGACGGCACGCTCGGTGGCCTCTCCGTCGGTGTCCTGCCCCTCTCCGGCCAGGGTGCGTCGTTCGTGGCTGCCGGTGCGGCCTTCTTCGTCGACATCATCGTCAGCGTGCTCGTCTCGCTGGTGACCGCGCCGAAGCCGGAAGGCTCCTTGAAGGGTCTGGTCTACTCCGAGACCCCGCCGGAGGACCTGGTGGATCCCGAGGACGCCGGCCGCCCGTGGTGGCAGCGCCCGGTGCCCCTGGCGGGCGTCGCGCTGGTCATGGTCACCATCCTGAACGCGATCTTCTGAGGAGGCTGAGATGTCCACTGAAACCAGCAAAGGGTTCCTGGGAACGCTGCTGTCGCTCTTCGACATCCGCAACGTGATCGGGTCCCTGCTCACGATCTACGGCGTCATCCTGCTGCTGATGGGCCTGTTCGGCGACCCCGAGGTCGACAAGACCGGCGGGCCCAACGCCAACCTCTGGGCGGGCATCGTCCTGCTCGTCATCGGAGGCGCCTTCATCGCCTGGGGTCTGCTCAAGCCGGTGGTGCCGGACGCTCCTGGCGCCGACAAGGCGAACGAGGAGGAGTAGCCCCCGGGCTCAGAGCCCGATGAGGGTGATGTCACCACTCACGGTGGTGGTGCGGAGCTCGACGTAGGGCTCACCCGCGGCCGGTGCGCCAGCGCTCTCGACAGTGCTGGTGCACCGGCCGGTCACCGTGTTGACGTCGGTCCACACCGGGGTGCCGTTCGGGATCCCGATGCGTACGTCGGAGGAGGCCCCCTTCACCGAGATACGCCCCGCGCTGACCGAGTGGATCGCGAAGTCGCCCGCGCCGGTCGAGTGGCTCACGTCGCCCTCGACCTCGTCGATCTCCACGGTGCCGGAGCCGGTCTTGGTGTGCAGGTCGTGGACCGTACCGATCCGGATGTCACCGGATCCGGACTTGATCGAGGCGCGCCCGTCGAGGGTGTCCGCCTCGATGTCGCCCGAGCCGGACTCGACCTGGAACTCCTCGATGACCCGGTCGATCCGTACGTCGCCCGACCCGGTCTGGAGCCAGGCTGCCCGGAGGACGCCCTGGGTGGCGATGTCGGCGGTTCCGGTGCGGGCTCGCAGCTGGCTGCGGGCCGGGACCGTCACGCTGATGTCGTAGCGCCGCGAGCGGTTGAACGGCCCCTTGTGCGGGTCGATGATGTTGATCGTGTCGCCGCTCTGCTCGACGACCAGACTCTCGGCGTCCTCGCCGTCGATCTCGACGACGGTCTCGTCGGTGTCGGTCGCCTGGACCTCGAGATTGCCCTTCCCGAACTCGACGAAGAGCTTGGCGGGGGCGGTGGACATGAAGGTGTACGTGCTCATGATGGTGCTCCTCAGGGTGTGCTGATCTACCGGACCGGCCGGGCGGCCGTCCGTGGTCGTGCTGTGAGCTCAGGTCAGAGCCAGCCGGTCATCCGGCGGTCGGACCTGCCGCGAAAGCTCTCGCGGAACGGATCGAGGCTGCTCATCGCCTCGTTGACGATGTGTGGGATCGCGGAGAGGTCGACGTCGACGTTGACCGCGTTGTCGCGGGTCGCCGCGCGCACCGCGCCGACGAGCCAGGTGTTGAGCGACTGGCCGGCGTCGGCCGCGGCCTCCTCGGCCTTCGCCTTGAGCGACTCCGGGATCCGGAGGGTCACCCGGGCGAGGTTGTCGTCGCCCTCCGGCTCCGGCGGGGCCGGAGGAGCCGGGGGAGTGGGCGGTGTCGGTGGCGTCGGCGGCGTCGGGGGAACCGGCTCGGTGAGCTCGGGAAGCGTGACCCCGAACTCCAGGTCGCGCCCTCGCAGACGTACGTCCACGTTGCCCGTCGGCAGCTCCGCCGTGATCTCCGCGGCCGCCTGACTCACCGCCTCCATCACCGCCAGCCGAGCGGCCGGGTCGAGTGCATAGGTGAGCCGCTCTGCGGTCTCCCGCGCCTCCGGCCCCGATGCCTCGGCCGCGGCCAGCAGGTCCCGTCGCAGGCTGTCGATGTACGGCGTGATGTCCATACGCACCACTATGACATCATGATGACGTCATCACAACCCCAATCTGACATCACGTGACGTCAGTCCCCTCGCCGAGGCGCCACCCCGGCCGGCCGAAACGTCAGGTGCGTCGGTCGAGTGGGCACACTGGTGCCATCTCGGCCGACGCGAGCGACGCCTCGCTAAATGACGATGACACCTTGTGAATCACTCACAAGGTGTCATCGTCTGGTGCAGCGGACTGCGGTGGGTCAGAGGTCGAAGAGCGACCCTGCCTCGTGGATGTCGACGTCCGTACGCGGCGCGTGAGCCTCTCCGCTCACCGCCGGTGCCGGCTTCGGCTCCGGTGCCTTCTCGGGCTCCGGCTCGGGCTCCGGCTCGGCCGGCGTCTCCACCTCGACCGCCGCTTCTTCGGCAGGTGCGGCAGGTGCCTCGTCGGCCACCGTCTCCGGGGCAGCCTCGGCCACGGGAGCGGCCTCAGCCGGGGCAGGAGTGGCCGGAGCCGCAGCTGCGACCGTGCCCTCCGGCGCCTCGATGTCGAAGAGCGAGCCGAGGCTGTCGAAGTCGACGTCCGTCTTCGGCTCCGAGGTCACGCCCGAACCTGCCGCAGGAGCGGCGGGTGCGGTAGGCGCAGCGGGTGCGGCCGGGGCTTCGGTCGCGGTCTCGGCCGGAGCCGGGGCCTCGACAGGAGCCGCAGGCGTGGGCTCGCTGGCGGGGATGTCGAAGAGCGACCCACCTGCGCTGAGGTCGATGCTCGGCTCTTCGGCGGCCGGCTGAGCAGCCGGGGCCGCGGGCTCGGCTGCCGGGGCAGCCTTCGCCTCGGGGGCCGGTGCGGCCTCCTCGGCCGGTGCTGCCGGGATGTCGAAGAGCGAGCCGCCTCCACCGAGGTCGACAGCAGGCTCCTCGGCCGGCGCCGGCGCTGCCGGCGCAGCCGGCGCGGCCTTCGCCTCGGGTGCGGCAGCAGGCTCCGCCTCCTGAGCAGGTACGTCGAAGAGCGACCCACCCGTCCCGAGATCGGCAGCAGGCTCCTCAGCAGGCTTGTCGGCAGGAACGTCGAACAGCGAGCCACCCGAGGCGGGCTTCTCCTCGGCAGGCGCCTCCGCAGGCGTGTCGAAGAGCGACCCGCTGTCGTCGAACAGCGAGCCACCGGAGGCCGGCTTCTCCGGCTCAGCGGCCGGAGCAGGGGTGTCGAAGAGCGATCCGCCACCCGACGTACCGCCCGAGGCCGGCTCGGCCGGGGCAGGGCTGTCGAAGAGCGAGGACGCGTCGGCCGGAGCCTTCGGGGCCTCGGTGGTCTCGGCGGGGGAGTCGAACAGCGACGAGCCCGCAGCAGCGGTCGCAGCACCGGCGGCCGGAGCGGCCTCCTCGACGGCCGGAGCAGCCTTGGCGGCGGCGCCGACCTTCGCACCCTCACCCGGGGCCAGCTTGGTCGCCTGCTCGCCCTTCACGGACGCGAGCAGCATCTGCGCGACGTCGAGCACCTCGACCTCTTCGCGCGCGGCACCGTTGGCCTGAGCCTTGGTCAGACCGTCGGAGAGCATGACGCGGCAGAACGGGCAGCCGACGGCGATCTGGTCCGCACCGGTGGCGACGGCCTCGTCGGTGCGGTTCTCGTTGATCCGCGACCCGATCTTCTCCTCCATCCACATCCGGGCGCCACCAGCACCACAGCAGAAGGAGCGCTCGGAGTTGCGGGGCATCTCCTTGTATTCGGCACCGGGCATGATCTGCAGCAGCTCACGCGGCGGCTCGTAGACGCCGTTGTGGCGACCGATGTAGCACGGGTCGTGGTAGGTGATCGAGCGCTTGTGGGCGCCGGCGCCGTCGGAGACCGGGGTCAGCTTGCCCTCGCGCACGAGGCGGTTGAGCAGCTGGGTGTGGTGAACGACCTCGAGCTCGATGCCGAACTCCTTGTACTCGTTCTTCAACGTGTTGAAGCAGTGAGCACAGGTGGTGACGGCCTTCTTGACCTTGAACTCCTTGAACGTCTCGACGTTCTGCTGAGCCAGACCCTGGAAGACGAACTCGTTGCCGGCGCGGCGGGCGGAGTCACCGGTGCAGGTCTCGCCGTTGCCGAGTACGCCGAAGGAGACGCCGGCCATGTCGAGCAGCTCGGCCACGGCGCGGGTGGTCTTCTTGGCTCGGTCCTCGTAGGCGCCGGCGCAGCCGACCCAGAACAGCCAGTCGACCTCCTCCAGCGACTCGATGTCCTTGCCGACCTCCTTGACGTCGAAGGGCAGGTCCTTGGCCCAGTCCATGCGCGCGTTGGCGTTCATGTTCCAGGGGTTGCCCTTGCCCTCGAGGCCCTTGAAGAGACCGTTGAGCTCCGAGGGGAAGTTGGACTCGACGAGCACCTGGTAGCGGCGCATGTCCATGATGTGGTCGACGTGCTCGATGTCGACGGGGCACTGCTGGACGCAGGCACCGCAGGACGTGCAGGACCAGAGGACGTCCTCGTCGATGACGAAGCCGCCGTCCTCCGGGTTGTAGAACCAGTCGAGGACCTCGGTGTTGCCGCCAGCACCCTCAGGAGCGCCGTCGGCCTTGCCGATCAGCGGCTTCTCCTTGAGGTCCGAGTCGCCGGCAGCGGCGTACGCGTGCTCACGCAGGCCCATCATCAGCAGCTTGGGCGAGAGCGGCTTCTCGGTGTTCCAGGCGGGGCACTGCGACTGGCAGCGACCACACTCGGTGCAGGTGGTGAAGTCGAGGATGCCCTTCCAGGAGAAGTCCTGGATCGAGCCGACGCCGAGGATCGCGTCCTCGGGGATCCGGTCCTCCTCGACGTCCTCGAGGGTGACGGCCTTGCCGTCGATGAGCATCGGCTTGATCGCGCCGAGTGCGGTGCCGAGCGGGCGCGCGCCCTCAGTGGTGGACGTACGCGACCCCGGCTCGCGCTTGAACCAGATGTTGAACCAGGCGGTGAAGCGGTGCCAGGCGACACCCATCGTCAGGTGGGTGGAGACGACGGCCAGCCAGATCAGCGCAGTGATGATCTTGAAGGTCGCGATCGCGTAGATGACGTTCTCGAGCGTTGGGATCGCGTCGGTGCCGGTGGGGTAGAGCCCCCCGAAGAATTGCGAGATCGGGAAGTGGAACGCGGTGGCGTGCTCGGCGACCTCGCCGCCGTGGGCCTTGGCGAGGTTGTACTCCGCACCGCGGATGAACAGGATCGCCGCGCTCTCGAGCAGCACCATCGCCTCGACGAAGAAGGCCTGCCACTGCGTGGAGCCATAGAACCGCGTGCCGCGGCCCATCTTCGAGGGCAGATGGGTCACCCGGTAGATGATCAGCGGGATGATGCCCAGCGCGCCGAGCAGGCCGAGGAGCTCGGCGAGCCACTCGTACGCGAACAGCTCGCCGATGACCGGCAGCGTCCACTCGGGGTCGAAGAGCTGGAAGTACGCAGCGCCGACCGCCGTCGAGAGCAGCAGGAACGCGGCGAAGGCGAACCAGTGGAGCACGCCGACCCAGGTCCACTGCAGCATGCGCGTGTGGAGGACCGTCTCTTTCAACATCGTCAGGGTGCGGGCGAGTGGCTGGTCGACGCGGCTGATCGGCGTACCGATCTTGATGACCGCGAGCATCGACCGGACCGCCTTGATCACCAGGTAGGCGGTGGCCACCGTTGCCGCAAGACACACGACGATGGCGATGATCTGCAACATGCCTAGGCGCTCCTCATCAGGGGGCAGGACTGCCGGAATGAACCGAGCCTAATGCTTCAGGTCGGTTCGACTGCGTATGGGTGGGTTGATACTACCCGTGAGTAACTTCAGAATGAAGAAACGGCCCGCGACCTGGTCAGGACGCGGGCCGTTTCTTAGGACAGCCTCAGTGGATCAAGGCTTCACGCGTTCGAGTTCACCTTGAACTTGGCGTGACCGATGTTGACAACGGTCTTGGTGCCCTCGGTGGCGTCGAGGAGCGTCAGCCGCAGGGCGACGACCTCGATCAGGTTCTTGCTGCGCTCGGTGATGACCTTGGTCTCGATCTTGGCCAGGCCGGGGATGTCGACGCGGGAGAGCGCCGACTCGAGCTGGGCGAGGGAGACCTTCTGGTCGCCGATGTAGATGTCACCGAACTTGGTGCCCGAGATGGACGTCGTGGCGCCCTTGCCCTTGACGAACTTCGCGTTCGCCTGGGCGCGGATGGCCTCGATGCGGATCGCACCGTCGCCGATGTTGACGCTGGCGACCTCACCGAAGGTGTAGCCCTCGGCGGTGGTCTTGGTCTGGTTCGAACGCTGACCGCTGGTCAGGCCCTTGACGTCCACGATGTCGCCCGCGTCGCCCAGCGGAACGCCGGCGATGGACTTGGTCTTCAGCTTGCCCTTGGTGCCGGCGCAGGACGCGTTGGTCAGCGGGTTCTTGCCGACCTGGACGGCACCGCCGAGAGCGGTGGCGTCGATCGAGTCGGCGAAACCGCGGAAGGTCGCGGAGTAGGCCTGGCCGTTGATCTCGGCGCGGGAGCGACCGACGATGACCTCGGAGTCGGTGCCGTGGAGCTTGATCCAGATGCCGTTGGCGTAAGCCTCGGCGCCGTCGGCGTTGGTCTTCTCGACGGTGTTGCCCAGACCGATGGTGGCAATGCCCGGGATGACGAGCGGCTTGTCATTGCCGGGGATCGGCAGGTCGATCTTCTGGCCGGGGCCGGCCGGGTCGAGGACCACGTGAGCGATCTTCGCCTTGGAGTCGGCCTTGTAGGCCTTGCCGTCCCACCAAGCCTGGGACACCGAGCTGAGGCCCTCGACGGTGACCTTGCCCAGCGGGCTCTTGTCGAGCACGACGTCGGCGATCTTGTGCTCCGAGATGGACTTGACCGTCGAGCCGGACTTGACCGTGCGCTGCTTGGTCGTGGTCGCGCCGATCGTGCCGACGCCCGGGACCTTGGCACCGGCGGTGTTGTTGTTGACGTCGTAGCCAGCCTTACGGGTGCACCCGATCGTCTGGTATCCGAGGTCTCCCGAGTTGGCCGGGATGCTTCCACCGGTCACGCGGGTGCCGAAGCCGGCGGCGAACATCCCGAAGGAGGTGTTCGTCAGCGCGGCCTGTGATGGCGCCGGCACAACCAGGACTGCGCCGACGACGGCGGCAGCGGCTGCGGACAGCGCGAACGTACGGATGCTTCGCATTGTTGGTTGGACTCCGATTCTGCGGTGGGGATCCCCCAAGATCCCCGCAACGGGGCCGTGCCACCTGCCAGATCCGGGGGAACCTGGCGCACTCCCGAGTTAAGGGGTGGCACATCGCTCAAACGAGGGAAAACCACGGAAGTTATCGGGACGGAGGTCCTATTTCTAGATGGCCCGCTCTTGCCATGGGTAACCCACCCGGGCATACGCAAACGGGGCCGTGACCTCGGATGAGGTCACGACCCCGTTCTGGGTCACTCGATGACTACCGGGTCAGGTCGAGCTGAATTCCGGTGAGACCGTCGATGACGCCCGTCACCGTGTCGAGCACCGGGGCCACCACGTTCTCGCCCAGCGACGGCTGGGTCGGCACAGGGGTCGGCTCGGGCTCGGGTTCGGGCTGCGGTTGCGGAGCGGGCTCCGGGGCCGGTTCGGGAGCCGGTTCGGGAGCGGGGGCCGGATCCTTGTCCGACAAGGTGTCCCCCTCCTGCGGGGTGGAGACCGTCCCGCTGGAGGAGTGAGCGCCCCCGTAGCCCTCGGCGGTGGAGGGCGCATCGTAGTCGCCGCTGGAGTGCTTGCCGGCGGAGGTGGTGCCGGCGGCCGCGGGGGCGAAGGGAGATGTCGTCTCCGGCGCGATCACGCCAGGGGCATCGATGACCTTCTGGGCGGCGGTGTCGACCACGGGTACGGCGTCGTACTGGCCGGCGTGGGCCTTGACCTGCTGGGTCTCGACGCCGGGGCCGACGTTGGCCTGGGCGAAGGCGCCGATGCCGGCTGAGGCGATCGCCATTGCCGCGAGCGGCAGCAGTACGGCCTTCTTGTTGCGGGCGCGGCTCTTCGGAATCCGGTGTTCCTCGACCACGCCGTTCCGGGTCGGCACCTGCGCGGCGGCGTACGACGGCATCGCCGGGTTGGCGAACATCACCGGCCCGGCGGGGTGGAACTGCTGTGCCGTGTAGGGGCTCGGCTGGTAGGCGTACTGCGGCAGCCGGGTGTGTGGCGGCATCGGGCGCTGGTAGGTGGCCCGCGGCGGCTGGGAGCGGTCGGCATCGGGGTGTCGCAGGACGAGCGCCGTGCCGGGCTGCGGCTGTGGTGTGTACGGCGTGTGACGCGGTCGCACTCGCTCCGCGGCGGGGTTCGTCTTGGGATTGGTGAACCACGACTCGTCCGCCGGCGACAACCCCTCGAGAGCGCGGCGAGCGATCTCGAGGGGTTCGGGCGCGGTGTCGTTCGTGGGGAGCATCGGTGTGGCGGGGTGTCGAGCCGGCGTGGGAGGGACGTTCTGGTGGTCCCCCGTCGCGGGCCGACGATTCGCTTCAGTCATCTGACGCTGTCTCCTGAGCGCGTAGCGAGTGTCGGTAGTGTCGCGCAGCACGTAACGGAACCAGAATCTCGCCTACTTGTCACCTTCTTCTCAGAAAAAAGTTACTGACAAGGCGAAATGCACGCAGGAGGTAACGAGGAAGATACGCCCGGGGGTATATCTTCCTGTGGATTACAACGCTGCGATGGCCTCGGCGATGCTCAACGTGCGCCGCGCGGACTCGACGTGGAGGTTCTCCACCATCTTGCCGTTGTAGGTCACGACGCCGCCGTCGCTCGCCTCCCAGGTCTCGATGAGACCCTTGGCTTCGGACACCGCCTGCTCGCTGGGCGCGAAGCCTGCATTGGCGCCCTCGACCTGGGCCGGGTGGATCAGGGTCTTGCCGTCGAACCCGAAGATGCGGCCCTGCTCGACCTCGGCCGCGTAGCCCTCGGCGTCCTTCACGTTGTTGTAGACGCCGTCGAGGATGACCTTGCCGCTCGCGCGCGCGGCGAGCACGGACAGCTGGAGGCTGGTGACCAGGTTGGCGCGGGCCGGGACGTGGTCGACGTACAGCTCCTTGACCAGGTCGTTGGTGCCCATGACCAGCACTGTCAGCCGCTCGGAGGCGGAGGCGATCTCCTCGGCGTGGAGGATGGCGTACGGGCTCTCGATCATCGCCCAGAGCTTGGTGTGCTCCGGGACGCCGGCCTTCTCGAAGGCCGCGACGAGGTCGTGCACCTGCTGGGCGCTGTTGACCTTGGGGACCACGATGGCGTCGGGTCCTGCCTTGGCGGCGGCGGCCAGGTCGTCGGCGTGCCATTCGGTGTCGGCGCCGTTGATGCGGATGGTGAGGTACTTGTTGCCGTACTCACTCGACGTCACGGCCGCGGCCGCGTTCTCGCGCGCCTCCGGCTTGGCGTCGGGGGCGACGGCATCCTCGAGGTCGAGGATCAGCGCGTCGGCGGTGATCGTCTTGGCCTTCTCGAGGGCACGCGTGTTGGAGCTCGGCATGTAGAGAACCGAACGCAGGGGGCGGAAGGTCGTCTCGGTCATCTCAGTCCTCGATCTCGATGGCGTCGTAGAGCTCCTTGAGCTTCGGGTCGATGGCAGCCAGCTCCTCGGCGAGGTCGACGAGCACGAGGCACTGCTTGAGACTGGCGTCGTCCTCCATCTTGCCGTCGAGCATGACTGCGCCGGTCCCGTCGCCCATGGCGGCGACCACGCGGCGGGCGTGCTTGATGTCCTCGACGCTGGGGGAGAAGACGCGGTTGGCGATCTCGATCTGCTTGGGGTGCAGGCTCCAGGTGCCGACGCAGCCGAGCAGGAACGCGTTGCGGAACTGGTCCTCGGCCGCGACCACGTCGGTGATGTCGCCGAACGGGCCGTAGTAGGGGTAGATCCCCGCCGCGGCACACGCGTCGACCATCTTCGCGATCGTGTAGTGCCACAGGTCCTGCTGGAAGACGGTGCGGTTGCCGTGGATGTCGCCGTCGACTGGATCCTGGCGGACCAGGTAACCCGGGTGGCCGCCGCCGACTCGGGTGGTCTTCATCTTGCGGTCGGCCGCGAGGTCGGCCGGGCCGAGGCTGATCCCCTGCATGCGCGGGGAGGCGAGCGCGATCTCCTCGACGTTGGCCACGCCGCGCGCGGTCTCGAGGATGGCGTGGATGAGGATCGGCTTCTGTACGCCGCCCTTGGCCTCGAGCTGCGCGAGCAGCCGGTCCACGTAGTGGATGTCCTCAGGGCCCTGCACCTTCGGCACCATCACGACGTCGAGCTTGTCGCCGATCTCGGTGACCAGGGTGACCAGGTCGTCGAGCACCCACGGGGAGTCGAGCGAGTTGATCCGGGTCCACAGCTGCGTGGGACCGAAGTCCGTCTCGGAGGCGATCTTCACCAGACCCTCGCGCGCGGCGACCTTGTTGTCGGCCTTGACGGCGTCTTCCAGGTTGCCGAGGAGTACGTCGACGGTGCCGACCATGGCGGGCACCTTGGCCGCCATCTTCGGGTTCGACGGGTCGAAGAAGTGGATCGCGCGACTCGGCCGCGCCGGGATCTCCCGCAGGGGTGCGGGAGCGCCCACCGCCAACGGTGCGAAGAAGTCCTTGGGGCTCTTGTGACTCATGCCGGTCACCCTAACGGCCGGGGGTTACCGGTCGGTAGGCGTCTCGGCTTGTAACGATCACGACCGGCGTCGCGAGGGATGGTCCTTCGGAACCTTGGCGCCGTGACGGACCCGGGCGCCGGCGTCGAAGCCGGCGAGGACGGAGCGGACGGTGTTGCGGACCTTGCTGGGGTTCTTCTTGTAGTTGGTCATGACTCCAGAGTGCTCTCGTGGAGCCCTCTGGAGGAGTGGCAGGATTGACTAAGAGTGATAGATTCTTGCCATGCCTGCTAAGCCGTCCATCGCCATCCCGATCGTCGACGGGATGACCCTGTTCGAGATCGGGATGCCGCTCGAGGCGCTCGGCTACGACTGGGACCACGACGCCAGCCCGCTCTACGACGTGGTGCTGTGTGGCGACCTGCGTGGGGTGCGCGTCCACGGTGGGCCGCGGCTGACGCCGCAGCAGCCGATGGCCGCGCTGACTGAGTTCGGAACGGTGCTGGTGCCGGCGATCCGGCCGGGCGAGCCGATCAGTCCGACCCTGGTCCGGGAGCTCCGCCGGGCAGCTGCGGGCGGCGCCCGGATGGTCTCGCTGTGCACCGGTGCCTTCGCCCTGGCCGAAGCCGGGCTGCTCGACGGTCGCCGCGCGACGACCCATTGGCGGTGGGCGGAGGTGTTCCGGCGTACGTATCCCGGGGTCGACCTCGACCCGCGCGCGATCTACGTCGACGACGGCGTGCTGACGAGCGCGGGCTCGGCCGCCGGGCTGGACCTGTGCCTCCACCTGATCCGCACCGACCACGGCCAGCATGCCGCCAACACCATCGCCCGCAACCTGGTCATCGCCTCGCACCGCGACGGCGACCAGGCGCAGTACGTCGCAGCCGACCCGCTCACCGAGCAGGCCCACTGGCTCGACGAGCTGCGCACCTGGCTCCGCGCCAACCTGCACGAGGACATCACCCTCGAGCGTCTGGCGGCGGCCGCCGCGGTCTCTCCGCGCACCCTCGCCCGGCGCTTCGAGCGCGACCTCGCCACCACGCCGATGCGCTGGGTCGCCGCCGAACGCATCGCGGTCGCCAAGACGCTTCTCGAGACCACCGACCTGCCGATCGAGCGGATCAGCCACGAGTCCGGCTACTACTCACCGGTGACCTTCCGGGCGGGGTTCACCTCGGAGGTCGGCGTGACTCCGGGGCGCTACCGGTCGCGGTTCTCGCACCGCCGAGAGGTCAGAATCTGACGTCGAAGCGTCGATTCCTGACGCCGAGTGGTCCATTCGCCGTCAGAAATCGACCTCTCGGGGTCTGATCTCAGCGGCGGCGCCACCAGCGTCGTCTCTGGCGCTGCTGCTGGCTGCGTTGGTCCTTGGCGGCTGCCACCCGGGCGGCGCGACGCTCGCGCCAGGCGTCCAGGGTGGCGTCTACGTCGCGGGGCATGGTGATCAGCGGCGGGCCCTCGGGCGCGCCGTAGCGGGCCGCGATGACGCGCTCGTTGAATTCCTCGACGATCCTGCGGGCGCCGTCCTCGGTGGTCTGGGTGTCGAGGAGTCCGTCGAGCTCGGCGTCGTCCTTGCGGAGCTGGACGGACCGGGGGAGCACGACGATCCGCTCGCGCTCGACGAGCTGCTTGACCCACCAGTCAGGATCGTGGTCGCGGTCGAGGTTCTTGATCGGCTTGCCGGCACCGGGCAGGTTGTCGAACTCACCGCGCTGGATCGACTGCTGCACCTGGAGGTCGACCCACTTGGTCTGGTTCCGTATCCGGGCGGCGGCAGCGGTCTTGCTCGCAGCATCGTCGAGACGGGGCGCCTGCGTCTCCGGGCGCTCCTCGGGCCGGTCCTCGCTCGTGGGCATGTGGTCACCTCCAGCGCGGAAAGTTTACCCAGTGCTGGTTGTGCGGCGGGGCAGCAGAAGCAGCAGCCCGGCGACGAGGGCGGTGATGCCACACACCGCCCACACGGTGAGGTAGCCCGACAGCGGCGCGTGCGCCTCGCCCGAGATCGACCCGTCCGCGGCGAGCGCGATCGCGAAGACCGCGGAGGCGATGGCGCCGCCGACGGTCTTGGTGGCGTTGGTCATGCCGGTCGCGAACGCGGTGCGGGAGGCCGGCGCGGCAGCGGCCGCCGCCGCAGGCAGCGAGGCCACCAGCGCGCCCGAGCCGAGGCCGACGACGGCCATGTTGATCAGCCCCTGCGCGGTGGAGTCGTGGAACGGTAGCCACATCAGGTAGCCCGCGGCCACCAGGAAGCAGGCGACCGCCTGGGCCCGCACCGGCCCGAGGAACCGCGCCCACAGCGGCAGGGTGAACGCGGAGATTGCCATCGCGATGACGTACTCAGCGATCAGCAGCGACACGAACGACGCGTCGGCGCCCAGCCCGAATCCGGCCTCGGCGGGATCGGTACGCGCGAAGGTCGACAGCGGGATCTGCGCTCCCAGCACCGACATCCCGAACAGGAACGCGGTCAGCTGGATCGGCCACTGCCCGCGCGAGACCAGCAGACGTACGTCGATCAGCGGCTCGCTCCGGCCGGCATCGTCCAGCCCGGTCTCGATGCGCCAGAACGGGACCAGCGTGAGCAGTCCCAGGACCACAAGAGCCCAGGCGAGGACGGACCCGGCCCCGAGGACGCGTACGCCGACCAGGCCGGCCATGACCAGGCCGAGCACGAGGGTCAGCACGGTCAGCCCGAGCCAGTCGAAGGTGCCGCCGCTGGTGCCGGAGTCGGGCTCGATGCCGACGGCGATGACGACGAAGACCGCGGTCACGGCGACGGCCGGGAAGGAGAGGATCGCCCACATCGGGAGGATGCCGACGAGGGCGCCGGCAGCGACCGCGCCGATGATCACCGAGAGCTGGAGCGCGCCGACCAGGACACCGGCGGCCCGACGGGTCAGGGCGGTGTCGCCGCCGGTCCGCTTGTGGACGATGGCGACCTCGAGCGGCAGCCAGATGACGTAGGCGCCCTGGATCGACCAGGCGACCAGGAACGAGCCGAAGTCGGGCGCGACCACGGTCCACCAGGTGGCGAGCGCGGTGATCCCGGTCGCCAGCAGGAGCACCTTCTTGTGACCGATCTGGTCGCCGAGCCGGGCGAGCGGTGGCACGCACAGCGCGGAGACGATCAGCTGCCCGGCCTCGAGCCAGTTGAGGTCGGCGTCGGAGACGCCGAGATGGTCGGCGAGGTCGGAGAAGATCGGGGTGTAGTAGCCCTGCAGGATGCCGCTGGCGAACTCGACGGCGACCAGGAAGCCGACGATCACCCAGATTCCGCGGGCGGCCTTCTCGAGGCCGGTGCGCTGATGTTCAGTGGTCACAACGACTCGATCAACCTTCGGTAGAAGCGGATCCCGTCGAGGTAGTCATCGACCCTGATGTTCTCGTCGGCTGCATGGATGGTGGCCCGCTGGGCGGCGGTCATCCGGAACGGCGCGAACCGGTAGACCCGGTCGCTGATCTCGTAGAAGAAGCGGGAGTCGGTCGCCGCCATGACCGTGTAGGGAGCCGGTACGGCCTCCGGGAAGATCTCCGCGATGGTGTCGGTGACCAGCGAGAACGCCTCGTCGCGAGGGGAGACCGGCGACGGCTCGCCGGCCCGGACGACCTCGATCTCGACCTGCTTGTCGCCGATCGCGGCACGCAGTCGCTCGACGACCTCGGCGACCGTCTCACCGACCATGATCCGCAGGTTGACCCCGGCCGAGGCGGCCGACGCGATCACGTTGGCAGCCGGGCTGCCCTCGAGCGTCGTGATCGCGACCGTGGTGCGCACCAGCGCGGCGGGCTCGGGCCCCAGCCGGGTCAGCAGCCGAGCCAGCGCCGGCGCCAGCCGGCCGGCGTTGGCCAGCACGGGCCGCAGCGGCTTGGCCGCGTACGGGGCGATCTGCTCGAACATCTCGACCGTCGGCGCCGGCAGGCGGACCGGCATCGACATGCGGTCGAGCCGGGTGATCGCGCGGGCCAGCCGCGCGGTCGGGCCGTTCTGCCGTGGCGTGGAGGAGTGGCCGCCGTCGCCGGTCACCCGGAGGCGTACGTCGGTGGTGCCCTTCTCGGCGACCCCGACGACCCCGATCGGCGCCGCGACGCCCGGGAAGGCGTCGAACGCGACCGCGCCGCCCTCGTCGAGCACGAACCACGGCTCGACCCCCTGATTCCGGAGCTCCTGGACCGCCGCCCGCGCGGCCGCGCCGGTCGTCTCCTCGTCGGAGCCGAACGACAACCACACGTCGTACGCCGGCTCGAACCCGCCCGCGACGAGCCCCTCGACCGCGGCGCAGATCGCCACGAGCTGGCCCTTGTCGTCGAGGGTGCCGCGCCCGTGGATCACCCCGTCGACGATCTCGCCGCCGAACGGGTCATGGGTCCAAACGCCTGCGATCGGGACGACGTCCTGGTGGGCCATCAGCACGACCGGCTTCTCGGCCGAGGCGCCGGGCCAGCGGAAGAGGAGCCCGTGCTTGCCGACCGGGGTGAGGTCGAGGGTCGAATGCAGCCGCGGGAAGTGCTCGCGTAGCGCCTCGTGGAGCTGCTCGAAAGCCTTCGCCTCCGCGCCGGCGCCGTCGTTGACGGTCGGGGCTCGAAGTGCGGCCTGAAGAGCGGCAACGGCATCGAGTGTCATGGCCGAAACCTAGCCCGACCAGGGTGGTGCGGATGACCCTGATGGCGACTCCGTCACCAGTTTGTGGCGCTCCCGGGCAGCCTCACGTCGCGCGGGTGGATGACGTAGGTGACCCCGTCGGTCGAGGTCTGCCAGACCCGCTCGAAGTTCTCGCGGGTGTAGACGTTGCGCACCTCGTCGTTGGAGGGGTAGTTGGGGTCGTAGACGATCGGGTCGCCCTCGGCGGTGAAGCCGCCGATGACCAGCAGGTGGCCGTCGGTGCCGTAGCCGGCCTCCGGCATCTCCTCACGCTCCCAGTTGGCGGAGATCACGAGCGGGAAGCCGGCCGCCACCAGGGTCTCGGCCTCGGCCAGCGATCGCAGTCGGGTCACGAACCCGTCCAGGCCCCAGCGGCCGGCGTAGGCGGTGTTGAACGGCCAGTTGCCGGCGCCCTCGTAGGCGTAGTCCCAGGTGTTGATCGCGGCGTAGTCGACCTGCGGGTCGCCGTTGGGGGCCTCGATGTCCGCCAGCTCGCTCGCCGGGACCTCGTGACCCCAGTGGTACTGCACCATCGTCGCCGAGGTCGGCGAGCACCAGACCTGGCCGCCGCCACCGAACTCCGGGTATTCGCCACGGTGGATGTTCTGGCTGAACGGCGGCACCTTGAGGTCGATCGCGTCGTCGAGGGTCGGCGTGCTCGTCCCGGGGTAGGCGGAGTCGGGCAGGTATTCGTTGGTCAGCGTCGAGACCGTTCGCAGGCTGGGGGAGACGGTCGCGCCCTCGGGGCGCAGCAGGGTGACCCTGGTCTGGAACGCCTCGGGCTCCTTGCCGGTCCGGGCGACGTACGTGTCGGTGTAGAGCGCCGCGTCGGTGTCGCTCTGGCCCTCGACCGAGGTGCGGTGGATGTCGCCGGCCGCGAAGTCGTCGCCGGCGGTCCAGCGACCCATCACGAACCACTTCGTCCAGGTGCCGTCCGCCTTCCGGCCGCGGAACCGGATCTCGGCCCAGGTGCCGGTCGGGGTGTCGACGTCCCACGAGGTGACCGACTCGTCGATCGCGTACCCGGTCCTGACCACGGGCGAGGTCCAGGTGCCGTACTCGTAGGTCTTGGCCGTGCCGTCGCCGAAGGGGTCGGTGTAGGCCGTCGTCTCGCTGCCGTGGCCGATCCGGAGGGTGCCGTGCCGGTCCGGGCGCAGGTTGCTCGACCTGCCCTTCGCGAAGTCCTCGAGGCTGTTCCACCGGGTGAGGGTGATGTCGGTGGGCTGGGTCTCAGGCTCGGCCGCGTGGACCGGAGTCGTGGGCGCGACCAGTACGACTGCGGCGGCGAGGGCGGCAACGTACGCGAGGCGAGACCGAGGGCTCATGCCCGGCACGCTATTCCTCATCCGAGGCCTCGGCCACGGAATTCACCAGGTCGGCTCCGTGGCTCTGCGATTTCCCGGAAGGGTCGGTGCGGCCTGGCATTCTTGTCGACGTGAACAACTTCGCATCCGACGGCTGGTTCAAGGACGAGTTCCACAAGAGGTACTCCGAGTCCGCCAAGGAGATCGGCCGGTTCAACCTCGCCGTCTTCGGCAAGACCGGGGTCGGCAAGTCGACGCTGGTCAACGCCGTCTTCGGTGCCGAGGTGGCGAAGACCGGGATCGGCGAGCCGGTGACGAAGGAGTCCACGCTCTACCTGCACACCAGCGGCTTCTTCGGGCTGCTCGACACCCAGGGCCTGGAGATCGGCATCGAGGGCGACCGGGTGATCAAGGACCTCGCCAAGCTGATCCAGGAGCGTCGCCGCAAGCCGCAGTCCGAGCAGATCCACGTCGCCTGGTACGCCGTACGTTTCGCCGATCGCCGCTTCGAGGACACCGAGGCCGCGTTCATCCAGAAGCTCGCCGACCTCGGGCTGCCGGTCGTGCTGGTGATGACCCAGGTGCCGACCTCGCCGACGGGTGCCTACCACCCGGACGCGGTCGAGTTCGCCCAGCAGATCGACGCGCGCGGGCTGCCCGTGCACGGCGCCCGGGTCTACCTGACCAACGCCAAGGCCGACGACTTCGCCGGTCACCAGGTCCACGGGCTGCAGGAACTCGTCGATGCCACCTTTCGATGCGCGCCTGCAGGGGTCGAGGAGGCCCTCACGGCGGCGCAGAGGGTGGATCTCAAGCGGAAGCAGGAGCAGGCGAACACCGTGATCGCGGGTGCCGCGACCGCGGCCGGGGCGGCCGGAGCCACCCCGATCCCGTTCTCCGACGCCGTCATCCTGGTGCCGATCCAGCTCGGGATGATGGCGCGCATCTCGGCGATCTACGGCATCGAGGTCGACAGGGCGGCGATGGCCTCGATCGCGGCCACCGCGGCCGCCACCCAGGCCGGCCGCACCGTCGCCGGCAACCTGCTCAAGATGATCCCCGGGTTCGGGACCGTCGGCGGCGGCGCGATCAACGCCACCGTCGCCGCGGGCTTCACCGGCGCCATCGGCGCCGCCTGGTCGGCCGTCTGCGTCAAGCTCGGCGAGGGCAAGCTGCGCGGCGTCAACGGCGCGCTCGACACCGAGAGCATCAGGTCGCTCTTCCTCGATGAGCTGAAGAACCAGATCTCGAAGCTGAAGCTCCACGCCAAGGAGAAGTGAGGCGGTTCCTTCGTCAAGGTATGCAGGCGAAGGAACAGATCCCGTGCGGAGGTCCGCCAGGGAAGCGTGCTCTCACCTGCATACCTTGATGGAGGAACAGGTCAACCGGCCATCGCGGCTTCGTACGCCGCGGCGAGCTGCTCGCTCGCCCGCGGAGCATCCGGATCGGGGCGCGGCGTGCCCAGGTGGAGCTCGCGCAGCTCGTCCATGAACGACTCCACCATCTCCGGGCCGGCATCGCGGAGCAGCTCCGCGCGGACCCGGAGCTGCCGGGTGCCGTCGCGATGGGCGAGCCCCCAGTTGCCGAGGGCGACCATGATCGGCAGCGTCTGGATGCCTGCCTCGGTCAGCGCGTAGGCGGCCTTCTGGCCGCGCGCGGCCTCCTCCTTGGTGAGCAGGCCGCCGTCGACGAGCTTCTTCAGCCGGCTGCTGAGGATGTTGGAGGCGATGCCCTCCTCGGAGCTGCCGAGCAGCTCGCGGAAGTAGCGACGGTTCCCGAACATCACGTCGCGCAGCACGATCACCGACCACGGGTCCCCGAAGACCTCCACGGCTGCGTTGATCGGGCACCCCGATCTGGGCTCGCTCACTCGGCGTCTCCTGCACTCGAAAATAGTGGTTGCAATCTGCAATCGCTGAGTCTACCCTCGGTCGTGGTGATTGCAAAGTGCAACCACTCTGAATCGAGGGAGATCCACATGTCACTCGTACGTGCTCACACCATCGGCATCTCGCTGGACGGCTTCGCCACCGGCGAGGGCCAGAGCCTGGAGACGCCGTTCGGCCACGCCGGCATGCGGCTGATGGAGTGGTTCTTCCCGACCAGGACCTTCCAGAGCGCGTCCGGCGAGCGGGAGCGGATGGAGGTCGACCCGGCCGCCGATCCCGACGACGCCTTCGCCGCCCGCGCCTGGAAGGGGATCGGCGCCGAGATCATGGGCGCCGGCAAGTTCGGCCCGCCGGGATGGCAGGACGACGCCGACTGGACCGGCTGGTGGGGCGAGGAGCCGCCGTTCCACACGCCCACCTTCGTGCTCACTCATCAGCCTCGCGAGTCGATCGAGATGAAGGGCGGCACCACCTTCCACTTCCGCAACGCCCCCATCGAGGAGGTGCTGGCGGAGGCGAAGGAGGCGGCCGCCGGCCAGGACGTACGCATCGGCGGTGGCCCGTCCTCGCTCCGGGACTTCCTGGCAGCCGGTCTCGTCGACCACCTGCACGTCGCCGTCGTCCCGATCATCCTGGGCCGTGGCGTACGGCTGTGGGACGGGTTGGAGGCGCTGGAGGACGGCTACGAGGTGGCGTCGACCACCACGCCGAGCGGCGTCACCCACGTCACCTTCGACCGGAAGCAGGTCTCGTGATGAGCGGCAAGGTTTTGTGGCACTTCTCCATGTCGCTCGACGGGTTCGTCGACGGTCCCGAGCCGGGGATGGCCTGGCTGGGCGACGTCACCGGACAGCCCGGGGTCGAGGAGGCGTACTCCTCGCAGCTCGGCGCCGTCCTGGGCGGGCGCAACGGTCACGACGCCTACCCCGACGCGATGCCGTACGGAGACTGGCAGGGGCCGGTCTTCATCCTCACCCACCACCCCGAGGACGCCCGGCCGCAGGAGCACGTCACCTTCCTCAGCTGCGACGTCGAGGAGGCGCTGCGGATCGCGATCGAGGCGGCCGACGGGAAGAACGTCGAGGTCCACTCCGCCGACATCGGCCGCCAGCTCCTCGAGCGGGGCCTGATCGACCAGATCGACCTGCACATCGCGCCGGTCCTCCTGGGCGACGGCATCCGCCTCTACGACAACCCCGGCGGCGACCCGATCCGGCTGCACAACCTCATCGGCGACGATCCGCACCTGGAGGTCGACCTGCGCTACGCACCGGTGCGCCCCTGACGCCACTAGGGTGCAGGGCGTGGCCAGCCTGTTCTCGCTCCCGCTTCTGCAGACACCCCGCGCCCGGGTGGCGCGCACGGTCCGGGCGGTGACCGGCGGTCCCAGTCCGCTGGCCGGCCGCACGGTGCTCGTCACCGGCGCCAGCTCGGGAATCGGGGAGGCGACGGCGTACGCCGCGGCGCGACGGGGCGCGCACGTGCTCCTCGCCGCCCGCCGGGCCGAGGAGCTCGAGCGGGTGCGGAAGACCGTCGAGGAGAGCGGTGGGCGGGCGTCGACCTACCTCGTCGACATGGCCGACGGTGACTCGATCGACGCGCTGGTGGAGCAGCTGCTCGCCGAGCATGGCGCGGTCGACTACCTGGTCAACAACGCGGGCCGGTCGATCCGGCGGTCGCTGGAGCTGACTCACGACCGCTTCCACGACTTCGAGCGGATGATGGCCGTGAACTACTTCGGCGCGGTCCGGCTCACGATGGGCCTGCTGCCGGCGATGCGCGCCCAGCGGTTCGGCCACGTGGTCAACATCGTCACCTGGGGCAACCAGATCAAGGCGCCGAAGTTCGCCGCCTACATCGCCGCGAAGTCGGCGCTCGACGTGTTCGGCCGGATCCTGAGCCGCGAGGCCTACTTCGAGAACGTGACCTGCACGAACATGCGCGTCGCGATCGTGCGGACGCCGATGATCGCCCCGACCGCCGAGTACGAGGGCCGCGGCGAGAGCCCCGAGGAGTGCGCCGAGCGCGTCGTCCGCGCGCTCGAGGACCGGCCGGTGACGGTCGACGGCGCCTTCGGCTCGGTCTTCGAGGTCCTCAACATCCTCACCCCGCGTCTGGCCGATCTCGCGATGGCGGTCTCCCACCTACGTACTCCGGATTCTGCCGCTGCTCGTGGAGATGATTCCTCGCCGAGAGCGAGATGAACCGCCTGCCTATTCGTCCTGGCCGTGTGGTTTATGAGCCTTCTGCCTGGGAGAGGAATCCGCTGAAGATATAGGCGACCTGGTCGAAGAACTTGATGCCGGTCGAGGGCGGCACATCGATGGCGGATTCGGTGCAGGCGACCACCATGCCGTCCGAGGGGGCCGGGAGGTCCGTGGTGGAGATGTTCCAGATCACCAGGCCGAAGATCGCGCAGGTCAGGACGGCCATGATCCACCGGAGGGACCTGTGTCGCCAGATCGGCAGCACCATGACGAAGGCCGTGATGACCAGCAACGTCCCGGACACGATCTTGCCGCCACCGAGCAGCACGATTCCGCACAGTCCGATGAGGACGATCCCCGTCCATATGGCTGTCTTCCCGACGGTTTTCACGGGCATTCTCCTTGCTCGAAATTCAGAGATTTCGGTGGCAACGTCCGGACAAGGCTCCCGTGAATCGGTCGGTGCTCGCCAGTGGAATCATCGTGGCAGGACGGTCCGGCGAGAACCTGTGAGTTCGATTTGAATTGCCTGGTATTTCGATGAAGGGCCGCGCCGTCACCAGCGGCCGCGGTGGACAACGTCCTCGAGCGGGGTGCGCTTGCGGCGGGTGGGGGAGCCCTTGGCGCCGCCGGAGGCGGGGTGGCCGATGGTGACGGCGCCGATCGGGTCGAATTCGTCGGGGATGTCGAACGCCTTGCGGACCGCGGCGTCGGCCTCCGGCGGGATGCCGAAGTAGAGGGCGCCGAGGCCCTCGTCGACCACGGTCTGCAGGATCAGCATGGTCGCCATCGCGGTGTCCATGTGCCAGAACGGCATCGGCCAGTGGGCCTCGTCGCGGTCGGTCCAGCCCTTGTCTGGCTGTGCGTACCGGTCGAGGTAGGCCGCCTTGGAGGAGCAGGGGATCACGATCACCGGAGCCTGCATCATCCCGGTCAGCCACTTGTCGGGGTTGTCTACGTCGGCCGTGGCCTCCCAGTAGCGGCGTACGTCCTCGGGGGTGTCGAGCACCAGGAAGGCCCAGCCCTGGGAGAAGCCCGCCGACGGCGCCCGGGTGGCGTTGTGCAGGATCTTGTCGATCACCACCGGGTCCACCGGATCGCTGGTGTAGCTGCGGACCATCTTGCGGCGGCGTACGACCTCGGAGAACTCCATAGGCCCAGTGTCCCGTCTAAGGCGAGGAGCGCCTGCCCTAGGTCGGAAAGTAAGGCGCCCGGGTCGGTAAGTAGGGCGCGCGACCGATTCGGGTGCCTACCTCAGCGGAGGAGTCTTCTCGATGTCAGCAGGACACCGAAGCAGGACAACTCAGCAGGAGATCGAGATGTACAGCACCGTAGGTTATGAAGCAGAGGTCAAGTACCGCCGCCAGCAGATCCAGAAGGACCTGGCCAAGCGCCAGCGGGCCAGCGAGGCTCGTCAGGCGCGACGCAACCGCACCCGCTGAGATGCGGGCGCGGGACCATCAACGCCGAGCAGGAGAGATCCCGCTCGGCGTTGCTTCATGTCCAGGGCACGCAGCTTCGACCCCTGGGCCGACCCGGTGTTGTCGGGAGGCGCGATGATTGCGTCCATGGCGCAGAGTGCCGAGAGGCTGGTCGGGCGTGACGCCGACCTGGAGATGCTGGCGGGGCTGGCTGGGTTGGACGGCGCCACACAGCCGGGCGAGCGCAGGCATGTCCTCCTGGCGGGTGACGCCGGGGTCGGGAAGACCCGGATCCTGCGCGAGCTTCGCGGCCGGGCCGCCGCCGACGGCAGGCAGGTGCTTGTCGGGCACTGCCTCGACTTCGGCGACAGCGCCGAGGCCTACCTGCCCTTCACCGAGATCCTCGACAACATCACCACCGCGCTGCCCGACGTGGTCGCGCAGGTCGCCGACGTACATCCGGCGCTCCTGCGGATGGCGCCGGTTGCCCGTGCGCTCGGCGGGGCTGACACCGCCGTCCAGGAGGCGCTCGACCGGGGCAACCTCTTCGCCGCGATCCACGCCCTCCTGGAGCGCGCGGCCGAGAAGGCGCCGCTGCTGGTCGTGGTCGAGGACACCCACTGGGCCGACCAGTCGACCCGTGACCTGCTGACCTTCCTCTTCACCAGGCCGTTCGACGGCCCGGTCACGATCCTCGCCTCCTACCGCGCCGACGACCTCCACCGCCGCCACCCGCTGCGTCGCCAGCTCGCGGAGTGGACCCGGCTGCCCTCGGTCGAGCGGTTCCACCTCGGCAGGCTCTCGGACGATGACGTACGCGTCCTGGTCGGCGAGCTCGCCGGTGAGCTCGCCGACGGGGTCGACGTCGAGAGCGTCGTACGCCGCGCCGACGGCAACGCCTTCTTCGTCGAGGAGCTGGTGCAGGCCGCCGGCGCCGACGAGCTGCCCTGGGACCTCGCCGACCTGCTCCTGATCAGGCTGGACCAGCTCGACGCGACCGCGCGCGAGGTGGTCGACACGGCCAGCGCCGCCGGGCGCGACGTCAGTGACGAGCTCCTCGAGGCCGTCGCCGGTCTCGACCGCGCCACCCTCGACGCCGGGCTGAGGCAGGCGATCGAGCGCGCGATCCTGGTGCCGCGCGACGACGGCTACTACGTCTTCCGGCACGCGCTGCTCGGCGAGGCCGTCTATGACGATCTGCTGCCGGGCGAGCGGGTCCGGCTCCATCAGCGATACGTCGAGGCGCTGAGCCGCGACATCACCACCGGCAGCGCGGCCGGTCTCGCGCGTCACGCCCGTCTTGCCGGCGACCACGAGACCGCGCTCACCGCCGGGATCGCCGCCGGGGACGAGGCGGCTGCCGCCGGTGGTCCCGACGAGGCATCGCAGCACTATCAGCAGGCGATCGCCCAGCTCGCCGGTCGTGCCGGCTCCGAGCGTGACACCCAGCGCCTCGTCGACCTAGTGGTCAAGGCCAGCGACGCGATGGTGGCCGCCGGGCACGCCGACCGGGCCGGGAAACTGGCCCGTGAGCAGCGGGAATCGCTCCCGGCCGACGCGCCAGGTCTGTGGCGGGCGCAGCTGATGACGGTCGAGATCGAGACCAGCTTCGCCTACGTCAACGACGTCCGGGTGGGGGCGCTCGCGGAGAAGGCGATGGCCGAGCTGCCCGAGGACGCCCCGCCGTTGGTGCGTGCGCGACTGCTCGCCGCGTACGCCCGCTCGCTGATGATCTACCGCCGTCACGACGACGCTGAGAAGGCCGGCCGCGAGGCGCTGGCGCTGGCCGAGGAGCTCGGCCGGACCGGCCTCGCCGCGGAGGTCGCGGCGACGCTGGCCGGGTCGTGGGGGCGGCCGCCCCAGCTCTGGATCGAGCCGCTGCGTACGGCTGTGGCGCGGGCCGCCAATGTCGGCGCGCTGCACCCGGAGTTCCGCGCCCGGCTCCAGCTCGCTTTCGCCCTCGACGCGGCCGACCGCTTCGACGAGGCCGGTGAGAGCTACCGCAGCGCCTTCGAGCTCAGTGTGGAGCGGGGCGTCCCCTGGGCGCCGTACGCCTTCGACGCCCGGATCGCCTGGCTCGACTACCTCCGCACCGCCGGCCGGTGGGACGAGGCGCTCGCGCTGACGGATGCGTACGGCATCCCGCCGGCGCTGTGGCCATGGCTGGAGTCCAAGCGGCTTATGATCGAGCAGGCCCGCGGCGCCGACGTCGGCGCCGAGGCGCGGCGGCTGCGGCCGTCGTGGAAGCAGGAGGTGGCGACCGCGAGCGAGTCGGCGCCGGTGGAGATCAGAGCGGCCGCGGCTCGTGGCGACATCGACGGAGCGATCGAGGCCTACGACGCCGGTGTCGTGGCACTCACGACCGGCTGGGGCAAGTGGTTCGGCGCCCATGCCCGGCTCGCGGCGATCGCCGTCGGCGCGATCGGCTCCGCCGTCCCGGACCTGCCCGTCGGTGCGCGCCCGCAGGTGATGGCGCAGGTCGACCGCATCCTCGAGGCGGGCACGCGGCCAGTCGGGACCGAGCAGCCCTGGGGGCTGGAGGGGCAGGCGTGGTCGGCGCGGCTGCGGGCCGAGGGGCTTCGCGCCCACTGGCTGGCCGGCGTCTCCGTTCCCGAACAGGCCGAGCTCGTCGAGGCCTGGCGGGAGACCGTGGCCGCCTTCGACGCTTATCCGCACGTCCACGAGCTCGCCTGGTCGCGGGTCCGGCTCGCCGAGATCCTCCGGGCCGGCGGCGACACCGCCGGTGCTCGGGTACTGGCTGATCAGGCCAGGGATGCGGCGAAGCGGCTCGGCGCTCGACCGCTTCTCGACCACCTGCTCACCCTCGGCACCACGCCGCAGCGGTCGACGGCCGGTCCCTCCGGCCAGCTGACCGCCCGTGAGAGCGAGATCCTCGCTCTGGTCGCGGCCGGGCGCAGCAACGGCGAGATCGGCAAGCAGCTGTTCATCTCGACCAAGACCGTCTCCGTCCACGTCTCCAACATCCTGGCCAAGCTCGGCGCCTCCGGCCGCACCGAGGCAGCGGCCATCGGACGCCGCCGGGGGCTGGTGGAGTGACGCTCATCACGGCCGAATGAGGCACCCCTGACGTACGCCTAAGGCAGGCGCCTCATGCGTGGTGCTACCTCAGGGGCAGAGGCTGAATGCATGACTTACAGCAACCAGATCAGCTACGACGCCGAGCTGGCCTACCGCCAGCAGACCATTCGCCGCGCGACCGCGGCCGACCGTCTCGCCCGCCAGGTGAAGCGCCGCCGTCCGCGCCGGATGGACTCGATACACAACTGAGTCCTCGGAGGTCGGTAATGCGGGAGAATCCCGGGCCCGGAGGCGCGATGATAGGGGACATGGCGCAAAGTGCTCGGTCATTCGTAGGCCGCGACCCTGAGTTGCGGACCCTCACCGGGCTGCTCGGAGTCGCCTCGACCACCGAGGCCCGGCGCCAGCACGTGCTCCTCGCCGGCGACGCCGGCGTCGGCAAGACGCGCCTGCTCACCGCGTTGCGCGACAGCGCCGTCTCCGACGGCTGGCAGGTGCACGCCGGACACTGCGTCGACTTCGGCGAGAGCGCTGTGGCGTACATGCCGTTCTCGGAGATCCTCGACCGCATCGTCGCGGACCTGCCCGACGTCGTCGAGCGGGTGGCGGCCGACTACCCGGCGCTGGCCAGGCTGAGGCCCGTACGCCGCGTGATGGGCGCCAACCAGGGAGCCGCCCCGACGGGCACCGACCGCGGGCAGCTCTTCGACGCCGTCCACACCCTCTTCGAGGCGGCCGCCGAGAAGGCGCCGCTGCTGGTCGTGGTCGAGGACACCCACTGGGCCGACCAGTCCACCCGCGACCTGCTGACCTACCTCTTCACCCGGCCATATGTCGGCCCCGTCGCGATGGTCGCGTCCTACCGCGCCGACGACATCCACCGCCGCCACCCGCTGCGCCGCCAGGTCGGCGAGTGGGGCCGGCTGCCCGACGTCGAGCGGATCGTCCTCGAGCCGCTCTCCGACGACTCGGTGCGACTGCTGGTCCACGAGCTGGCGCCCGGCAAGGTCGACGCCGAGCGAGTCGTACGTCGCGCCGAGGGCAACGCGTTCTTCGTCGAGGAGCTGGTCCAGGCGGGCTGCGACGAGGACCTCCCCGTCGATCTCGCCGACCTGCTGCTGGTGCGTCTGGACCGGCTCGACGGCTCCGCCCGGAACGTCGTCCGCACGGCGAGCATCGCCGGCCGACGGGTCACCCACGAGCTCCTCGCCGCGGTCACCGAGATGAAGACCGACGAGCTCGACGACGCGCTGCGCACCGCGGTCGAGCAGAAGGTGCTCGAGCCGACCGGCTCCCGCTACACGTTCCGCCACGCGCTGCTCGCCGAAGCGGTCTACGACGACCTGCTGCCCGGCGAGCGGGTGCGTCTGCACGCCCGGTTCGCCGAGGTGCTGAAGGAGACGCCCGGGCTGGGCGCCGCCGCGGAGCTCGCCCTGCACGCCAAGCACGCCGGCGACCTCGCGACCGCGCTGCGGGCTCGCATCGCCGCGGCCGAGGAGGCCCGCAGCGTCAGTGGTGTGGGCGAGGCGGCCCACCACTACGAGAAGGCATTGGGCCTCGCCGCCGACCCGAAGGTCACCAAGGCGGCCGCGGTCAACCTGGATCGGGTCTACGAGCGCGCCGCCGACACCCTCATCCTCGCCGGGCTGCCCTCGCGCGCCGACGCGATCCTGGCCGAGCGGCTCGACGCCATCCCGGCCGGCCCGTCGGTGGGCCGGGCGCTGTTGCTGGCGACCCGGGCCGAGGCGGCCCTCCTCATGGAGAACGGCGACCCGCTCACCTACTCCCATGACGCGATGGTCGCGCTCCCCGCCGACGCCGAGCCGAAGGTGCGGTGTTCCGTCCTGGCCGTGCGCACCCGCACGCTGGTGACCTACCGCCGCAGCGAGGAGGCCGAGGCCGTCGGGCTGGAGGGCATCGAGATCGCCGAGCGGCACAGCCTCTCCAAGCTGGCCTCCGACATGGCCACCAGCCTGTCGATGCTCAAGGTCCGCACCGGTCGCGGTGGCGGCGACAAGGTCGAGGGCTTCCGGCAGGTGCTGCGCGAGACGATCGACCAGGCGCGGCAGGTCGGATCGACGTACGCCGTCAGCCGGGGGCTCTACACGCTCGGCCGCTCCTATGACGAGGCCGGGGACTACCGGGAGGCGCTGAAGTGGTTCCGGGCGGTGATCGACGAGGCCGGCGGGGAGTCGCTGCAGTGGTCGCCCTACGTTGCCGGGGCCCGCTCCGACATCGTCCGGATCCAGATGGTCTTGGGGGAGTGGGACGAGGCGCTCGCGCTGACCGGCGGCAACCTGCCCGACGCGCCGCCGATCCCGGTCGCGCTCCTCGACATGCTCCGGATGATGATGGAGCAGGCGCAGGGGGCATCGGTCGGTGAGGCTGCCAACGCGTTGCGACCGTTCTGGACCCAGGAGGGCCTGATCGCCCTCTACGGCTCGGTCGTGGAGATGACCGCGCGGGCCCGTGCCGGCGACCCCGAGGGGGTGCTCAGGGTCTACGCGGACGCGGTCGAGACCCTTTCCCAGTTCTGGACCGAGTGGTTCGGTGGGCGGGTGCGGTTGGCGGTGGTGGCCGCCTCCGGGATCGCGCAGATGCTGCCCTCGCTGCCGGCCGCGCGATGGCCGGCGCTGGTGGAGGCGGTCGACGGTCTGCACAGCGACGGCGAGCAGGTGGTCGCGCAGTACGAGCCAGGGGAGTGGGGCCCCGAAGGCCGGTCCTGGACCGCCAGGCTGGAGGCGGAGGTGCTCCGCGTCCACTGGCTGGCCGGCATCGACGCCCCGCCCCAGGAGTCGCTGCTCGCGGCGTGGGAGCGCGCCGAGCAGCAGGTCGAGGCCTACGGCGACGTCCCAGGTCTGGCCGCCGTCCGGACGAGGTACGCCGCCATCCAGCGGGCCACGGGCGACGTGGCCGGCTCGCGGGTGACCGCCGACAAGGCCCGGGAGACCGCGAAGCGACTCGGGCTGCAGCCCTTGCTCGACGAGCTGAGGTCGCTCGGCGCGACGGCGGTCAAGCAGCAGCAGGCGACATCGACGTCCCTGACGCCGCGGGAGAGCGAGATCCTGACGCTGGTGGCCGCGGGACGCAGCAACGGCGAGATCGGCAAGCAGTTGTTCATCTCCACGAAGACGGTTTCCGTGCACGTCTCCAACATCCTCGGCAAGCTGGGCGCTGGGAGCCGCACGGAGGCGGCCGCCATCGCGCGCCGACAGCAGCTGATCAGCTGAACTTGTGGTGCTCGATAGCAACGTGTGGCTGAATTGTCACCATCACCACAGGCGGGTCGAGGAGCAGATGTGAAGCAGGGCGGGCAGCACCCGATCGCAGCCGGAGTCACGGCGCTCGTGGCGGTCGCGGTGGGGGTGGGGCTGATCATCGGGATCGCGATGTTCGTCGGTGCCAACATCCTGGGCCTCGGTGGCGGCGGTTCCGCCGACGACCAGGCCACCGACCCGGACGCGGGTGCCTCGCTCTACGCGCCGTCGCCGAAGCCGACCAGGTCCGCGAGCGGGCCTGCGATCACCCTCAACGCATCACCGACGAGCGCTCCGGAGAAGCAGGCGGGCACAGCCTCCACGAGCCCGTCGCCCTCCAAGACGGTCGTGGAGAAGCCGGCGAAGGAGATCACCCTCCAGGCCGGCACCGTCGCCGCGGAGCCGATGGAGCGGATCGATCTCACCGGGATCTACCCCGGCGGTGAGGGCGCGATTCTCCGCCTGGAGCGCAACGACGGTCAGGGCTGGGAGGATTTCGGGATCCCCGACTTACGGGTCACCGGCGAGCAGTTCTCCACCCCGATCCAGTCCGGCCGGGTCGGGAAGCACAAGTTCCGGATGAAGGACATCGACGCCGGCACCTACTCCAACGTGGTGACCGTGACGATCGGCTGAGGATGGAATAGGCCATTGGACGCTTGGTTGTATGTGGGTATGACGGTTCCCACGATCAAGCTCAATGACGGCACTTCGATCCCGCAGTTCGGTCTCGGCGTCTGGCAGGTTCCCCAGGACGAGACCGAGCAGGTGGTGAGCCAGGCTCTCGAGGTCGGCTACCGCCACATCGACACCGCGCAGATGTACCAGAACGAGGCCGGAGTCGGCGCCGCGCTGAAGAGCGCCGGACTCGCCCGCGAGGAGCTCTACGTCACCACCAAGCTCAACAACTCCCAGCACGACCCGGCCAAGGCCAAGGCATCGCTGGAGAGGTCGCTGGAGCTGCTCGGCCTCGACCGCGTCGACCTGTTCCTGATCCACTGGCCGCTGCCGACGCAGTACGACGGGACGTACGCGAAGACGTGGGAGGCCCTCGTCGGCCTCCGCGAGGCGGGCCTGACCACCTCCGTCGGCGTCTCCAACTTCCAGCCCGACCACCTCGACAAGATCGTCGCCGAGACCGGCGTCGCCCCCGCGGTCAACCAGATCGAGGTCCACCCCTACTTCGCCAACGAGGCCGCTCGTGCCGCCACCCTGGGCCACGGCGCGAAGGTCGAGTCGTGGTCCCCGCTCGGACAGGGCGGCGGTGAGCTCACCGACCCGGTGGTCGCCGAGATCGCCTCCGCCCACGGCAAGTCGCCCGCCCAGGTCCTGCTCCGCTGGCAGATCGACCGCGGCGACATCGTCTTCCCCAAGTCCGTACGCCGCGAGCGGCTCGAGGAGAACCTGGCGATCTTCGACTTCGAGCTGACCGACGACCAGGTCAACGCCCTCGCGGCCCTCGACAAGGGTGAGTCCGGCCGCTCCGGCCCCAACCCCGACACCTTCGACTGGATCCCGTCCTTCTGACGCAAGCAAACGCCGAGTCGGCTCGTCACGACGAGCCGACTCGGCCTGCTTTTGGCTGGCGCTGGAATAGGGGGCGTAGGGTCTTCGTTGTGGACAGTGAACGAAGTTGAGTTGAATCGGCTCAACTTGTTTGCAACACTCGGCGGCGGCAGCCGCTGGGGCGGCGCAGACCACCCAGTCTTCCGGGGCTCCCCGGATTTCCACATACACACAGCTTCAACAAGCGGAGGTAGCAAAGATGGCACGTGCCGTCGGTATCGACCTCGGGACCACCAACTCGGTCGTCTCGGTTCTGGAGGGTGGCGAGGCCACCGTCATCGCGAATGCCGAAGGCGCCCGTACGACGCCTTCCGTGGTCGCGTTCAGCAAGTCGGGTGAGGTGCTGGTCGGCGAGGTCGCCAAGCGCCAGGCCGTCACCAACGTCGACCGCACCATCCGGTCGGTCAAGCGTCACATGGGCACCGACTGGAAGGTGAACATCGACGACAAGGACTTCACGCCGCAGCAGATCAGCGCGTTCGTCCTGCAGAAGCTCAAGCGCGACGCCGAGGCCTACCTCGGTGAGCCGGTGACCGACGCGGTCATCACCGTCCCGGCCTACTTCTCCGACGCGCAGCGCCAGGCCACCAAGGAGGCCGGTGAGATCGCGGGCCTCAACGTCTCCCGCATCGTCAACGAGCCGACCGCCGCCGCGCTGGCCTACGGCCTCGACAAGGGCGACGACCAGACCATCCTCGTCTTCGACCTCGGTGGCGGCACGTTCGACGTGTCCCTGCTCGAGATCGGTGAGGGTGTCGTCGAGGTCAAGGCGACCTCCGGTGACAACCACCTCGGTGGTGACGACTGGGACAACGCGATCGTCAAGTGGATGGTCGAGAAGTTCAAGGCCGCCAACGGTGTGGACCTGGCCGCCGACAAGATCGCGGCGCAGCGCCTCCAGGAGGCCGCCGAGAAGGCGAAGATCGAGCTCTCCTCGTCGCAGAACACGAGCATCCACCTGCCCTACATCACCCACGGTGAGTCCGGCCCCCTCCACTTCGAGGAGACCCTGACCCGGGCGGAGTTCCAGAAGATCACCGCTGACCTGCTCGACCGCACCAAGAAGCCGTTCGAGTCCGTCCTCAAGGACGGCGGCGTCGCTCTCAAGGACATCGACCACGTCGTCCTGGTCGGCGGCTCGACCCGGATGCCGGCCGTGACCGACCTGGTCAAGAGCCTGCTCGGTGGCAAGGAGCCCAACAAGGGCGTCAACCCCGACGAGGTCGTCGCCGTCGGTGCCGCGCTGCAGGCCGGCGTGCTGAAGGGCGAGGTCAAGGACGTACTGCTCCTCGACGTCACCCCGCTGAGCCTCGGCATCGAGACCAAGGGCGGTGTCTTCACCACCCTGATCGAGCGCAACACCACCATCCCGACCAAGCGCTCCGAGATCTTCACCACGGCTGACGACAACCAGCCGAGCGTCGAGATCAAGGTCGCCCAGGGCGAGCGCCCGATGTGGTCGGAGAACCAGCCGCTGGGCAACTTCGAGCTCACCGGTCTCCCGCCGGCGCCGCGTGGCGTGCCGAAGATCGAGGTCACCTTCGACATCGACGCCAACGGCATCGTGCACGTCTCCGCCAAGGACCAGGCCTCGGGCCGCGAGCAGTCCATGACGATCTCCGGCGGCTCCGCGCTGTCGAAGGACGACATCGACCGCATGGTCAAGGAGGCCGAGCAGTACGCCGAGGAGGACGCCAAGCGTCGCGAGTCCATCGAGATCCGCAACCAGGGTGACAGCCTCGTCTACACCACCGAGAAGTTCATCACCGACTCCGGCGACAAGGTCCCGGACGACGTGAAGACCGAGGTGCAGGCCGACCTGGATGCCCTGAAGAAGGTCCTCGAGGACACCGAGGCCGACAAGGACGCCATCCAGACCGCGATCACCAAGCTCGGTGAGTCGTCGCAGAAGATGGGTGCGGCCATGTACGCCGCGGCCGAGGCCGAGCAGTCCGCTGCCGGTGGTGCCACCGGTGCGACCGGTGAGGCCGACGACGACGTCGTCGACGCCGAGATCGTCGACGAGCCTGTCGAGGGCGAAGAGGGCGACAAGAAGTGACGAAGCGCCGCCCCGGCGGGGCGGACGAGGCCGTCGAGGAGACGACCTCCGAGGCCCCGCAGCCCGAGACCGACCACATCGAGGAGTCGACCGAGGACGCCGAGGTGGACGCTCCTGAGGGCGACACCTCGGACTCGGACGACGCCGCCGAGGAGGAGGCTTCCGTCGAGGAGGCGGAGGACGAGGCGGACGAGGAGGCCGTCGAGGAGGACGTGGTGATCGAGGACGACAGCGAGCTGGACTTCATGGGCGATGCCGCCGATGAGGTCGACAAGCGGGTCGCCGAGCTGACCACGGACCTGCAGCGTCTCCAGGCCGAGTACATCAACTACAAGAAGCGGGTCGACCGTGACCGCGAGCTGGTCTCGCAGAACGCGACCTACAAGGTGCTCACTCCGATCGTGGAGGTGCTCGACACCATCGACCGTGCCCGCGAGCACGGCGAGGTCGAGGGCGGCTTCAAGGCCGTCGCCGACCAGCTCGAGAAGATCGTGACCAACCTGGGCCTGAAGAAGTTCGGTGAGCCGGGCGACGTCTTCGATCCCAACCGTCACGAGGCGCTCAGCCACATGGGCACCGACCCGGAGGTCGAGGAGACCTCGGTCAAGCTGGTCGCCAAGGCCGGCTACACGATCGGCGACCGGGTGGTCAGGGCCGCTCAGGTCCTGGTCGTAGACCCGGAGTGACCCGGAGTGACAACGATGGGTGGTCGAGGCTGTCGAGACATCGACAGCCTCGGCCACCGAGAAGAAGGGAGGAGGGGCTAGGTGGCTGAGAACGACGGGATCCGGCCGGACTGGATCAACAAGGACTACTACGCCGAGCTGGGTGTCACGAAGGACGCCTCGGGCGACGACATCAAGAAGGCCTATCGCAAGCTCGCGCGGGCCAACCACCCCGACTCCAACCCGGGCGACGAAGCCAAGCACGAGAAGTTCAAGAAGGTCGCCGAGGCCTACGACGTCATCGGCGACACCGACAAGCGCAAGAAGTACGACGAGGTACGCACCCTCGGCGCCTCGGGCGGGTTCCCGGGCGGCTTCGGCGGCACGGGTGCCGGCCGCGGCTACAACTTCGACGACCTCTTCGGCGCCGGTGGCGCCCAGGGCGGTGGCCTCGGTGACATGTTCGGCGACCTCTTCGGCGGTGCCGGTGGCGCCGGCGGAGGCTTCGGTGGGCGGCGTACGACCCCGAGGGCTCGGCCGATCAAGGGTGCCGACGTCGAGACGAGCGCCACGATCGGGTTCACGGACGCACTCGAGGGTGTGACCATCTCGCTGCGACTGACCTCGGACGCCGCCTGTCCAGACTGCAACGGCACCGGCGGCAAGCCTGGCACCAGGCCGCGGGTCTGCCCGGAGTGCGAGGGCGCCGGCTACGTCGTCAACTCCGTCGGCGGCGCGTTCTCGATGAACGAGACGTGCCCGCGCTGCGGTGGCCGCCAGCTGATCTACGACGAGGCCTGCCCGACCTGCCACGGCTCCGGCCGCGGCACCTCCGCGCGCACCATCCAGGCGCGCATCCCGGCTGGCGTCAAGGACCGTCAGCGGATCCGGCTCAAGGGCAAGGGTGCCGCCGGCGAGAACGGCGGCCCGGCCGGTGACCTCTACGTCACCGTGCACGTCACGCCGCACCGCGTCTTCGGCCGCAAGGACGACAACCTCACCATCGACGTACCGGTCGGGTTCGACGAGCTCGCCCTCGGTGCCGAGGCCAAGCTGCCGACGCTGTCCGGTTCGCCGGTGACGCTGCGGATCCCGGCGGGGACCCCCAACGGACGTACGTTCCGGGTCCGCGGCAAGGGGTTCCGGCGCTCGGACGGCACCGTAGGTGACCTGCTCGCGACCGTCGAGGTGCAGATTCCGGCCGTGCTCGACGCCGATGCCAAGGCCGCCGTCGAGGCCTACCGGGCCGCGATGGCCGGCAAGCCCCTGCGTACGTCTCTTCTCGAGGAGTCATGATGAGCGAGGGATTCGGCAGCCCGGCTCCGGATGCCGCGGTCTACGTGATCAGCGTCGCCGCGGAGCTGACCGGGCTGCACCCGCAGACGCTGCGTACCTATGAGCGGATGGGCCTGATCACCCCCGGTCGCACCGGGGGTGGCGGGCGCCGCTACTCCTTCCGCGACATCGAGCTGCTGCGCTCGATCGCGGACCTGACCGCGTCCGGCATCGGCATCGAGGGCGTGCGTCGCATCCTGGCCCTCGAGCAGCACGTCGACGCTCTGCGCCGGCGCAACGAGGAACTGCTGCACGAGCTGGCCGCGACCCGCGAGGCGCTCGCCCAGGCGAGGGCGGCGGCGCCCGGACCGAGGGGTCCGGCCAGCAGGCTTCCGGCGGTTCGCGAGGCGCCGCCAGGACAGGCGATCGTGGTCTGGCGACGGCAGCAACACGGCTAACACGCGCCCTACTGATCGCTTGACAGATTTGTTGGCGAGTTGTGGATTTCGGGTAAAACCGATGTTGGTGCAATACCCGCATACTGATGAGTAAGCCGCGGGTGTCGGACCAACCCCCATATGGTCGGGGCACACGCGGCGGACCCGGTGGAGCCGACCCGAGACGGACCCGCCGGGTCCTTCCAATTTCAAGCGAGCTCCGCGGCCGGCGCCTTCAGTTCGGGAATCTCCCGGCCTGGGCCGCCGCCTTGCAGGACTGGTTGCCTGGAAGCAGCTCGATCTCCAGGTTCGGCAGGGTGACCTCGCCCTCGATCTGGGCCTGCCAGACGTCGCCGTAGACGGAGTTGAGGTCTGCGACGGTCGCGTCGATGCCGGTGAAGCCCTGGCCGTTGTTGTGGCCGCCGTTGCCGCTGGCCTGGTACCAGCTCGAGTCGAACGCCTGGGGCAGGCCCATGGGGTTGGCGGCGTACGGCGCGCTTCCCGGATTGGTGGTCAGGTCGGTGGAGGCGAGCCCGATCTGGGCGACTCCCTGGAGGTTGATCCCAGGGGCAGCCGCGGCACGGAGCTGGGTGATGTCGAAGACGGCCATCTGCGCGTTGATCTCGTTGGTCGCCGGGTCGTCGTCCCCGGAGGTGAGCCTGATCGTGTAGCTGCCGAGCATCCCGACCTCCTCCACCCGGGAGAGGCAGAAGCCGTTCATCGTCGCGCTCGCGAAGCCGGCACGCAGCACCGGCGTCCAGTCGCCACCGCTGCTGGCGGCCGCCTGGGTCTGCACCAGCGAGGTGCCGAAGGCCGCGTCGGCGGCGTGGATGTTGGTCGAGGAGAACGTCGAGCTGCCGTTGTTGATCGTCAGCGTGGGACTGAAGACTGCGGACGCGGAGGAGCCCATCGTCGCGACCATCCCCGCGAGCAGGCCGAAGCCGACCGTCGTCGCCGCGACCATGCGGCGCCATCGTGTCCCGTACGTGCTCATCCCGCGGTCACCGTGATCGTCGTGTTGGGAAGCTGGATCGAGTTGAGCGGGTTCGTGGTGCCGCCCGGGGGATAGACGTACGGGTCGTTGCCCGCGTTGTTGTCGTGGGTGAACAGGTAGTAGAACTCCAGGTTCGCCGCCAGGATGTTGTAGTCACCGCCGGCCGCGAGACCGCTGAGGATCGCGGTGACCAGGTCGTTCCATCCACCGGTGCCGTCGCCGGCGAGCGTACGGATCTTCAGCCGGCACGAGTCACCGTTCCAGCCGGCGGTGCAGATGGTGTTCTTCTGCGAGGTCGTGGTCAGGCCGGCGGCGATGATCAGGAGGCCGGCCAGGTTGGTGACCGTTCTCCACGGGATCGCCACCCAGGAGTCGCCGGTGGTGAGCAGGTTCGTCTTCACTCCCGGCCCGCCGACGGTGAACGGACCGTCCGGGGCGATGCGGAGGGTGTGCGCCACCTTCGCGCTGGGTGCGGGGGCCGTCGTCGACCTCGCCGAGAGCACCGGAGCGCCGAACGAGGCGACGTTGCTGCGGAAGACGAGGTCGCTGAAGGCGATCTGGAACAGGCACATGCTGCCCGTGGCGGCGTAGTAGTAGGTGAACCCCTTGTTGCTGTCGCAGTTGCCGTCGTTGCTGTTGGTGTAGATGCCGCGTACGTCGGCGGCCACGTTGGTGGTGCCGCTCCCGTTCGGCTCGCCCGCGGTCAGGACCCACCGTGTCCCGGACAGGCAGGGGAACATCCGCGTCCCGAAGAGGCGGCTCTGGAAGGTGCCGTTGTCGCCACTGTTCTTGAGCGGTACGACCTGCCGCCGTTGCTGCGGGTTTGTGCTGCCCGGCTGGTCGCACTGGAACGGCTGATAGCTGTTGTTCTGGCTGTTCGCCTCGGCCCGGTCATCCGGTGAGGGCCGCAGGGCCGAGGACATGATGAGGAGCGCGATCGCGGTGACGACGACGAGGCGTTGCTTGCCGACGGTGAGCTGGTGGGACACGGCGGTCAGCCGCCGGAGGTGACACGCTTGGGCGGCCGCGGCTTCTTCTCGCCCCAGGACCAGACCATCGCGCCGCCGATGATGCCGAGGACGGAGCCGAGGACGAAGCCACCCAGGTTGGCCGTCGGGAAGGCGCCGAGCGCGATCAGAAACGCGACGATCCCCGAGAGCGACTTGTAGTGCGGCGCCAGCCAGGTGACCAGGCCGAACATGATCAGCGCGCCGCCCATGACGTAGCCGGCGGAGTAGGACCAGCCGCCGGTCAACGCGATGCCGATGTCGAACGACATCCAGTAGATGATCCAGGCGCCGGCCACGATGAGCCACAACGCACCCCAGAAGGGTCGCGTACGCCGCCAGGCGCGGAACCACGAGCGGACCGCTGCCAGGAACGCGCCGAGCCGGTTGCCGCGTACGTTCTCCTGTCCGGAGTCGGCGGAGAAGCCGAGGTCGTCTGTCAACGACTGGGTGTTGGATTCGGTCATGAGCAGTCGGCCTGCGTCCTGGCTCCGGGGACGACCTTGATGTTCAGCTCCGGCAGGGTGATGTTGCCCTTGAGGTTGAGCCCGTAACTGTTCCCGTTGAGACCGGCGACGTTGAGCTGGCGGGCGTAGAGGCCGAAGGCGCCGGCCTTGGGCAACTGGTTGGCGTTGCCCTCGAAGGTGAGACCGGCCGAGTCGCCGACGGTCTCGGCCGACTGGCCGAGGTTCATGCCGGAGATCTTGTTCCCGTAGCCGCTGAGCGCGTCGGCGTTGATGAACAGGTTGGTCGCCGAGATCGCGTTGCCGAGGCTGCCGTCGGTGAGCTTGCCCGTGCTCGGGTCGGTGGTTGTGCCGGTCGGGATCGTGCTGCCGCTGTAGCTGTCGGGGATGTCGTCGCCAGCGGTGATCATCAGCGAGTAGCTCCCGACGAGCGGAATGTTCTCGGTGGCGATCCCGCACAGCCCGGCGAGCTTGGCCTGGTGGATGCCGAGCTCGGTGACGCCGCACTGGGTCTGTACGTCGGCGACACCGGGATCGCAGTCGGTGGCGCCCTGGCGGCTGGTCGGGGCGAGGTAGCCCGCCGCGTGCTCGGCGTCGAGGTAGTTGGAGTAGAGCTTGAACTTGGCGTTCCCGGTGGTGAAGTTGACCGCCAGGGCGTTCTGCGAGACCGCGCCGAACATGGCCACGAGCGCGGCGCTCCCGACGATCATCAGCGGCAGCGAGCGCTTGCGGCTGCCGCGGCGTACGGACTCCGCATCGGTCTTCATCTGTGCCGACTGCTCCGCGGCACGGTCGACGGCGGCGTACGCCCCTCGGTACATGCGGCCGGTGAGCCGGCCCCACAGGCCGAGCACGCCGGACTCCTCGCCCCAGGGTTCGGGCCGCTCGAAGCGGCGGGCGCGCGGGCTCATGCGGCCGCTCCGCTCCGGGCCGGCTTGCCGGCCGCCTTGCGGGCGCGCTTGCGGGCGTCCTTCTCGGCCATCTTGGTCAGCTGCTCCTCGGAGTAGGGGGTCCAGGCGACGATCAGGGCGCCACCGGTGATGCCGGCGACGGTGCCGATGATCAGGCCGCCGAGGTTGGCCAGCGGGAGCGCCGCGATGGCGAGCGCGACCGAGACGATCCCGGGGAACGTCCGCTGCGCCGGCATGAACATCGCGATCAACGCCGCGGCGGCCATGGTGAACGAGATCAGCACCGGCGGCAGGGTCCTGTCGCCGAAGGCTGCGAAGATCGTGAAGTCGAGCTGCTTGGAGAGCATCGAGGACCCGATCATCCACGACGACCACAGCAGGATCAGGCTGCCCCAGAAGGGGCGGGTGCGGCGGAAGCCCTTGAAGCCACTCGGAGTGAAGGCGGCGGCTGAGGTGCTCACGGTGGGTGCTTCGGGATCGATGGGCGTCTTGTCAGGCATGGGTTCTCCGGCGGGGCTGGGGGCAGAGGTGTTGGCGGGCGCTCCGGAACGCCCGCCAACTACTGCGGGCTGATGAGTTGGAGTGCTACGGGTTGAGCGTGATCGACAGGTTGTCGAGGCTCAGCGAGCTGAGCTGCACTGCGTACGCCTTCGCCGAAAGGTTGTTCAGCACCTGCTGCCCGCTCTCGCCGGCGGACTGCGCCGCCTGGAGCGCGAAGCCGTCCGCCACGTAGCCGGGGCCGCCCGGGTCGAACCCGGCGTCGGCCTGCGACTGGCCCAAGGTCACGTTGGCCATGGTGGCGCCGCTCGGCGTGTTGAGCGAGGCGGCGTTGAGTGCCACGTCGCCCAGGTTGATCGCCGAGTCGGTCGAGGTGATCCCCAGGTTGAGGCTCAGGCCCGGGAGCACCTCGACCTCGGGTGTCACGACGTTGAGCCCGTTGGCTACGGAGCCCTCGGTCTGGGCGTAGATCGTGCCCTGGTTGTTGCCGGCAGAGCCGATCTCAGTGGCGCCGGTGCGCATCTTCAGCGCGTCGGCGGTGAGGCTCGTGCTCATGTCGAAACCGCCGGTGGACGAGATGACCGCTCCGACCATGCCGGACAGCATCGCGTACCCCATACCGGCGGAGACGACCGCCGCCGGCAGCGTCACGGCCGCGAAGCGGCCGAGACTGGTATGCCCCATCTTGTTCATATGTCTCCCTCGTTGAACCCGTCCCTCACGGGCTGATGAACCCGAGAAACTGCGCCGCCCACGGTCCCTAATACCCTGGGTGGCATCACAGACTGTGACGGTCGCCACGTGCTACGGTCAAGCAAATCTGGACATTTGATCCGTAAATGTCTACCTAGTGAGGCGATCCTTGCGTGGGTTTGGCCTTGCTGTCGTCGACGTGCCCGAAAGAGAGTCTGGTTGTGTTCGGAAGGCCTCGGAGCGCTCGTGTCGCTGACGAAAGCGGCGTTGCTGGAACGGTTGTCGGGTGGGTCGCGCTGGTGGCGTTCCTGCTGGTCATGACCGTGGTCGTCGCCGCGCTCTTCGGCTCGTTCACGGTCAAGGGGAGCAGCATGGAGCCGACGATGGTCTCCGGCGAGCGGATCCTGCTCGACCCGCTGCACAACGACGACATCGAACGCTTCGACCTGGTCCAGGGCATCGAGCCGGGGCCGGAGCGTTTCGGTGGTGGCGCGCAGGTGGTCAAGCGGGTGATCGGGTTGCCGGGGGACCGGGTCGCGATCGTCGGCGGCGAGAAGCCGATCGTCTACGTGAGCCCCGCCGGATCTGGCGAGGTCTACCGGGTCGACAACCCTGCCTGGCCGACCCGGATCGGGACCGCGGTGGACATGTGCTGCGGGGAGGACGGGACGTACGACGATGCCGCGTCCGGGGTCTGGGCGACGGTCCCGGGTGATTCGCTGTGGGTTCTCGGGGACAACTGGGGCGGCTCGACAGACTCCCGCGGGTTCGGCTTCCTGCCGGTGGCGGACGTCTCCGGCAAGGCGTGGCTGCGGTTGCTCCCGGCCGGATCGTTCGGCGGCTTCGGTGACGGCCGTGTCGAGCTGGTCGAGGTGGACGCGCCCGTCTCCGGGCTGGACGTACGGCCGTGAGGAGGGTCCTCACCGCGAGCGGTGTCGGCGCCGGGGTCGCGGCCTTCGTCGCACTCGTCTTGGTGGTCGCCGCGCTCGCCTTCTCCGTCACTGTCGACGGCACGAGCATGGAGCCGACCCTGAAGAACGGCGACCGGATGTTCCTGGAGTTCTGGACCCACGACGAGATCGAACGCTTCGACGTCGTCGAGGCGGACGCGCCGAGCGCTGTGTCCGGTGGTGGCACCCAGATCCTCAAGCGGGTGATCGGGATGCCCGGGGACCGGGTCTCGATCTCCCGTGATGCGCGGGTGCTGGTCCGGCCGGCGGGCGAGGACGAGACCTTCGTGGTCGAGAACCCGGCCTGGTCCGCCGAGGCTGGTGCGGAGCTGGAGTGGCTGACCGTTCCCGAGGATGCCTACTGGCTTCTCGGCGACAACTGGAGCGCCTCCACCGACTCGCGCAGCTTCGGTTTCGTCGATGCCGACGCCGTCCATGGCAGGGTGGTCTTCCGAATGCTCCCCCTCCGTCGGAACGGGATGATCACCCGGGACGTACGACTCGCTCCCGTCGAGCCAGGCTCGATCTTTGGATCGATATCTGAGTGATCGGTGGACATTTTGCCCCAAGTTGTCAAACGGTGGACTAGCCTTCGCGCCAGGGAGACCACGACACCGCTTGAACCTGGGGCGGTCTCGTGGATGAGGAAATGAAGGTCAGGTCTTGTGTCTAACACCATTTCGGCGGGGTTGACCCTGCTAGGCGAGTTCAACTGGTTCGAGTTCTGGTCGGTCCCGATCTTCACCGCCGTGATCGGCTGGCTCATCAACTGGTCGGGGCTGTGGATGCTCTTCTCCCCGATCCATTTCCACGGGATCACCGTGCCGGGGCTCAAGCAGATCGCCGGCTCGCTGCCGCGCAAGATCCAGGAGATCCCGGGCATTCTGCGCGGCGGGCTCGGCTGGCAGGGGATCGTGCCGGCGCGGGCCGCGAAGATGGGCTCGATCGCCGTCGACCGGGCGCTGTCGCAGATGGCGACCGCCCGCGACTTCTACGAGCAGCTCGAGCCGGACAAGATCGCCGCCCACATCGTCGACGTCTTCCGTCCTGAGATCCCGCTGCTCGTCGACGAGATCATGTGGCGTGAGCATCCTCGGTTCTGGCGCGATCTGCCACGCCCGCTGCGTACGGTCGTGATCCAGCGGGTCCAGGACCGGCTCCCCGAGGTCGTCGGTGACGTGACCGTCGAGATCGGCAACCACATCGACCAGATCTTCGACCCGAAGATCATGGTGATCGAGAACTTCGAGAAGGATCCCTCGATCATCGTGCGGATCTTCAAGGACTTCGGGGCCCGTGAGCTGCGGATGATGGTCGTCTTCGGGGCGATCTTCGGTTTCCTGCTCGGCATCCCGGTCGCCGTCGTCGACCAGGCCTTCCACATCTGGTGGCTGCTGCCGATCCTCGGTGTGCTGGTCGGCTGGACGACCAACCTGCTCGGCATGCTGCTCATCTTCGAGCCCGCCGAGCCCAGGCGGATCGGGCCGTTCAAGATCCAGGCGCTCTTCGCCCGGCGGCAGTGGCAGGCCTCCGACGTCTACGGCAAGCACATCGCCAAGGACGTGATCACGCTCGAGCACATCGGCGAGCATCTCCTCAACGGGCCGTCCGGCGACCGCACCCGGCAGATGCTCGCCGCGGCCCTCGAGCCGGCGGTCAACGCCGCGGTCGGACCGGCCTACGGCGCGGTCCGGGTCGCCGTTGGGACCAGGAGGTTCGATGCGATCCGGTCCTCGGTCGCCGAGCAGGCCGTCGAATACACCCTCACCCCGCTGCGCGACGCCGCCTTCAGTCAGCAGCAGTCGTGCAACATCCGCCGGCTGATCGCCGACCGGTGCAGGGCTCTGCCTCCGAAGACCTTCGTTGAGATGATGAGAGCCGCGATCAAGGAGGACGAGTGGCTGCTCTACGCCCATGGGGCGATCATGGGGCTGGCGGGCGGGTTTCTGCACGTGGCAGTCTTCGAATGGTGGAACGTGTTGTGAGCGCCCTCCACATCAACACCGAGCCGGAGGCCCGTCGGCCCCGCTCGATCGAGCCGCCCGAAGAGCTCGTCGAGGGCCGTGAGGGGATGCACCGCATGCCGACGCCGGCCCCGAGCGGCGGTCTCGTCGACGATGCGATGGAGGTCCTTCCGGGCCTGCTCAGGATCTCCGCGGTCACGGTCGCCCACACCGCGGGCTGGGGTCTGAGGACGTACGCGCGAGGGGTGGGGCGGGTCGCGAAGGCGGTCGTCGACCCCGACGAGGCGGTGCGGCTCACCGAGGACGTGGCGACCAACGCCCGCCAGGTGACCGCTCTCGCGAAGCGGGTCGCCACGGGCAACCCGGTCACCGGTCTGCTGGAACGATTCGCGCTACCGGCCGCCGAGAGTGCGAGGGCGGCGATGGAGGGTCGTGCCGCACGGGTCAACGGAGTCGCTCCGGGCACGGAACCCGACCGGCTGCGGCGGACCGGCGAGGAGCTGCTGCGCCGCTCGCGCGACGTATGGGACGAGAACGAGCGCCATCCGGCCTTCGTCAGCATCCTCAACGAGCTGGCTCCCGACGAGGCGCGCATCCTGGTGCTGATGCTCAAGGACGGCCCGCAGCCGGCAGTCGACGTGGTCGAGGGTGGTCTGATCGGCCATCTGCGCGGGGCGCGGATGATCGCCCGGGGCCTGACCATGATCGGCGCGCAGGCCAGCGTGCGCTACCCGTCACTGGTGCCGCAATACCTCAACAACCTGACCCGGCTCGGTCTGGTCTGGCAGTCCGAGGATCCGGTCAGCGAGCTGATCCGCTATCAGGTGGTCGAGGCGCAGCCCGACGTACTCGCGGCTCTTCACGCCAAGGGTGGTGCCCGGATCAAGCGGCGCTCGATCCACCTGACCCCGTTCGGGCAGGACTTCGCCCGAGCCTGCTTCGCTGACGTCCAGGATCTCGACCGGCTGCCGAGCCATGAGATCCCGCCCGGCGCGGCGACGGAAGCCTCAACCGAATAGCAGACGCTTCGGGGTGTTTGCGTTCGCCTGTGGGTAGGGTACGCATACTGACGGTCTGGAACTCTGGCGGAAGGAGCTCGGATGTCGCCGGAGTGGCAGGACTCGCTGGTCAGCTGGTTCGAGGACTGGGCTGCCCACGTCCACTGGCTCTCGCTGATCACCATCCCGATCTTCACCGGTGTGATCGGCTGGCTGATCAACTGGTCGGGCCTCTACATGCTCTTCTCCCCGCTTGCCTTCAAGGGATTCCAGGTCCCTGGGCTGCGCGAGCTGACCAGGGTGCTGCCGCACAAGCTGCAGGAGGTGCCGGGGTTCGCCCAGGGTGGGATCGGCTGGCAGGGCATCATCCCCGCCCGGGCCGCGAAGATGGGCTCGATCGCCGTCGACAAGGCGATCGCCAAGCTCGGCACACCCAGCGACTTCTACCAGCAGCTCGGCCCCTCGGAGATCGCCACGCACATCGTGGAGACCTTCCGCCCGGAGGTTCCCGAGCTGGTCGAACAGATCATGATGCGCGAGCACCCCCGCCTCTGGCGCGACCTGCCGCGGCCGGTCAAGGATGCGATCGCCGTCCGGGTGCAGGCGCAGCTCCCCTCGATCGTGCACAAGGTCACCGACGACATCGGCGTACACATCGACCAGCTGCTCGACCCGAAGCTGATGGTCATCGACCACTTCCGCAAGAACCCCGCGCTGGTGGTCAGGATCTTCCGGGACTTCGGTCAGCGCGAGCTCAACCTGATGGTCGCCTTCGGGTTCATCTTCGGCTTCCTGCTCGGCATCCCGGTGGCGCTGGTCGACCAGACCTTCCACGTGTCGTGGCTGCTGCCGGTGCTCGGCGTGGTCGTCGGCTGGGTGACCAACCTGCTCGGCATGTGGCTGATCTTCGAGCCCGCCGAGCCGCGGCGCATCCTGGGGATCAAGGTGCAGGGCCTCTTCCCGCGCCGCCAGGAGCAGGCCGCGGAGGTCTACGCCGACATCATCGCCACCGACGTGATCACGCTCGAGCGCATCGGCGACTTCCTGCTCGACGGCCCCCGCGGCGACGCAACGCGCAAGCTGCTGATCAACGCGTTGATGCCCGCGGTGGACAGGGCGGCCGGGCCCTACCGAGGCGCGGTGCGGATAGCGCTCGGCTCGGAGCGGTTCGACCGGATCAGCACCTCGGTCGCCAACGAGGCGGCGGATCGTACGCTGGTGCCGTTCCGCGATCCCGGCTTCAGCCGTCACCAGGCGGACAAGATCCGTGACCTGGTCGCGCGGCGCACCAAGGAGCTTCCGCCGGGCGACTTCGTGGACATGATGAGGTCAGCGATCAAGGAGGACGAATGGATGCTCTACGCCCACGGCGCGATCATGGGACTCGCGGGCGGCTTCCTTCACCTTCTAATCTTTCCGACATGAGTCTCCTGGGCAAGGTCATCCCGACCGCCTCCGCCGTGGCCGGCACCGCTCCCGGTCTGGCGAGGGTGGCGGCGGGTGCTGCCTGGCACACGGCCGGCTGGGGTCTGCGCACCTCCAGCCGCGCCGGCATCCGGGTCGCCCGGGCGATGGTCGACCAGGACGTACGCGCGGGGTTGGCGCGGGAGACCGCCGAGGCGGTGGGCATCGTCGCCGGCACCGCGGCCCGGATCATCCTGCCCAGCTCGAACCAGGTGATGGAGCTCTCCGACGCCGACTACGAGGCCGCCGGCCGCGATGTCGTGCTCGCCCGTTCCCGGGAGGCCGAGGCGTCCGAGGACTCCCTGCCGGTGCTGCGCCGACGCGGGGCCGAGCTGCTCGACCGGTCCCGCGACGTCTGGGCCGATGAGCAGGGGCACCCGGCGTACGCCCGGATCCTCGACGAGCTCGCGCCGGACGAGGCGCGGATGCTGCTCTACCTGCTCCTGGCCGGGCCGCAGCCCTCGGTGGACATTCGCACCGGTGGGCCGGCCGGTCTCGTCGGCAGCACCATGATCGCGCCCGGTCTCAACATGATCGCCGGCCGCAGCGGTGTGCGCTATCCGGACCGGGTGCCGGCCTACCTCAACAACCTGTTCCGGCTCGGGCTGGTGTGGTTCTCCAAGGAGCCGCTGCCCGACCCGCTGGAATACCAGGTCCTCGAGGCTCAGCCCGACGTGCTCGGGGCGCTGCACTCGGTGAAGTTCGCCAAGATCGTGCGCCGCTCTGTGCACCTGACGCCGTTCGGCGAGGCCTTCGGCCGCACCACGCTGGTCGACGAGGTCTCGGCCGAGTCCACCTTCCCGGAGCATCAGGCTCCGGTCACCGGTGGGGCCGATCTACCGAAGGCCTGAACTGACTGCTCCTGTCAGAGTCTCGAACTCCGGAGCGACCGTCTTCGGTGAGATGTCGCTGTCGCGCTCGAGCATGATGCCCGGCAGGTCTCGCCCGGCGTAGGCGTCGATCAGGGTCTCGAGGAGCGAGAGCACCGGCGGCGGCATGGGGTGGGCGTGGGTGTCGAGATAGAGACCGTCGCGTTCGATGCCGCCGGCCACGTGGACATAGGCCACCGCATCGAGCGGGAAGCGTCGGAGCTCGGCGGCCGGGTCGGTGCCGCGGGCGGTCGCGGAGGCGTAGAGGTTGGCGACGTCGAGGACGATCCCTACGCCGGTGCGCTCGACGAGCTCGGTGAGGAAGTCCGGCTCCGTATAGGTGTCCTCGGGCCAGGTGAAGAGGGCCGCGATGTTCTCCACGGCGAGCGGGACGGGGAGGGCCGACTGAGCGAGGCGGACGTTCTCGCACAGCACGTCCAGCGACTCCCGCGTGCGCGGTGGCGGCAGCAGATGCCCGGCTTCCAGTACGTCGCCGTGGAGGTCGGACGGGGAGTCGGCGGCGCGTACGAAGGCGACGTGCTCGGACACGACCGGGCTGTCGAGCGCCTGGGCGAGCCCGGCCAGATGAGCCAGGCGCTCGGGAGACGGCTCGGACGCCCCGCCGAGGCCCAGCGTGACCCCGTGCACGACCACGGGCACGCCGAGCGAGGTCAGTGCGGGAGGAAGCCGTTCGGCGGAGAGGTTCTCGGCGACGACCTCGGTGAATCCGAGACGGCCGGACGAGGCGTACGACATCAGGAGGTCGGCGATCGACGGACGCCAGGCCACCGCCGTCCCCTGGACCTGTCGCGTCATGGATCGAGTGTGGACCGGACGGTGGTAGACCGTCTCCCGAATTCCTTCCCCGGTCCGGTATTCTTGGCAACGTTTTCCCGTTGCTCAGTTTCCACCGCCGGTCCTGGCTCGAGGCCCGGGTAGGAGCCCCCATCTTGGCGCGCAAAGTCGTACGTTCCATGCCGTTTCACCGCGCCGCGCTGCGGTTCGCGGCATTCATCGGCGTCGCCGCGGTGACGGGGCTGGTCGCCTCTGGTATGGCAATCCCGTTCATCCACCTGACCGGCGTCGCGGCCAAGTCCGGCGCCCAGGCGATCGACGATCTGCCCCTGGACATCGACATGGGCGAGCTGTCGCAGACCACCCGCATCCTGGATGTGCACGGCAAGGTGATCACGACCCTCTACGACCAGAACCGGTCCTACAAGGCGCTCGACCAGATCTCGCCCAACATGCCGAAGGCGCTGCTCGCGATCGAGGACAGCCGCTTCTACGAGCACGGCGCCATGGACCTCAAGGGCACCCTGCGGGCGCTGCTGCGCAACTCGGCCTCCGAGTCGGGTTCGGTGCAGGGCGGTTCGTCGATCACCCAGCAGCTGGTCAAGACGACTCTCGTCTACGGGGCCGACTCCGACGAGGAGCGTGCCGCCGCGACCGAGAAGTCCACGGCCCGCAAGATCCGCGAGCTCCGCTATGCGATCTGGCTCGAGGAGAACCACGACAAGGACTGGATCCTCGAGCGCTACCTCAACGCGGCCTACTTCGGTGACTCGGCCTACGGGGTCCAGGCGGCCGCGAAGCACTACTTCGGCGTCGATGCCGCCGACCTGACCTGGGGGCAGGCCTCGATGCTGGCCGGGATGGTGAAGAACCCGACCGGCTATGACCCGACCGACTACCCCGACGCCACAGTGGCCCGCCGCAACCTGGTGCTCGAGCGGCTGGCCCAGGTCGGCGACCTGCCGCGGGCCGACGCGGAGAAGCTCAAGGAGAGTGAGCTCGGGCTCAACGTGCAGGACAGCCGCAACGGCTGCTTCGGATCCTCGGCGGAGTTCTTCTGCGACTACGCGCTGCAGTGGCTGCTCGCCGACAAGTCGCTGGGTGAGACCGAGGCCGAGCGCTGGCGGCTGCTGCAGACCGGCGGCCTGACCATCCGGACGACCCTGGACGCGAGCTTCCAGAAGGCGGCACAGCGGTCGGTGACCGGCCGCGTCTCGCCGACCGACAACGCCGTCGGCGCCCTTGCGATGGTCGAGCCCGGCTCCGGCAACGTCAAGGCGCTCGCGCAGTCGCGGCCGATGGGTGAGAACCGGAGGAAGGGCGAGTCCTACCTGAACTACCTGGTGCCGAAGGAGTACGGCGACGCCAACGGCTTCCAGGCCGGCTCGACCTTCAAGGTCTTCGTCGGCGCCGCGGCGATCGAGAAGGGCTTCCCGCTCAGGCAGGAGATCCCGTCGCCGGCCAAGCGGACGTTCAACCAGGCGTCGTTCGCCAACTGCCCCGGCGAGGGCAACTTCAACCCGAACCCTTACCCGGTCGGCAACTCGACGACCTCGGGCAACAAGAACCTCTACACCGGCACCCGCGAGTCGGTGAACACCTTCTACGTCCGGCTCGAGCAGTTCACCGGCGTCTGCGCCCCCTACACGCTCGCGAAGAAGATGGGCATCAGCCTGACCAACCCCGCCCACGAGCGGGTGCCGTCCTTCACCCTCGGCCCGGTCGACGTCAGCCCGCTGGAGATGGCCGAGGCGTACGCGACCTTCGGTGCCCGCGGCAAGCACTGCGACTCGCGGCCGGTGACCGAGATCGTCGGCCCCGACGGGAAGACGATGAAGGAGTACGCCTCCTCGTGCGAGCAGGTGATGCGTACGGGCACCGCGGATGCCATGAACGACATCCTCCGCGGGGTGCTGCAGCCGGGCGGGTTCGGGCAGCGGCTCGCGCTGAGCGTGCCGTCCGCCGGCAAGACCGGGACCACCAACAGCAACCGCGCGGTGTGGTTCAACGGCTACACGCCCAAGCTCGCGACCGCGTCGATGATCGCCGGAGCCAACTACGAGGGCAAGTGGGTCTCCCTCAACGGGCAGCGCCTCCGCGGCGGGTACGTCGCGTCGGCGTCGGGCTCCACCGTCGCCGGCCCGATGTGGGCTGACGCGATGCGCGCGATCGACGGCAAGCTCGGCTCCGCGAACTTCGTACGCCCCGGCGCCAGCGTCGTCAACGGCAAGGGCATCAAGATCCCGAAGGTCGAGGGGCTCTCCGTCGCCCGGGCCACCGCCCGGCTCAAGGCCGCCGGTTTCAAGCCGGTCGTCGGCAAGCGGGTCACGTCGCGCTGGAAGGCGGGCACGGTCGTCGGGACGGTTCCGGGCAGCCGGGCGATCAAGGGCGCGACGGTCGAGATGCTCGTGTCGAAGTGGCGCGGGTGACGGGTTGGATGTTCACCGAGGTAACTCGGTGGATGCTCGCTTACTTCGTGGAGTTCCACGAAGTAAGTGACCGCTGACCGAGTTACCTCGGTCAGCATTCAGGCAGCCGCGCGCACTCGGGCTGCCTCGACGGCGTCGCGGAAGGCGCGGGTGACGTAGTCGGGGACGGGGAGGCCGCGGTCGCGAGCCCAGAGGAGTTCCTGCTCGACCCGGGCCACGTCGGCGGCGAGGTCGCGGCCTTCGTGGTCGACGCCGAGGGTCTCCATGACGTCGCCGAAGTCGGCGAGCTGGGTGACGTTGTTGACCCCGACGGGGGCGAAGGAGATCCGGCGCATGCGTCTGACCAGCCACTTCTGCCAGGCGGCGAGCGTGGCCCAGTGGGCACGGGCGGAGAGCTGGTAGAAGGCGTAGTGGCCCGGCTCCTGGCGCTTGATCGGCGCGATGACGGTGTCGGCGACGGCGTGCTCGCCGGTCTCGATGACCCCGTCGTGGAGCAGGTTGTAGGCGATCACCGCGGAGCGCTCGGTGGCCATCCCGGTCAGGTAGTAGAGCATCCGGCAGACGTCCTGGAACGGCTCCAGATGAGCCAGTAGGCCGAGCACCTTCAGCTTCAGACCGACGTGGTCGAGGTCGGTGGTCGCCGGCGGGCGGCCGAGGATCTGCTGGAGCCGGTCGAGGATCAGCCCGTGCTGGATCTCCTGCGGCTGCCACACCTCGGCGTAGAACTGCTTGTCGACCTCGGGTGGGTTGGGGAGCATGGTCGAGATCTCGAGTACGTTGCGATCGACCTCGAGCTCGACCCGCGCCATGTAGTCGAGCACATGGCCGAAGCGGGCTCCGAAGCCGGCCGGGTCGTTCACGGTGAAGTCGACGGAGTCCATCGGGATCGGTGGGTGCTCTTCGCCGAGGCGCTCCACATGAGCAACGAGGCGGTCGGTATCGGTCGGCATCGAGGCGGCTCCCGGTGGGGTGTCTGCAGCGCATCCAGTGTGCCCGCACTACGTGGGGTTGTAACGCGATTTAACGTAACCGAGGGGTGTTGGCCTCGACACGTTCGCGCGGCGGGCCGGCGGCTCGACCAGCGGGGGAGGGCGGTGGTCGAGACGAGGCGCGGCGGGCGTGCCGAGGCCAACACGTTCGGGGCCGAGTCTCAGGACGTGCTCGCGGAGGCCTCGGTACCGGCGGACTCGCCGGTCGATTCGCCGGCCGACTCGGTTGCGGTGGGCGTCTCGGTGGGTGTTTCAGTGGGGGTTTCGGTCGGCGTCTCCGTGGGCGTCTCGGTGGGTGTTTCCGTGGGGGTTTCCGTGGGCGTCTCGGTCGGTGTCTCCGTCGGAGACCCCGTGGGAGAGCCGGTCGGATCCGGGTTCGAGGTGGGCGACGGGACGACGGACCCGCCGTCGCCGGGGGAGTCCGACGGCGACGGCGAGGAGGGCGTGGTCGAGCCGCCGCTGGGCGTGGTGTCCTTCCCGCCCGAGGAGGAGCCGGATCCACCCCGGGGCGGCTGGGCGCTGGACGAGGCGCCAGAGAGCGGCTCGAGATCGGAGGACGAGGTGACCGGGATCTGCGCGGCAGGCAGGACGACGTCGATCGGCGCCTCGAAGGTCCCGAGCCGATAGCCGTTGGCGATCTGCAGGACGGCAGAGACGTACGCCTCGCTGTGGTTGTAGCGCAGCACCGCCGAGCGCTGCCCGGCCTCGGTGGAGAGGTCGGCGGAGCCGGAGCAGAGGTAGACCGCGGCGGCGAGCGCGGCGTCGTCGACGTCCTGCGGGTCGCGGCGCCCGTCGCCGTCCGCGTCGACCCCGACGTCGGACCAGGTCGACGGGATGAACTGCATCGGCCCGACGGCGCGGTCGTAGACGAGGTCGCGGTCGTAGGTGCCGCCGTCGGTGTCGAGGATGCGTGCGGTCCCGGCGGCCCCGGTGAGAGGTACGCCGAAGATCCCCGGCGTCGCGACCCCGGAAGCGGACAGCGTGTTACCCCCGGCCCGGCCGTGGTCGGACTCGACCCGGCCGATGGCGGCGATCAGCGACCAGTCGAGATGACAGCCCGGGTCGGCATCGGCCAGCACCGTCGCGGCGCGCTGATAGGCGGAGAGCGCGGTATCGGGGATGAACCCGGCGGCGGCCTTGGCGGCGAACCCGGCGGGTTTGGCCGCGAGGGTGGGACTGACCTTGGGGACGGGCTTGACCGCGGAGACGCTCACCGGCGGCAGCAGCTCCTGGGCCGGCACCTCGACCGGCACCTGACGCACGCTGGCCGTGGCGTCGAGCGGCCGGCCCTCCTGGATCGCGTGGATCGTCCAGGCGGCGGTGGCGGCGGCGACGGGCAGCGCAGCTGCCTTGAACAGCAGACCGGGTCGTGGGGTCATCCTCGGTCACATCCTCGGGTCGGGCGGGGTGGGTCGATGTCACCGATCCAGCCATCATGTGAGCCCCGCCACAACGCGCTGAGCGCGATCCGGGCCGAGAATCCCCGAAACTACTCACGTACGTGACAAGTTTCCCGACCTCGCCACCGGGACCGCCCCGGCCACGGCCGCCGTCACCAGGCAGAGCAACGCGCACCCCGCGGCGATCACGACCGAGCCGGCGCCCAGGATCGCCAGCACCGCCCCGATCGCCGCCGGCGCCAGCGCGACCGGCCCGGCCCAGCGACGACCCGCGACGGCCCCGCGCGCGAGCGAGATCAGCTCGGCGACGCGCCGGACGTCGAGATCCGTCAGGCGTACGCCGGAGCTCCCGCCCACGGCCAGGTCGGCCACCGCCTGGGCCTCGGCGTCCTCGGGGCGAGAGCTCACGAACGCGACGACCTGCCCCTGCTCCTGCAGCTCGGCGACGAACCGCTCCCGCTTCTCGGGGGCGATCTCGGAGTGCCACCGCTCGATCCCGCAGGTCTCGGCAAGGTGCTCGGTCTCGCGGTCGGTGTCGTCGGAGACCAGCACCGGCGTCACTCCCGCGGCAGTCAGCCGTGACACCGACGCGCCCGCGTCCTCGCGCGGCTGGTCGCCGACCACGAGATAGCCCAGCGGCCGCCCGTCGAGCTCGACGCCGAGGACGGTGCCGCGGTCGGTGCGCTCGGCCATGCCGACCCAGGACGGCCGCCCGACGCGTACGGGATGCCGGTCCACCGACCCCCGCACCCCCGATCCGGGAACGACACCGAAGTCGGTGACCTTGCCGCGCGCGGAGAGCCGGGCGACCGCGCGGGCGAGCGGGCCCTCGGCCTCGTGCTCCAGCGCCCCCGCGAACCAGCGCAGGTTGCGCAGATGATCCGGGTCGAGCGGGTCGACGGTGGTCACCACGAGCCGCCCGGTGGTCACCGTTCCCCACCGGTCGAGCACCACCGTGTCGACCCGGGCGGCGACCGCCCACGAGGACCGCGGCACCGACTCGATCCCGCGCCGGCGCCCGGCCCAGCCCGCCACGACCCGCGGAAACGCCAATCCCAGGACGTACGCAGCGACAGCACCGGCCACGAGAACGAACATCTCCATGAGCGGCTCCGGATCAGCCGGTCTGCTGCTGATAGCGGTCGAAGTCGCTCTGGTCGCCGGCGACCCACAGCGGCACGCTCGCCTTCAGCAGCAGCAGGAGCTGAGTGACGAACTCGGGGTCGCGCAGGGACTCTCCGAAGAGCTCGTTGATCCGCTTCCAGCGGTAGCGGATCGTCTGCGGATGCACGCCGAGGACCGCCGCGATCGCCGGGGCGCTCTCCCGGGTCTCGAGCCAGACCAGCAGGGTCTCGGTGAGGATCTCGCGGGAGTTGGCCGACTCGGCCAGCAGCGGTTCGAGCAGCTCCTGGGCGAGCTGGCGACGCATCACCGGCTCGGCGTGGAGCCAGATCTCGGTGCGGTAGGCGAGGCAGTTGATGACCGGCTTGGCCGGGATCACCCGGGCGTTGACCAGCGCCAGGGCGCGGTTGGCCCAGCGCCAGGCGGCGGGTACGTCCTCGGGTGGCACCGGCCAGCAGATCGAGACCCGCGCCTTGGGCGCAGCTGCCCGTACCTCCTTGGTCACCGCCGCGGTGTCGCGAGGCGGGCACATCACCACCTGGGTCGGCTCGCGGCGACGGGTGAGGGCGGTGGCCGACAGGGCGTCGGAGGGGATCCGGCCCCCGTCACGCAGCTCGACCGCCATCACCGTCACCTTCTCGGGCAGCGCCCAGTCGCCCAGCGCCGCCTGCACCTCGATCTCGTCGGCGGAGGCGCCCGACAGCATCCGGTCGATCAGCCGCGCCCGGGCGACGGCGTTGTCCTGGTCCCGAGCCTCGGTGCCGGCCTCGAAGCCCTTGCTGACCTGCGAGGTCAGGTGCTCGACGTACGTCGTCATCATCTCGTTGAGCGCGTTCAGCGCCGCGGCGGAGAGCTCGTTCTCGACCGCCCGGCGGCGCAGCTCGTCCCAGAGCTCGGTGGTGGCCATGTGGATGCCCTGGTCGACGATGGCCCGGTCCTGGCCCAGTGCGGCGACCTTGAAGCCGACCTTGCGGAAGTGGTCGTCGATCGCGATGTAGGGCGCCGAACGTCCGAGCCCCAGGTCGATGAAGTGCGACATCGCGCCGTGGACGGCGGTGAAGATGAGCTCCTCGAAGCCCTCGGTCTCGGCCGGCAGCCCCTCGCGCAGGTGGCGGGTGATCTTGCGCGCGATCGGCCGCACCTCGTTCTCGAGGCTCTTCAGCATCCACACGGCGGACCCGGGGAGCCCGGGGGACTGATGGGTCTGCGTCATCTCGTGCTCCGTCGCACGTCAAACTCCTTCGTCCAACATGCCCGAGAAGGTATCGACCACCATGGCACGTCTTTGCTTGGCGTGCCCCCGAAATTCGGTACGCCTGTGCCGTTGAGCGGCCGAAAGGGCGAAGCCCGCCGGGTGGCCGTGTGGCCGCCCGGCGGACTGTGTACGTGGTTCAGTCGCGGGTCACTACGGGATGACCTGACCGTTGCTGAGCGCGAAGCTCAGGGTGTTGCCGTCCCCCGGGACGAGCAGGTTGATCAGCCAGGTGTTGAGACCACAGTGCTCGAAGTCGCCGATGTCGTACGTCGCGGAGACGTTGCCGCCGGAGAACAGCTGGAACCGCTCATCGGCGGGAGTGGCCAGGTTGATCGCCACCGGATCGATGGTGCGGCAGTGCGACCCGGTGAACGTCGGGAACCCGGCGATGTCGATGTTGGAGAGACGGATGTCGTACGACGTGCTCGCCTGGACCACGTGGCCACCGCCTTCGGGGTGCGGGGTCAGGGTCCCCGAGACCGGGGTCACCGGCTCGAAGGAGACGTCGGCGGTCACCGGGATGAACCCGGCGACCTTGAACGACGAACGGCTGCCGGGCAGCTCCATCGACCCGGTGAAGGCGCCGGTGGTCATGTCGACCGTGGTGATGAGCTGGGTCGGCCCGAGGGCGACGGTCGAGTCGGTGCTGGCGATGTGGGTGCTGCCCGAGGCGTCGTAGCCGAACGTGAGCGTGGCCGCCTGCGCCGAGGTGGCGCTCAGCATGAGGAGTGCCGCGGCAGCGCCGATGGCCGCGAGCGGACTCCATCGGCGAAGCGGCGACCTGCGGAGGATGGTTCTCATGGTGTGTCCTTCGGTGATGATCGAGGTGCTGGATACAGGCGGAAGTGGCGCACCGGGGAGGGAGAGTGCGCCACTTCCGCGATGGGTTGTTCGACTCAGGCGCCGTCGGTGATGTCGATCGCGCCGCTGGTCGCGACGCCGAAGGTGCCACCGAAGCTGGCGGTGTCACCGTCAGCGATGAGGCCGCTGCAGGTTGACCCGCCGCCCGCGACCGAGATGGTGAGCGTGTCGCCGGCGCCCAGGCCGTCCTCGGCCACGACGAGATCCTGGTTCACCTCATCGAAGTGGCCATCGGCCACTCCCGAGACGGTGAAGGCGCACCCGGCCTCGTCGTTGGTCGCGTGGACGTAGGCACCCACGCTGGAGATGTTGCCCTCGACCGCGGCGTCCGCGGCCGGCGGACCCGTCACCGTGGTGTCGGTGACGTTGAGCTGCCACTGGCCGATGTGCTCGACGGTCATGTCGAGTCCGAGGGGCCCGGTGCAGTCGGTCCAGGTGGTGTTGGCGATGGTGGCGACATTGGCTCCCGACTGTCCAGGACCGCCGTGCACGGTGCCGGTTGCCACCGACTGTGCGCAGTCCATCTCGACGTCGAAAACGGAGCCGTGGGCGGTGAAGTCGATGGGCGCTGCCGTCCCGGTGAACGGGTAGTCCGCGTCGGCGCTGTTGCCGCCGACGAGAACGTCGTAGGGCGGTGCGGCCATGGCGGGGGCGGCGAAGGCGAGGCTGGAGAGAGCCGCGGTGGCGACGCCGAGCTTCATGAGCTTCATGGATCCTCCTGGGGATGGGTTCGGACTCGCTCATTCAGACGTGGCGTACGGCCTCGCGTCGACCGGAAGCGGGAAGTTTTCGTCGCCGATGGCCCGAATCTGTGGCTGAGTCACAATTGACGTCGTATCGATCGCCAGTTCTGCCGCGGCCGTCCCTTTCACAGTGGTGCCGGGCGCCACCCGTCGGCGGATCGCCAGAAGAAACTTGTAACGCAGGTCACAACTTCTGGCGCTCTGGGTGCTGGGGGCGAGCCGTTCGGTTGCCGACCGCGAGGGCGCTGGGCGACAGTCGGGCCATGACGAAACGATGGCGAGTCCGACTCGCCCAAGCGGCTGCCCTCGGGGCAGCGATCTGCTTGGCGTCAGCTCTTCCGGGGCAGGGTGCAGACGAGTCCCATCCGGGGCACCCGCCTCTACCGGCGTACGGCCTCGGCCAGGAGTGGCTGGCTGCCGGCTGGTGGTCTGGCGCAACTCAGTCGGGAATATCTGAGGTGTCGCGTCAGCGCCAGTGGGTCCGCACCGGCGACCTGTTGATGTCCGCGGCGGCACCGATCTGGACCGAGAACCACCGCAGGGCTCCGGCCGATCCGGCGACGGACTTCCCCGATACGGACGACCCGGAGGCATTCGCACGAGAATGTCCCGACGAGTTCAAGTCGTGCTGGGTCGCGGGTTCGATGGTCAACCTCGTCTCGCCACCGGGATCGGCGCACAACTACGGCATCTCGCCGGAGATCCTGGTCCGCACTGTCTCGTTCGGTGCGGTGCCCGTCGAGGCAACCATTCAGCTCGAGCAGGAACGGGCGGCCGACGGCACTCCCGAATCCATCCTGCTGAGGAGCAGCGAGGTCGTTCTGTTTCGCCCCGGAACCAACGCGGTTGGAGTGAGCAGATACTACGATTCGACCCTGAACCAGGGTCTCTACGTCCGGGTCAACAGCCTCGAGATAGATGGGCGACGGATCAGCTTCGCTGGGGCGTGTCGGACACAGGAGCCTGCCCGGCTCCGGGTCCGTGGCAAGGGCTATCGCGAGGACGACCCGAGTGTGGGCAACCCGCTGTGGGAGTCCGGCCACTTCACTGCCGGCGCAGGCGGGCTGTTGGAGGGCACCTTGGAGGTCGGCGCCTTCGACGGCTGCCGCACCACTACGGGCGACGACCTCGCGCCGTTGCTGACGGCATCGATATCCGGCCCCGGCAACGCCGTTCGGATTCGCGTCACCGGCCCCACCGGTTGCGGTCCCCTTGGGCTTCCCAGCGGTACAACGGCCCCGCCGGGAACGACGATCGAGCAATGGCGAGACGGCGGATGCACGATCCCGCCCGCTCCTGATCTGCCGACGACCAACGAGTGAAGTTGAGGCAGCAATGGTTCCGGGTAGCGCGTTGCAGAACATGCCGAGTCGCGGTGAGACCCGACGGCTGAGGGCCAGAATCGGACTCGACATGTGCTCGGCGGCCAGCGTGCCGCTGGACGACCGCGTAGCCATGACGGCGGCCCGCACGATCAGCAGCCGGATCCAGCGGCAGGTCATGGCGTACGCGGGGCCGTCAGACGGGAGACGCGGCCGGATCATCAGTGGCGCGGCCGATGCCGCGGTCAGTCAGTTCGTGGCAGTGGTCAACAAGGAGCCCGTCGTGCCCGGAAGGGTCGACGGGCTCTTCGCCGATCTGGGATCGGGGGTGGCCGCCGAAGGGCAGCCGCTCGATGCGATGCATGCGGCCTTCGACGTCGCCACCCATGCCGCCCGGCAGATGCTCGGCGAGCTGGCCGAAGGAGACCGTCGCGATGAGTCGGCGGCGCGCCTGACCTACGCGCTGCTGGCCTACATGGACCTGCTGATGGAGGCTGTCGTCGCCGGCTACCGACGCGAGATCCGGCGGCGCTCGTCCGATCCATTTCACCTGCGCCGACGTCTCGTGGACCTGGTCCTCGGCGGCGCGCACCCGGCGCAGGTGGAGTCGATCGCGAGCCGCGTCGGGTGGCCGCTGTCCGATCGAGTGGTGGTCCTCGGAACCGAGGTCGAGATCGTCGAGGGTGGTTCGCCACAGCTGCGCTCGGTCGCGCTCGTTCGGCTGGAGGGCACCAGGGCGACCGTGGTCGTGCCGGTGCACGCGGCGGCGGGCGTACTCGACGAGCTGAAACGCCTGACCCGCCGCAGCCCGGTCGCCTTCACCTGGCCGGTGGGGATCGCCGACGCTCCGTCGGCACTCGCCTGGGTCGACCGCGCCCTGGAGCTGTACGCCGAGCAGTGCATCCCCTCCGGCGACGAGATCGACTGCTCGCGCTACCGGTTCGTGCTGCTCGCGCGGTCGGACCGGCGACTGCTGCAGCATCTGCGAGAAGACCTCCTCCGGCCCCTCCGCTCCGTCCCGGAGCGGCGTCGCGCCGTCCTCATCGAGACGCTTCGTACGTGGCTCGTGGCTCATGACGGCCAGAAGGAGGTCGCGGCGCGCCTCCGAGTCCACCCGAACACGCTCGACAACCGCATCAAGCGTCTCATCGACCTGTTCGGCCCGCGCCTGATCACCGACCCTGACTTCGCCGCGAGCGTCCTCCTCGCGGTCAGCGGTCACGGCATGGAACCGAGTCAGCCCGCGGCCTGATCCGGTCGCCGACGGGGTCGATTTGTCATGCGCATGACAAAACCCGGCCCGCATTTGTCGGGCGCCTCGATTTCCTCTCCCGTGTGACCGGGGCCACACGTACTGTCCCGGATCGGAAGCACACCCCACAACGGCAGATCAGGAGGTCCCGCGATGGGCGGAACCGTGGAGGTCACCGGGCTCACCAAGAGCTTCGGGTCCCAGAACATCTGGAGCGACGTGACCCTCACGTTGCCGCAGGGCGAGATCACCGCGTTGCTGGGACCGTCTGGCACCGGGAAGTCGGTGTTCCTGAAGTCGCTGATGGGGCTGTTGCGGCCGGAGGCCGGGATCTGCCTGGTCGACGGGGTCGACATGGTGAAGGCGCGCGAGTCGCAGCGGCAGGAGCTGCGCAAGCGGTTCGGGGTGCTCTTCCAGGACGGTGCGCTCTTCGGCTCGATGAGCGTCTTCGACAACGTCGCCTTCCCGCTGCGCGCGCACACCAAGAAACGCGAGTCGGAGATCAAGCAGATCGCATGCGACAAGCTCGACCTCGTCGGGCTGATGGGCCAGGAGCAGAAGCTGCCCGGCGAGATCTCCGGCGGGATGCGCAAGCGCGCCGGTCTGGCCCGCTCGCTGGTCACCGAGCCCTCGATCATCCTGTGCGACGAGCCCGACTCGGGGCTCGACCCGGTGCGTACGGCCAACTTGGCCCAGCTGCTGGTCGACGTGAACGCGGCCACCGACGCCACGATGCTCGTGGTCACCCACAACATCGAGCTGGCACGTACGCTGCCCGACAACCTCGGCATGCTCTACCGCCGGCGCCTGGTGATGTACGGCCCGCGCGAGGAGTTCCTGCTCACCGACCACCCGGTCGTCTCCCAGTTCATGAGCGGCGACCCGATCGGGCCGATCGGGATGAGCGAGGAGACCGACCACGGCGTCAACGACGACTACGTCGAGGGCGAGGCCTACTACCCGTCCGGGGGAGTGGCGACCGTACGCGCCGGCGCCCGCGCCATCGAGGTGCTGCCGCGCCAGCTCGCCCCGGCCAGCGGCGCACCTCGCGAGGGTGCCTCGCGGCACGCGGACCGGGTCGCGAGCGGAGCCGCGACGCTCTACACCGCCGATGACGACGAGGTCGACCGAGCGCCTGCAGCGGTCCGCACCAAGGACCCGGTCAGCCGCGGGCTCGACCAGGTCGGGGCGCTCTTCGCGCTGGGTCTGGACACCTTCCGGGCGCCGTTCCGCAGGCCGTTCGCGGCCCGCGAGCTGCTCGACCAGTTCTGGTTCGTCACCTCGGTCTCCTGGATCCCGGCGATGCTTGTCGCGATCCCGTTCGGGGCGGTGATCGCGCTGCAGCTCGGCACCTTGACGGTTCAGATCGGGGCGCAGTCGTTCACCGGCGCCGCCTCGGTGCTCGCCGTCGTGCAGCAGGCGGCGCCGATCGTGACCTCGCTGGTGATCGCGGGGGCCGGTGGAGCGGCGATCTGCGCCGACCTGGGATCCCGGACGATCCGCGACGAGATCGACGCGATGCGGGTGATCGCGGTAGATCCGATCCAGGCGCTCGTGGTGCCACGCGTGCTCGCCTGCGTGCTCGCGGCGGTGCTGCTCAACGGCCTGGTCAGCGTCGTCGGCGTCCTCGGCGGCTACTTCTTCAACGTCATCATCCAGGGCGGGACGCCCGGGGCGTACCTCTCCTCCTTCACTGCCCTCGCCCAGCTCTCCGACCTGTGGGTGGGCGAGCTCAAGGCGGTGCTCTTCGGGCTCATCGCCGGTCTCGTCGCCGCGTACCAGGGGCTCAACACCAAGCCCGGGCCGAAGGGGGTGGGGGAGGCGGTCAACCAGTCGGTCGTCGTCACCTTCCTGCTCCTCTTCTTCGTCAACTTCGTGATCACGACGCTCTATCTCGAGCTCGTTCCCGGGAAGGGGGCCTGACATGGCCACCGTTGACGTGGTCAAGAAGCGGTCGCGGCTGGACCGCTCGCTGGACGGGCTGGTGCAGACCGGACGCGACATCCGCTTCTACGGGAAGGTGCTGGTCGGGATCCCGTCAGCGATCCGGCACTACCCGCGCGAGATCCTCCGGATTCTCTCCGAGGTCTCCTTCGGCACCGGCGCGCTCGCGGTCATCGGCGGCACCATCGGGGTGATGACGGGGATGAGCATCTTCGTCGGCACGGTCGTCGGCATGCAGGGGTACGCAGCGCTCGACCAGATCGGCACATCGACGCTCAACGGGTTCATCTCCGCCTACTTCAACACCCGCGAGATCGCCCCGCTGGTGGCGGCCCTGGCGATGTCGGCGACCGTCGGCGCCGGGTTCACCGCCCAGCTCGGGGCGATGCGGATCAACGAGGAGATCGACGCGGTCAAGGTGATGGGGCTGGGCACGATCCCCTACCTGGTCTCGACCCGCGTGGTCGCCGGCTTCGTGGCGATCATCCCGCTCTACGTCGTCGGGCTGCTGACCTCCTACGCGGGGTCGCGGATCGTGACGGTCTACTTCCACGGGCAGTCGGCGGGGACGTACGACCACTACTTCCAGCTCTTCCTGCCGCCCATCGACATCCTGCTGAGCTTCGGCAAGGTGCTGATCTTCTCGATCCTGATCATCCTGATCCACTGCCGGCTGGGCTTCTACGCCACCGGCGGGCCGTCGGGGGTCGGGATCGCGGTCGGGCGATCGGTGCGGCGGGCCATCGTGGTCGTCGCGCTGCTCGACCTCGCGCTCTCGATGGCGATGTGGGGCGCGACGACGACGGTGAGGATCGCGGGATGACGCTCTCAAGGCTTCGCGACGCCTTCCTCGGCCTGTGCTACCTGGCCGTGGTCGCTGCGGTGGCGCTCGGCGCCTGGCTCGCCTACGACCAGACCTTCGTGGACCGCTCCGAGGTCACGCTGACCACCGGCACCTTGGGCAACGCGCTCCAGGTGGGCTCCGATGTCAAGCTGCGCGGCGTGCCGGTCGGCACCGTCCGCACCGTGTCGGCCCGCGAGGGCGGCGCCGAGCTGACCTTGGCGCTGGAGCCGGACGTACTCTCCGACCTATCCGCCGACACCACCGCGCGGCTGCTGCCCAAGACCCTCTTCGGCGAGCGGTACGTCGCGCTGCAGCCGACGCCGGGCGGGCCGGTGCTGGCGGCCGGCGGCACCATCGAGCAGGACCGCTCCGACGAGGCGGTCGAGCTGGAGCAGGTGCTCGACGAGCTGCTCCCGGTGCTCAAGGCGATCCAGCCCCACAAGCTCAACGCGACGCTGAGCGAGCTGGCCACGATGCTGCGCGACAACGGCGACGACATCGGCCAGGTCTTCTCGTCGTGGGCGGACTACCTGAGGAAGCTCAACCCGCTGGTCCCGCAGATGGCCGACGACCTCGCCGCGCTCGGCCGGGTCGCGGGCCACTACGAGGAAGCCGCGCCGGATCTGCTGGACGCGCTGGACACCATGACGGTGACCGCCGAGACCCTCGTCGACCAGCAGAGACAGCTCGCCGACACGTTCCGCTCGGTGACCACGACGGCTGCCGACACCGACCGCTGGCTCGAGCGCAACCGGGAGACGATCGTGGTGCTCTCCGACACCTCGCGCGACGCGCTCCGCGCGGTCAGCCCGTACGCCTCCTCCTTCCCGTGCCTCTTCAGCGCCCTGCGCGACTACGCGCCGGCGATGGCCAAGAACCTCGGCAAGGGCACCGACGAGCCCGGCTTCCATGCGCTGGTCAGCGTCTCGGAGATCCGGCAGCCCTACCCCTCCGGCTACGTCCCGAAGCTGCGCACCGGCGGCCCCCGATGCCCGTACGTCACCGGCCAGACCGGCAGCCAGCCGGCCGTCACCGGGACGGCCGACACCGCCGAGCGGATCGAGGCACCACCGACGGACCGGGTGCGCACCTTCGGTGCGACCACGGGCCTCGGCGAGCAGAACTCCAAGGGCGAGAACCAGCTGATCGCCGAGGTGATGGCACCAGCGGAAGGCCTGGCACCTGATGAGTATCCGACCTGGTCGAGCCTGCTGCTCGGCCCGACCCTGCGAGGCACGGAGGTGATCGTGCGATGAGGATCAACAGTGGCGGCTCGGTCGCGGTGACGCTCACCAAGTCAGTGGTCTTCGCGCTGGTGACCGTGCTCGCGATGGCGGCGCTGGCGACGACGATCTCCAACGGATCGACCTCGTCGGGGCGTACGTTCACGGCGCTCTTCACCGACGTGACCAGCCTCAACAAGGGCGACGACGTGCGGATGGCGGGGGTGAAGGTCGGCACCGTCCAGTCCATCGGGCTGCGCCACAACGACACCGCTGAGGTCGTCTTCACCGCGGCCGAGTCGGCGCCGATGGTCGAAGGGACCCGGGCGGAGCTGCGGTTCCGCAACCTGATCGGGCAGCGCTACATCGCACTCGAACCAGGCTCGCCCGGAGGCGAGCCGCTGCGCGCCGGCTACACGTTCGAGCTCGACGAGACCCAGCCCGCGCTGGACCTGACGATGCTGTTCAACGGCTTCCAGCCGCTGTTCAAGTTCCTGAATCCCGAGGACGTCAACAACCTCAGCGCCCAGATCATCGCCGTCTTCCAGGGCGAGGGGGCGACGGTGGAGTCGCTGCTCTCCTCGACGGCGTCGCTGACCTCGACCCTCGCCGACCGCGACCAGGTGATCGGCGACCTGATCACCAACCTCAACTCGGTCCTCGAGGTGGTCAGCCAGCGCACCGGGATGCTCGACACCACCTTGGTGACGCTGCAGCGGCTGGTCTCCGGACTGGCCGCCGACCGGAAGACGCTGGGCTCGACCATCGAGGGGATGGGCGAGCTCTCCCAGAGCGTCACCGGGCTGCTGGAGGAGGGCCGCGAGCCGCTGCGCGACTCGATCGACTCGCTCGGCGACGTCTCGGAGAACCTCGCCGAGAACGACGAGGCGCTGACCAAGTTCCTGACCACCATGCCGCAGAAGACCGACCAGATCGGCCGGATGGCCACCTACGGAGGCTGGCTCAACTTCTACATCTGCTCCATCGACGGGCGGATCCCGAAACCCGAGGGCTACTACGGCGACCTCGGTGTGGACTCGCCGGCAGGAAGGTGCCAATGATGGCCCGCTATCCGAAGTCGTTCGCCGAACGCAACAAGATCGTCATCGCCGTGGTCGGGATCCTGGCCATGACCGGCGTCTTCTTCGCCACCTTCTACGCCGAGGACCTCCCCGTCATCGGCGGTGGCGACACCTACGAGGCCTACTTCGCCGAGGCCGCCGGGATCCGTCCCGGCGACGAGGCGCGGGTCGCCGGGGTGAAGGTCGGCGAGGTCTCCGAGCTCGAGCTCGACGGCGACAAGGTGCTGATCAGGTTCCGGGCCAAGGATGTCTCGCTCGGCTCGCAGACCACCGCGTCGATCAAGGTGAAGACGCTGCTCGGACGCAAGTTCCTCGCCCTGGACCCGGGCGGCTCGGGCCGTCTCCGCGAGCCGATCCCGGTCTCCCGGACCACGACCCCCTACGACGTCAACGCCGCCTTCTCCGACCTCTCCACCACCGTCGGGGAGATCGACATGGCCCAGGTCGAGCAGTCGATGGACGCCCTCTCGGAGGTCTTCGAGGACACCCCCGAGGACGTACGCGGCATGGTCTCCGGGCTCACCCGGCTCTCCCGCACCATCTCCTCGCGGGACCAGGAGCTGGCCGAGCTGATGAGGACGACAACCGAGGTCACCGGCACCCTCGCCGAGCGCAACGAGGAGATCGGGCTCCTGATCGAGGACGGCGACAAGCTGCTCGAGGAGCTCGCCGCCCGCCGCCAGGCGATCCACCAGATGCTCACCTACACCGACGACCTCGCCAAGCAGGTCACCGGCCTGGTCGAGGACAACCGGAAGCGTCTCCAGCCGGCCCTGAAGAAGCTCGACCAGGTCTCCGAGATCCTGCAGCGCAACCAGGACCACCTCGACAAGGCGCTCTCGCAGATCGGCGCCTTCTACCGGGTGATCGGCGCCTCGATGAGCAACGGTCCGTGGATCGACGTCTACGGCTGCGGCCTCTTCGACGAGAACAACGCGCCGATTCTCGACAACGACGCCCAGCGCGACTGCAAGCCGGGAGGGACGAGATGAGACGGCTCATCGCTGGGCTCCTCGTGATCGCCGCCGTCGGCGTTATCGGCTGGGGTGCTGCGTACGGGATCCGGGAGGGGCGGAAGGGGACCACGTTCTCCGCGCTCTTCGAGGCCTCCGTGGGCCTCTATCCTGGCTCCGACGTGCAGATTCTCGGCGTTCCGGTCGGCGAGGTGACCTCGGTGACCCCGGCCGGCGAGCACGTGAAGGTCTCGATGACCCTCGACCCCGGCCAGACCGCCGCGGCCGACACCGAGGCCGTGATCGTCGCCCCGACGCTGGTCTCGGACCGCTTCGTCCAGCTCACCGAGCCGTACGTCGACGGGCCCGAGCTCCGCGACGGCACGGTCATCGAGGAGACCGCGGTGCCGGTCGAGATCGACGACCTCTACGCCTCGCTGACCGAGGCCGGCGATCAGCTCGGTCCCAACGGCGCGAACAAGAACGGCGCGCTCTCGCGGTTCCTGGAGGTGATGGCGGCCAACCTCGACGGGCAGGGCGCCGACATCAACCAGGTGATCCGGGAAGGCGCCGACGCATCGGCGACCCTGGCCGACATCGACCAGGACTTCTTCGCCACCGTGGAGAACCTCGACACCTTCAACAAGACCCTGCTCGAGCACGACGACGGGGTCGAGGACGCCAACCGCCGGTTCGCGCAGGTCACCGAGTACCTCGCCGAGGACCGCGACGACCTCGCCTCCGCGGTCAGCAACCTCGGCGAGGCGCTCGCGCTGCTGGAGTCGTTCATCAAGGACAACCGCGGCGAGATGCGCACCAGCGTCGAGAACCTGCAGGGGCCGACCCAGGTCCTCGTCGACCAGAACGAGTCGCTCGAGGAGGCGGTCGCCACGATCCCGCTGGTGCTGCAGAAGTACGTCAACGCCTACGACCCGGCGACCAACAGCCTCGTCGGTCGCACCAACCTGAACGAGCTGAGCGTCTGGTCCGGCGACGGCCTCACCGGCCAGACCTCTGAGGACGCGCCACCGGTCCTGCTTCCCGGTGTCGGAGAGGAGCAGTGATGTCGCGCCTGTCGAGACCGCTCGTCGCCGTGTTGGCCACGGCCGCCCTGACCCTCTCCGGCTGCGGCCTCGGTGCCGTCAGCGGAGGCGTCTACGAGGCCCCGCTGCCCGGCGGCGCCGACGTGGGGGAGGATCCGATCACGCTGAGCGCCGAGTTCAGCGACGTACTCGATCTGGTTCCACAGTCCAGCGTCAAGGTCGACAACGTCGCGGTGGGCCGGGTCTCCAAGATCCGGCTGACCGAGGACGGCCGCAGCGCGCGGGTGTCGCTGGTGGTCCGGGACGACGTCTCGCTCCCCGCCGGCACCACGGCGCGACTGCAGCAGACCTCCCTGCTCGGAGAGAAGTACGTCGCGCTGATCCGCCCCGCCAGGCCGGTCGCGGGCGAGCCCCTGGGCGACGGCTCCGTGGTCGGGCGAGGCGACACCGAGGCGGCCGCGCAGGTCGAGGAGGTGCTCGGGGCCCTGTCGATGGTGCTCAACAGCGGCGGGATCGCGCAGTTCCAGGAGATCTCCCGCGAGATGCAGAAGATCTCCGACGGACGCCCGGAGGAGATCAAGGCCTTCTTGTCGGAGATGGACCGGTTCGTCTCGGTCCTCGACTCACGCTCGGCCTCGATCACCTCGGCGATCGAGTCGCTCAACGAGCTCGCGGTCACGCTGGAGAATGACAAGACCAAGATTTCGAACGCGCTGGAGGGGCTCTCGCCGGGCATGCAGGTGCTCGTCGACCAGCGCCCGCAGCTGGTCGCCATGCTGGAGGCGCTCGACAAGCTCTCCAAGGTCACCATCAGCACCCTGGACGCGGCCCAGGACGACATCGTCGCCGACCTGAAGCTGCTCGACCCGATCCTCGACCAGCTCGCCAAGGCCGGCTCCGACCTGCCCTATGCGCTCGAGATCCTCTTCACCTACCCTTTCCCCGACGAGGTGCTCAACGCGATCCGCGGCGACTACATGAACCTGTTCATGATCACGAACTTCCGTACTCCTGCCGGCTGCCAGTCCAAGGGCTGCGAATGGCTGCAGCCGGCAGTCGTTGGCGGGTCCGGCGGCTCGGTCAGCTCCCAGTCCGGGTCGTCGGACGCACCGCCCGGACTGCTGCCGTCGACCACGTCGCCGGTGCCGGGCTCGTCCTCGCCGTCGATCCCGGGGGAGTCGATCCTGCCCTCCGATCCCGGCTCGTCCTCGTCCTCCTCGGATCCGTCGGAGTCCGGGTCTTCCTCGCCCTCGTCGTCCCCGTCCGATCCCTCCGAATCGCCATCTGAGTCACCGATCGAGTCGGGCTCGGCGACCTCCGAGACCTCGCCGGAGGGCGCGGCGAGCGATGCCGGCTCCGTGGAAGGGAGCGAATGATGCAACGGCTCACCGGAGGCGTACGCGTCAAGCTCGGCCTCTTCGTCGCCCTCGCGCTCGTGGGCACGAGCTATGTCGGGGCGCGCTATGTCGGCCTCGACCTGCTCGACGAGCCCTATCGCGTCGACGTCTCGCTGCCCGAGAGCGGCGGCCTCTTCGTCAACTCGGAGGTGACCTACCGCGGGGTGCCCGTGGGGGAGGTGACCTCGCTGGAAGCAGGCTCCGACGGCGTACGCGCGGTGCTGGAGATCGAGGGCGACGCCCCCGCCATCCCCGAGGACGTGACCGTGAAGGTCGCCAACCGGTCGGCCATCGGCGAGCAGTATCTGGACCTCCGCGGCGGCGCGGTGGGCTCCGCCCGGCTCTCCGCCGGCGACCGGCTGAGTGCGGGGGAGGAGGCGTTGCCGTACGACGCCTCCCAGGTCATCGAGACCGGCCGTGACTTCGTCGCCTCGGTGCCCGAGGAGGCGCTGGTGACGACGATCGACGAGTCCTACCTGCTGTCCCAGGGAGCCGGCTCCGACCTGCGGAAGTTGGTCGACACCTCGCTCTCGTTCCAGCAGGAGGCCGACCGCAACTTCCTGGTCTCGGCGAGCCTGATCCGCAACTCCGACCAGGTGCTCGCGACCCAGGAGGAGTCGGCGACCAGCATCAAGGCGTGGAGCAACGACCTCGCGCTCTTCTCCTCCACCCTTGCTGATTCCGACAAGGACCTGCGCGACCTGATCGGGGCCGCGCCCGGCACGGCCACCGAGATCTCGCTGCTGGTCAAGGAGGTCGGTCAGCCGCTCGGGATCCTGATGAGCAACCTGGTCACACCCGCGACCCTCTTCGGGACGAACGCGGCCGCGCTCGAGTCGACCTTCGTAACCGTGCCGGAGGCGGTCAGCATCGGCTGGGCGATCAACACCTCCAACGGGCCGAGGCTGAGCCTGGTGCCGTCGTTCTTCAACCCGCCCGCCTGCGTCTCCGGCTACGAGGGCACCGACCTGCGCGCCGGCACCGACGAGAGCAAGGGCAAGCCGTTCAACACCGCGGCCGGCTGCGAGGCCGTGCCAAAGCCGAAAACCACGAAGACGGAGACAGTCGAGCCGGGGACGGTTAGCGTCCCCACCACGCTCGCCGGACTGATGGGGGAGCGATGAGCACGACAACGGAGAGACGAACGGAGGCCTCGGTGGTCGAGGTGGTCGAGCCCCCGCCGTCGAGGCGCGATCGGGTGCTCACCTGGGCCCTGCCGCTGGTGGCGCTGTGCGTACTGGTCGCGGGCGCGCTCACATGGTGGCGCGCGAGCGGTCACGACCAGGAGATGGTCGACGAGGCCGCCTTGCGTGACCGGGTGCTGATCGTCGCGACCAGCCACATCGAGACCCTCAACTCGCTCGACTACCGGAAGGTGGACGAGGGGCTGAAGGGATGGGCCGCGGTCACCACCGGGACCCTGCACGACCAGCTGACCAGCGTCTCCGAGGAGGACCGCAAGGTCCTCGCCGAGCAGGAGAAGATCTCGACCGGCTCGGTGATGGACGCTGCCGTGACCGAGCTCGACGACGACAGCGCGACCGTGATCGCGGCGGTCGAGATCACGGTCCGCGACGGCTCTGCTTCCGGTGAGGACGCCGAGCCGACAGTCAAGCGCAACAGGTTCGCGGCCGACCTGGTCAAGGTCGGCGACGACTGGCTCCTGGAGAGCCTCGAGCAGGTAGCGGTGAACATGTCATGAGCCATCTCGTACGCCGTTGGGCCCCGTTCCTCGCCGCGCTCGCCCTGATCCTGGGACTCGGCGCGTTCTGGCAGGCCGACCGGGAACGCAGGACCGACCACGTCGGCAACCGCGCCGTCGTCGATGCCGAGGCGACCACCGAGGTGCAGTCGGCCGTCACCACCGGCCTGCTCCAGGTCTTCTCCTACGACTTCTCCGACCCTTCGCCGACCGCTGCCGCCGCTGACGAGTTCCTCGCCGGCGACGCCCGCAAGGAGTACGACCTCCTCTTCAAGCAGCTCCAGGAGAAGGCTCCCGGTCAGAAGCTCGTGCTCAGCGCCGAGGTCCAGGTCGCCGCGGTCAAGTCCCTCGACGCCGACTCCGCCGAGCTCCTGGTCTTCCTGGACCAGGCCTCCCAGCGTTCGACCGACAAGGAGTCGTCGATCTCCGCCGCCCAGATCGCTGTCGAGGCCGCGAAGGTCGACGGCCAGTGGAAGGTCACCGCCCTCGACCTCTTCTGATCATCGGGTCGGGGAGGGCGGCTAGTCGCCGCCGCCTCCGCCGCCGCAGCTCGACCCGCAGGAGGAGCTGCTGCACGAATGGTGGTCGTTGCCGGAGTCGTAGGTGGAGCCACACGAGCTCGAGCTGCTGCCGCTGCGCCTCCTGGCTCCTCGGCGTCGCCTACCGCGGGTGATACTGATCGCGACCTGGACCAGGATCAAGATGCCGAGGGCGACGAAGACGAAGATGCCGAAGGCGTCCGTGAGGTTCATCAAGAGCTCCGTTTCCAGGTGCGGCGGGTGAGGTGCCAGATCTGCGAGCCGAGACCGATGGTGAGCACCCGGCGCCCGCCGATCCGGGTGAGCGCCCACCGCCGCCGGCCGTCATAGACCTCGTGCAGGCGGAGCCAGCCGGCGCCGATGGTGGTCAGGAAGTCGCGTACGTCATCGTGGGCGCAGCCCTGCTGTGGATGCTGCGCGGCCCAGGCGTGGAAGCGGGCGCGCCAGTCGGGGAGCAGGTCGAGCTCCGGGGCGGCGTGCTCGGCGGCCGAGGAGCGCTTGTGGTGGAGGACCCGCGTCGTCGCGGTCGCTCCGGCGACATCGAACCCCGGCGGCGTACGTCCCGCCAGCAGGTCGTCGAGGACCTCGCGCTGCCGCGCGGCGAGCTGGTCGCGTAGCGCGCCTCGGGAGTCCACGTGAGGAGTGTGCCCGATCGTTTGGTCCGCCGCCGCAATATATAAATGTCAAAGTTGAGTGGAACAGACTCAACTTTGGTTGTGTTGAGATAGATGCGGGTGACAGGCACTCGCGGCAGACTCAGGTGCGTCCCCAGGAGGAGAGCAGACACAGATGAGCCAGTTTTCGGCAGACAAGTTCACCACCAAGGCTCGCGAGGCGATCGAGGCCGCGCAGCTCGCCGCCACGACGGCGGGCAACACGACGACCGAGCCGATCCACCTGCTGGCCGCGCTGCTGCAGCAGGACGAGGGCACTGCGACGTCGATGGTCACCAAGTCCGGTGTGGACGCCGAGGAGTTGTCGCGAGCGGCGGCCGCCGATCTCGCCGGGCTCCCGCGCGCCAGCGGGTCCACGGTGCAGCAGCCCGCTGCCTCGGGTGGGCTGACCCGTGTCCTGGCCGGGGCGATCACCCTGGCCACGTCCCTGAAGGACGACTACGCCGCCACCGAGCACCTGCTGATCTCGCTGGCCACGGTCGAGTCGTCGGCGCAGAAGGTGCTCAAGAAGGCCGGGCTCACCGAGAAGGGGCTGCGCGAGACGCTGAAGGCGGTCCGCGGCAACCGCCGGGTGACGAGCCAGGACGCCGAGGACTCCTACGAGGCGCTCGAGAAGTACTCCCAGGACCTCACCGAGGCCGCCGAGCGCGGCAAGCTCGACCCGGTCATCGGCCGTGACTCCGAGATCCGCCGTGTCATCCAGGTGCTCTCGCGGCGTACGAAGAACAACCCGGTCCTCATCGGCGAGCCGGGCGTCGGCAAGACGGCCGTCGTCGAAGGGCTCGCCCAGCGGATCATCGCCGGTGACGTACCCGACTCGCTGAAGGGCCGTCGCCTCCTGTCGCTCGACCTGGCGGCGATGGTCGCCGGTGCGCAGTACCGCGGCCAGTTCGAGGAGCGGCTCAAGGCCGTCCTGGAGGAGATCAAGGCCGCCGAGGGGCAGGTCATCACCTTCATCGACGAGCTGCACACCGTCGTCGGCGCGGGCGCCGGCGGCGACTCCGCGATGGACGCCGGCAACATGCTCAAGCCGATGCTCGCGCGCGGTGAGCTGCACATGATCGGTGCGACCACGCTCGATGAGTACCGCGAGCGCATCGAGAAGGACCCTGCCCTGGAGCGCCGCTTCCAGCAGGTCTTCGTCGGCGAGCCGTCGGTGGAGGACACGGTGCAGATCCTGCGCGGCATCCAGGAGAAGTACGAGGCGCACCACGGTGTCCGCATCACCGATGCCGCTCTGGTGGCCGCCGCGACCCTGTCCGACCGCTACATCACCGGCCGGCAGCTGCCCGACAAGGCGATCGATCTGATCGACGAGGCCGCCTCCCGGCTGCGGATGGAGATCGAGTCGTCTCCCGAGGAGATCGACCAGCTCCGGCGCGCCGTCGACCGGCTGAAGATGGAGGAGTTCGCACTCTCCAAGGAGTCCGACGACGCCTCGCTCGAGCGTCACGCGGCGCTGCGCAAGGAGCTCGCCGACAAGGAGGAGGAGCTGCGCGGGCTGGAGGCGCGCTGGGAGCAGGAGAAGGCCTCTCTCGAGGGCGAAGGTGCCCTGCGCAAGCAGCTCGACGCGCTGCGCAGCGAGGCCGAGCGGCTCCAGCGAGAGGGTTCGCTGGGGGAGGCCTCGGAGATCCTCTACGGTCGCATCCCGGAGCTGGAGCGGCAGATCGCCGAGGCTGCCGAGGCCGAGGACGAGGACAACGTCACCGACCGGCTGGTCGGTGAGGAGGTCGCTGCCCAGCAGATCGCCGAGGTCGTCGAGGCCTGGACCGGCATCCCGACCGGCAAGATGCTCCAGGGCGAGCAGGCCAAGCTGCTCGAGATGGAGTCCGTCATCGGACGTCGGCTGATCGGGCAGAAATCCGCCGTCACCGCCGTCGCCGACGCGGTGCGCCGCTCGCGCGCCGGCATCGCCGACCCCAACCGCCCCACCGGCTCGTTCCTCTTCCTGGGCCCGACCGGCACCGGTAAGACCGAGCTCGCCAAGTCGCTGGCCGACTTCCTCTTCGACGACGAGCGCGCGATCGTACGCATCGACATGTCCGAGTACGCCGAGAAGCACTCGGTCGCCCGGCTGGTCGGAGCGCCTCCGGGCTACGTCGGCTACGACGAGGGTGGTCAGCTGACCGAGGCGGTGCGGCGCCGCCCCTACTCGGTGGTGCTGCTCGACGAGGTCGAGAAGGCTCACCCCGAGGTCTTCGACATCCTGCTGCAGGTGCTCGACGACGGTCGTCTGACCGACGGTCAGGGCCGTACGGTCGACTTCCGCAACACGCTCCTCATCCTCACCTCCAACCTGGGCTCGAACTTCCTGGTCGACCCGGTCATGGACGAGCACGAGAAGCACGAGTCGGTCATGGCGGTGGTCCGAGCGTCGTTCAAGCCCGAGTTCCTGAACCGTCTCGACGAGGTCGTCATGTTCGACGCCCTCTCGCTCGCCGACCTCACCAAGATCGTCGACATCCAGCTGGGTCTGCTCGAGAAGCGCCTGGCCGCCCGCCGCATCTCGATCTCCGTCACCCCCGCCGCTCGGGAGTGGCTGGCCGAGACCGGCTACGACCCGGCGTACGGCGCCCGCCCCCTCCGCCGCCTCATCCAGTCCGCCATCGGCGACCCCCTCGCCAGGAAGCTCATCGGTGGCGAGGTGACCGACGGTGGCCAGGTCACCGTCGACCGCAACGGCGACGGCCTCACCCTGACCCCCTAGCCGAGACGTCACCCCGGTCGGGGGGGGGGGGGGGGGGGGGGCCCCGGCAGGCCCGGGGCGGGGGCGGGGGGGC